>JBPYDR010000022.1:0-176038 GCA_051986235.1 Pseudolabrys sp.
CGTATTTGTTTGGATCGGCGAAAAGGCGGCCAGCCGTCTGTTCGGAGGTGCACCCGCAGAGGGACATAATCACCACACTGGTGAGCAAGATCGGAAGAGCTTTAAGTTCGACAAGTTGAAGCGAGCCGTTCATGTCGCAGTATCCAGCACACGCCCGTGCGCTTAGCTAGCGGCTGTTCGCTTGGCCCCGAGAAGAGCGAACCCACTCCGTGCATCTGCAATCGGCGCACTGATAAATATCGTAGTGATCGTTTTCCGCGGTCTTTGGCAGCGTCGTAGCGTATTGAAAAGCGCCGCCGCATCTCTTGCATGTTCCAGAATTAAAAGGTGGCGACACAATGCGACTCTCGCCCACAACCGCCTCCTGAGTGACGTTGTGAAAGTATGTGAGCGCAAAGGAGATCGCCGTGTCTACTGTCACAAAGTGACTTTTTATCTAAAGAGTAAACTCAAAGTGAATCAGCGTCGCAGGGTCCAAAATTGGGTCCAATCACGATCCGTTCTTGGAATAAGATTCTCTAAGGGCTTGAAACTATGTCGGAAGGTTATGCGACATCAAGGCGCCGGAACCGGTTAGCGAAGGCGGTCCCCGCTCCCGACATCAGCACCTTCAGGTAACGCTGCTGCTGGAATTCGCCATTCACGGGGATTCTCGGCAGCGCGGTCAGATGATCGAGATGCGCCTTGAAGAGTACGCCAGGTCGCGTCGTCACGGCCGTCTTGAAGCCAAGTTCAGCGGCAATACGAAATTCGCGCGGACCGGCCGAGGCCGGATCAACCATGGGATAAGCCAGATGCTGTGGCCGCTTTCCCAGCGCGGCCTCGATGACCGCCCGGCTCATTTCCATTTCCGCGCGCACGGTTTTCTCGCTCGGCACTTTCTTGAGGATCATGTGATTGACGGTGTGCGCGCCGATCGTGCAGAGCGGATCGGCGGCAAGTTCGGCAAGGTCTGACCAGTCCATGCACAGGTCACGGCACAAGTCCGCAAGGTCGAGGGCGTAGGTCGCACAAAGATCGCGCAACGCGCGCCTTATCTCCTCGTCCGTCTTCATGCTTAGCAGATAGTTGTATACTGCGTCGTAGAGCTCCCTCTTCTCCCCTATCGTCGCACTTTCGAAATACTGGTCTTTGCCGTTGACCACCATGCCGACCCGACTGTTCTGGGCGATCACCGTTTCCAGCGCAATCCACCATAATTCGCCGAGGCGATCCGGAAAACTGGTCGCGACATATATCGCGAACGGTAATTCATATTTCCGGAGCAACGGATAGGCCCAGCGCAGGAAATCCCTATAGCCATCTTCAAATGTCAGGCAGACGAAGCGCCGCTTGAAATCATCCTCGATGAAACGCCGGTGCATCTCATCCAGGGAGATGACATCGATCCGTGCGCGCGCAAGACGCAGCAAAAGCCGTTCGAGAAATTCGGGCGTGACTTCAAGGTGTCGGTTCGGCTGAAACACGGAGGAGCGCTGGGGCCGCACATGATGCAGCGTCAGGATCGCACCGACGCCGCCGACAAGCGGACGCATCCAATGGTGCATGCCGCTGAAGTAGAGCGTCTCCAGCCCGCCGCGGATAATCGTCTTCTTCAACTTTGCGAAGCTCCCCGACGCACGTCAGCCAATTTACTATTAGGGGGCTATATTGAGAAATCATTGCAAAGCTGTGGCGAGAAACGTCTTTCCGATGCGCGGCGGCAAAGGTTGCGTCATGACAGGCGCGCCCCTATAGTCGCGCCTTCTCGCATCGAGATCCGACGCACTCTCAAAAAAATCAACGGCTTAAGTTGCCACGCCCTCAGATTTCATGAGCGGCGTGTCGCAACGTTTTCCTTAAGTTCCAACGTTTTCCCAAGGGTTCCCTGTACTCGACGCGACATGAACGCGGCATGGAATGCGCCGACAACGTCGCCGCGTCGAGGGTCACGGCTCCGGCAGTAGTTCTGGCGGAAATGTCTTGTTGCCTTTCGGCATAGAGACATGAGCGATGCCGTAGTGGGCGCTTGCTACCGATCCGTTCCGTCGCGGGTCGGTTTCGTTTTTGGAAGCGGCCATCGTATTGAGCGCCGACGCAGTCACCATGATCGCGACGCTTGTAACTGCTATGGCGACCAAAGTGATGGGCACTTGAGCCTCCTGCAGGGCAGCCCTTTATCTCGCACCGCAGGTTCGCTCGATTCATTCAAGGCGCGTGTAAGCTACTTCACACACGGCCAGGGCTGGCGCTGGCGCGCTTCTTCAGGCTTCTGGCGCGACTCGCCCGCATTTCTCACACGAATGACGAACGAGATCGCCCGTCAGTCATGCTTTGTTCACCGGATCGGTCAGCGTTGCTGATCGACTGGGATGATCGCCGCTCGTCGCAGTTTGCGACGCAAGAATAAATACAAGGCGAGTGGGACGACGACCAACATGAGAAACAGGAACACATAGGGCAGCTCGAGACGACCCCTTGCCACGTATTGTTCTCTGATTTCCAAAACCCAATAGCCCTCCCAAAGAATAAACAGGAGCCACCCGATAACTATAAGGAAAATCCGGCGATCCTCACCCGAGTGATCAATTAGCGCCACCCGATCCACATTTCGCACCCAGCCTTTCTGCTTAGGATCGAAATGGTGGTTTTTTCTAAATTCCCGCGCTGTTTTCAGCGCCTGTTTTCTTTCTCGTCGGCCTAACATGCGGGCTTTTATTGCCGTGATGGCAAGATGTATCGCCAGGCTCAGAGCAATCAGCCAAGCGACAATGAGCCCTATTTGCAGCATGAGCTGGCCCACCTTTGTGACTTGTCATTGAATCGCCGGTTACACGGTACGGAATAACGCAGGCACGACGAAGATGACAAGGGGATAAGGATGTGGAGCGGCTACGCTCAAAACGTATGCCCTTCGACCTTTACGGGCATGTTTTGAAAACATCAATGCCGACCGCGCCGACATGGCGAAGATCGAGGCGGCTGCGGCAGAAGCGCAGACGCGACAAGGTTGCAACATGCGGGCGAATTCGCTAGTTCAATCAACGTACGCGGACAGTCCTATGGTCCGCGCCGTTCCGGTCGGGGCGTGGCGCAGCCCGGTTAGCGCACTTGTCTGGGGGACAAGGGGTCGTGGGTTCAAATCCCGCCGCCCCGACCAATAAAATCAATCGCTTGAAAAAGTTTTTCTACTCCCTGCGATCCGGAACGAAATGGCACGGGGACGCGCTGGGGACGCGAAATAGGTCCTTAGAAAAAGAATGCCCCGCGACGGCTGCCGATTGCCCGGACATGTATAATGAGTGCCTGCCATGCCCCGCGACGACGCATGGCTGGGGGAAATCGGCAATGAAGCCATCAAGCCTCATGCTTGCTGCGGCATGCATCGCAATGCTGCCGGTGACAGGTCTCGCGGAGGAAGACACCAATAGCGCCAACTACGTGATGAAGGGGTGCCGCGAAATCGAAAAACGCGGGACTAGTACGCAGAATATTAATCTTCAAGGGTTATGCGCGGGGGCGATCAGCGCAATCGCCAATTCGGATGATGGTCGCTGCATGCCGCAGGATGTGACAATAGGTCAAGCGGTGCGCGTCGTCATCGTCTACATCGATAGCCAGCCTGCCCGCTTGCACGAGCGTTTTAGCCGCTTGGCGCTTGAAGCCATTCAAAAAGCTTGGCCGTGCAAGCGCTAGCGGCTGTCGATAGCAACGATGCCCGCGACGGCGCAATCCTCTTCGGTGATTTGATCGGCACGCTCGATGATCGTCGCGTGTCTTGCGACAAGTGCGGGCGTTTCGGTCGCTATCCGGTGCAACGCCTGATCAATGACCATGGCCGCGACGGCAAGATCGTCGATTGGTTGGATCAAATCACAGCCGACTGCCCGAAGAAGTCGTCACGCAGTTGGAGTAACCGGTGCGGTGCGCGATGTCCTGATTTGCCGAGAGTGCTGTAGAGAATTGGACGTCCGCTTTGAGCCGCCTCAATTCCGTCGCACCCTAATGCCGACGATGTCGGCCACGCGCTGATTGCCCGCACGGTGCCACCTCACTTGCACGACCGTGCCGATCCTGACATCCCACCACGAGCCTTGCGCCCCATCGACCACGAACCGGGTCTTGTCGGTGACATGGTATGTCCAGGCCCGGCGCCTGCGGGCAGCAGTGAAAGTACGGGCTGAATCGTCGCGCGCAGTCACAGTCCCGCCCCCTCTGGGCGACCCAAAATACGCGGGCGCGGCCGATGCGGACGAGACGGAAAGCGTGGTAGCAGTGACCAACCCGAGATGAAGAAATGATCGCCTGGATCGCATCGTTCCCCCTGTCGGCTCGGCTTTCACTCGGAGCTGGCACGCAAACAGAATGTGAATATCATCGAAAGCCTGGTCCAATCTAACACGAGCTTTCGGCCTCCAGCCATGACTAGACGCTAAGCAACGTCCATGACGCGTCCGTATGACAGTCCACCTTGGGTCAAACGCGGACATCGCCGCGCGTCTGAGTGATGTCCCCTTACCCCCAAAAGCGGACATCAAAGGCGCCCCAAATTGCCCGGTGTCCGGATTTGCCGAAGGTGACGTAGAGCTTCCCCCTCACCTCAAGATCAAGAAAACATTTTTTGCAGAAGGCTTTCAGCGGTGCCACAACGGCCGCATTATTTCGCTTGCGGTCCGGTTGTCCGCGTCGCCTCATAGTCGCCCCCGAGGCTTAGACACGCGATGGTAGCAATCGGTTCATATGCTCGGAAGGGGGTTTGTCCTATGTTGCTTTGGGTCAAAAGCAGACATTTGCGGTGCGATACGGCATGTCCGCTTTGCCCCCGAAAGCAGCCATAGAAGCGGACGTTTGGCAGCGATGCTAGCACGGCGCTTAACGGGCAGCCTCGATCCTAGCGCGGCCTGTCTCCCGCCAACGTTACGCGGTGCATCACGCGGCGGAAGCCGTGATAGTCGTTGACCGGATTGTGCAGCGTGCAGCGATTGTCCCAAAACGCCAGCGACCCGACGCGCCAATTGAAGCGGCAGGTGAATTCCGGCTTGGTCTGGTGCTCAAACAGGAAATTGAGCAGCGGCGCACTCTCGGCCTCGGTCATATCCTTGAAACGCACCGTGTGGCCGATATTGATGTAAAGCGCCTTGCGTCCCGTTTCCGGATGCGTGCGCACCACCGGATGCTCGCTGATATATTCCTTCTTCGCTTCAGCCTTGCCGCCGTCGCGCAGGCGGTCCTCGCGCGTACGCGTCACGTCCGCCTTGGCCGAATGATTGACTGCAATTAGCCCATCGAGCACGCGCTTCATGCCCACGGACAGCGTTTCGTAGGCGAGATAGGTATTGGCGAATAGCGTATCGCCGCCATAGGGTGGCACCTCACGTGCGATCAGCATGGTCCCCATCGGCGGCATGTCGAGATAGGCAGTATCGGTGTGCCAGATGCCGCCAAAATTCTTCGTCTCGTGCTCGAGCTTAATGACCGGGATGATCTCCGGAAAACCTTCGATACCCTTGATGAAGGGATATTCGACAACCTCGCCGAAGCGCTTGGCGAACGCCAGAAACTTGGCTGGCGGCAGGTCCTGATCGCGGAAGAAAACCACGTTGTGTTCAAGCCAGACCTGGCGGATTTCACCGATGACATTGTCGCCCGGCTCGGATGCAAAATCGATCCCCAAGATTTCGGCGCCGATCGAACCCGACAGACGCCGCACCTCAAAACCGCTCGCCATGACCACCGTCTTTGCTACTGCGATGTCCCCTACCGCAATTTAACATGGCCAGGCTGGCGCTGCCCACCGCAATGCGTTGGCAAGCATCCGACGCAAACTAAAACGGCGTCACCTAAGGAAATAGATGTTCGCGAATGTCCGCTTTGGGTCACAAGCGAACGTTTCGCGTTGCAATAGTGACGTCCGCTTTACCTCCAAAAGCGGACATGTGCAGCGCACCAGGCTATGTCTGCTATGGGCCAATAGCGGACATTTCCGCTGTTCACTCGATCACCTCGTCGGCGATAGAAAATACGGCTGGAGGCACCTCGATGCCGAGTGCTCGCGCGGTAGGAAGGTTGATGATGAACTCGAATTTAGTCGACTGCAGCACCGGCAGGTCAGCGGGCTTGGCGCCTTTGAGGATGCTGCCGGTATAGACGCCGATTTGACGAAAGGCGTCTGCGATGTCGGTTCCGTAACTCATCAGCCCGCCGGCTTCCACAGGCTCACGGACCGGGTAAGCCGCTGGAATCTTGTCACGCGCCGTCAAAGTGGCAAGCTGCACGCGGCGATTGATCAAGAAGGCATCGCCAGCGACGAGGAGAATATCGAGGCGCTCGCGCGCAAGCGTGGCAAAGGCTGCATCGATCTCGCTGACCGTACTGGCGTTGAGGATCAGGATTTGCAGCCCCATGGTGGGAGCGGCCTTCTGTACCTCGCGCACCGTGGTCTCGACGACTGAGGGATTGTGTGGATTGACCAGCACGGCAACACGAACGGCCTTGGGCACCATCTCATGCAGGAGCCGGAGCCGCTTGGCCACCGCCTCTTGGACGAAAAAATTGATGCCTGTCACGTTGCCGCCTGGTCGCGCGAGGCTGCCGACAAGGCCAAGCTTAACCGGGTCCTCGCCGACGGAGAACACGATCGGAATCACCGTTGTCGCAGCTTTGGCCGCCTGCGCAAGCAAGGTGCCTGGCGTGGCGATCACGGCGACTTGTCGGCGGACCAAATCGGCCAGCAGCGCCGGCAGGCGATCATACTGGCCCTCAAGCCAGTGATACTCCACTGTCACATTCTGGCCTTCTACGTAGCCGGTTTCGTTGAGGCCTTTACGAAACGCGGCTGCATAGCGCGCGTTGGGTTCGGCCGACCCGTCTCGGATAAATGCGATCACCGGCATCGCCGGTTGCTGCGCACGCGCCGCAAGTGGCCAAGCGGTTGCCGCACCGCCGAGAAGCCTAATGAATTGGCGTCGTTGCATGTGCCCCCTGCGAACACACCGTCAGCAAGGCTTAAAGCCTAGCACTTTGAGACCGGGCGGCGAGTGGCAAACAGGTTCAATGGCGCACTTAGGGTTATTCGATCACCTCATCAGCCTGTGCGAGCACGGATTGCGGCAGCGTAAGGCTGAGCGCCTTGGCAGTTTTGAGATTTATCACAAGGTCGAATCTAGTGGGCTGCTGCACGGGCAGGTCGGCGGGCTTCGCGCCTTCCAGGATTTTGGCCACATAAGTGGCGGCTCGTCGGAACATATCCTCGATGTTCGGCCCAAAAGCCATCAAGCCACCATCGACGGCCATCTCCCTCGACCCGTACATGGCCGGCAGCTTGCTCTTTGCGGCGAGCTCTACAATTCGCTTACGTAGAATGAAGATGAAAGGGTCGTCGATGACCAGCAGCGCGTCGCAGAGCCCCGTGGTTGCAGTCTGAAATGCACTCTCAAGACCCTCGGCACCTCGTGATTCCACGACTCGAGTGAAGGGGACCTCAGCCAATCTGCAAGAATATTTGTCGGAAATGTACTGAATACCGCGACACGAATGCCTAGCATCGCCCCGACAGCTTCGACGCTATAAGGGCCGAGGCGTAAGATTGTTCAAAACGAAAGGGCTGTCAGGGAAGGGTAATACCTGGCAGCCCTTCTCGGGATGCCGCCAGCCGGAGTTTGGGGGGGGACTGCTGGCAGCAAGATTAAACGTCGTTTTTTGATTTTCGTTCCGGGGTTGTTGCGGATAGCGGTCAGCCCGATCGAGGAACTTACAAATATTGTTATTGTTTCAGTCACCGCATCCGTTCAGCAGGAACATTCTTTCACGTCAAACGTAGACACTTCACAAACTTCAGGGAGGTTAGACATGCGCACGATTTTGGTCGGTTTAATAGCGGCGGCAGGTATCGCAATCGCCGCGCCTGTAGTTCCCGCATCCGCGCAAGTGACTGTTGATACCCCAGTTGGGGGCGTGAGTGTGGGCCATCGCGACCATTACCGCGACTACAACAGTCCTCGGTATCGTGGGTATCGCGCTTACAACCGAGTTGGCGGATGCCGCACTGTGACCATTACTCGCGACGACGGGTCATTCAAAAGAATCCGGCGTTGCGACTAAGACTTGATCGCCACGGCAGATATTGGTGACGACCGTTGCAGGCCATTTTCTTTAGTGGCCGAATTACCTGGGCAGAGATCAACGTAACGAACCATGCTGGCGTCATGCGTCAAAATGGCAACTTAAAAGCCAGTGCAGCCCCATGTCAGCATAGAGCTGTTGAAGTTCGGATTCCTGACCTTGGCCCGTAACAAGCTTCCCGTTGCGGGCCATTTTCTTTGGTAGCGGAATTATCTGGTCATGCGATCAGTGTAACAGACCATGCAGCCGTCGTGCATCTGTCCCTGACGCCCGCACTGCGCGATTTTTTCGCGCTCCGACAGCCTGCCGCCAGATCAGCGCGTCAATTAGGCGATCACTCGTTCAAGCTTTTGCTAATTAGCGCTCAAAATGATCCTCAATGATTACTTTCTTGCCGCGAGTGAAATAACTAAGCAGGCCAAGGACAAGCGCACCGATCGGCCAAATAGTAAAAATGAATACGATGATAGGCTCGTTCCAAGCCCAGAACGATACTCCAGCCGCCAATGCCATCAAAAGATTGAAAGCGATATTAACGATCTTGAAGAACCACCCAACTATCCCGCGTTGATAATGCCCAGTGCGAACTATTCGCATGCACTACCCCCCGACTTACTAGACACGAATCCCCGTATTCAAAGCACCCTCGGCAAATCCGGGCAACGCGCACGGCATTGGTCAATCGCTTAATTCAGGGCAAACTGCCGATACTCTTTTCTCTTGCTGTCTCATATCAGCAACGACCGATTGTGTTTCCTCTCCCGCTTGAATTCTATTTACAGAAAATCTCAATAAATCGGCTGTACGCCGTAATTCCTTTTCACAGTTTTCGGCGCTGCGCTCATCGACCTTCGGGCCAGCATCGTTTGCCTTAGCGCTGGGCTCATCGGCCTTCGGGCCAGCATCGTTTGCCTTATCGACTACTGGCGCTGTTACTTCCGAAGCGATAGGTGGGTTCTCCACAACAGGTACGGGTTTCGCTTCTTCTCGAAACCATGGTTGTTTGATGACCAGTGCCCCAACGACCATCAGAAACAGCGGGATTAGTACATATAAGAGTCGGTAGTATCTTATCTTGACGCCAGGTACATCCGCCAAGTGATGCCAAACAGGCTTGCCGCTATTCCCAAACCAATTCGCGATTCCTCTCATTTGTGGATCGTCGCTGACCAGCAGACAGCCATCGCATTCCCTGTATTGGGTGATCGCGGGCATCCAGTCTGCCGGATTTTCGGAACGAGAGACGCCACGATCATGTGTGATGATTTTATGCCCACGCAGCATGAGCGCCGCCGAATAATAGGCGCTAACGTCGTGGCTCGCGAGAAGTAGGATTTTCATCTCAGTTTCGCCCGGAGCAGCAGGAAGCCCAAGGTCAATATCTTTTTCATCCGCCCGGTCCCTGGCTCATGGATGCGGACGAAGCGCGGCAATAAACGTACAGCACATCGAGCTTGCCGGTGAGTTCGCTCAATTTGATGGCACCTTCACGGGGCATAGTCTCACCAAACATGTTCACGGATAAAAAGAGCCGCAGAATCGCCATCACTGCGGCTATCTCGTCCGACCTGCTATTCATTGCTGCGTGTCCCGAGATTCGGTACAGCGGTCCCTACGTGATCCAAAAGAACGCTTCAGTTCGTGCACCCAGCCCGGCCCAGTTGGGGGGGTGCTTTGCGAAGGCAGAGATGGATAAAGGCAGCAGGCGTGTTTAACAGCCTGCCGCGGGAACTACGCATTACCATACGCGAACGATGAAAAGTAGGGCTGCCACCCAGGGCTACGCCATCAGGGACTGCGGTCGGGGTCGGTCGAAAAAGTGATCTTGTGGTCAGGCATTGGCCTTGAACTTGACGGTGATCGTTTCTGCTCCATAACCGAACTAATAACAGCAGACAGTTGCCGGATTCATTACTGTTTTGACGACTGACGTGAGGCCTTCCCGTTCAAGTGCCTCATCTGAAGCAGTCGGCGAAAGAACATCCACATCTCGGCTAGGCTGCTTTTTTGGTTTCTTCGCTGTTCGCTTGCGTTTGACCTTTGTCTTTTTTGCCTTTCGCTTTTTACCCATGTTGTCCCTTTCATGCCGGATCAGGAACGTATCACAGAGCGCCCTCACCGATGCGTTAATCGACCTCTAGGCGGCCTTGTTTACCCCCGAGCGATTTAAATCGCTGTGCGAGGCTGACCACCAAAAATTCCTTAATGATTTCAAACGCTGGGCCATTGATAAATTGCGGTTTTGAGCGTCACGCTGATGCTGCGCCCATTCCAGCGCGGCCTGCTTGCAGCGACTGAGGTTCGCTAAATCCGACAAACCAATATCAGGCCAAGCAATGCGATATAGGCCAGAAGGATCGGGGATGATTTCAAGAACCGGAGTTTGCGACTGCCCATAGTGCAGCCGATAAGAAGTAGTCGGCACAACATATTCTCCAAATTTTTTGAAACGACAAAAAAATAAGGACGTCGCCAGGAGGACGTGCCTGCGCCGTTTTGGGTTTTCGTTTACGTCGTCTGCCGCTAGTCAGTACGGCTTGACGGATTACTCGCGCCACTCGCGCCAGTCGTCGTCAACTTGCCCATGTTCGGTTGATCGGTTGGCATGCTGCGACCTAAAAGTTTGGATTGCCGACGACGCGACGTAGCGAACATCGGTTAATCCGATCTCTCGCAACGGTCTCAGTAAGTCGCAACCAGATCAAAGAACTGGTCGCGGTCGCCGCCCGCAGCAGCGCGCCTCAGATAGCTGCATGTTACAGGCCGTATTTGCGCTTCTCAGCCGCGAATTGAACGTCGGTCAAGTCGCCGTACCGGACAGGCTTACCCTCCGGCATTCTGGTTGCGCTGCCGCGCACTGCTGCCGCGACCATAGCCCTGTCAGCTGTCGCTTCTGGATCAGGTTGCGACTTGGCCGACTTGTACAGCCGCTCTATGAGCTTCTGCCGATGATGCTCGGCACTGGGTCGTGGGTTCAAATCCCGCCGCCCCGACCAACACAAGCGAGCATTTCGCACTGTATGCCGATGTCTGCCAATGGCCCAAAAGTTGGCCAAAACAGAAAGACTGCCTCGTGCCGGTCTCGAAAATGCTATCGGTTTCTCATACGCACTTCGTTCTAAAGATATTCCGCCGTCATTCGGACCACTTCGGCTGCGTTCTTCGCACCCATCTTCTTAAAGACCCTCATGCGGTGTACCTTGATTGTCTTCTCGGTGATCCCCATGACGTTGGCAATTTGTTTGTTGAACAGACCTTTAGTCATAAGTTTTAGCGTCTCTCTTTCGCGCCGCGTAAGCTTTGCCAATCTTTGCAGAACTACCTTATTCCGTGCCTCAACATCGCGCTGCGTTTTGTCGCGTTTCTCAGCCGACCTTATCGCGCTCAGTAATGCGACCTTGTCCACAGGTTTGGTCAGGTAATCCACCGCGCCCGCTTTCATAGCTTTTACGCTCTCAGCAATTGTCCCCCGGCCAGTCAAAAATATCACCGGTCGGTGAATGCCCTGACGGGCAAGCGCCGCCTGTACGTCCAACCCGCTTAACCCAGGCGTCGCGTGATCAAGCACAACGCATCCAGGGATCGATGCGTCATGCTCAATCAGAAATGCCTGTGCCGACTGATACGGCTTGGTTTGATAGCCAGCGACTCGCAGGAGCCTGCCGAGAGCCTTCAAAACGCCCGGGTTATCATCGACGAGAAAAACTATGAATTCTGTGGTGGTGGACGGCATGGCGGACATTCAATTTATTTTTCTTGCCGCCCAATCGTCATATGCCCCATGACAATCGCGCTGTCTAGGAACTTTCTAAAGTTCCCTGAGCAGCTCTTTGGCCGAAAGGCAGGCTCACTACGGTTCAGAAAATCAGCAATTACAAGCTCACGCGCACGACGGGCCTTTGATCACATTTTTTCCTAGGGACCTGACGGAGCCAAAAATTCTCGCGCAGCGTTCCAGCTGGGTCAGAGGAAGTTGGAGCGGCAAAGCCAACTGCGGCTTCAAGACATTGCAGCAGTGTGCATGGCGACAGTAGGCGGTATAGGCAGCTCCTGCGAGCCAAACCATTTTACAATCCGCCGTTCGGGCAAGCGCGCCATCGCCAGCCTACGGTTCCTACTATGCGCAAGCTTACGGTGGCTTTTCCTCCCCGTCCTATTTCTTCAACGATTGGGATGAACAATATCAAACTGGCCGTTGTCGGCTGCATCGCGATTTTGACCGCGAGCCCGGCTGCCGCACAGGGCGGTGGCGATTTCGGATTGACGCTCCCTCAGAATGGTGGTCCCAGATATCTCGGAGACGAGGAACGAGGAAAAAGACGTAGGCGGCTTTGGGGCGTCGATGGCTCGTTGACGAAAGAGGCCGCTCCGGATCTGCTACTAGAACGTGCCGTAGGACGATTACTCAGGCGCATAGGTGCGCGCGTTCACTTGTGCAGGGGCCGGAGCGGATTGCTGTCCAGCATGTTGCTGTGGCTTCGCTGCCGGCCGACGTTGCGCGCGCAGTCTGTGCCGGTGGCGAACACCCGCTCGCTTTGTGACTCCCGGGGCCCGATCAGGCTCCGCAACAGGCGGCTCGTTCGCAATGCTGCTCGCTTCTGGTTCTTTCGCGCTGGTCGATCCGGTCGCCAGTTGATCGTCGGCAGTCGTTGGCGTGTGCTGCTCCAGCGCCGCCTGTCGCTGCAGCAGCGCGTCGAGCTGTTGCTGGACCTGCTTCTGGTCGAGCAGCTGCTGGTTTGTCGCGCGGTCGACCTCTGTGCGGAGGTCAGCGATACGTTTCTCATAGCCGGCTTGCATTTCAGCCATCGGCTGGGTGTCGTCTTTGCGCAACGCAAAATAAGCGGCCGCGGCAATCGACCACACAGTCGTGACGATGAGCACGGACCAGATAACGGGCCTGCGCCAGCCGGACCCTTGCGATGAGCGCGGCGTGCGGCTTGGTTGACGACGGCGTGTTACCGAAGATGACATCGACACTCCCTGCCGGTTCGGCCATCCTCAAGCGGCCCGCAAGCCCGACGTTCAATCCGATTATCCGATTCGGCATCGCCCGACTGCGGGTGATGTGGATAACACGACAGATTTTTGAAATTCGCTTTTGCCTTAACGGACATCGCTGCTGCGGTGCAAATGACAGCGCTTGGTCGTGCAGCACTCCGCCGTCATCGCCGAGCTTGTCTCCGCAATCGCGATCAGGAGCGCAGTGCTTCTCAGCAGTCATGGCCGGGCTTGTCCCGGCCATCCATGTCTTCCTCCGTGCGACGCCGAAAAGACGTGGATGCCCGCGACAAGCGCGGGCATGACGGAGGATTATCCATCCCGTCATTCCGGGTCTGCCCCCTCCGGGCCGTCCCGGAGTAGCGCGGTCCTATGCCCAGGGGGGCATCGTTGTGAGGCTGGCCGTCAAATCAGAGAGCTTGATCCGTCCGTCGGGATTGCCGTCCTCGTCCACGTCCACGGTTGACCATTCACCGGATTGCGCAAGGACCCTGACGTTCGCGTTTTTCGGCACGCGGCTGTCGGATTTGCAGCCGCCTCCACTGCTTTCCTGAACGACCGGGGTTGCCCGGATTGCGAAGCGGCGTTGGTCGAAAATCCTCTGGTTTCGGTCTTTATCGACCTCTCCCGCTCCCCAGGCGCCGATGCTCGACACTCTGGGGTTCTGCAGGTTCGTATCGACGTCGAGCCCCTCCGCGCATCGGCCCTGCGGCCCAAACCAGCGACGATCAACCTGGTTCTGAAACAGGTGCCATTGCCCGCCGTTGTAGAAATCGACCGTCTGTTCGTGCGAGCGCGATGCGGAAATCCAATTGTACGAGACGAGCTTTTCCTCGCGCAGGAGGCGGTTGACGAGCCCATTCCCGTACACGCCGATCGCATAGCGCGTACCGACCGCCTGATTCATGAAGCGGAAGTATTCGAAAACGGCGTCCACCATGCTGTTGTTGGGCACCGTATCGCCGTTACGGTTCCGAATGATCTGGCCGGCGCCGTCGCATTTGCATTTGGTCACGTTGAAGTCGACGCCGAAATAGATCGCGGACCCTTCGGGCTGGCCGACCAGCCTCGCCTGTTCCAGTGCGGCCTTTGCATCGGCGGCGATTTCCGCCTTTGCCGAACCGGTATCTTCCAATCCCTTCATGAATTTCTCGGGAAGGTTATTGCGATACTGGTAGAGCGACAGGATCGAAAGACCGTTTCGTATCAGAATGGTCGGCTCACGTACGCCGTCGATCATATTTCCATCGGACGCCATGATCTTCTCGCGCAAACCCGGCTGGGGCTTTCGCGCGTAGAACCGCACGACAACTTTCACATTCTGGGTTGCCAGCTTCGACGCATACTTTGCGGCATTATGCGGCGTGTCGATAACGGCAACACTTCCCGAATCGTTCGGTTGCCCGAACGCCAGGTTGCCCGGCACCAAGGTGCTGGCCAGCAGCCCGCTGGTGAACGTCCTTCGCGATACGAGTGACATTGCCCCCTGATCAGTCGTTGCCCCGACGCTCAGCCTTGCTGAGCCTTGATTTCGTTAAACTTGGCCAATGCGCGATCGAATATATCATTGAAGAGCCACATCGAATCGAGAATTTCGCGCATCGTGGCCGACGTCTTTGCCCGGTCAGTTTTACCGAAGGCGAACATGCTGTTATTGCGCAAGTATCCCATGATTCGCGGTTCGGAAATCCGGTAATTAACCAAGTTGCCTGAATTGAGCGCTGTCTTGGCCGGACTTGGAATGATCTGGATCAGTTCGAAGAACCTCATTTGATCGATCGGGTTCGGCAGAGCTTTCATGATCGCCGGTATGCGCGGGAACAGATCCGCGTGCGCGTTCATGAGGCCGTTCCGCACGGCGGTCCAGTGATTGTATCGTGGATCTGAATTGCCAACCCGCGCCTGTTCCTTGTCATCGCGAGCGTTCAACTTCGGATCAAGGGCGGCGATGGATTTCTTGATCGCTTCCCATTTCTTCTGGCCGATCTTGTCCTCGGATAGGCCCGTCTGAAAGCTTCCCTTATAAGAATTCGAGCGTGCGTTGCCGATGTTCTGATTGCCGTCCGTCTCCGCATAGAAGACGGCGAGACTGATCCGGCCCGCGACCTCGGCGTGCGCTTGATCGAGGCCCTTGATCCGTCCAATCGCCGTCCCGAGATCGACGACGTCGTTGAATGGCGTATCGGATTTCTGCGCATTGGCAGGTGGCGCCTGCATGATCCCCTGAAGACTCTTGTACTCGTCGATCAGCGGCTCGTTGGTTGCATCGAAATATGCCGGCGGAATTTTGTATTTGTTCGGCCTTCCGATCTTCGACGGCATCACGTCGGTCAGATCTTTGTACGCGCCCATCATGGCGACGCGCGCGAGGTAGAGCGCCTGCCCCGGTACGTCGGGCAGCTTTTGCTTCGCATTGATCTGCGCGCGCCGCTCAGCGAGGATTGCTTTGAAGTCCTGCACTGTCTTGTTGTAGGCATCGAGCGCTTCCGACTGTGCGTTCGTGAGCGCTGCGGACTGGGCTGATGCCAAGGAAATGAAGCTCAGGTTGCCAATATTGAGCGGAAGCGCGGCCAAACAGCCGAGCCCGCAAAGTCCGATTGCCGCGAGACAACGGAAACGATTCGCAATCCGCACTAGCCCTCCTGCCGGCGCAAGAGAATCAAAACACGAATCCTAATCGGCCGCATGCCTAGATCAAGCGAGCGCGACATGTAAGCGGACTTATCAACGCACATGCTAAGCTTCCATTCGGGCGGCAGCGGTACATTCGCCGCTTTTCGGCTCCGGATACTTCTCAGGTCTTTGGCATTTCTGTGACCCACCCCCACACGGTGAAAGGATGACGCGGGTGTCATTGCACCCTTCTTGAACGTGGCGGAAGAGAGAGGGAGTCGAACCCACCAAGGACCGACTCGCGGCCCCTCCCGGATTTGAAGTCCGGACGCCCCACCGGGGGCGATTCTCTTCCTGGAACGGAATTTTCGACATTCGCCGCATCGCTCGCGTGCCTGAACAGGTCGAGGCGATGCTTGTTGATGCGTCGTGCGTCACCGCGACGCAAAGTGACGCCATGCCGGTCGAAAAATTCCAGGATCTGGATCGCGACCTTGCGCCCGTTGTCGAGGCAATCGCGGAATTGCGCCGCATTGAACTGACCATCGGCGACCTTTGAGCTGGTGTCGATCATAATCTCGACCATTTCCGCGACCGTGCTGCGCAGGAAAAAGTGGTCATGCGCGACCTCGTCGACCTTTCCCATCCGGCCCAGCAGCTTCAACAGCCGTCGCACATCACCTTCGCGGACGCCAAACACTCCAGCGATATCGCGCACCCGCGGCGGTCGAAATCGCCCTTGGCCGCCAAGCAGCGGGGCCATTTTTGCCCAGAGCCTTTCGTCCGTATCAGTCAGCCGGACCGAATGCCTCGACAGTCGCACCCAGGCGCCGTCGAGGGCTATCTCCCCCGATTTTGCAATACTTTGCAGGAAAGACAGGAAGCCAGGCCTCGGCAGGCGGCGCTGCAGCTGCATGCGCAACGCCTCTAGTCCGATGCCAGGAAGATCAGGATGTTCGTTGTGAAACTTTTCCACAGCCTCCAGCAAGGCACGCCTCAGCGTGAGCCACTGCGTCGCCGACATTGCCAGGATCGCGTTGGCCGTATGCAGCTTGAGCGCATCGCAACGCTCCAGCAAACCCGCAGCATCGGCGTCCGAGAGCGCGCGATCACGTGCAAATGCCGAGAGATCGACAAAGAACGGCGGTTGCTCGAGAAGGGCCGAGAATGCCGCCTGCGGTTCGGCGAGCGCATGTGCCGCCAGCTGGGCAAGCCGTTCCGGCGTGCGACGTTTGCGCGCCGGAGCGCGCAAGTCGAGGAACCTGCCACCACCTATCGTGCGCTGCGCCGTCGTATCGCGCAGGATAAACCGGTCTCCGGCAGCGGCGGCCGTCGGCTCATCAAGCACCAACTGAATCAAGCCTTCCCCACCTGGCGGGATGGGCCCGTCGCCCAGCAGCACGATGCGCGCGCCGGTCTCCGCGGCGGCATGATGCAGCCGCACAGGCACCCATTGGCTGACGGACTTTATTTCAGTCGCAAGGAGCTTGAGCGTCGCGTCGATCCGGTCGGAGGGAGCGTGCAAAACGGGATCGGAGATCATGTCCCCGCGCGCAACAGCATCCTTGGCAATCCCCTCACCGGCAAGATTGAGCGCGCAACGGTCGCCCGCCTGTCCCAATCCGGTCGGACGGTTCTGCGCATGAATCGAACGAACGCGCGCCTTCAGACCAGAAGGCGTAACGATAACCTGATCATCGACGGCAACCGAGCCGGAGAGCACGGTTCCCGTCACAACCGTGCCGGTGCCCGCAAGCGTGAAAGAGCGATCGACCGCAAGGCGAAACCGGCCGCGTCCATTCCGCGCCTGTACCGCTTGCGCCGCGTCGACAATCTTCTGTCGCAGGTCGTCGATGCCTTCGCCGGTTATGGTCGAAACCGGCACGATATCGGCGCCCGCAAGGCTGGTCGTCTCCAACGCCTGCGCGATTTCATTGGCCACCTCGGTCCGCCGGAACGGAGACACCAGGTCGATCTTGGTGAGCACGACGAGACCACGCTCGATGCCGAGCAAATCGACAATCGCAAGGTGCTCGCGCGTCTGCGGCATCACGCCATCATCAGCAGCGACCACCAGAAGGACGAAGTCAATTCCAGTGGCGCCGGCCAACATATTGTGCACGAACTTCTCGTGCCCAGGCACATCGACAAACCCGAGCACCGAACCGTCGGACGCCGGCAGATAGGCGAATCCAAGATCGATCGAGATGCCGCGCGCTTTCTCCTCCTTGAGACGATCGGTATCGACGCCGGTCAGCGCGCGCACAAGAGACGTCTTGCCGTGATCGATGTGCCCGGCGGTCCCGATAATCATGGCGCCGCCCTTCGGGCCAGAAGGTCAAGCCAGCCCATCGGATGACTCCGGAGGCGCAAGCGTTGCGAGATTGGCGATGAAGGCGTCGACGTCGACGAGACAACGCAAGTCGAGCACGAGCGCACCATTTTCGATGCGGCCGATCACCGGCACCGGCAGGTCGCGCAGTGCGGCGGATGCTGCATTCAGCAGGCGCCCGCTCGCACGCGTTCGTGTCGGCACGATCGAAATGCCAAGGCTTGCCAGCGCTTCGACCGGCAAGGCGCCGGAACCGACCTGACTGATGCAGGCAATGGTTTTTGCTTCCCAGGCATCGCCCAGCTTTGCCTGCAGTGCAGGTAGAACACGGCGCGAAACCTCCTGCATCTCTTTCGGTGGCCGCGCCAGCAGCTGGTACGTCGGCAAATTCTGCGCGAGCCGATCGGGATCGCGGTAAAGCCGCAAGGTCGCTTCGATCGCCGCCAGGCGGATCTTGTCAACCCGCAGCGCACGCTTCATCGGATTCTTGTTCAGTTTTTCGATCAACGCCTTGCGGCCGACGATGAACCCGGCTTGTGGCCCGCCGAGCAGCTTGTCTCCAGAGAAAGTGACAAGGTCAGCACCTTCGGCGACGGCTCCGGCAACAGTCGGCTCGTGCGCAATGCCGAAGCGCGACAGTTCAACGAGTGTGCCGGAGCCAACATCGTTGACAAGCGGCACCTTGTGCTCGTGGGCCAGTACCGCAAGCTCGCGTGCACTCACCTCTTTGCTGAAGCCTTCGATGCGATAGTTCGAGGTGTGCACCTTGAGGATCAGGCCCGTTTTTGGCCCGAGCGCACCGACATAGTCCTTCTTGTGCGTACGATTGGTGGTGCCGACCTCGGCGAGTTTCGCCCCGCCCCGGCTCATGATTTCCGGCATACGAAACGCACCGCCGATCTCGATCAATTCGCCACGCGAGACGATGGCTTCGCGCCCACGCGAAAGTGTATTGAGCACAAGCAGCACCGCGGCCGCATTATTGTTCACGACGGTCGCATCCTCAGCGCCAGTTAGCTCACAGAGGAGATCACGCACGAGCTCATCGCGCTCACCGCGGCGGCCTCCTCCTAGATCGAACTCAAGCGCAACTGCATTGCGCATCGCGACCATCGCCGCTTCGACCGCGGCCTCGGCCATGATCGCCCTGCCCAGGTTCGTGTGCAGCACGGTCCCCGTGAGGTTGAAGACGGGGCGGAGGTTCGGTCGTGCCTCTTCTTCAAGACGCGCGGCCACGCGGCTGGCGAAATCGTCGTTGCTGGCAAAATTGCCGCTCTTACGTGCTTCGGCGAGAACCTTCCGCACGGTCGCGACGACGGCGGTGCGCCCGAAACGCTCTTTTGCCTGAACCAATGTGGCCTGCCGCACCACCTCGTCGACCGAGGGAAGCTTGCGCAATGCGGAGATCCCGACCGGGACCGGATCATGCCGAGGTGCGCCAACGCTACTCATAATTCACGAACCCTCCGGGTCACGTGGTCACTAGGCTTGCTCTTAACACACTACCGTTTGACGATCAGTTCCCGCAACCACTTGCGGTGATTCCGTCCGCCTTCCAAACTACCGCTGCAGCGAGCCTGGCAGATGCCTCGCATTCGATGCAGCAGTCGCCGCCCGTTCGCGTGTTGAGGAGAGCGATGAACATCATGCAGCAAATTCGCCTGAGCCACCTCTCCCATGGCGGCGGCTGCGGGTGCAAGCTCGCGCCATCGGTGTTGCAACAACTGCTTTCGAGCTATCCGACGGTGACGCCTTACAAGCAGCTGCTGGTCGGGCTCGAAACCGGAGATGATGCTGCGGTCTGGCAGCTCGACAACGGCACCTGCATCATCGCGACCACCGATTTTTTCATGCCGATGGTCGACGATCCTTTTGATTTCGGACGCATCGCCGCGACCAATGCGATCTCGGACGTTTACGCGATGGGCGGCACGCCGATCATGGCCCTGGCAATCCTCGGCATGCCGGTCGACAAGATCCCGCCCGAAATGGTCCGCCGCATTCTCGAGGGCGGTGCTGCCGTGTGCGGCACGGCGGGAATTCCCGTCGCCGGCGGGCATTCCATTGACTCCCTCGAACCGATCTATGGGCTTGCCGTGTTTGGTACGGCGCCGAGGGCCAATATTCGCCGCAACATCGATGCGCAGGCGGGCGACAGGCTGATCCTTACCAAGGCGCTCGGTGTCGGCATTTATTCTGCCGCCTTCAAGAAAAGTGCGCTGTCGCGCGAGGCCTATGATGAATTCATGGCGAGCACGACGCTGCTCAACCGTATCGGCGCGCGGTTAGGCGAAGATCCGGCGGTGCACGCGATGACGGATGTGACCGGGTTCGGCCTGCTTGGACACGCCCTGGAAATAGCCCGCGGCTCGAACAAGACCATAACCATCGACGCATCGCGCCTGCCCTACCTCAAAGACGCCGCCACGCTTGCGCAAAATGGTTTCGTGACGGGCGGGTCGGGGCGAAACTGGAAAAGCTACGCGACCAGCATCGAGCTTCCGGCCGGCACACCTGACTGGCGGCGACAGCTGTTCTGCGATCCGCAAACGTCGGGCGGACTTCTTGTCGCATGCGCGCCTTCTCGCGCTGACGAACTGCTCAAGGCAATAATCGCAGCCGGCTACCCTGAAGCTCGCATCGTCGGGCATGTTGCGGAGGGCAAGGCGCGTGTCCTTGTGAAAAGCGCTTAAGGTTGTTCCCTGGGACATCTGGGTTGCGAGCCGCCGCGGTTGTTATTGCGATGTCCGGCTTTCGACTTGCCATCTTCAGCGCGATCTATTTCAGTCTCTGCGCCTACATCACACTCGAGACCATCGCGCAGGAATTAGACGAGTGAGCGTCACCGCTTGACGGTGTTCCGTATCTCCTCATCTGTCGGGAATCGTCCGGTCGCCTTCTTCGAGTAGGCGACCCGGCCATCGATTTTTATTTCAAAGACACCGCCGCTCGACCGGCGCAGATTGATCTGTGCCGACGGCTGCAATCCAAGGATCATGTCCCGCGCCGCACGGGCGCGCGGCTCGTAGCCTCACTGGCCGCAGTATTCGATCTCGATTTTCATGGATTGGCTCGCAGATCAGTGTTGGTAGGCGCCGTGGCATTATAGTTGAATCGACGTTCGATGTGGTCACAACGCATGGCCGACGCAATCAATCCGGCGTGAGCAGGGAAATCCCGAGCTTGGCCCGCCGGCGCAGCCATGTGGTGGCGCGATATTTCGGATCATGCGTGATCGCGTGCATGCCATCGAGAACCGTCAGCACGCGCGCTCCGCCAAGCGCGTCACCGAAGGCCAGCGGTCCTTTCGGATAATTCAGCCCCAGTTCGACCGCGGTATCGATGTCGGCCGGCGCAGCAATGCGCAGCTCGGCGATGCGGGTTCCGATATTGACGATCATGGACAGCATCCGCTGGACGACAAAGCCCGGACTGTCGTTGATCACGGTCACCGGCGTTTTCTCGCCCGACAACGCGGCGACCGCAACGCCAATCGTTTCCGTGCCGGTCAGTGGCGTTTTCATCACCGTACGCCGCCCCTGAAAAGCGCCGAACATATCGACGGCAATCGTGCGCGTCGGGTCGAGATTGAGGCGAACGCATGCGTTTGAAGCGTCCTCGCCCAGCGGCGTCACAAAGCACGGTCCATTCGACGGCGGCTTGCCGCCGAGGGCGGTCTTGACGCCGGCATCGTTCAGCCAATTCGCAAGCTCAGGGCCGCCCCCTTCGTCGGCGATCCACGCCGATTTCGGCATCGTTTGCGGTGACACCACAACCCTCGACGCACCGGAGCCCTCCGGCTTGTCATATCTATAGAAGCCTTGGCCGGACTTGCGGCCCAGAAGCCCACCGGCAACACGGACCGCCATGTTCGCCGAGGGCTGATAAAGCGGGTCATCGAAATACTGTTCGAAGATGCTCACCATGACGGCGTGGGCGACATCGCCGCCGACGAGGTCGAGCAGTTCGAACGGGCCCATCCGGAATCCGGCCGCTTCCTTCATCAACAGGTCGACCTCCCGCGGGCCTGCAATGCCCTGCGACACGATGCGCAGGGCTTCCGGTCCATAGGCACGGCCCGCGTGATTGACGATGAACCCGGGCGTGTCGGCGGCAACCACCGGATGCTTGTTGATGCGCTTCACGAAGCCAACGAGTGCCGCAATCAATGCCGGATCGCCGCGCAGACCGCCGATCACTTCGACTAGACGCATCAATGGCGGCGGGTTGAAGAAATGCAGGCCGCCGACGCGTTCCGGCCGTTCGCAACCGGCTGCGACCTCGGTGACCGACAGCGAAGACGTGTTGGTGGCGAGCACGCAATCCGTCGACACGCGCTTTTCCAGTTCGCGGAATAGCGCGCGTTTGGCGGCAAGGTCTTCGACGATGGCTTCGATGACGATGCCTGCACCCTTCGCTTCGTCGAGAGAATTGATCGGCTTCAGATGATCCAGCACATCCTTTTTGGTGGCGGGCGTCATACGTTGCTTGGACACCAGGCCTTCGAGGCCTTTGTCGACCGCCGCGATCGCTTCCTTGACCGCCCCGTCACGGGAATCAAACAGCAGCGTGGTGACGCCGGCCTGCGCGCAGACCTGCGCAATGCCGCGCCCCATCGTGCCGGCGCCAAAGACGGCCACGATCAGGTCAGGCTTTGCGAGATCGACTGCCACGCGTCACTGCCCTTCGAACTTCGGCTTTCGCTTTTCCATGAAGGCGCGCATCCCTTCTTTCTGATCGCGCGTGGCAAACTGCAACTGGAAGGCCTTGCGTTCGAGCATCAACGCTGTATCGAGCGGCGCATTCACGCCGGCATTGACGATCTCCTTGATCTGCAAGATCGAAATTGGCGGCATGGCGGCGATCTCGCGCGCAATCTCGATCGCGCGTGGGAGCGCCTGGGCGGTCGGCGCAACCTCGCTGATGACACCCATAGTCAGGGCTTCAGCCGCACCGAACATCCGTCCAGTCATGATCAGCAGCATCGCGCGCTGCCGGCCGACGAGGCGCGCGAGCTTTTGCGTGCCGCCACCACCGGGCAGGATGCCGACTTTCACTTCCGGCAGGCCGAGCTTTGCACCCTCACCGGCGATGATAATGTCCGCGCACAGAGCAAGCTCGAGGCCGCCCCCGAGAGCAAACCCTTCCACTGCAGCGATCACCGGCTTGGGGCAGTCCATGATCGCGCGCCAGTATTTCTGCACATTACGCGACATGACCTCGACGGGGCCCGCTTCGGCCATTTCGCCGATGTCCGCGCCGGCGGCAAAGGCAACGTCCGATCCCGTCACGATGACGCAGCGTACTTTGCTGTCGGCGCCGCAGCGGGTGATCTCGTCGGCAAGACGCACGCGCACGTCGAGGTTCAGCGCATTGCGCACCTGCGGACGATTGATTCTGAAGACGACGATGTCGTCTGTCGGATGCTCAACGAGCAGGGGTTCTGGGGCGGCCATGACAATCAATCCACACGATTTGCAGGAAGCAGACGCCCGCTACTTGGCGCCTGGGTTTACGACAGCAAGTGCATCGACGACACCTGCTCCGACTTCATTGCGCGTCCCGGGAACGCGATGCGCGGACCGGACGTGATTGCCGCGCACTTGCGCCGCAGTAAGCTTCGGTTTGCCAGCAGCAGCGCCGCAACCCCGCTGACATGGGCTGCGGCAACCGACGGCCCCGAGGTTATCTGATATTTGCCGTCCGGTGCAGCAGCGAGAATTTCCACCCCGGGCGCGGCGACGGCAACCTGCGGGTCGCGATTGGCCTGAGGCATCAGTCTGTCGTCCGCGTCGGTTGCGGTCGCTCCGATTACGCCGGCGTCCGCACCCGGAAAAAGCGGCGGCGACTTCGGACCCGCATTGCCCACGGCGGCGACCAGCACGATCCCGCGCGCCTTCGCGATGGCGAGCATCTGCCGCAACATGGGATCGCCGGGACCGGCAAAGCTCATGTTGATGATGCGCGTGTTTTTCGCCGCCGCCCAGTCGATGCCTTTGAGGATATTGAACGTCGTGCTTTGCGCGCTCTCCCCGGATCCGGAAAACGCACGCAAGGCAAGAATTCTGACCTTCGGCGCCACGCCGACCAGTTTGCTGTTTGCAGCAATAGCGCCCGCGATCGCGGTGCCATGAGGAGTGCGGCGGCGCCGGCGTTCATCCGCCAGAAGCCAGCCCAGCGGGCCCAACATGCAGCCCAAGGTCGTATGGTAGGCCTCGCTGATGGTCAGCTCGCGGCCCAGGATCACCGTGGCGATCATTGGCGATACAGCCGCGCAGGCGATCGAGCCGATCACATAGCCGCCGAGCGGCGTGATTGGACCACCACGATTGATGACGGGCGGCGGAGGAGCCGTTGTCGCGTGGCTGAACGCCCGCGCGTGCGCGCCAATCATCACGGTGGCGGCAAGCACCGCGGCTTTTGCGAACGCCCGCATTGTGCCCTCAGCCTCCCCAAATTCTGGGCCCAGATATTCTACATAGCCATAAGTCGGGGACCATACCCGAAAGGTTCATGGGAGAAGCCTGGGGAAGCTTGCGAAAATTCTCTAATGTGGCCGCGTGACCACTGCATCGATCAGCTTGCGACACTCGACAAGGTCGTGCAGCGCGGCGTGGAGTTTGTGCAAATCCTCATGCGCCAGGCGGTTGCCACCAACAGCGGGCGCCGGTTGCGGGGACTCCGCCATCGCCGGTTCGGACGAGGTGACGCTGTGCATGGCACGATCGGCCGGATCAACGCGCGGAACCGGAGCGCTGGTCATCGGCGGCTCGACACGGGCCGCCGCGTCGTCATGCCGGTCACCGAGATCACGTCCAATGAGCGAGGAAATGCGACCGCGCAACCCGCGGTCTTCGTCCGGCTTAACGTTTTGGGCCGCGACGACTTCTTCGGCCATCTCTTCTTCGTCGTCTTCTATTCTGCCGTGCGGCGGCTGGGGCGCTCCGTCCTGCCAAACAACCTGGACGAATTTCTGGCCCTGTTCGCGCAGGATGCGCTGCACGCCGCGAATGGTATAGCCTTCGCCGTAGAGCAGGTGGCGAATACCACGCAATAAGTCGATGTCATCGGGGCGATAATAGCGCCGACCGCCTCCGCGCTTCATCGGTTTGATTTCGTGAAAGCGGCTTTCCCAAAAGCACAGCACGTGCTGCGGCAAATCGAGATCGTCGGCCACTTCACTGATGGTGCGAAATGCGTCTGGCGCCTTGTTGTCCAAAGCAAGCCACTCCTGAGTTTGATCCTAACGCGGATACGCAACCGAGGACGACGGTCTAGCCTGGCTCAACGGCGGCGCCGTTGTTGATGCGTTGCTTGAGAATCGCCGAGGGCTTGAACACCATAACTCGCCGCGGCGAAATTGGCACTTCCTTGCCGGTTTTGGGATTGCGGCCAATGCGCTGACCTTTTTTGCGCACGACGAACGAACCGAACGAGGAAAGCTTCACTGTTTCCCCGCGCTCAAGACAGTCGGTGATCTCCTTGAGCACCAACTCCACCAATGCAGCGGATTCTGTGCGTGAGAGGCCCACTTTTTGGTAGACCGCCTCGCACAGGTCTGCCCGAGTCACTGTCTTTCCGGTCATCGCCTGCCCTGCCCCCGGCGAGGTATCCCGCTGAATTATCGACGATATTAGCTTCGCCCAAAGGGGTCAACAAGGCCCGTTAAAGATTGTGATCAATTAGCCCCCATAACCACAACATCAATAAAGCGGTTCCGCCGCGGGCGATCACCAGCGCAAAAGCGCCGAACCCCAGGTAAACCCCCCACCCATCGCTTCCAAAAGGATCAAATTGCCCCGTTTGATGCGGCGGTCGGCCACCGCGTCCGCCAAAGCCAGCGGAATGGAGGCGGCGGACGTATTCCCGTGGCGGTCCACAGTGACGACCACCTTTTCCGGCGCAATGCCAAGTTTGTGGGCAGAGCCATCAATGATGCGCTTGTTGGCCTGATGCGGTACGAACCAGTCGATATCCGCGGCCGAGTATCCGGTGGCCTTGAAGGCGTCCTCGATCACGTCCGTGATCATGGCCACCGCGTGCTTGAAGACTTCCCGCCCCTCCATGCGCAGGTGACCGACGGTCTGGGTTGAGGACGGACCCCCGTCCACGTAAAGCTTCGCCTTGTGGCGTCCGTCGGAGCGCAGATGGCTGGTCAGGATCCCCCGATCGTCCCGCTTGCCGGCTTGCTGCTGCGCCTCAACTACCACGGCACCCGCACCGTCGCCGAACAGCACGCACGTTGTGCGGTCATTCCAGTCGAGGATCCGCGAAAAGGTCTCCGACCCGATCACCAGGGCGCGCTTGTAGCTTCCACTCCGCAACAGGGAGTCGGTTACCTGCAACGCATAGACAAAACCCGAACAAACCGCCTGCAGGTCAAAAGCCGCACCGTGCGTGATGCCGAGCCCGGCTTGCACCGACACGGCAGTCGCCGGAAACGTCTGGTCTGGTGTCGAGGTCGCAAGAACGATGAGGTCGATGGAGCTTGCTTCGCAGTGCGCATTCGCCAGCGCCGCGCGCGATGCATGAAGTGCGAGATCCGACGTGAGCTCGCCTGGCGCAGCAATATGGCGTTCGCGAATGCCGGTTCGCTGCACAATCCATTCGTCGGTGGTTTCGACCGAACGCGCCAGTTCGTCGTTGCTGACGATGCGCGCGGGCAGATAGCTCCCGCACCCGAGAATGACCGAACGCAATGTCGTCACGAACCTGCTCCGCTCGCAAGTCGTGCGGTGGTGCCCGCTTTCAGGTCGCGCGCCATTGACTCCCCGATCTTGGCGAGCAACTCATAGCGCACCATGTCGTAGCCCATGTCGATTGCCGCGGCCGTGCCTTCGGCGTCGGAGCCGCCATGACTTTTGATGACGACGCCATTGAGCCCGAGGAAGACTCCCCCATTCGATTTTCTTGGATCCATTTTCTCTCGCAAGGTTCGAAAAGCTTGCCGCGCAAACAGATAGCCAAGCCGCGCGGCCCAGGTCCGGTTCATCGCCGCGCGCAGATACGAGGCAAGTTGATGCGCCGTCCCTTCGGCGCTCTTCAGTGCGATATTTCCAGCGAAGCCTTCGGTGACGACAACGTCGACTACACCTTTGCCGATGTCATCGCCTTCGACAAATCCGTGATAGTCGAAATGCGGAAACTGGCCTTCGCGCAGAATGCGGCCCGCCTCACGCACCTGCTCCAGACCTTTGACTTCCTCGACGCCGATATTGAGAAGGCCAACGGTCGGACGATCAATGTCGAACAGTACGCGCGCCATCGCTCCGCCCATCGCGGCGAGATTGACCAGATGCATCTCGTCTGCGCCGATTGAAGCGCCGACATCAAGCACGACGGATTCACCCTTCAACGTTGGCCATAACGCAGCAATTGCCGGGCGCTCGATCCCTTCCTTCATTTTCAGATTGAAGCGCGCCATTGCCATCAGCGCGCCAGTATTTCCGGCCGAGACGGCCACATCGGCTTCGCCCTTTTTCACCGCGTCGATCGCGAGCCACATCGAAGACTTCCAGCGACCATAGCGAAGCGCCTGGCTCGGTTTGTCATCCATGCGGATGGCGACTTCGGTGTGCACGACTTTCGATTTCGCTTTAAGGCGGAGCAATTTCTCGAGCACGGGGTCGATCGCCGCGCGATTGCCGAAAAGCAGGTACTCGATGTCTGGATGGCGCGTCAGTGATATGTCGGCGCCCGGCAATATGACGGCCGCGCCATGGTCACCGCCCATGGCGTCAAGCGCGATACGAACCTTATCCGGCATGGATCGCTCTCGACGTTAACGGGGGTGGAAGCGACGCGGTCCTGAAAAGTGGGCGAATGGCCGCGACGATAGCTGCTCGGCAGCCGCAAACAAGACGGTTCTCCGTTGACCCCATCCCCAGCCCCCGCTGCTACCGGCTAACCGCCGCCGGGGCGCTTTTTCAGCGCCTCCAGGGCCGCGAAGGGTTTTGCGCTGGCATCGTCGGCCTTGACCGGTGCGAATTCGGCGCCCGGCTTGCGCGGATAGGGATCGATGCCGAGCAGCAGGAACTCGGTCGCGATCGCGCCAAGATCCAGCTTGCCGTCCAAAAGAGGCTCGGGCGGTTCCTCGTCGCTAGTGTGCGCCGCAACGGTCTCCGACTTTGCGGACGCTGGCGCAGCCTCTTGCGGCGCGAACCGCAGATCGACCAATTCGTCGATATCGCTCTCGACGGGTTCCAATGTGACCACGCAGGTCTGACCGACGCGCGCGGTGACGTTGCCGGCAACGCGCACACCGGCACCGCGCCGTGCAAGATCAAAAACGGCGGATAGACGCGCCAATTCGCGCAGGCCTGCGAGCGCGGCGAGCGCGGCGCGAACCGTATCGGGTGCATCGATCTCGACGTGCAGACCGGTTTCCGGAATATCGTCCACCGCGACAGGCACACTCCACGGACTTCGATTTTTTTCCATAGAATTCAGTCTTCTGACGACCGGTCTTTGTCTTCAACACGAACAGCAATCTCAAGGTTTCGGCAGGTTCAGCTTGCCCGCCACAAGGTCGTCGACCCGCTGGACCCTGACATCACGTACCGCTTCCCGGACGTAGGCCGCAAGATAGCCGGAGGTCTCCGGGGTCGGCGGCGAGCCCTCATAGACGTTTCTGGTCAAAGCCTCGACCAGTGCGGCCTCACCGTTCGCCGAAAGTGCTGATCTATAGGCCTGCGCCCGGCCGTAAAAGGCCTGGCCGATGCGCTGCATCTCTTTTGGCACCGACAAGTCGCCGATACCCATCTCCCGCAAATTGTGGTCCATGTCCTGGCAGAAATGGTCGAATAAGGCCTGTCCGGCCTCCCGGGAGTCGGGTTCCTCGGCCAGACGATCGATGATCATGGCAAGATGGAGCACGAGTAGGTCGAAGCGGCCATTTACAGTGTCCGCGACACCGTATTCGCGGTAAAAACGAGGCAATCGCGCCTGCGCCACGATCGTGCCATACAGGGTGGAAATGCTGTCCTGCCGCGACCTGCGGCGAAACATGGGGAACATCATCGGGTCATTCGGGGCTGAATGCGCTTTGCCGCGGTTACGTCAACGCCTCACTCGATGCAAGGCCGAAATGGATCTGTCGTGTATGGGTTCAAAGACTGTGCGCTATCGAAGCCTGACTTTGTCGCTTGTGCTTGCCGGCGCTCTGGCGCTCGGCGCCTGCACAGGAGCGGAAACCCTGCAGCGCGGCTACGTCCTGCCTGAGGGTGCTCTGGAGCAGGTTCCCGTCGGGGCAACCCAGGAACAGGTCCTGATCGTGCTCGGCACGCCGTCGACCGTCGCAACGGTCAATGGTGAGGCTTTCTATTACATCTCGCAGAAGGCCTCGCGTTCGGTGGCGTTCATGCCGCACGAAGTCGTCGACCAGCGGGTCATCGCGGTCTATTTCGACAAAGAGCGGCGCGTGAGCCGCCTCGCCAACTACGGGGTCAAGGATGGCAAGGTCTTCGACTTCTATTCGCAGACCACGCCGACCGGCGGTCAGGAATTGAGCTATCTGCGCAACATCTTCAAGAACGTCGGCTTCCATCTCTAGGCACGCGCTAAGAAACACACCAAGAAGAAGGGCCCGCAGAAATGCGGGCCATCTTCATTTTTGTGGGCGCGGCTAGTGAGCGAGAACCGCGAGCAACAAGAGCGCCACGATGTTCGTGATCTTGATCATCGGGTTCACAGCCGGTCCCGCCGTGTCCTTGTAGGGATCGCCGACAGTATCACCGGTGACTGCAGCCTTGTGCGCGTCCGAGCCTTTGCCGCCGTAGTGTCCGTCCTCGATGTATTTCTTGGCGTTGTCCCACGCGCCACCGCCTGACGTCATCGAGATGGCGACGAACAGACCGGTGACGATGACACCGAGCAACATTGCGCCGACGGCCGAGAACGCCGCCGACTTGCCGGCCGCTCCGCCACCCGCGATGAAATAGATCGCAAAGTAGCAGACAATCGGCGAGAGCACCGGAAGCAGCGACGGGACGATCATCTCCTTGATCGCGGCCTTGGTGAGCATGTCCACGGCGCGGCCGTAGTCAGGCTTGTCCTTACCCTTCATGATGCCGGGTTTGGTGCGGAATTGCCGACGCACTTCCTCGACAATCGCGCCGGCCGCGCGGCCGACGGCGGTCATGCCCATCGCGCCGAACAGATAAGGCAGCAATCCGCCGAACAGGAGACCGACCACCACGTACGGGCTGTTCAGCGAGAAATCGAGCTGAATGCCCTGGAAGTACGGGTGCTGCCCCGCGGTGCTGATGAAGAACCGCAGGTCCTGGTTATAGGCTGCGAACAACACCAGCGCGCCGAGGCCGGCCGAACCGATGGCATAGCCTTTGGTGATGGCCTTGGTGGTGTTGCCAACGGCATCGAGCGCGTCGGTCGACTTGCGTACGGCCTTCGGCAGGCCCGCCATTTCGGCAATGCCGCCGGCATTGTCCGTGACCGGGCCGAAGGCATCGAGCGCGACCACCATGCCGGCAAGCGCCAGCATCGATGTGACCGCGATGGCGATGCCGAAAAGCCCCGCTTGCGCATAGGCGACCAGAATGCCGGCAATAATCACCAGCGCAGGGAGCGCCGTTGCTTCCAGCGACACGGCGAGGCCCTGAATGATGTTTGTGCCGTGGCCGGTAACGGATGCAGCGGCAATCGACTTCACCGGGCGGAAATTGGTTCCGGTGTAGTACTCCGTGATCCAGATGATCAGCCCGGTGACGACGAGGCCGACGATCGCGCAAATGTAGAGCGACTTGCCGGTGAAGGAGACGCCGGTGATCGAGCCCATGCCGACCAGATGATCGGTCACGAACCAGATAGCTATCAGCGAGAGCACTGCAGAGGCAATAAACCCCTTGTAGAGCGCCCCCATGATCGACTCTTTCTTGCCCAGCCGCACGAAGAACGTACCGATGATCGAGGTGATGATGCAGGCGCCGCCGATGGCGAGCGGATAGATCATCATGGTCATCAGCTGCGGCGTGCCGGCGAAGAAGATCGAGGCCAGCACCATCGTGGCGACGATGGTGACCGCATAGGTTTCGAACAGGTCGGCGGCCATTCCGGCGCAGTCGCCGACATTATCACCGACGTTGTCGGCGATCGTGGCCGGATTGCGCGGATCGTCTTCCGGAATCCCGGCCTCCACCTTGCCGACTAGGTCGCCGCCGACGTCGGCGCCTTTGGTGAAGATGCCGCCGCCGAGACGGGCGAAGATCGAGATCAGCGATGCGCCGAAGCCGAGTGCAACGATCGCATCGATCACCGTGCGGTCATTGGGCGCCTTGTGCATTGTGCCGGTGAGAAAGCCGAAATAGAGCGTCACCCCGAGCAGTGCGAGACCGGCGACCAGCATACCGGTGATCGCACCCGATTTGAACGCGAGCTCGAGCCCGCCGGCAAGCGACTTGGTCGCGGCCTGCGCGACGCGCACGTTGGCGCGCACCGAAACGTTCATGCCGATGAAGCCGGTCGCACCCGACAGGATCGCGCCGACGGCGAAGCCGATTGCGACCAGCCAGCCGAGCGTGAACCCGATGATCGCGAAAACCATCACGCCGACGATCGCTATGGTGGCGTATTGTCGTTTGAGATAGGCCTGCGCGCCCTCGCGCACGGCCTCGGAAATTTCCTGCATCCGCTTGCTGCCGGAATCGGCGCTCAGCACTGATTGGGTCGCCCAGATGCCGTAGAGGATCGCGAGCACCCCGCAGCCGACGATCAACCACAAAGTATTCATGGTGGCCATTTTTTCCCCGTTTAGATTGTACTGGCGGGACGAACGCTCCCGCCGGCACCAGGAGCGTCGAGGATGGCCGCTTTAAGGGCGCTTCACCCCGACCGGAAAGCGCGCGGATATAGCCAAAAAGATGCCAGTTGCGCAACGCGGAAAATGAGGTCCGGGCTGGTATTCTTTGCCGCCGTTTGGCGCGGCCTATTTTTCCTTGGCTATTGCCGCTTCGACTTTGTCTTCTCGTCGGCCAGCCACCGGCGATAGCCCTCCGGATCGACCCAGCCCTGCACGCCATCTTTATCCGTATAAATCGCATCCGTGCAACCGGGTGCCCAAGATGCAGGCGGAGCCTTTGTTTTGCAACGAGGCGCGCTGGCAGGCCGACAAGGGAAACTCACCAGCGGTGCAGCGTGTCGACGATCGCCATGATCGTTCCGAGAATGGCCACGACCTGCGACAGGATTTTCAGCACACTGCCGAGGCGTTGACGCCACGTCGTCGAATCGTGCTGTGCCGAACTGTTCGTTTTTTTTCTGTGCCAATAGCGCATCGTTTCATGCCTCCTGCGCCATTCTTTTCCACAATGGGCGCACCTTGACAATATTCCTATAGGATAATATGCCTATGGTTGTCCGCTCCAATGAGGGACGCGAACCGGTTGCGCCGGCTGGAACGGACCGGCGCCCGTGGCAAGCAAGCCACGCACCCGAGCGGCGTCGGAGCTCCGCCCGGCGGCGGCCAACAAGCGCTGCCCGCCAGAGCGTGGCTACCGGGGCCGGTGCGTTCGCCAGACTTTCGTCGGAAACGGCGAGGCGGGGGCGAATACGAGCGGCACCTGTAAAGCGCGGCCCGACGCCGAAGGAGAACGCCGAACGGCGCGCCGGAAGGCGTCAGGTCTTCGCAAGAAGGCGCCAAGAGGCCTTTCGAAATGCAGGCCTACGAAGATTGGCTGGCAAAGATCCGTGAATCGAAAGAGGCCTCGGCCCCGTTTTTTCGGTGCAAATCACGCGGCGGCACGGGCTCAAAATCGCGTGAGCAGTCCTGACGGCCTGCGACAATCGCCTTCGTGCCAGGACGACGCTACAATGCGAGACATTCAGGAATTCCCGACACGATGAGAGGTGCAAGACCATGAAAAAGATTGTCGTTGCCGCTCTGTTTTTCGTCGCGCTGCCTATGATCGCATCTGCGGACGATCATGTTGTTGTTCACCCCGGTGCGCTGAAATGGACGCCGGCCCCCGCCGGATTGCCTCCGGGCGCGCAAATCTCGGTTCTTGCCGGCAATCCGGGAGGCGACAGTCCCTTTGTCGTCCGAGTGAAACTGCCGTCGGGCTACAAGGTCCCGCCTCATACGCACCCGACGGCCGAGAATGTCACGGTGCTCTCCGGCGCTTTCCACGTCGGCATGGGCGACAAATTCGACGTGAAGATAGGCGAGACGCTTCGGGTCGGCGGCTTCTTCCGCGCCGAGAAGGACATGCAGCATTACGCATGGACCACCGCGCCGACCGTGATCCAGATTCACGGCAGAGGGCCGTTCGTCATCAATTACGTCAATCCGGCGGACGATCCGCGGAACAAGACTTCGCAGAAGAAATAGGCCGCCCAACGACCGCCATTGCGATCCTCTCCTCCGTCATATCCGCACTTGTTGCGCGCATCCACGCCTTGCAGCATCGCGCAAAGTAAGACGTGGATGGCCGAGACTTCGGCCATGAAGACGGCGCTTCGCGCCTTTCGCCCAGCCATGACGATCGAGACCAAAAGGCGTTAACGAAATCCTTTCGCACGGCAGCTAACCTCCAGGGCCATGGATTCGCCGCCGCGCTCAAGCTCACGCGCATGTTCTGGATCGGGCTCGGCCTGCTCGCTCTCGGCACAGGCCCCCTGCTCGCGATCATACCCGCGGCCTCACTCGGGCTTCTCAGCGACCCCGATCCCAATCCGATCGGACCCGGCGGCTCGAGCTTTTCAGTTTCTGGCCGGCCGTGATCCTGATCGTCTGGGGACTGATCGCCTCGCTAGCCCGCTTTCGTCGCGCGCAAGCGCAGTCCTGAGATCAGGCGGCCTGCGCGCCGAGCTCCTTGTCCTTTGCTTCGGCGCGTTGCGCCGCTGGACGCGCCACGATGCGCGCGACGTAATCGGTGAATTCCCTGCGCTCGGGAATCATCTTGAAGATCATGCCCCATCGTATATTGGAGCCGATCAGCACGTCGGCCGCGGTGAACTGATCACCCATCAGCCAAGGGCCCTTCTCGATCGCTTTCGCGAGCACGTTCATCGTGGTGTCGAAATCACCGTAACCGAGCATCGCGCGTCGTGCTTCTTCCTTGCGCGGGGCGGCGCGATCGATCACTGCGGGTTCGAGGCAGCCCGGACCGAAGAACAGCCACTTCAGATAGACGCCACGCTTCGGCGTGCCGACCGGCACGTTGAGTTTCTTTTCGGGAAATTCATCGGCGAGATACGTGCAGATTGCCGCGAGCTCGGTGATCACTGTGTCGCGGTGCTTGAGCGCAGGAACCTTGCCCATCGGATTGATGGCGAGATAATCCGGCTTCATGTTGTCGCCCGCGCTCAGCCGCAGCAACTTGATATCGTAAAGCTGGCCGACTTCCTCCAGCATCCAGAGCGCAACCGAGGAACGCGAGGGCGAAGCGTGATAGAGCGTGAGATCGGGCATGAGGCACCTTGCAATATTGACGGTGGGAACCAACGTATTAAATCACGAATGTGCTGAGACCATGACATGACCAATACCGTTCGCGACAATACCGAGCGTCAGCGCTTCGAACTCGAAGCCGATGACCACATTGCCTTCGCCAACTACAAGCGCGACGACAGCGTGCTGACCATGCTCCACACCGAGGTTCCCAAGGAGCTCGAGGGGCGCGGCATCGGTTCGGCGCTGATCCGCGGCGTGCTCGATACGGCACGCCGCGAGGGGCTGAAGGTCAACCCGCTGTGCCCCTTTGCAAAGGCCTATATCGACAAGCATCCGGAATACGCCGACCTGCGCAGATAATTCTTTGCGCGTCCGGTACCGCGTTCATTCTGGGGCGCGAACAGAGCGAGCGAACGCGGAATCCCGACATGGACTGCGTGCGTCGTTCTCGATTCCGGGCTCCGGCCTGCGGCCGGCCCCGGAATGACTTGACGTGCAAAACGCCCATGTGGATTGCGTTCCGCGGCGTGCTCGGGCGCATTTTCGTCAGCCCCGCGCATCATCAGGTGCATCACTCGGCCAATCCGAAGCACTTCAACAAGAACTTAGGTTCTTGCCTTGCGCTGTGGGATTGGATGTTCGGCACACTCTATGTGTCGGAGAAGACGCGCGAGCCCCTAACCTTCGGCTTTCCCGGCGAGCCGGATGCGCACACTGTGAAGGGTGAACTGGTCGATCCGTTCATCAATGCGGCGGGCCATATCTGGCCGAAGCGGCCCGCCCTGCCGGTTGCGGAGTGCAAGCAGGCCTAGTTAATTGCGCCGATGCGCCGGCGCACCGTCACCGTCAACGACAAGATGCAGAAGGGCTACCGCTACGCATTGAGCGCAGCGACCGGTCGCAATTTCGATGCGGAATTCAAACCGCAGCTCACGCCCGCGCAGATGTTGCGGCTTGGCGTCTTCGGCGGCAAATACATGACCGATTGCCGCCGCGAGTTCCCGAAAAGCTGGTTTGCCTGCGCGAAGCTCTCGCCGCGCGGCGCGGATCCCGCCTGCAATTTCTTCGGCGTCGATGCGAGCCAACCGCTCTCGGAATGGAAGCGCAAAGGCTGGATCTATCCGGACGATCCGCGCGGCTGGTTCCAGTGGTACTGCCGCTATTACATGGGCCGGCGCATGCCGGAGGAAGACCGCCGGCAGATCGGGCGGTGGAAAGCGATCCGACGGCACGTGCGCCAGGTGCAGAAACATTGCGAGCCCGGCGATTTGCTCTGCCGGCGGCGACAGCGGCAGGCGCTACTGCATTGGGCTTACGACAGCCGCAAGATCTGACAAGCCTATTCCGCGGCCACCGCGGGGGCACGCGCGGTACGGCCTCTCCAGCGCGACATGACGGCATCGGCCGCCGTGACCGCGAGGCCCGCCGCCAGCACCTGCCAGCCCGGCCTGATGCCGGCGTCGAAGTCGAAAATCGTGCCGAGGACGCGCATCGGCGAAACGTGAAACGCAATCGCAATGCCGATTGCCTCGCCAAGGAAAGTCGCGGCCGACACGGCGATTGCAAGACCGAACAGGCTGAGCGTGGACAATTCGCTGCTATCCTGCAACCAGGCGAGCACACGATAGGCAATCAGCCAAACAAAAAGACCGGCGGCGAAAGTCGGGACCGTCACATCGGCTTTGGTCTGCTGGAAGTAGTGAATGAGCGCGAGCAGCGCGATCGCATAGATCGCCTGATGCAAACGCCGCCAGCGCATGCCGCCGAGCCTGCGCACCATGTCGTCGGTCGACGTCGCCGCCAGCGCTGCGAGCCCGATCCACGCCACCGCGCCGACGATCAGATAAACGCGATGCGTGATCTCATGGATGAATTTTCCGATGCTATAGCTCTGATCGGCAAAAAACAACGCAAGATGCGCGGCGATATAACAGAACGTGCCGACGCCGAGCATTCTGCGCACGTCGACGAGATTGCCGTAGCGAAAGATGCGGCGGAACGGCGTCACCGCAAGCGTCGCGCCAAGAAAAACGAGCGCCCAGAATCCGGCGCGGTGAATCAATTCGTTGAGCGGGCGCGCGCTGTGCGCGATGTCATTTGCCTCGAACACGGACTTTGCGAGCGGAAGCAACAGAACCAAGAGTATCGGAACACGCAATGCAGATATGCGACCGCGCCGGTCGCGCCACAATTGCCAAGCCGGCGTCGCCGGTGTCGCCATAAAGCCTCACTTCCGATCAATCAGCGCCGCGAACTTGCCGCATCGCACAATTTACCTAATGGATACGTACTTCCGTGCTAGCATTTTTAGGTTGGCTTGATTCGTCACAATCAATCAGAAACTTGTGTACCAACACGTCGCCGCCTTGGAACAAGCAACAGCGGCCAATATTTACGGGGACGGAGGAGCAGTCCAAGGACGCCACAGTAACGCAGCGCCGGGGGATTTACATGGAGGCCACCGATGTCGCGAACTTTGGTCCGCTCACTGCTTGTACCTGCGCTTCTCTTTGCTTCGTCGGCGTTTGCGCATGATAGCTGGGTCAATCGCGGCGCCTTCAAGAATGGCGCTGGCGAATGGTGCTGCGGCGACTACGATTGCAAGAGCTACACCCGCATTTCATCGACGGCGAGCGGCTGGATGATTGACGGCGAGCTCGTTCCCTACGATGAAGCCATGCCGGTCGCACCACCCGATGGTCAGGTCACGATATGCCGACGGCCCGACGGATCGCGGCGCTGCGTATTCGGTTTGAAGCCGGGACTGTAGGAGACTTGCGCTTCGACACGACGGCGCGCCGGCTTCCGGCGCCGGGGTGGTTTTATTCAGATGCGCGGCAGCGGACGTCCGCCGGATTGCTTCGACGGCACCTTCACCCAGGCCTCCCCGTCGAGCACCACCTCCTCGCCGACCGAACATCTGCACGTCAAACGCGCGCGAAATTTTTCCGGCACCAATTCCGCAACGGCGACGCTGACATCGACAGTGTCGCCAATTTTAACGGGCGCGCGGAAATTCAAGGTCTGCGAAATATAGACTGCGCCTGGGCCGGGCAATCGCGTGCCGAGAACCGCGGAAATGAGACTCGCCGTATAAAGACCATGCGCGATGCGCGTGCCGAACGGGGTTTTCGCGGCAAAGTGCTCGGACAAGTGGATCGGGTTGCGGTCGCCGGTCACTTCGGCAAACCCGACCACATCAGACGCGTCGATGACCTTGCTCAGCATCTCGGTCATGCCGACAGACAAATCTTCGAAGTAGAGCATCCGTAACGTCAGCATTTCCAATGCCTTGGCTTTGCCTCTGTTTCAGCTGTAGGCCGTAGCACAGCCCTAGCACACTTCACCTCAATTTCTTCTGTTCACCTTGAGACAGACGCGCAAACCGCTACGATGGAGCGGGGCTTTTCCAATGCGGCTCGTTTCGGGAGAGTAATTACTAGGGTGTGTTTGGCCGTTGATGACGCCTACTCACACTCGCTTTGATAGTCCGACGTAGCTGTTTCAAAGTCGTCTTGCGCCGACTTCAATCGCCGAAATTCGCTAGAGCAATCATCCTGTGCCCGGCTGTTTGAGACAAATATCCCAGCGCCGGTTCAATGGACTGGAGGGGCTGATTAGACCCGATGTCTACCAAGAAGCTTCGCAACATAGTGTGAATTGGCCATCGTGCCTCGGACAGTTTCTAGTTTGGCACCTGCTGCCAATTCTTCAACGACCTCCTCAAGGGCTTTTAGTCTTTGCTCAGCCTCCCCCAAGGCGTTAGCTATCAACGTCACTTTCGTCTTGGCTATCGCATCAAGATCGGCTCTCTTCCCGAATTCCTGAAGCGCCTTCTTTGCTTCCATAAGGTCTTGCATGGTGTGCCTCTAGGCTCAGCCCCGGATGCACCGTATTCATAGATATAGACTGACCAGTGAAATGTCAGGGCTGCCGTAAAAGGCCGCCTGTTGGCTTTGAATGGCGGAGATGCGAAATGAAAGGCCATTACCAAACAACGGTAGAAATGCGGGAGTTAGCGAAGAAATTTCAGAAACAACGCAGGCGTGAGTATCCCGGAACTCCGGGATATCTGCCCCGCAGTGTGCCTAAAGATAAACGCCGTGTGATTGTTCATAATCACGCTCAGCACGCAGCCGATACGACGAATGGTGAAAACGGGTTTCGCTGTTGGACGCAGTTGAAGACCAACGAGCTTGTCACCTGCAAATGTGGTTGGGCTGGATTGCCGCATTATCGTGTGAAACGCTTAGCACGGCTGATAGCCGCCGATTTAGAAGACTACTCGTCATCAACGTCATAACTGATGGTCTGTCCCTAATCCTACGACCGTCCCGTTTCTCCCCAGCGATCAAGAGACGTTTGTTCAAACATCATTGCGGCTTTCCCCTCAGGAGAAGCGAGCCACTCGTTCAGCTCCTCATCTGATTTCGGCCGACGACCTTTGATCCCTTCAAAAATATCATGCGGCGTGAGGGTTCGGGGTATCTCCACTCCCTCGTTTTCCCTCTTGGCGACAACACGAAGATCGGGTTTACGCGAGGACCGCTTTTTAGGGTTGCCTTTCTTCGCCGTTCGCTTGCGTTTGGTCTTAGCTTTTTTGGCTTTACGCTTTTTGGCCGTGTGATTGCTCCGCTGATTTCTCTCAGCCCGATCAGAGTACAGCCAACAAATAAACGTAGGCAATTCAGAGTGGAGCCCGCGTCCCCGGCGCTGTTAGCTGCTGCGCTACGCCTCAACTTATCGTATAAGAGCGTAAAGCCCCAAATCGCTAACAGCGTAGCTACAACAAGGCCAGTCGGCACGGTCCAGCGATTATAAATCCTCCAGCCATGCATGATCGCCACTATGGTGAAGATGAGTGCGGTGATTAGTGTATAATGAGCGATCAACCGCCCCCGCCCAGTTGACCCGATATTCAAATACGATCAGAGCTCGATTTGCCCCGGGGGTCATGTTCTGCGCTGTGTATGGACGACAGCGTGATGAAAGAATTACGGGAAAGCGTGTAGTCATAAATCGAGATTGGTCAGCCGCACGTTTGTTCGATGTCCGCTTTACCCCAATAGCGGACATGTGCGGTGGTCTAATTAGTTACTTTTAGTTACTAGCACATTTTAAAAGGACAGCCTGGTGAGTTGCTGTCCAAAACCCCACTCTTACGACCCCATTCATCATCCAAGCCATTTCCCGGAGTGTAGCCCCAATTTCCATTGTAGGCTGTGCTCTCCTTGCGATCTTCTTTTTTGTCAAGCTGGTCGGTGGGCGTATTGGTCACGGTTTCGGCAGACGCCGTCGCTGTCATGCGTTCAAGCGACGTGCACGCGGGCAGGACGGCGGCGACGGCGAGAGAGAAAATGCTGCACATCACGAGCTTCGTCATTCGAGCGTGAACCCACTCGTGTAATAGCGCCCTGTCGGTCATACCGACCTCCCACAGTCCTAGGGAATAATTTCTCCGGCGTCCGTAATCAGCCCGGGCATCCGATCTGAGACCCCAATGCAGTGCAAACACCAAAAGTAAAGTTGGCCTTGTCGCTCACCGTGCCCGCGGCGATCTCCAACGCTTCATCAGAGACGTCGAATGCAAGGATGATCTCGTCCTCAGTCTTCAAGGTGATATCCGTCATGGCATTGATCCCTTTCGCTGCCTCGCCTTGGAACCTTAGTCAAATTCTCGGGGTGTCCCCCATAAATTCGGCCTCAATTTTTCAAAAAAGGGACGTTTCCGCTCTGGGTCATTAGCGGACAGATGCAGTGCAAAAAGGGCGTTTCCGCTTTACCCCCAAAATCAACCTCAGAAGCTTCGCTAACGCCTTATGCTGCTCCTGCCGAGCAAGACGAAGATCATACGATCAGAAATTCTCAATAGAATTTGCGTAGGTCCATTGCGCCGGTTCGAGCGGACGAATTTTCGTGCCGAGTTGACTTCCGGTCCAACTGCGATGCCGTGTCCGCTTTACCCCCGTTAGTTGACAACGGAGCGGAGGCAAATACCCTTTACTGGTTTCTGGGTATCCCCGGCAGACGGCGTTGAAGGGAAACACTCATGTCAAAAAGCGCACCCACGGCTACCACGAGCACCAACTGGTCAGGCTATGCCGTGGAAACTAATCTTGCCAGCCCCCAAGCATACGCTTTCACTGATGTACAAGCGTCCTGGGTGGTGCCGACCCTTAGCCCTTCCGCTAGCAGCAATCTCAATGCGTATAGCTCAACGTGGATAGGACTCGATGGAGATAGCAGCAAAACGGTAGAACAGATTGGAATCGAGCAAGACTTCATCAACGGCAAAGCGGTCTACTATGCCTGGTATGAAATGTATCCGAAATCTGTGGTCAAATTGGATCTCGTGATACAAGCGGGCGATCAGATCAGTGCCGAGGTGAAATACCTAGGGAACAACACCTACCAATTATCTCTCACCGATGTGACCAGCGGCCAGTCGAGTTCGATCCAAGTCGAGAGCTCGCACGCCATCCGCACTTCGGCCGAATGGATTGAGGAGAGCACTGGACGGCTCGCCGATTTCAATACCGTAACGTTTACCAACGCGAGTGCAATGGCGACCGAGCCCACAGGTACCGTTACGGGTCCGATTAGCGATCCCGCCTGGCAGACGGAAGCGATTACTCTGGTGAGCAAATCGGGCAGCGTTTTAGCCGCCCCCACCGCGCTCTCAAACAACGGCAGCAGTTTCAGCATCAATTATGAGGCCAACAGCAACACGGTCGCAACTTTGAGCAACGGCGCGCATGCGACCAATATGGCTTTGTCAGGCAATGCGGGGCACCATGTTTCCCATGAAATCAAACTAGTCGGCGTTGCCGATGTGCACCATGCCGGTCATTTGGTGTGAGAGCAGGTTGGCAGCCAGGATGAAGAGGGCGCAGCTAGCGTTAGCGCAGCCATCACGTTGAGCCATGGGGATAGCGCAGCTAGCTCCGTAAGAGGAACCTACCAGGGTTAAAAGGGTCAGCCCTCGATGATGCTGTGATTGCGCTACGTCGCTATCGCTGCGCCAGCACTGTCTTAACGCCATGACTGTAGCTCTTCTATCAACGTCGCTTCAGTTGAGGCGAAGCAAGCGAGAAGAGCGAAGATCATACGATCAGAAATTTCACAGAATTTGCGCAGGCCATCCGATGATGTGCCAGCTAGCGTGAAGAGGCAGACGCTGTCTTCTTCAATGGCAGTTTATAATGATAAAGCTCCATAACAGCCTTAGCGTATTCAAGTGACGGATTTTGGTTACAATAATTCAGGATGAACTTCTTTTGGGCATCAATGGGCACTGCCGCCATATCTCGATAGGTTCCCGTTGTTTCGGTGATATTAAAGCCGCTCATAAATCCTTGGGCCCATGTAAAAAATAAACTATCGACTTGATCGGGGTTCTGCCGATAGTCCGCTGCAAACTTACCGCAAGTTACAGACCCCGGTCCCATAATCGCTGGGTCAGCTATTGAGTTTGTCGTTTGGCTCAAAAGCCCCAATACAAACGCAATCCCGCATATCGATTTCATGAACCGCTCCCAACACTTCTGACACTCTAACGCTTTTGCTAAAGGCAAAGTGAAAAATTCTCGCATAGTTTGCGAAGGTGTATTGCACTGATCGAAGCGACGCCTCCCCCTCCCCAGCCTTGCGAAATAGAGATTCAAAACGCGCTCAAACAACGACTCATTGATGCGCGATTTTAAATTGCGCTGTCCTTGCGTGCGATTACGCTAACTGTTCGGCCCAGGAAAAATCCTCCCCGATGGTGTGAGGGATACGCAGCTTCGATCAGCGAAGGGTTGCGCTGGCATTTCGCCAGAGGCAGAGTTGGCAACCGAATGCAGGCAGCAAAGTAATCAAGCAAAGTGAGTTATTCAGTCGTGAGCTCATGCTCCTCGACGGTGCGCTCAAATGCTTCCGCCACACTTTTGATCCGGTAATTGAGGCGGTTGTCTCTCTCAATTGGCAGCGCTCGAACGATCTCGTACTGTCCGGAAGCGGCTCCCCCGAACATTCCATGAAAATAAACGAGCTGGCCGACTGCGTACTTATGCGTCATTTGCGGGAACCTGTCGGCGATCCGGTACCATGTCCCAGCGATATGCTCTAACATGATGCTGTGCGATCGCGATTTCGCTTGTTGAGCCAAGCTCAAGCATTCTTTTGCTCGGTCTTCGCAAAGTTTGGCGCTTAGAGAATTGCTGGAAGCACTCATCAGGCATCCTACCCCGACGGGTGCCTCATGTCATACCGTCACCAAGATGGCTAACGCAGCGCAAGCGCTAACGCAGATCGCAGTAGATCGCCTTGGCCGTACGCAGGGTTTCCTTTTCACACTTTGACCATCCGCTGGCGGCACTGCTGACATCATCTCTTGGCACTATCTGACCCAAGGATAAGGGGGTTCAGTCCCAACGCCCCCATCATGGCAGGCAAGGGCTTTGTGCTCCTCCCATCCGTAGGCCCAGCGCCCTTGCCAAACCTTAGGCTGCCCCCCCACTGAGGCAACGAGGGCAGCCTTTCTCTTATGGCAGAGGCTTCCTCTCACGCCGCAGCAACGTGCTGTTTAGTGCGCAGGCATTAGTGCAGCGTAATCAAATGGGTCGAATAGTTTTATGGCCACGTTGATCTGCAAGGACTTTGATTGTGCAAACGTCGTGAACGAAATGGTGCGCAGCTATTAGAGGCCCAGGGAAAGTTCCTCTGCAATGATGGAGGCCAAGAATGATCGTAGGCTATGCCCGAGTTAGCACTGACGGACAAACGCTGGATGCTCAGCACACAACGTTGAGAGCTGCTGGTGCTGAGAAGGTCTTTGCTGAGAAAGTCAGCGGCGCTAAGACAAAATGAGCGCAGCTAGCCAAGGCAATCGATGCACTAGTGCTGGTGATGTGTTGCTTGTCACTAGGCTAGATCGGCTGGCGAGATCGACAAGAGACTTACTAAATGTGCTCGCCACAATCTCGGACAAAGGTGCAGGCTTTAAATCACTAACCGATGCTTGGGCCGATACGACTACGGCTCACGGTCGGCTGATGTTGACTGTGCTAGGTGGCTTAGCGGAATTCGAGCGTGAGCTGATCCGTGCTCGCACCGATGAAGGGCGCAAACGTGCGCAGGCCCGAGGCGTCAGGTTTGGAAGGAAGCTAAAGCTGACGCAGCATCAAATCATTGAGGCGCTACAGCGTAGAGAAGCGCGCGAAGCCTTGGTCGAGATTGGTCGATCTTACAACGTAAGCCACTCAACGATATCGAGGCTTTGACCTGCGACGCTACCACTTGAGTTCTGACAGGTTGCCGAATGTCGTGAAGCCGACACATGTGATGTCACTGCAACAACCACGAGAATTCATAACCACGACCAACCTAGAGGTAACCCCGAACAACCTAGAGGCTGCGAATTACGGTAAGAATGTTAGCGCCGTCAGGCCCAACCTAATCGGTTGGGGACGGGAGAGAGATTGGGGGCCGCACTCATTCAGAGCCTGAGCGCGGCCCCCAATTTCTTTCTGAAGAATAGGTGGCCCCGACCTTCGGGGACCGTGGGAACGGGGTAAAGAAGATCGGGGCCGTGCTCTCCTTGGGGATGAGAGCGGTCCCGATCTTATTCCACTTCCCATGTCAACTACATGAACACTTAGCAATGATGCTCTGCAATGAGTGCAGCGCAGCGGGATAATCACTCCCTGAATGCTTTGGTAAACCCCGTCTTGAATGGCTCAACAGCCGCAAGGGTTACCTGCTGGGCAAGCTCCCCAAGTTCCTTGGTCTGCTCGGTCAGCGTCGTGAGATGCCGTTGTGCATTCGTGGTCGAAAGCTCGATGAACTCCGAAGGCGACTTCGCTCCAGATAACTTCTGATAAAAGTCCATGGCCGCTTGGGTGTTGGCCTGAGCAAATTCCATCCACTTCTTGTTGTAATCTTGTAGTCCTTTTAGGCCCGCCGCATAGCTATGCTGCATACCATTGGCCGCATCACTGGTGGCCGCATTCATTCTTTCAACTGTTTCCTTCACTTGGGTAGAGACCTTCTCCGCCATGACACCACTCCTATTTCTTTAAGGGCGTTTCTGTTGAACATTACGTTGGCACGCAGGGCCAACATGGATTAATCGCCTTCATGTAGTTGCGGAATGCTGCGGTGCAATGACAGCGTGACCAGAAAAGTAACGGAGTAATCCGATTTGAATTCAAAGTCTTGCTGTGTGGGAATTCACCATCTTCGATAACGCCTATCCGGCACTGAGGGCTTATGACCATTCGAGCCCGCATGTGCGGGTCTCTTAGTGTCGGTTGAAACGTTGGCGGTGTTGCTACCGTTGGCTTCGATCATTGCCATTCGACTACGTTCCACCGCCCTCTCTAATTGATCAGCAAAGTCACTTTGCGTGACGACGGCCGTTACGGCCAACTTCGGGTGCTCATGCGGTAAGGCGGCTGTTGCGGCTCGTACCCTTGTTAATAGCGGAAGATCGGAACGACGATAGACAGCTTTGAGCAAATCGAGGGAGGTGCCGTTAGGCGCTGACTCAATCTCTTGTTGCGCTTCGATTCGATCCAACACCGCATCAACATTATTCGGCAACGTTTGACCCTCCACTTTGCGCTGAGACCCTCCACTTCGCATCGACGTTATTCAGCATCGGAATTTGCCATCTCAGGTGCCATGACGTTCACTCTCTTCAACTCTTTTCTTATTGTTTATTCTTCTCACTTTAGAAGAGTGGAGGGTATGGAAGGTATGGAGGGTGTGGAGGGGTACGTAACTGGAAGACTTCCCCCTAAACCTAAAGAATTTGGTGGGGTCCATGCGTCAACTGCAGGGCGTGTCACCCCTTTTGGGATTGGCTCACTGCCTGCGCAAGTCGCTCAGTGAGGCTTGCACGACGCGGAGCTTCGACTTCACCCCGGATAGCCCTCGCCCTAACCGCAACGACTTTGCCTGATGTCGATGTGACTTGGTCAACGTAAGTTGCCCAACCACAAAGAGCCTCCCGCATCTCATCGGCATACGTCGCACGGTTATAGACTCCAACGATGCCACTCTTAGCGCCGCTGACATGGTTTAGGACTGCCTCGATTATGTGAGGGAGGATGCCGAGCTTCTCAGCCATCAGGGTTGCGACGGTTCTACGAAGATCGTGCAAGCGCCACGGTGGCATAGCCTTGGCTCCAGCCTCCTTCCGTTGCGCCGCAATCCTTGCATCAAGCCGGGCTTTCCACTCCGTCCATCCGCTAAAGCCTGTCTTCCCGTTTCCAAAGACCATCGCACCCTGAGGTTTCCCGCTAATTGGGATAGCTCCTGACTGTCCTAGGCCCTTCGCCTTTCGTGACTTCAAGACTGCGCTAGCTTGTGGTGATAGCGGAAGTTCATGTTGTCGGTTGTTCTTTGTACGAATAGAAGGGAGAGTTATGACGGCCTTATCAAAGTCTATCTCATCCCAACGCAGCGCCCCCATCTCCTGTCTCCGTTGTCCCGTGAGAATCAGCAATCGAACGATATCGCTGTAGGGATGTGATGCTGATTGCGATGCCAACGCTGAATTAGACTGTCCTACCGCTCTGAGCGCGGCACACAGTTCCGCTAACTCCGCCTTCGATAACACTCGCTCTCTTGGCCCTCCTTCATCGGCCTTAGCAGTGCCGGTGACAGGATTAAACTCGAGGAGCCCTTCAGTGATGGTCCAAGTAAAAAAAGCGTTGAGGGATGATCTTAGACGATTGCGGGCAACGATCCCGCTGCGTTCCTCTACATCGTGAAGTAGATCCGCTATCTTTCCTTTAGTGACTTCGATCAGCCTGAGCCGATGAAGCCCCTTGGCTTTGTCTAGAAGATGCCGATGGACTTCGACGTAGGCGCTAGGCCTTAGCGTCTTCCTGCGCCTAGCAAGGTAACGCTCTACGGCTGTCCCTACGACTTCGGATGATCTGAGCTTCGCCTCCTTAGCGAAAGGATCGATGCCTTGAGCAGCTTGGCCTAGCTTGGCCCGCGCTATCTTGCGGGCTTGATCTGGGGTCAGGTGTCCATGACGGCCTAGCGACTTCATAAACGGAATGCCGTTAACCCGGTAACGCAAGTAGTAGAAGATGCCGTCCTTCTGCCTCCTAGCGCCGAAGCCCTTCAGCTTGTCGTCCCAAATCGCCCCCTTCTCCAACGCTTCCACGGCCGTCTTCGTGATCTTGGTCTGCATCGGCTCCTCCGAAGGCCCGCCTTCCTAGCACACCTCTAGCACACTTGCTAAGTGAAATTGGTGTCGGGAGCTGTCGGAGCCTGTCGGCAGATGGCCGAGGCTAGAAGTGCCTGCGGCACAATAGTTTATAGCGCAGTCAACGTCTTGGTACTGAAATAATCGAGCTTCGTTGAATGTCGGAATTTGCCGTTATCGCTGTCATGCCGACCGAGAGGTCATCGAATAGAGCATTTGCAGTGGCAACATTTTTCAACCCTGCGAGTTCTCGGTACATCACACGCTACGCCGGTTTGCGACAAAGCCACCACAGCGAGCCGATCAGCACAACATTGATGATCGCAAAAATCGTCAATACACCGATCGTCGTCTGGGTGCCCTTGGCCTCGAGCAGAAGCGCGCCGGCCGAAGGTGCCAAAGCCTGAATAATCAGGCTCGGAAATGCGAGTTTCCCCATCAAGCGCGGAAAGCGTATCGGCCCGAACAAGGCGAGGGGCAAGGTTCCGCGGCCGACCCAGGAAATTCCGTAGCCTGCGCCGTAAAGCAGGATGATCAGCACCAAAGCAGGGATCGCGCTAAACAACAGCAATAAGCCGATGGCCATCAGCGAACAGGACGCAACCATCGTCCAGATCGGATGATAGCGGTTGCCGAATACGCGCTCCACAAGACGCGCGCCGACCTGAGCCGGTCCGAAAATCGTTCCGAGGCTGACGGCCGTTGCAAAATTGACGCCCCTCGCCTGCAGGAAGATCAGCAGATGCACAACCACGATCGAGCCGATTCCGGCTGCGATGGAAAGCACGACGGCGAGCAGACCGAAAATCATTGTTTCATTGCTTATGCGGGGCGTTTCGCTGGATAGTGCCCGTTTGTCGGTCCCAGTCCCCGTTTTGTCTGGCGTGCGCACGACGCTGATCTGCAACGGTAACATCACGAGCAGATGGATCGCAGCGTAGATGAAACATGCGCTTCGCCACCCGAGATGCTCGATCATGAGTGCGCTCAGCGGCCAGCAAACCGTACCGGCAAAACCGCCAAAGAGCGTCAGGCTGGTGATTGGCACGCGCGCTTCACTGCCATACATCCGGCCGAGTGCGGCGAAAACCGCATCATAAAGGCCAGTGCCCATTCCGAAGCCAATGAGCACCCAGGCGAGCAAATAAATCGACAAGGCATGAGACAAACCGACAAGCGCGAGGCCTGCGGCATAGAACAACGAACTTGCCAGCAAGACTGGTCGTCCGCCGCGGACATCGATAATCCGGCCAACCTGCGGCGAGATCAGGCCTGCAGTGAGAAGACCGATCGATGTTCCGCCGACCACAAATCCGAGCGACCAGCCGGTCTCTTTGACAATCGGTTCGGCAAAAACGGCGGGGAAATAGAACGATGTTCCCCAAGCAAGAATCTGCGCGATCCCCAGCGCCGTGATGACGACTCGGCGATCAAGCGGGCGCGCATCTGCAGCCAAATGCGTGATCCCTCAGTTCGCGGGCTCCATGCCTTTGGCTTTGAACACGCTTGCCGCAGCCGGGCCGGAAAACATCTTGATCAAGGCTTGCGCGGCCTCCTTGTTCTGAGCCGCAGCACTTAGGCCGGCCGCATAAGTCGTGGTGTTCTGGATTTCCTTCGGCAATGGTCCGACGAGGACCACACCTTTGACGGGCACGATTTCGCTGATCTGGTGCACACCGAGTTCAGCCTCGCCACTCGCGATGAGATCCGCGACATAGCCGCCTTTCTTGAGCTTGGCCTTTGGCCGCACCTGATCGGCGATGCCGAGCCGCTCGAGCAGCTTGTCGACATAGATTCCACTCGAGCCGCCGCTGGCCGGATCAATGTAGGCAACCGATTTGGCGGCAAGTAGCGCATTCTTGAAGGCTTCGACCGATCCGATATCGGGCTTCGGTGCGCCTTCCTTGACCACAACACCGATCAAGACGGTTGCCAGATTGACTCGGCTGTTGGGGACGATTTTGCCGGAAGCGGCTAGGCCGTCGACGATTGCCGGCGTGATGATCGCCACATCGAAGGCTTCGCCGAATTCAATTCGTTTCTGCAGGCCGCCCGCAGTGTCGTTGTCGACGATGACCTTGTTGCCCGTCTGCTTCTCGAAATCAGGCACCAGCGCGAGCACGACCTGCTTAAAGGCACCGGCGGTTAGAACCTTGACCTCAGCTGCGGAACTTGACGGTACGGCGAACAGGCTTAGCGCAAGCACAAGGCAGACACTCGGTAAGATATGCGATTTCATGGACGGTACTCTGTTAGATTTATACTTAAGGGTACTCGGACTCGAAGAAAAATAGGCCATTTTAAGAAACTGTGAGGACGCAGGCCTGCGGTTTTGCTTGAAACCCATCAAAGTTTGAATTTTTCCTTGCCGAATGCCTCCTTTAGCCATGCATTTTCCGATTAGCTGCACCGCAACATTATCGGTTTTCATTGCCCGGAACATCCCTATTTTCTTTTAACAATCAACGACCGGCCTGAGCCGGAACTTACGGAAAGAAGGACACTATGTTTGCCGCACTCATTCGCTTCATCCAGGAGTGGAGGCGCTATAACCGCAGTCTGAACGAATTGTCGCGCCTGGGCGACCGTGAGCTTGCCGATATTGGTATCAGCCGCTCGGATATCGCTCGTGTTGCGTGGAGTGCCTCCCACCGCGGCTAATCCCAACCGCTAGCTAATAGGCATGACAACGCCCGCGAAACGTCGCGGGCGTTTCGCTTTTGCAGGCCCCCTGCGAAGACCGGGCGCACCCTGGCACATTGCAGCTTCTCGTACGCTGGCCTAGTTATCGTCGAATGAAACAAGGGCAACTGCAGACTGTGCATGTCGTCGGCGGCGGTCTTGCCGGATCCGAAGCCGCTTGGCAGTTGGCGCAGGCCAGCGTGCCGGTTGTGCTGCATGAAATGCGGCCGCTACGGGGGACGCCGGCACACAAGACTGAGGGCTTCGCCGAGCTCGTCTGCTCGAATTCATTTCGTTCCGACGACTGCGAGCACAATGCCGTCGGTCTCCTGCATGAAGAAATGCGTCGGCTAAGCTCGCTCATCATGCGGGCGGCAGACGAAAATCAGGTGCCCGCAGGTGGCGCCCTCGCCGTCGATCGCAACGGCTTTTCCGCAGCGGTGACAGCGGCGCTTGAATCAAATTCTTTTGTGACGCTTGAGCGAGGGGAAGTCATACCGCGCGAGGAGTGGGACAGCGTGATCGTGGCGACAGGCCCCCTCACATCGCCCGACCTCGCCTCCGCAATTGGCAGATTGACCGGCCAGCAGCAGCTTGCGTTCTTCGACGCTATCGCTCCCATTGTCCATCGCGACAGCATCGACCTCGGCCAGACCTGGTTCCAGTCTCGTTACGACAAGTCTGGCCGCGGCGGCTCGGACGCCGACTACATCAACTGCCCGCTGTCGCGTGAGCAATATTATGCATTTGTTGCGGCACTGCTGACCGGGGATAAAACGAGCTTCCACGAATGGGAAACAAACACACCCTACTTCGACGGCTGCCTGCCGATTGAAATCATGGCGGAACGCGGCCCTGAGACTTTGCGTCATGGCCCGATGAAACCATTCGGGCTCACCAATCCGCATCAGCCCGAAACCAAGCCCTACGCGGTGGTGCAACTGCGGCAGGACAATAAACTCGGCACGTTGTTCAATATGGTTGGCTTCCAAACCAAGCTGAAACACGCCGAACAGGTACGCATCTTCCGCACCATTCCGGGGTTGGAAAACGCCGAGTTCGCGCGACTGGGCGGCCTCCACCGCAATACATTCCTCAATTCGCCGGCGCTGCTGGACCAGATGTTACGGCTTAAAGCGAACACTCGTTGGCGGTTCGCCGGCCAGATCACCGGCTGTGAGGGCTACGTCGAGTCAGCTGCTGTGGGGTTGCTAGCCGGGCGTTTTGCCGCTGCGGAACGGCGCGGTGAACCGGTCTCTTTGCCACCGCCGACGACAGCACACGGCGCGCTGCTCGTACACATAACCGGTGGCCATATCGAAACGATCGATGCGGGCCCTTCGTCGTTCCAGCCGATGAACGTCAATTTTGGTTTGTTTCCGCCATTGAAAGAGGTTCCGGCATTTGATCGTCACAGCAAATTGGGGCGTTCAGCTGCCAAAGCGCTTGCTCGCAAAAGTGCACTTACCCGTCGCGCCCTCGCCGATCTTGGGACCTGGATTGCAGGCAACCTCCCCGCAGCCGCTGCCGAATGAGCGCTACGCTCCGATCCTCTGGAACGATTTAGCGGCGCGCCAAATGCGCCATTGCCGCCGCCAAGGGGATACAACGGGCGGGCGGAATGGATCGTAACCGAGTTTTTCCATGTCGATGAGCCATTGCCGCAATGGCGCTAACGGTAAAAAGGCCGGCTTTGCGATCTCGGGAATCTTGGCCGCAACGACGTGCGCAAGATTTCGACGAGCGCGTAACCGAAGTTCGGCAAGCGCTGCACGCAATTCCGGTGTCGCACGCATCGCGAATATGTCTTCCGGACCGGCACCATAGTGTCGAAGAATGTCCGACGGCACATAGAGCTGCCGTCGCGCAGCGTGCCGAGGAAATTGCGATAGCAGATCTGCAATCGTTAACGCAGATCCTGACTCGTGGGCCACCGTTGACTCTATTCTGCCGCCCAGAAGACGGACCGCCAAATCAACGATTGTTCCGGCGGTACGTTCCGCATAAGTCTGGAGTACTTCCACGCTCTCTATCGGTTCATTGTGAACGTCGAAGCGGTGCGCCTCGATCAGGTGGACAAGAGGTTCGCGTACAAAATCGAAACGCTCCAGTATTTCTGTCACCGCCGCCGCAATTGGATTTGCCGCAGCTTCACCGGCGCGTTCCCCTGAAAGCACTTCGCGCCACCATTGCAACCGGATTTCGCCAGGCAACTGCTCTCGTGCGAGATCGCGCACGCGCGCAATTTCAGAATCGAACGCATAGAGCGCAAACAAGGCCCCTCGCTTTTCGGCTGAAGCGAACAGAGTCGCAAGATAGCGGTCGCGATCAGTTTCGCGCAGCTGATCGGCACAATATGCGAAAGACTCTTTCATTCCGCCAACCTTGCGTCGGGATCAGGTCACCGCAATGAGACCTGCTCCGACACGCCGGTTCTCCGCCAGAAGAATGTTGTAGGTCCGGATCGCTGCACCGGTCGTCATTGCATCAGCGGACAGCGACAGTTCGCGAAACCTGTGCCGCAGATCCTCAGACATTGGCCACGGGTTTCGGCCCGCACCGATGAGAAAGAAATCAAGGCGATCCGCGCGGTCGAAGACGGCCTGCAGGACTTTCTCGTTCAGCTCAGAAACATCCATGATCGGCCAGGCCCAAATCCCATCGGGAAAACAAAGGAGCGAGCCACGATGCGACATCCCGGCAAATCTAAACCCACCTTCGCCGTAAGCGTCGATTGGCGCTGGGCGCGGCAGATGTGGGGCATCGGCGCGGCCGCCGATTGCCATCTATTTCTTCTGCTCAGGGGCCGTGAGTGCGTCACGGCCAGTGCCGACCCCAAGGTAGATCAGAATCGGGGAAGCAATAAAGACCGACGTATAAGTACCCACGAGCACGACGCCGAACATCATGGTCGCCGTGAAGCTATGGATCGCCTGCCCGCCGAACAACAAGAGGGCGAGCAGCGCGAGCGAAACGGTGACGTGCGTAATCACCGAACGTGACAGCGTCTGGTTGACCGACGCATTCAGCAGTTCGGGCATAGGCAGTTTCCGGTACCGTCGTAGCATTTCGCGAATGCGGTCATAGATGACGACCGTATCGTTTAGCGAATAACCCAGAATGGTGAGCAGTGCGGCAATACTCGTCAGATCAAAGTCGATCTGGGTGATCGACATGAAACCAATTGTAAGCACGATGTCGTGGACGTTGGCGATCATGGCACCGAGAGCGAACTGCCATTCGAACCGAAACCACAGGTAAATGAGGATCGCAAAAATGGCCAGCATCAGGCCGACGACGCCGTAGGACAGGAGTTCGCCCGACACGCGGGGTCCGACCACTTCCACCCGGCGATACTCAACTTCGTCTCCCAGTGCGGCGCGCACCTTGCTGACAGCCTGCTGCTGCGCCACCTCGCCGCCGGGTTGCTCGGCGATACGGATGAGCACGTCGTTCGGCGCGCCAAACTCCTGCAGTTGCACTTCGCCCAATCCGAGCGCGCCGAGCGTGGCGCGCATTCTAGCGAGATCGGCAGCGCCGGCCTTCGATTGCACCTCCATTAGGGTGCCACCCTTAAAGTCGATGCCGAAATTCAGTCCGTGGAAAAAATAAAGTGAGATCGCGATAATTGATAGTATCGCTGACAACGGAAAGCTGATGCGCCGAAAGCGCATGAAGTCGAATTTGGTGTCATCAGGAACAATGCGAAGCAGACGCACGGCGCAGGTTCCTCAAATCGGTACGCGTTGCGGGCGCCGCCAACGTACCCAATAAGCGACGATCAACCGTGTCAGGGTAAAGGCGGTAAACACGGTCGTGATGATGCCGATTCCGAGCGTGACCGCGAAGCCACGAACCGGCCCGGTGCCGATGTAGAACAATACCGCTGCCGCGATGAACGTGGTGATGTTCGAATCCAGAATTGTTGCCAGCGCGCGACTGAAGCCTGCATCGATCGCGTTGATCGGAGTCCGGCCACCACGCACCTCTTCTCGGATGCGTTCGTAGATCAGCACGTTGGAATCGACGGCGATGCCGACCGTAAGCACGATACCGGCTATGCCGGGCAGCGTCAGCGTCGCGTTGAGGAGTGACAATATGCCGAAAATCATCGCGACGTTGATCGCCACAGCGATGTTCGCGAATAACCCGAACAGGCCGTAAGTCACCAACATAAAGGCGATAACCATCGCCGCCCCGACGTAGGACGAGAGCTTACCCTTGGCGATTGAGTCCTGGCCCAGCCCTGGACCGACTGTACGCTCTTCAATGATAGTGAGCGGCGCGGGCAACGCGCCAGCACGCAGAAGGATCGCAAGATCGTTGGCGCTTTCGACCGTAAAGCTTCCGGAAATCTGCCCCGAACCGCCCAGAATGGGTTCACGAATGACCGGCGCGGAGATCACCTGATTGTCGAGGATGATGGCAAATGGTTTGCCGACATTCTCCTGAGTTACCTGAGCAAATTTGCGCGCCCCAGATGTATTAAAGCGAAACGAAACGATCGGCTCGTTTGTCCGCTGATCGAAGCCGGGCTGCGCATCGGTGAGATCGCTCCCCGATACGAGAATGCGCTTTTCGACCAGATAAGGAGTCTTTGGCACCGTCGTGCCGTAAAGGATTTCGGAATCCGGCGGCACGCGGCCCTGCAAAGCTTGTTCGGCCGGTATGGAAACGTCGACCATACGAAAATCGAGCTTGGCGGTTTTGCCTAGCAATTCCTTCAGTCGCGTCGGATCCTGCAGACCTGGCACCTGCACGAGAATTCGATCGACGCCCTGACGCTGAATCAACGGCTCAACCGTACCGAGTTCGTTGACACGGCGCTCAATAATCTGCATCGACTGTTCGACCGATTGGCGGACTCGCTCAAGGATTGCTGGTTCGGTCACAGTCAGCCGCACTAAACTTCCCGCCTCCGTCGTAACATCGAGGGTGCGTTGACCAGTGCTGCTGCCGAGAATTCCACCGAGCGGCTGGGATAGCTCGCGCAGCTTATCGACTGCCTGATCGAAATTGCTGCCTTCGCGGATGCGGACTTCGACGCTGTTGCCTCGCACGACCAGGCCGGTATAGCCGACACGGGCATCGCGCAGCACGCGACGGACATCGTCGCGCACCGCCTCCAGCTTTTCCTTGCGAACAGCGTTGGTGTCGACTTCCAACAGAATGTGCGAGCCACCCTGCAGGTCGAGACCCAACACGATGTGCCGCTGCGCCCACTTCGGCCAGCTTTGCACCATCTTCTCAGGCAAGAAATTTGGAACGGCGAATAGGCAGGCAACGAACGCTGTGAGTATGATCGCCGTCGCCTTCCACCGCGTGAAATAAAGCATGACTTCCCGACTTGCGGCTAAGGGCTAAGGCGGTCGGCGTTAGCCGGCTGCTGCCTCTTCTTTGACAGGTTCGCCTTTGGCGCGGACGTCGGCAACCATTTGCCGCATCTGGCGAATGCGCACGTCGTCCGCAATTTCGATCTCGATCTGGTCGTCATCGATTACCTTGGTGACCTTTCCGACGAGGCCTCCATTGGTAATGACGGTGTCGCCGCGCCGTACGTTCTTGACCATTTCCTGGTGCTGCTTCGCGCGCTTCTGCTGCGGTCGCAGAATCAGAAAGTACATGATGACAAAAATCAACACGAATGGCAGCAACGACATCAGCATTCCGCCGTCGCCTCCTGCGCCGCCGCCGAACAAAGACCCTTGCGCAAAGGCAGGCGTTATAAACATTTAGGCGTGTTCCTTGGATGGCGCCCGGGCGGCGCTTGAATTCGCGCGGACTATAGCTGTCGGGCGCCCAATTGCAACGGCGGGCTAGCCTCTAAAACCTCCCGTTTTCAGCCCTTTCTTGGTGGGGCCGCTTGCGGCGGCCACGCTCCCTCGCTAAGAGCAGCGCGATTTGTAGGAGCACCGATGGCCATATCGAAATCCAGACTGCCGCAACGCTCTACGCCAAAGCCCAAGGCCACCGCCCGGCCCTCGGGCCAGGCCGACGTATTTGAGCGCATTGCCGACGCCCTCGAGCGGTTGTCGCCGCAACGCAAGACGCTTCCCGATCTCAGCGCTGCGGACGCGTTCGTGTGGCATCCTGATGGCCGCCTTGCACCGGTGCCGCGCGTCAACCGCATCGAGATGTCGCTGCTCAAGGGAATCGACCGGGTCCGCGATGTTCTCGTCGAAAATACCGAGCGTTTCGCCAAAGGTTTGCCGGCCAATAACGCTCTCTTATGGGGAGCGCGCGGCATGGGTAAGTCCTCCCTCGTGAAGGCCGCGCATGCCGGGGTGAATGCGGCTTTCGCACGCAACGCGAAAAGCGGCCCCCTCAAATTGATCGAAATACATCGCGAAGACATCGACAGCCTGCCCGCATTGATGGCCCTCACACGCGGTTCTTCGCACCGCTTTATCGTGTTCTGCGACGATCTATCGTTCGATGCGGAAGACACCACCTACAAATCGCTCAAGGCGGTGCTGGAGGGCGGCATTGAGGGCCGACCGGACAACGTCATCTTTTACGCAACCTCAAACCGTCGCCATCTCATGTCACGCGATATGATGGAGAACGAGCGCTCCACGGCGATCAATCCGGGTGAGACAGTCGAGGAGAAAGTATCACTATCTGACCGTTTCGGACTGTGGCTCGGGTTTCATCGATGCAGCCAGGACGAATATCTGGCGATGGTTGATGGCTACGTTACATACTTCAAAATCCCTGCGCACGGAGACGCCTTGCACCGTGAAGCATTGGAGTGGTCGACCACGCGCGGCTCCCGATCAGGCCGCGTGGCCTGGCAGTTTGTGCAAGATCTTGCAGGGCGCCTTGGCGTTGCGGTAAAAAACTAGACGCCGCCGAGATATTGAGTCGGATCGACGGGTGTCGAGCCTTTTCTGATCTCGAAATGCAGCTGCGGTGACGTCACGTTGCCGGTCTGCCCAGCGTGGGCAATCACTTGGCCACGTTTGATTGAATCGCCACGCTTGACCATCAATTCGCTCGCGTGAGCATAAGCCGATACGAAGCCATTGGAGTGGCGGATCAAAACGAGGTTTCCATAACCCTTGAGTTCGTTGCCGGCGTAAGCGACGACACCGTCGTCGGCAGCCTTGATCGGGGTGCCCTCCGGCACTGCCAAATTGATCCCATCGTTCTGCGTCCCATTTGGCTTGCTGCCAAATCCGGCAATGACCCGACCGCGGACCGGCCAACGGAACGCGGGCATCGCTTCAGCAGACTTGACCGGGGATTCCGTCGCTCGCGGCTCTTCTTTGGCGACGCTCGCAGTTTGAACCGGCCCCACGCTTGCGACTTTCACCGGTGCAGTGACCTTCTCCACCGACAGCGTGCGTGGTTGTGCGTTTTGCGGAACAGGAGGGACACTTGCTACCGCGGCGGAATGACCGCCAGGAATAGTCAGCCGATCGCCGACACTGAGTTGTGAGGACGTCTGCAGATGGTTGGCTCGCGCCAGCGCGGCAACTGTAATCCCGTTGCGGCGCGCGACATTCATCAGTGTATCGCCGGATCTGACGATGTGAACGTTGCCGCCCGTCGACCTGGGAGCTGCAGCCGTTTGTGTCGTGCTTGTGACGTGGCGCGGAATTACGAGGCGCTGCCCCGGCCTGATCTGGCTGGCGTCGCGAATGCCGTTTGTCTGCAGAATTGCCGATGCGGGTACGCCGTGCCGACGCGCTATGCCCTCAACCGTTTCGCCGTAGCCCACGGTCACGGCAGAACCACCGTTCCAGGTCCAGTGACTGGACGTTGGCGGCACGCTTGATCCGGTGACATCGGAATACCGGTTGTATGACCTGTATGCGGCGGGACTTTGTACGCCGTAATTTGGTGCAGCCGCGACCGTAGCCGGCGGACTGAGAGGTTGCGTCTCAACTCTGGCATAGGGCGCAGGCGCCGGAACCGAGCTCACGCTCTGAGGCGGCGATGGACGATCGCTGGCGTACGAATTGGCCTGGAAGCGCGCGGAATCCGCGCAACCAGCGACGGTGATGCCTACCAGGCCGAGAATAAAGATGCGCGGCCAGGCATGTGGGCAAGAATCCACCTTGGGGGGCGACATGTGGTTACTCACTCGTACGCATGAAACGTAGAGTTTGAAATAAACCAGCCGCGAGTAAACAAGGCTTTAATTATTAACGCGCGGATTACGCGGCATTTACAGCCGAACGGACCGCCGAAAAGTCACAGTTCCTGCGCTTGGCCCGGTAACATCGGCACGAAACGCACGGGGATCAGATTCTCGCGGTGGGTTCCCGTTTGCAACTTGGTAAGCTTGATCAGATGTTGTGAGCCGTCCTGGGCTCCGAGCGGCAAGACCATGATCCCACCGTTGTCAGCGAGCTGATCGAGAAGCGTCTCGGGAAGCCTTTCCGCCGCGGCAGTAACAATGATCCGATCGTAGGGTGCCCCGCCGGGAACGCCCACGAAGCCATCGCCGGTCACAACGTCAACATTGTCGTAAGCGAGGGACTCCAAGCGTTCACGCGCCCGATCAGCCAAAGTACGGTAGCGCTCGACACTAACCACTTCGCGTGCCAATCGCGACAGTACCGCCGCCTGATAACCGGATCCCGTTCCGATCTCGAGTACGCGGTGGTGCGGCTGCACGCCGAGCTGTTCTGTCATATACGCCACAACGTAGGGCTGGCTGATTGTCTGCCCGCATTCAATCGGCAACGCCTGATCGGCATAGGCACTCCGGATAAAAGTCGCATCGACGAAGCGCTCGCGCGGCACCTCGTCCATCGCCCGGAGCACCCCCTTGTCGGCAATACCCCTGCGACGCAAGGTCAACAGGAATTCCATACGATCGTTGTCCTGCTGGTAGCTGGGCGGTCTAGACACGTTTAGGCCTCTTTGCCGGCGTTATTAGCATGTTAGCTGGAACTTGAGCTAAGCTGGAACTCTGAGGCGCATTCTGAGTTGAAGGGCGGGAGATACCAATGACAGCCAGCTCGACAACGACGCCACGTGTTCTCGTGGTCGAGGACGAGTATTTGATCCGCATGTTGCTCGAAGACATGTTGGACGAGCTTGGCTATGGCGTGGCTGCAGCCGTTGGCACTATCTCGGAAGCCCGTAAGCTGGCTGCCGATGGCGAGTTCAGTGCGGCCATTTTGGACGTCAATCTCGACGGACAAGAGATATACCCCGTTGCGGACATTCTCGCCCAACGTGGTCTTCCGTTCGTATTCGTCACCGGGTACGGCGAGCGCAGCTTGCCCGAGGCCTATCGCGGACGCCCTGCCCTGCAGAAGCCATTTCAGGCCGAACAGCTCAAGACCACCCTCGCGGGCCTGTTCGCCTAGTCGAACACCTCCGCGAGCTTCGTCATAAATGGTTCATCCGTAAGATCCAGTCGCAGTGGCGTCACCGCAATGCGGTTTTCCGTCAGCGCCGCGAGATCGCTCCCCGGCGCTGCCCCAGGATTTCCGCCGCGCTCAAATGCAATCCAGTAGTAAGGATTCCCACGCCCATCGTGGCGCGCATCGATGCGCAGGAGCTCCTGGTCACGTTTGCCCTGAACTGTAACGGCTACGCCCGCAACTTGATCGGGCTGACAGTCAGGAAAGTTGACGTTGATAAGAACGTCACGCGGCATCCCGGCATTGAGCACACGCTTGATCAGACCCGGTGCGTATTTGATCGCTGTGTCCCAATACGGATTGTGCTTCGTGGTGAACGCGTATGCTTGCGACAGCGCAAAAGACGAAATGCCGAGCACGGCGCCCTCCATTGCGCCCGCGACGGTGCCTGAATAGGTGACGTCCTCGGCGCAATTGCGGCCACGGTTTACCCCCGAAAGAACCAGCTCGGGTTTCTTCTTCATCAGGTGGCGTACGCCCATAATGACGCAATCGGTTGGCGTACCTTTCACAGCGAAATGTCGCTCACCGACTTCCCGCATTCGCAGCGGGTCGTTGAGTGAGAGGGAATGCGAGACGCCCGACTGATCAATTTCGGGCGCCACGATCCAAATCTCGTCGGAAAGAGCACGCGCAATTTCCAGACAGGCAGCGAGTCCCGGCGAGTGAATGCCGTCGTCGTTTGTGATGAGAATGCGCATTACGCCCGCTCAATCATCATTGTTCCGCCCATGTAAGGGGCGAGCGCGGAGGGCACCGCGATTGCGCCGTTCTCCTGTTGATAGGTCTCCATCACGGCAATCAAGGCGCGACCTACTGCAACACCGGAGCCGTTCAGCGTATGCACGTGTCGGAGACCATCCTTGGCGCGATAACGTGCATTCATCCGGCGAGCCTGAAATTCTCCGCAGTTCGAGCAGGATGAAATTTCACGATACGCATTTTGCCCGGGTAACCAGACTTCAATGTCGTATGTTTTTTGTGCTGCAAAACCCATATCGCCCGCACAAAGTGTAACGACACGGTAGTGCAGATCGAGCTTCTTGAGCACCTCCTCGGCGCAACTGAGCATGCGCTCGTGCTCCTCTTTTGATCTTTCCGGTGTCGTCACCGACACCAGTTCGACCTTTGTAAACTGATGCTGGCGAATCATGCCCCGCGTATCCTTGCCAGCCGCGCCGGCCTCCGCGCGGAAGCATGGCGTACATGCAGTCAGCCGCAACGGCAGTTGCGCCTCTTCGACGATCGACTCCCTCACCAGATTCGTCAGTGGCACTTCGGCAGTTGGAATAAGCCAATAGTCATTCGTTGTTCGAAATTGATCCTCGGCAAATTTCGGCAACTGCGCGGTACCAAACATCGCTTCATCGCGGACGAGGATTGGAGGATTAACCTCACTGTAGTTGTGGTCGTTTCCCGTATGCAGATCCAGCATGAACTGGCCCAGCGCACGCTCGAGACGCGCCAAACCTTTCTGCAGGACGACAAATCTCGCGCCGGACAGTTTGGCCGCAAGTTCGAAATCCATCTGGCTAAGCGCTTCGCCCAGATCAAAATGCTGTTTTGGCTTGAATGAATACTCGCGCTTCTTGCCGAATACGTGGCGCTCGACATTTCCGCTCGCATCAGCGCCATCGGGCACATCATCGAGTGGCGCGTTCGGAATCCGCGCCAACTCCCCTTCAAGTTCTGCCGCGAGCGATTTTTGCTCTTCTTCCATGGCCGGAAGCGCATTCTTTAGTTCGGCCACCTCAGCCATCAGCTTGCTGGACTTGGCCTCGTCCTTCGCCTTCTTGGCGTCGCCGATTTCTTTCGAGGCGGCATTGCGCCGGGCCTGAGCCTGCTCAAATCGGGTGATCGCCGCGCGCCGCTTTTCGTCGAGGGTCAGGAGCTTTTTCGACAACGGCTCAAGCCCGCGCCGTTTTAGCCCTTGGTCAAAGGCGCCAGGATGCTCGCGAATCCATTTGATATCGTACATGGCGGGTTTCTATACCGTCCTGGCCGGTCGTCTTCACTTGAAGTAAGCCAAAGACGTGGACGCCCGGCATAAAGCCGAGCATGCCGGAGTTCAATAGCGAACCTTACTATTCGGCCGGCTTTGCGGTGGCCGAAGCCGCTTTGGCCGCTTGCTCAGCCTGTGCCTTTTTCTCCACCATACGCACCGACCATATCGAGCCCTCGTAAAGGATCAGCAATGGGACTGCGAGCGACATCTGGCTGATAACGTCGGGCGGCGTTAGCACAGCGGCAAGTACGAATGCGCCAACAATAAAATAACGCCGCTTGGCCTTGAGTTGCTCTGAAGTGATGATCCCTATACGACCCAGCAATGTAAGAATGACCGGCAATTGAAACGCCACACCGAAGGCAAGGACGAGAGCCATCATCAACGAAAGATATTCGCCAACCTTTGGCATCAATGCGATCGACGCGTCGGTGGCAGTGCCAATCTGCTGCATGCCGAGCGAGAATCGCACGATCATCGGCAGGACCAGGAAATAGACCACCATTGCCCCGAGCGCGAAAAAGATCGGAGTCGCGATTAGATAAGGCAGGAATGCCTGGCGTTCGTTTCTATAAAGGCCGGGCGCGACAAACATATAAATTTGCGCCGCGACGATCGGAAATGAAAGAAATGCGGCGCCGAACATCGCGAGCTTGAGCTGCGTAACAAAATATTCGAGCAGCGCCGTGTAGATGAATTTAGAATTTTCCGGGCCAGCCACCCAAACAAACGGCCAAACCAGAATGTTGTAGATATTTTTGGCGAACACAAAGCAGATCGCGAACATCACGCCAAACGCGATCAGCGCCTTGATAAGCCGCGATCGCAACTCGATCAGGTGATCCATCAATGGGGCTTTGGTGGCCTCAATGTCCTCATGGGTCATGCTGCGCCTCCGGCTTCTTTGGAGGCGGCGCCTCAGAGGCTGCGAAATCTTTTTCGCTGACCGGGGACGGCGCTTCTGGCAGCGCCGCACTGACGTCGACCTGTTGTTGCGGCTCGGGCAAAGCGGCTGGCGCTGGCGGCTTTTCGCTACGAGCCTCGCCGATCTCAGGCATCTCGAACGCTCGCTCGATTTCCCTCTGGCTATTTGCGAGCGGGTCGAACCTGGTCAAATCGCTGACGGAGCTCTTGAGATCCTCGGCCTGCTTTTTCAGTTCGGCCATCTCGGCCTCGCGCATTGCTTCCTGAAACTGGCCCTGGAAGTCGGCCGCCATGCGCCGGATTTTGGCCATGTACTGTCCGAGCGTGCGCAACACAGTCGGCAGCTCTTTCGGCCCGATCGCGATCAGCGCGACGATGCCGATGACGACGAGCTCGCCCCAACCAATGTCGAACATGGATTAATCAACTCCAAGGCGCGGGATTACCCGCGCCGCGACGATCGCCTGGCCGTCGCCGCGATCAGGAGCGCGCGCCCTCAGCGCGCCGTTCGGCTTCGGTTTTGGTCGCGCCGCCGCTTGCTTCAATCGTCTTGACGGGCTCGCTCTTGGTGTCCGCTGTCTTCTCGTCTTCGGACATGCCTTTCTTGAAGGCCTTGATGCCTTGAGCAAAGTCACCCATCAGGGACGAAATCTTTCCGCGACCTCCGAACAGGACCATCACGACCAGCAGGACAATGATCCAGTGCCATATACTTAGGGAACCCATCTACAAATCCTCCGCAGCGACGGGCTTTTTTCGGCTCGTCCCGCCATGATTTGGAGGAGAAACTAGGCCTCGCACGCGGCAAAAACAAGGACTTCGCAACCGGGCAAAGAGCCGCGCAATGCCCTGAAATAGCGGAATTTACGTTAATTCGGCGTCGTTACTTTTCGGACTGCGCGGGCGGCGCCAAACCCAAGTCAAGGTCGCCGAGTTCCAGCGGATCTTCGTCCTCGCGCAATGTTGAATTGTCCGACGGGAGCGGCACGGCAAATCCGGGAGGCAGATTCCCCTCGAGCATGCCAGCACCCTTCAGCTCCTCGAGCCCTGGCAGGTCACCCACCTCTTCTAGGCCGAAGTGAGAGAGAAACGCTTCCGTCGTCCCATAGGTTATTGGACGACCAGGCGCCTTGCGACGGCCACGCGGCCGGATCCAACCGGTTTTGAGCAAGACGTCGAGCGTGCCAGCCGCTGTTACAACTCCACGAATTTCTTCGATTTCCGCGCGGGTGACCGGTTGATGGTATGCGACAATCGCAAGTGTTTCGGTTGCAGCACGCGAAAGCTTGCGAGTTTCTACGATCTGCTTGGTCATTAACCACGACAAATCGGTCGCCGTCCGAAATGTCCACTTTTTGCCGACCTTGACCAGATTGACGCCGCGGGTCGCATATTCATCGCGGAGCTGCGCGAGCGCCGCCTTGACATTGACGTCGCTAGGAAGTCTACGCGCCAACATCGCCTCATCGAGCGGTTCGCCCGCCGCGAATAGAAGCGCTTCAAGCAGCCGCAACTCGTCTGGCCGCGCTGCCGGCGCCACCGTAGCCTCCGGCTCCGGCTCATTGTTTTGCACTACCGTGAGCTTTTTGGCCGCGCCCGGCATGGATATTTTCCCTTTATGAGTTTTCTTGTGCGCCATACGTAATTGCATTTCCATTCACACCGACGCGCTTGCGCATATAGATCGGCGCGAATGATCCCTTTTGGTGAATTTCCGCATGCCCCTCACGCACCATTTCGAGCGCGGACGCGAACGACGAAGCAAACACTGTTGCGGCAAGAGCGGGTTCGACTACATAGCTAATCAGAAACTGATCAATGCGCGACCAGTCTGCTGACTGGCCTATCAGGCGTTCAAGCGCCAAACGGGCCTCGGCCAACGACCAAACCGTACGTTGCTTGAACCGAACGCGCGATAACGCGCTCCGTGACCGTTGCGTGGCATAGGACGAAAGCAGGTCATAGAGCGTAGCCGACCATTCCGGCTGCTTGACCTCCTCAACCGGCTCAGGCAGCCCGCGCGGAAAAATGTCGCGGTTTAACTGCGGACGCTCCATCATCCGCGTCGCAACGTCGCGAATTGCTTCCAACCGGCGCAGACGGTTAGCCAACGCCAACGCCATGTCCTCGGCGCTCGGACCATCGCCCGGCTCCGCTTCCGGCAGCAACAAACGGGATTTGAGGTACGCGAGCCACGCCGCCATCACGAGATAGTCCGCAGCAAGCTCAAGCCGCAATTTCCGTGCGGCTTCGATAAAAGACAGATACTGGTCGGCCAGCGCCAGGATTGAAATCTTGGTCAGATCGACCTTTTGTTGACGTGCAAGCATCAACAGCAGATCGAGGGGGCCCTCAAACCCCTCCACGTCCACGATCATGGCCGGCTCTGTCGTGCCACGATCGGCGCCGAGAGTTGTGTCGAATTCCTCCCCGCTCATGAGACGATCTTTCGTTGGGGTGCCGTTCGATCGTCGCCAATCATTTGCGCGAATACCTTATGCGCGGCATGCGTGTCGAATTTCTCGGGTGCACTTCGGTGGCTCAGCGCTGCGTCAGCCCGGCGAGCGGACTCGCCAGTAAGCTCGGGGCTTTCGGCAGCGACGGCCACCATCTCGCTCAGATCGCCGTTGCAGTGAAGGACGAGGTCACATCCGGCAGTCAAGGCGGCACGGCTCCGCTCGGCCACGGTGCCGGACAGCGCATTCATCGAAATGTCGTCGCTCATTAGCAGGCCCTGGAATCCGATAAATCCGCGAATCACTTGCCGCACTATTGTGACCGAAGTGGTGGCGGGCGCGACTGGGTCTATGGCACTAAACACAACATGCGCAGTCATCCCAATCGGCAAGTCCGCCAGCGGCCGGAATGCTGCAAAATCGACCGCCTCGAGGGTGGCTCGGTCCGTGTCTACGACCGGCAGTTTGTGGTGGCTATCGACGGTGGCCCGGCCGTGGCCAGGCAGGTGCTTTAACACCGGGAGAACCCCGCCGGTCAGCAAGCCGTTCGCAATCGCTTTCGCAATAGCTGCAACTTTCGCCGGCTCACGGCCGTAAGCCCGGTCACCTATAACGGGATCGCTGCTTACCAGCGGCACGTCGGCCAATGGCAGGCAATCAGCGTCTATGCCGAGCGGCCTAAGGTCGGCGGCAATCAAATGCGCTGCAAGCCTTGCCGCGGCAATGCCGGCCGCCGGTTCTCGATCATACAGATCGCCATACCGTTGGCCGGCGGGATAGGCGGGCCAGTGCGGGGGTCCGAGCCGCTGGACGCGCCCGCCCTCCTGGTCTACGAAAACGGGCGCACCCCACCCCACCTCTGCTCGAAATGAGTTAGTAAAATCAGTAACTTGTGCCGGTGTATTCACGTTTCTTTTGAAAAGAATAAGCCCCCAGGGTTGGGCCTCACGGAGGAATGCCCGCTCATCGGCGGAAATGCTCAAGCCCGCCAATCCAGTAATAAACGCGCGCGCCGCCATCGGCGCGGATTAGCCCGCGCCTGGAGTAAGGGTCAAGGTTTCGGCTCTTAATTCCTCTGGACGAGGCACTGGCCGCCGGCGGCCTTCAGGCTTGAACATAGTTCGGCAGCCTCCGCGGGATTCGCAAAGGGACCAACCATGGCGCGATAATAGGTTCCTTTGGCCCCAAGGTCAGCCTTGTGGACCAGCAGTGCGCGACTACCAAGCTGGGTCGGGAACTTGGCCTGTAATCCATGGAACGCCGCTTGTGCTTCAGCCTCACTTCGCTGCGAGGAAACCTGCACAAAGCTGCCGCTGCCACCGCTGCTGGCGGCGGGAGCCGGAGCCGCGCCTTGCGGTGCAACGGCCGCGGTCTGTGTCGGAGGCGCTGCCGGCCGCGCTTGAGCGCGCGCCGGGGAAGCGTCCGGGTTCAGCGATAATGGCGAATTCGCGGAAGGCGCCCCCTGGCGCACCGGAGGCGCAGAACGCGCTGAGGGTGCCGGCGTCGCATCTGAATCAACGTCCGCGGACGTATTGTCGGCCGGGCGGGCCGGTGCCGCTGGCGGCCTGGACGGAGCGGCTGGAGCCTGCGGAGCGCGGGCTGCAGTTGGTGTCGCAGGCGGCGCGGCAGCCTGAGCATCCACTGGCTGGTCGGGACGGATGGCGATCGTACGAACCTTCTTCGGCTCGCTTCCGACGACCCCGCTGCCCAATGACGACGGCGGCGCGACCTGTGACAACACGACGGCTGTCGGCTTGTCGATCGGCTGCTCCTCGCGCGACACCAATTTTTCGCTTTGGCCGCGTTCATTTATGCGCTCGGTGATTAGTTTGTCCTTGCTGTTTGTTGCCGGAACAACTTTGCTCGGACCAGCATCCGCTTTGATAACAGGCGGCGGCTGCGTGGACCCGGAGGAGCCAAACAAGGCGCGATAACCGAACGCGCCGGCAGTGCCGATCAACGCCAAACCAAATACGCCGGCAATCGCCATAACCCCCAGACGTCGCCGAGAAGACGGTGCTTGATCGTAATACCCATCTTCAAGATTCTGGGCCGCATCCTGTTCGTATGTGTCGTACTGGTAGTCAGCTTGGCCCGATGGATAACCACGCGCCTCATGGTCGGCCTGGTAGAGATCGTCGCGGTTTGGCGTTTGCTCCCCGCCATACGTCTGGCGTCCATAGCTCTGCTCATCGTAGTCGGTTGGGCCCGTCTGCTCACCAACCGCACCGCGGGCGTTGTAATAGCCGTTGCCATCAGACCTATGCGCGGAGGATACGCCCGGCGCGTAAGGAGAATTGGGAGATGGCGTGCTCCAATCGGCACGGTCTGCCGGCGCCGCTGGGCGGCGCGCTGTGTCCCGCCTGAACTCTCCAAACGGATCCGTTTGCCCTATGAGACGGGCGAGCTCCGCGAGCGGATCATTATTGGAGGCCCTCGCGTGGCTTCGCGAAGGTGGTTCACTTGCACGGTAAGGTCTTTGGCTTTGTTCTTCCGCCATTCGGTCCCCGGTTACTGTGCTCGCCCTACTTATAGCCGCTGGCGATCAAAGACGCCAAAGGCGAATCCCCAAGGACGAGACTTACCGCATTTCTTCTGGCGCGCTGACCCCGAGCAATGCTAAACCCGAGGCGAGTACCGTGACTATCCCCTTCACCAGGGCGAGCCGAGCTTTCGTCGTTTCTCGATCATTCTGGATAATGAAGCGTAAATGAGGCAAGTCCTTTCCTCGCGTCCATAGGGCGTGAAATTCACTTGCCAATTCATATAGATAGAACGCGATTCGGTGAGGCTCGTGGGCCACGGCCGCCGCTTCCACGACGCGCGGGTAAAGCGCAATACGCCGCAACAACGATACCTCTCTGACGTCGCTCAGGCGCGCAAGCTGAGCCTTCCGGAGGTAAGCCAAGAGCGCCGAATCAGCGGTCGGGAGCTCTGGCATGTCCGTACGCGCATTGCGGAACACGGACATCCCACGCGCATGTCCATATTGAACATAGAAAACTGGGTTCTCGCGCGTGTGCTCGATGACTTTGGCGAGATCGAAATCGAGCACCGCGTCGTTCTTGCGGTACAGCATATCGAAACGAACAGCGTCGCGGCCGACCTCATCCACCACCTCTCGCAAGGTAACGAATTCGCCCGCCCGTTTCGACATCTTTACCGGCTCGCCAGCGCGCAGCAGGCGGACGAGCTGCACAAGTTTCACGTCCAGTTTAGCTTTGCCGCCACTGACCGCATTGACCGCGGCCTGCATGCGCTTGATGTAGCCGCCATGATCGGCGCCCCAAACGTCGATAAGATTCAAAAATCCTCGGTCAACTTTCGATCGGTGATAGGCGATGTCAGATGCAAAGTATGTGTAGCTGCAATCCGACTTCTTCAGTGGGCGGTCGACGTCATCGCCGAACTTCGTTGAGCGGAACAACGTTTGCTCGCGATCTTCCCAATCCTCGAGGTTCCCCCCCTTGGGTGGCGGCAATCGGCCTTCGTAGACCTCGCCGCTTTTGCGCAAGTCCTCAATGGTCGCGGCGACTTCATCGCGCTTGCCTTCAATCAAAGACCGTTCGGAAAAGAACACGTCGAAATGCACATTGAGCGCAGCAAGATCGTCGCGGATAACATTCATCATCATGTCGATCGCTTTGGCACGGACGACCGGAAGCCATTCGCTCTCCTTCAGCGTAGTCAACTTGGCGCCGTATTCTGAGGCGAGTTCCCCACCGACCGGCTTCAAATAATCACCCGGGTAAAGACCTTCGGGAATTGCGCCTATATCCCCACCGAGCGCCTCGCGGTAGCGCAAAAAAGCAGAGCGCGCCAAAACATCGACCTGCGCACCTGCGTCGTTGATGTAGTACTCGCGCGTAACATCGTAGCCCGCGAACAAAAGCAGTTTGGCGAGTGCATCGCCGAACACCGCGCCGCGACCGTGACCGACGTGCATGGGTCCGGTCGGATTAGCCGAGACGTACTCGACATTGACCTTTTCGCCCTTGCCGACATCACTGCGTCCGTAATCCTCGCCCTGCACGAGCACCAAGAGCAGTTCTTCACCCCAGACATCCGCTTTTAGCGAGAGATTGATGAACCCAGGGCCTGCTACCTCGACGGAGGCAACTTTGTCGTCGGCGCGCAATCTGGCCGCGATTTTTTCCGCCAAATCGCGTGGCTCCTTACCAGCGTCTTTTGCCAACACCATGGCCGCGTTCGTGGCCATGTCACCATGGGTCGGATCGCGCGGTGGTTCGACAACAATCCGACCGATCTCCGCCCCGGCCCCGAGGACGGCAGTACTGGCCGCCTGCACGCGCGCTAGCATGTCCGCAAACAAATGACGGGGTTGTTCTTTTGGAACCATTGTGGCGAAGCGGCTAACGGAATTCGGAGGGCAAGTCAAAAGATCGCGGCGTCGGGATTACCAAATTGTTGCCCCGCTATCGACAACAAGGATCTGGCCGGTCGTGATGGCCGCTTCATCGGATGCGAGATAGACAGCCATGTCGGCCATATGAATCGGCAGGCCGAGGCCAAACAGGTGAGTGGCGGCAAGCTTCTCGATGTCCTTTGAGCCCTCCAAGAGTTTCTTGACCCGGTCAGACAGCGTGACAGAGGGCGCAATCGCATTCACACGAATCTTGTGCTTGGCGTATTCGACCGCCATTGAACGCGTCAGTGCTGCGATCGCGCCCTTCGCAGCTGTGTAGCAGTCGCGCCCCGGAACAGCGCTCAACGCGATGGACGACGACATGTTGATAATTGCGCCGCCCCCCGACCCGATCATGTGCGGAATGCCGACCTTCGAGCAGAGAAAGGTTCCATACAGGTCAAGTTTCATCACGCGCCAGAACTCTTCTTCAGGCGCCTCGGTCACAGGTCCATCCTGAAGCGTCGAACCGCCGGCATTGTTGTGCAGAATGGAAAGTCCGCCAAACCGGTCGACAGTTTCCGCAAAGGCCGCCTCGACCATCGCCTTATCGCGAATATCACAGTGGATGAAATGCGCGTCCCCTCCGGAATTTTTGGCTCGTACGCGCGCAGCCTCGGCGGCAGCCTCGCCGCGCGACGCATCGATTTCCGCGATCACGACCTTCGCCCCCTCTTCTGCAAACCGTTCCGCGGTCGCCCGGCCGATACCGCCGCCTCCGCCGGTGATGAATGCAACTTTGCCTGCAAGGCGCGCCATGAAACATTCCTTTGCGTGATGTTTTTGATCGCTGAACGGCACACAGGCCGACGCTAGGGTAAGGATCCTTTTGCATGCATGGCGGCACGATAGGCAAATACGATGGCCGGACCGAGTGTCGTGCCAGGCCCCGGATAGCTGCCAGCCATCACCGACGCCATGTCATTTCCGCAGGCATAGAGACCTGGGATCGGCTTTCCATCGTGTCCGAGAACGCGCGCGTCTGCGTCGGTCGCAAGACCGGTGCTGACCGCGATGTCTGCCGGCCATACCGCAAGCGCATAGAAAGGCGGCTCGATCAGCGGCCCAACGCAAGGGTTCGGTTTATGGTTGGCATCTCCGTTGAAGCGGTTCAGCTCCGTTTCGCCTTTGCCGAAGTCGATGTCCATACCTGTCTCGCCAAATCCATTGTAGCGCGTGACCGTGTTGTGAAGTTGCCCGGCATCAATGCCAACTTTTTCAGCGAGGTCTCCAAGATCAGGCGCACTAACGAGGTACCCGTTGTCGACGAACTTTGCGGGATTGCGATAACCTGGGTAGATGACGCCCAACCCGTATTTCCCGAGAAACGCGGAATCGCAAATCAGCCAGGCAGGGATCGTCGGCGTCGTCTTGTTGCATTCAAACATAGCCAGGACGAAGTCATGGTAAGAAACAGCTTCATTGACAAAGCGTCGACCAGCCGTGTTCACCGCAATCATCCCGGGCTTGGCACGATCGAGCACGAGATGTGGAAACAAGCCTTTGGTGCCGTCGCTCCGCGGCACGATCGAAACCGGCGCCCAGAGTCCGCTTGTGCTTTTTTCGGGTGTCATTACGGCACCTAGCCTTAGGCCAATTTCAACACCGTCACCTTTATTGTCGGATGAGCCCATTGAAAACGTCGGCACAGGGCGAGGCATAAATGTCTCGCGGAAGCCTTTGTTGTGCGCGTATCCGCCGGTCGCGAGCACGACCCCCTTGCGGGCCTTCACGAGGATTTTCCTGTTTCCAATTTTCAGCTGCGCACCTTTGACTCCATGCCGATCACCATCAACTTCGATGATTGATGCATCGAAGAGGATCGGCACGTCGCGTTTGCGCAAACTGTAAAACAATCGCGCGACGAGCGCGTTGCCCATCATCAGTCGCGTCCCACGCGCATACGTCAAACGGTCAGACAAATATCGCAGGAACAGCTTCGCCGAATAAGCAAAATTGGCGATCGATCTAAACCTTCCAATCAACGGAGAAATGTCCGCCTTACCGACCATCATGCCGCCCAACACCATGAACTCAGGCACCGGCGGACGTATTCGTCGAAATTCACCATCGAGCAGACGTCCGTCGAACGGCTCAGGAACAATTGCGCGGCCGGCCAATGCGGCGCCAGGCATGTTGCTGCGATAGTCCGGATGTTTGCCACAAGGAATGAATTGCACGTCCGATCGCGTGCATAGATAGTCGATCACTGCCGGACCGGTTTGAAGATAAGCATTTCTGAGTTCGCGATTGGTCCCCTCGCCGATCAACGCACTCAGATAGCGGTCTGCTTGTTCCGCGCTGTCAGTGTAGCCAGCCGCACGGCTCTGACTGTTACCGGGAATCCAAAGCGTGCCGGCTGAGGTCGAGCCGGTGCCGCCGACCTGATCTGACTTCTCGCACAAAAGAACGTCGAGCCCCTCTAGCGACGCGACCAACGCCGCGGCCATGCCAGCGGGACCAGCACCTGCGACCAATAGGTCGATCTCAGAGGGAGGATCAATTTTCAAGCTCATTATGTACCGGCAGTCGTGCTCATCCGTTTGGATGATGTCATGCAGTAACGGCGATGTCATCGCTTTCGGTGTCAAACTTCATCGACATCACCCGATCGAATGACGCACCGGATTCGGGAAGCTGTCATGCTGATTACATTCAGTTCAGCCCGAGTTCATGGGCGCCGCACCAAGTTGGAATACGGCGGCGTTCGATCTGCGTCGCGTATTTCACAGGCCTAAGCGCGGTAACAGGTTTTGTACGGGCGGCAGGTCTCCTGCCGCCCTTTTTGTCAGCGCAATTCCGGTGTCTCCCTGAAATATTTCGCGTGCTCGACAAGTGCATATCGATCGGTCATGCCCGCGATGTAATCGGCAACCTGACGTATGCGCTTTGAAGTATCGCTCCCGACAATGCCGTCGCCCCATTCCTGCGGAAGGTCGGCGGGAGCTTCCGTATAGTGCGCAAATAAATCCCGCACGACGCGCTCGGCATCTGACATCACCCGCATCACGCGATCGTGGCGGTACATGCGCGGATAGAGAAATCCCTTGATTTCGCGGTCGGCCTTTTCCATCGCCGGTGAAAAGCCCACAATTGGTCGCGGGGCATCGCGCACCTCCGCCGCCGAGCGTGGCTTGAGCATCGCGACGCGACGGCCGGTTTCCCCAATGACATCTTCAATCATGCGCGTAATGAGCGCACGCACCGTTTCATGCACCCGTCGCGACGGTTCAATATTAGGATGCTTTGCGTCTATCTCGCGCAGGATATTTCCGACAAGAGGCACTTCTGAAATGTCATCCAGCGTAAACAGATCGGCTCGCAAGCCATCATCGATGTCGTGCGCATCGTAAGCAATGTCATCCGACAGGGCCGCGGCCTGCGCTTCGGAGCTGGCATAGGTCCACAATTCAAGATCCTGAATTGTCGAATAAGCGATGATCGGTGCCGGCGCGCCTTGTCTGGCATAGCGGCCAACCGCAACACCTGCGCGATCGACCAAGGGGCCATTGTGTTTGACGAGGCCTTCGAGCGTTTCCCAGCTGAGGTTCAACCCGTCGAAGTCGGTATACCGACGCTCGAGATCCGTCACGATACGCAGCGCCTGCGCGTTGTGATCAAAGCCGCCAAATCCCGCAAGACATTCATCGAGTGCTCGCTCACCGGCATGACCGAATGGTGGATGGCCGAGATCGTGCGCGAGCGCCAGCGCTTCGGCGAGGTCTTCGTCCAGTCCGAGTGCGCGCGCGAGCGAGCGGGCAATCTGCGCGACCTCAAGCGTATGCGTCAGTCGCGTGCGATAGTGATCACCCTCGTGATAGACGAAGACCTGCGTCTTGTGCGCCAGCCGGCGAAACGCAGCGGAGTGGATGATTCTGTCGCAGTCGCGCCGGAAAGCATTGCGGCTCGGGCTTCCCGGCTCATCGCAGCGGCGGCCCCGGCTTTGCGCCGGATCGGTGGCATAAACGGCCCGTTCTCGCCTCGAATCGACCACCATTGTGCGCATTGACCTCGTCAGCCCGCGCACTTAACTATCCGTTGGGCCGTCTGCCAATAGGATAGCCCAAAAGGCGAGCAAATGAGCGCAAACATCACGGTCAGCGAACGGGCGGCACGACGCATCGGCGAAATCCTGAAAGCTGAGCCGAGGGGAACAATGCTGCGCGTCAGCGTTGAAGGCGGAGGCTGCTCCGGCTTTCAATACAAATTCGACATGGAGCATTCGAGGGCCAGCGACGACCTCGTGATCAGCCGCGATGGCGCTGTCGTTTTGATCGATCCGGTTTCAGTCAACTACATGGCCGGATCGGAAATCGATTTTGTCGACGATCTGATCGGCACTTCGTTCAAAGTGAACAATCCGCAGGCGAAAGCCTCGTGCGGCTGCGGCACCAGTTTCGCACTTTGACCACGAAAAAAGCCGAACTCCGCAAGGCGCCCTCCGATCAGTGTCGTGAAAATCGGGTTTTGACCGGAACGAAAACGTAGCCGTTTCCGTCGCGCTTGAAGGTGCCGGCGCCCGGCATGCTGTCGTGATAGCCGACCATGATTAGCTTGTCGGCAATGGCGCGGTTCATGATCTTGCGCCAATTGGTCTCCGCCAGCGCACCATCGGCATCGAACACCGCGTGCCAGCCGTGAATAAATTGCTTTGAGGGTGTCGACGCTATTCGGCTGCGACCGCAGGCGGTGCCTGCTCGACTTCCGTGAGTTGTGGCTCGAGACGACGCTTCAACATCCGGTCGAAGCGGTCGAGATAGAGGTAAATCACCGGCGTGATGTAGAGCGTCAACAGCTGCGACAGCACAAGGCCGCCGACCACCGCCACGCCGAGCGGCTGGCGCAATTCAGCGCCCGCACCTGTACCGAGCGCAATCGGCAGTGTACCGAAGATCGCGGCGAACGTAGTCATCATGATCGGGCGGAAGCGAAGGACCGCTGCCTCGCGGATTGCAGCTTCCGCAGACAATCCCACGCGCCGCCGTTCGATCGCGAAGTCGATCATCATGATCGCGTTTTTCTTCACGATGCCGACCAGCATCACGATGCCGATCATGGCGATCACCGACAGGTCCATGCCGAACAGCATCAACGTCAGGATCGCACCGATACCTGCCGACGGCAGGCCGGAAATGATCGTGATCGGATGGATGAAGCTTTCGTACAGAATTCCGAGCACCACGTAGGCGGCAAAAATGGCGGCCAAGATCAGGATGCCCTGCCCGCGCAAGGAATCCTGGAAGACCTGAGCGGTGCCCTGGAATCCGGTGGTGATCGTCGCGGGCAAGCCCTCGTCGCGCTCAAGTTTCTGGATGGCGTCGACGGCCTGACCGAGCGAGAACCCGGGCGCAAGATTGAAGGAGATTGTCACAGCCGGCTGTTGACCCTGGTGGTTGACCTGCAAGGGGCCGACAGTGCGTTCGAAACGGGTGACCGCAGACAGTGGCACTGTCGTGCCACTCGAGGTCTTTAAGTAGACGCGCGCCAGATCATCCGGGCCAATCTGAAACTCCGGCTGAGTCTCGAGAATGACCTGATAGTAGTTGACCGGGCTGTAGATGGTAGCGACCTGCCGTACGCCGAAGGCGTTGTAGAGTTCCTGGCGCACCTGATCGACGGTTAATCCGTAAACGGCGGACTTCTCGCGATCGACTTCGATCGAGACCTGCGGATTGGTCACATAGAGGTCGGTGGTGACATCAAGGAGTCCAGCAATGCGCGAGATCTTCTCGCGCATTTCCGGCGTCACGCGATAGAGCGAGGCCGTGTCGTTGGATTGCAGAGTGTACTGATACTGGCTCTTGGCGAGCTTGCCGCCCAGGTTGATGTTCTGAATAGGCTGGAAATAGATCGCCAGGCCCGGCACGACATTGGCGGTCTGCCGCAACCGCGCAGTGATCGTCTGCAGCTTGTCGCGATCCTTGCGTGGCTTCAGCGCGATCAGCATGCGCCCGCTGTTGCCAACGGAGTTGGGCCCGCCGGTCCCGACCGTGGAGTTCACATATTGAACTGCGGGATCGGCGCGCACGATCTCGGCAACCTTGCGCTGAAGCTGCGAAATTGCCGGGAACGAAATGTCAGTCGCGCCCTCCGTTATGCCGATGATGTAGCCGGTGTCTTCCGTCGGAAAGAAGCCTTTCGGGACCACGACATAGAGTACGATTGTCGCGAAGAACGTGCCGATCGTTACCATCAACATGATGAACTTGAACGCGATCACCCGATCGAGCGTCCACTGGTAGGTGCGCAGCATTCCTTCAAAAAGGCGCTCGAACCAGCGCAGCACAAAAAACTGCTTTTCACCATCGTGGTGGGTGCCCAGAACTCGCGCGCACAACATCGGCGTGAGCGTCAGCGACACGAATCCGGAAACCACGATCGCAACCGCGATTGACACGGCAAACTCACGGAATACGCGGCCGACCATCCCGCCCATCAACAGCACGGGAATGAACACGGCGATCAGCGAGAAGGTGATCGAAACGATCGTGAAGCCGATCTCGCGCGAGCCCTTCAGAGCCGCCTCAAACGGGCGCATGCCGCCTTCAATGTGGCGAACGATATTCTCCAGCATCACGATCGCATCGTCGACAACGAAGCCGACCGACAACGTGAGCGCCAGCAGCGTCATGTTGTTGATGGAGAAACCGAAGGCATACATCGCCGCGAATGTGCCGACGAGCGAGACCGGCACGGCCAGTGCCGGAATGATGGTTGCCGACACTTTGCGTAGGAAAAGGAAGATCACCATGATGACCAGCGCAATGGCGATGCCCAGGGTTTCCTGCACGTCGACGACCGCGGCGCGGATCGACAGCGAGCGGTCAAACAACGGCTCCATCTCGATCGACGGCGGCACCTGCGCACGCATGGTCGGCAAGCTCTGACGCACAAGGTCGACGACCTGCACCGTGTTGGCGTCGGGCTGGCGCTGGATGGCCAGCACAATCGCGCGCCCATCGTTGAACCAAGTTGCGATCTTGTCGTTTTCCACGCTGTCGATCACGCGCGCGATCTGATTGAGCTTTATCGGCGAGCCGTTGCGGTAGGCGACGACCACATCGCGGTAGTCATCCGCATGCGGCATCGCGCCGGTGGCCTCCAAAGTCACGCTTTGCTTCGGCCCGGTCAGAACGCCGACAGGCGTGCTCGAGTTTGCCTTGGCAACGACGCTGCGAACATCTTCAAGCGAGATATTGCGGGCGGCGGCTTCGGTCGGATTGACCTGAACGCGGACTGCGAATTTCTGAGCGCCGTAGACAAGCACCTGGGCCACGCCGGGTAGTTGCGAGATCTGCGGTGCCAGAACGGTCTCGGCATAGTCGTCGACCGTCGACAGCGGAAGCGTATCTGACCGCAAGGCTATATAGAGAACTGGGAAATCTCCCGGGTTCACTTTGCGGAACGACGGTGGAATCGTCATTTCGATTGGCAGCAGGCGCGCGGCGGTCGCGAGTGCTGTCTGCACGTCAAGCGCCGCGCCGTCGATATTGCGGCCAAGATCGAATTGAATGGTGATCTGCGCGAGGCCGAGCGAGGACGACGAATTCATCGACGAGATACCAGAAATCGTCGAGAGCTGCCGCTCTATTGGCGAGGCGACCGATGCCGCCATGGTTTCCGGGCTTGCACCGGGAAATTGCGCCGTGATCTGAATGGTCGGAAAGTCGACCGCGGGCAGCGCCGCGACCGGCAACAGCCGGTAGGCAAAGATACCGAAAACGATCAACGACGCCGTCATCAGCGTCGTCAGAACCGGGCGGCGGATACAGGTTTCAGAGATGTTCATGGATCAGCTGCCCGCAACCTTCGGCGTGCGTACGTTCACGCGGGTGCCTTTCGACAGCAGCAACTGCCCTTCGGTCACAACGGTTTCGCCGCCATTGAGGCCGGTCGCGATCACGCTTTCACCGCCGACCTGACGTTCGACTTTGACCGGCTGCGGCTGCGCAATGCCGTCCTGGATTACAAACACGAAGGTGCCGTTCTGGCTGACCTGCACAGCGTTGGCGGGCACCACGACGCCCTCCTCCTTGCGCAGCGTCATCTCGGTGCTGACCAGTGTGCCGGGCCAGAGCAACTCATCCTGGTTCGGCATCGTCGCGCGGACCATCGCCATGCCCGTCGAAGGATCGACGGTATTCTCGATCATCGTCACCTGGCCGGTGGCACGCTTCTGTTCGCCCGGCACGATGGCCTCGACGGTCGCAGTCTCCGCTGCAATGGCCTTACGGATATCGGGTAGGTCTTTTTGCGGCACGGTGAAGCTGACATAGACCGGGACCATCTGGTTGATGGTCGCCATCGGCGATGTATCGGCCTGGCGGACGAAATTTCCGACCTTGACATTGGCCATGCTGATGCGGCCGGAGATCGGCGCACGGATCGTGCAGAAGCTGAGCTGCACTTTCAGATTCTCGAGCTGCGCACGGTTTGATTCCGCCGTGGCGCGCGACACATTGACTGCGGTTTGCGCGTTGTTCAGCGTCACGATCGGCGTTGCGTTTCTGGCGGCGAGATCCGTGTAGCGCTCGACGTCGCGTTGCGCCTGCTCAAGCGTGGACTGCGCGCCATCGATGACGGCTTGCACCCGCTTCATGTCGGCTTCGATCTGCCGGCAATCGAGCGTGAACAGCAGGTCACCTTTCTGCACCGTCGCGCCATCACGGAAATGAACAGCGGTAATCGTTGTATCGACTTGCGTCTTGATCGCAACACTGGCGATGGGCGTGACGTTGCCGAGGGCAGTCAAACGGACCGGCATGGTCTTGCGTTCAGCAACCGCGGTCTCGACCGGAACGGCGCGGGTCTGTGGCGAGCGCGCGTTGGCGCCGTCCTTGGACCAGATGCCGCGAGCGAGCACAACAACTCCAATCAGGGCGACGACTGCCCCGACAAGGAGCCATTTTCGCTTGATCATCGGCAATTTTCGGTCCGGACTCATTTGGGCCTGCCCGGACGCTCCCTAATCCGCGGAATGGCTTGTTTCACATCAATTTGGGGCCGCGTTAGCGCCTTACCTAGCATATAAACGTTACTGAGTGCATATCCCTGTGGTCTCCTATAAACACAGGAAATACTGCGTTATTCGCCCGTCCAGAACCCCTGAAAATCCATGAGAATTGCCACCTGGAACGTCAACTCCATCCGCCAGCGCATGGACAACCTGGAGGCTTGGCTCAGGGAACGACAACCGGACATTCTCTGCCTGCAGGAGATCAAATGCACCGACGATGCCTTCCCGCACGAGCCTTTGGAGGCGCTCGGTTACAATGTTGCGGTGCACGGCCAGAAAACTTTCAACGGCGTCGCGCTTTTGTCCAAGCTTCCGTTCGATGAAGTCGCGCCGGGATTGATCGGCGATGAAGCCGATGTGCAGGCGCGTTTCCTAGAAGCAATCGTCTCCACCAAAGCCGGCACGCTACGCGTGATCAGTCTTTATCTGCCCAATGGCAATCCGCCGAACACCGATAAATATGCCTACAAGCTCAACTGGATGACGCGTCTCATTAACTTCTCGCATGAGCGACTTAAACTGGAAGAACCGATGCTGCTTGCGGGCGACTTCAACGTCATCCCGACTGCCGCCGATGCGCGTCGCCCGGACGCCTGGAAGAACGACGCACTGTTTCTGCCGCAGACCCGGCAAAAATTTCGCGCGCTGGTCAATCTCGGACTGACCGATGCGCTACGTGCTGTGAGTGATGAATCCGACCTCTATACCTTTTGGGACTATCAGGCCGGCGCCTGGGCTAAGGACGATGGTATCCGCATTGATCATCTGTTGCTGTCGCCGCAGGCCGCGGACCGATTGGTCGATGCCGGTATCGACCGTCACGTGCGCGGATGGGACAAACCCTCCGACCACGTGCCGGTCTACGTCGATCTGGATATAGAAGGCCGCTGACAGGCGGCAAGGACAACCGCAAAGGCGCCCTACTCGCGCCGCGTCTCCAGCCAGTGGCGCAGATAGACTGCAGCCAATGCGCGCTCGTCTTCGTTCGCTTTTCGCATGGCGCTATCGTAGAGCTTCGTGATCCAGGCCTGATCGGGACGCGCATTGTCCTTGGCGAGCGCAAGCCACATCAGTCCGCGTGCAGCCTGGCGCGGCACGTGATCGCCTTCAAACAGCATGGCGCCGAGCATCGCCTGCGCTTCGCATTGGCCTTTCTGCGCCGAGAGACCGAACCATCGCGCCGCCTGACGCGGGTCGCGCGGGGCGCCGGTGCCATTGAGATAGAGCCGCGCCAGAAAATATTGCGCGTCCGGATCGCGGAAGTACGACGCTGCGTAGTTGAACATCTCCCGCGCGCGCTGCGGATCGCTCTTGACCTCGGTCTTCGGAATACCCTCGAGGTAGTAGTGCCCGAGCGCAACGAACGCACTAGCGACGAAGCGGGCCTGCGGCGTGTCCGGATTGTCGTCGGCGTGGCCGTCGGCGATGCGGCGAAAATATTCGAACGCCTTGAGATCGTTCTGCGCGACGCCGTCGCCTTCGGCATACATGCGGCCAAGCTTCCACTGCGCGAGCGCATGGCCCTTCTCGGCGGCGTATTCGAGCGAGTTCACCGCCTTGACGGTCTCGCCGGCTTTCAGCCAGTTCGCGCCCGAACGGAAAGCTTCGATCGGCGACATCGGCGGCGGACCGACGCTTGGATCGGTCTTGCTGCCGTCGAGCGCGTGTGCGGGCGCCGCGGCCAGAAGGCCGCCGATCAAGAGCGCGCGCAACGTGCCCTCAAATGTCCGCATAGCACTCTTTCTCACCGGCCCCACCAGGATGCGTCACCGCGCCGTTGACGGCGGGACCCACCTGCTGGGCGTACTTCCACAAATAGCCGGATCCGTATTCGCTCTCATGCGGCTTCCATTGCGCCTTGCGCTTGGCGAGCTCGTCGGCGGACAGTTTCACCTCCAGCGAACCCTTCACCGCGTCGATCTCGATGATGTCGCCGTCGCGGATCAGCCCGATCGGGCCGCCGATCGCCGCCTCCGGCCCGACATGGCCGACGCAGAAACCGCGCGTGGCGCCTGAGAACCGTCCATCGGTGATCAGCGCGACCTTTTCGCCGGCGCCCTGGCCATAAAGGGCGGCCGTAGTCGACAGCATCTCGCGCATGCCGGGACCACCGCGCGGCCCCTCGTAGCGGATCACCAGGACGTCGCCGTCCCTGTATTTGCGGTGCTTCACTGCATCGAAGCAGGCTTCCTCACCGTCAAAGCAACGCGCCGGGCCGCTGAACTTGAGCGTCTTCATGCCGGCGATCTTCACGATCGCGCCTTCGGGCGCGAGATTGCCTTTGAGCCCGACCACGCCACCTGTCGGCATCAACGGCTTATTGGCCGGATACACGACGTCCTGGTCCGGATTCCATTTCACGTTCTTCAGATTTTCGGCGATCGTGCGCCCCGTTACCGTCAGGCAATCGCCGTGCAGGTAGCCGTGATCCAGCAGCGTTTTCATCAAAAGCGGCACGCCGCCAGCTTCGAACATATCCTTGGCGACATAACGGCCGCCCGGTTTCAAATCTGCGACATAAGGAGTCTTTTTGAAGACTTCGGCCACGTCAAACAGCGTGAACTCGATCCCGCATTCATTCGCGATCGCCGGTAAATGCAGCGCAGCATTTGTCGATCCACCACTTGCTGCGACAACCGCCGCGGCATTTTCCAGCGCCTTGCGGGTCACAATATCACGCGGGCGGATGTTCTTGCCGATCAGGTCCATGATCATCTCGCCGGCGAGCATGCAGAATTTGTCGCGGATTTCGTACGGCGCGGGCGCGCCCGCCGAATAAGGCAGCGCAAGCCCGATGGCTTCCGATACCGTCGCCATGGTGTTCGCGGTGAATTGTGCACCGCAGGCACCGGCGGATGGACAGGCGTTCTGCTCGAGAATGTCGAGTTCTTCGTCGGACATCTGCCCGACGGAATGTTTGCCGACCGCCTCGTACACGTCCTGAATGGTGACGGGCTTGCCCTTGAACGTGCCGGGCAAGATCGAGCCACCGTAGATATAGATCGCCGGCACGTTCAGACGACACATCGCCATCATCATGGCGGGCTGTGATTTGTCGCAGCCGGCCAAACCGATCAGCGCATCGTAGGCGTGTCCGCGCACGGTCAGTTCGACACTGTCCGCGATCACCTCACGCGAGGGCAGCGAAGCCTTCATGCCCGCGTGGCCCATCGCAATGCCGTCCGTCACCGTGATCGTGCAGAATTCGCGCGGCGTGGCGCCAACTGCGGCGACGCCCTTTTTCACAACCTGCGCCTGACGCATCAGCGCGATGTTGCATGGCGCTGCTTCGTTCCAGCAGGTCGCGACGCCGACGAAAGGTTGGTGGATTTGCTCGGTGGTCAGACCCATCGCGTAATAGAAGGCGCGATGTGGTGCGCGATCCGGCCCTTCGGTGGCGTGCCGGCTCGGAAGTCTCGACTTCAAACTGCTCTTGGCGTCCATCGGTCCCTGTCGCCCAGCCCCGGTTATCGCTGCCGGGTCGATCCAACCGGCGGTACGAAGGCGGCCGGTTTGGCGGGCATCGATGTGGTTGAATGGTATGGCCGAATCGCGGCGCGGCTTGGGCCAACCTCCTCACTCGGTTAAATGTTCTAGAACTGTTGCAAAGTCGTCACAGGTGTAGGTAAGCGGCAACACTTCTTATGTCGCTGTGGGCCAATCGTTATTGCCCATGCTGCTTGTCGAGGCCCTGGGCAGGCCATCGCCGTTTTCCACAATTTCCCCCTTGCAATAAGGCGAGGGAGATGGCGCGCTAGGTGGCGCCGCGCTCCCTCTCGAGAGACGCGGGCGCCTCATGGCGCGCCATCGCGGGCGCCTTCCTTACTGCGCCGGGCCGCGCTTTACCTGGACCGTCCGTTTCTCCCGCCGGACTTCGCGTTGTGGGCGAAGCGAAACGGCGGGCGGGGCCCCCGGTGGCCATGCTCCTGGCAGACGGCTCGTATTGACCGTCGGGCGGAGCTCCCGGCGCCGCCCGGGTGCGGGAGAAGCGTCCTCTCGCGGCCGCGGCGCCGCATCCGATCCCACCCGCATGACGCCTCATGAGAGCGCCCTTTGGCGGACCGGATAGGCATTAGGAATAATATCATATAGGATTAAAGTCATGATGCGCACCGCCGACGACGGGTCATTGCCTCACCACTATCGTCATGGCCGAGCTTGTCCCGGCTATCCACGTCTTTCTAGCTGCCATGTTGTTAAGACGTGGAGCCCGCGACAAGCGCGGACATGACGGCGGCCACGCCAAGAACGAGCGCTTCCCCCGAATGACAATCTGCAAGGAATGTGTAGCTTGCGGCAATGCGTCCCCCTCGCCTTCGCCGTTCATTTTTCCGTCGCCCGGTGCTCGATGTCGCGCCCGAACTGATCGGCGCGACGCTATTGGTCGACGGTGTCGGCGGCGTGATTGTCGAGCTCGAGGCCTATCACCACACCGATCCCGCCGCGCATTCCTTTAACGGTCGCACCGAGCGCAACGCGGTGATGTTCGGTCCTGCGGGCTTTGTTTATGTCTACCGCTCCTATGGCATCCACTGGTGCCTGAATTTCGTGTGCGAGGAGGAAGGCAGCGCCAGCGCCGTGCTGATCCGCGCCCTCGAGCCAACGCACGGCATTCCGACAATGCAACGCCGCCGCGGCCTGCGCGAGGAACATGCGCTGTGTTCGGGGCCCGGTAAATTGTGCGAGGCGCTCGCCATCACGCATAAGCACAATGGCCTTGCGCTCGATCGGGCGCCCTTCGAATTGCGCGCACGCAGCGAAAAACCGCAGGTCATTAGTGGTGTGCGCATTGGCATCACCAAGGCGGCGGAAAAGCCCTGGCGCTTCGGGTTGAAGCGCTCACCGTTCCTGAGCAAGCCGTTCAGATAGTCCCGCGACACCTCGCGCGTCATTCCGGGACGGCGCGCGAGCGCCGGAATCCAGACATAAACACTTTGCTTGCATCTGGATTCCGGGTTCCCGCTTTCAGCGCGCCATCGCCTCACACGGCGCCCTTGAGCCGTTCCAGCGCCTCGGCGATCTTTGCTTTGCGCGCCACCGCCTCCTCGCGCTTTTCTTTTTCCTCTTCAACCACCTCTTCCGGCGCCCGCGCCATGAAGTTGGGATTGTTCAACTTCGCATCGACGCGGGCGATGTCGGCATCCGCCTTCTGCATCTCCTTGCTGAGCCGCGTCCGCTCGACCGCGATGTCGATGACGCCCTTGAGCGGCAAGGCCACCGTCTCCCCGCGCACGATGAGTTGCACGGAGCCCTGCGGCGATGAAGCGGCCGACGAAATTTCCGACACACGCGCCAGCCGCTTGATGAACTCAGACCAGCGTTCGGCGCGCGCCTTGGTCTCGGCCGAAGCGCCAGCGAGCACCAGCGGGATCGCGGCGGTGATGTTCATTTCTGCGCGGACGGAACGAATGGCCGTGACGAGATCGATGACCCAGCCGATTTCGGTTTCGGCCTTGTCGTCGGAAAGACCCGCGTAGGAAGGCCAGGCGTCGAGCGTGAGCAGCGCGTCATGCTTGCCGGTCACGGCCCACAATTCCTCGGTGATGAACGGCATGAAGGGCTGCAGCAGCTTGAGGATCTCGTCGCGCGCCCAAGCCACCATCGCCTGCGTCTCGCTTTTCGCAGCGCCGTCCGGGCCGATGAGTAAAGGTTTCGCGAGCTCCAGATACCAATCGCAGTAGATGTTCCAGACGAAACGGTAGACCGCCGTCGCCGCATCGTTGAAACGGTAGGCCTCGATCGCCTCGGTGATTTCGGCCGCGGCTTTAGCCGTCTCGTGCGCGATCCAGCGGTTGAGCGTTTCCTTCGCCGATTTCGGATCGAAACTGGCGACGCTCGCGCAGCCGTTCATTTCGGCAAAGCGCGCGGCATTCCACAGCTTGGTTGCGAAATTTCGGTAGCCTTCGACACGTTGGGTCGACAGCTTGATGTCGCGCCCCTGCGCCGCCATGGCAGCGAGCGTGAAGCGCAATGCATCGGCGCCGTATTCGTCGATCAGCGCCAGCGGATCGATGACGTTGCCTTTCGACTTCGACATCTTGGCGCCCGAGGCGTCACGCACCAGCGCATGGATGTAGACGTCATGAAACGGGATCTCCTTCATGAAATGGAGACCCATCATCATCATGCGCGCGACCCAGAAGAAGATGATGTCGAAGCCAGTGACCAGCGTTGAGGTCGGGTAATAGCGCTTGAGCTCGGGCGTATTGTCCGGCCAGCCGAGCGTCGAGAATGGCCACAGCGCGGACGAAAACCATGTATCGAGCACGTCCTCATCGCGCGTGAGCGCCGCTTTCTTTCCGTAGTGCTTATCGGCGTTGGCCTGCGCCTCGGCTTCGGTCAGCGCGACGAACGCGTTCCCATCTGGCCCATACCAGGCCGGTATCTGATGGCCCCACCAGAGCTGGCGCGAGATGCACCACGGCTGGATGTTTTCCATCCAGTCGAAATAGGTCTTCTCCCAGTTTTTCGGGATGAACCTAGTCTTGCCGCCGCGCACGGCAGCAATCGCAGGCTTCGCGAGCTCTTGCGCGTTCACGTACCACTGGTCGGTGAGAAACGGCTCGATCACGACATTCGAGCGGTCGCCGTGCGGAACGACGTGCGACTGCGGCTCGATCTTTTCGACGAGACCTTTCTCCTCAAGGCGCGCGAGGATCGTCTTGCGCGCCGCAAAGCGGTCAGTGCCATTCATCGCCAGCGTTGCCGAGAGATCGGCCGACGCCGGGACGCCCGCTACGAACTCCGCATTATCTTTCAGCTGAAGCTTGGCTTCCGCGCTGAAGATGTTGATCTGCGGCAGGTTGTGCCGTTTGCCGACCTCGAAATCGTTGAAGTCGTGCGCAGGCGTGATCTTTACCGCGCCCGAGCCCTTCTCCGGATCAGAATACTCATCGGCGATGATCGGAATCTTCCGCCCGACCAGCGGCAGAATCGCGCGCTTGCCGACCAGCGCCTTGTAGCGCTCGTCGTCGGGATGCACGGCAACGGCGACGTCGCCGAGCATGGTCTCCGGCCGCGTCGTCGCGACGACGATGTACGTCGAACGATCTTTCGGATTGAAGGTCTTCCCTTCAATCGGATACCGCAGGTGCCAGAGATGACCTTTGGTTTCGACCTGGACCACCTCCAGATCGGAAATCGCCGTCAGCAGTTTCGGATCCCAGTTGACCAACCGCTTGTCCTTGTAGATCAGCCCGGCGCGATGAAGTTCCACAAAAACTTTAAGAACGGCGCGCGACAGACCCTCGTCCATGGTGAAGCGCTCGCGCGACCAGTCGCATGACGCGCCAAGCCGCTTGAGCTGATTGACGATGGTGCCACCGCTCTCGGCTTTCCACTCCCAGACGCGCTTAAGGAAGGCCTCGCGGCCCATCTCGCGCCGGCTCTTCTCCTGGCGCTCCATCAGCTGCCGTTCGACCACCATCTGCGTCGCGATGCCCGCGTGATCGGTCCCCGGCTGCCACAGCACGTCCTTGCCGCGCATGCGCTCGAACCGGCACAGGATGTCCTGCAGCGTGTTGTTCAGCGCATGGCCCATATGCAATGAGCCGGTCACGTTCGGCGGCGGAATGACGATAGAGTAAGGCGTCGCACTGGCGCGTTCGGGCCGGCCGGCGCGGAAGGCGCCCGCCTGTTCCCAGCTCCGGTAGATGCGGCCCTCGACCTCCGAGGGCTGGTAGGTTTTGTCGATCGTCATCGTTTTGCTTGGAGCACTGTCGGCGCGCTAGAAAGCCTACCGCGCCACCGAGAGTCAACTTTGTCCCCCGGCACACCCGTTTCGCGCGGCAGCGCCACGTCCGCCATCACGCTGCTGGCGCTGGCCTCTTTCGCCAGCCAGTCGATGGTGCGGGTTTCGGATTCGCTGTTGCCGCAGATCGCCGCCGACTTCGGGGTCAGCGTCGGCGCCGCCTCGATCGTGGTCACCGCCTATGCGCTGGCGCACGGCTCGGTGCAGCTCATCATCGGCCCCGTCGGCGACCGCTTCGGCAAATACGCCTGCGTGACCGCAGCTGCGGCGATGTCGACCGTGCTGGTGCTTATGTGTGGACTCGCAGGGTCGCTGCCGACGCTCGTCGTCGCGCGCCTTGCGTGCGGCTTGTCGGCCGGCTGGATCATCCCGCTGGCGTTGGCTTTCCTCGGTGACGTCATTCCGTACGAGCGTCGTCAGCAGGTGCTCGGCACATTCCTGTCGGGGCAGATTCTCGGCCAGTTGTTCGGCCAGGCCGCCGGCGGCGTCCTCGGCGATCTGTTCGGATGGCGGAACGTGTTCTTTTTTCTTGCCGCGCTCTTTGCTGTCGCGACCGTTGCTTTGCTGATCGAATTCTTCCGCAATCCGATCACGCATGCGGGACACGCCACGGCGACACGCTCGCGCGGCTTTGTCAAAGACTATGCGACCGTGCTGCGCACACCTTGGGCGCGCGCGGTGATCGCCATGGGTTTCATCGAGGCCTTCTTCATGTTCGGCGCCTTCGCGTTCGTCGGCGCCGACCTGCATCTGCGTTTCGGCATCAATTTTACCTTGGTCGGACTTTTCGTCGGCGCCTTCGCCATCGGCGGTTTGATCTACAGTCTGTCGGTGCGCGGTCTGGTGAACCGGCTCGGCCAGATCGGTCTCGTCACGGCCGGCGGTGTCATGCTCGCCCTCGCTTACCTGACAATTGCGTTTACGCCGAGCACCTATCTCGCGCCGTTGGCCATCATAACCATCGGGCTTGGCTACTACATGCTGCACAACACGCTGCAGACCAACGCCACCCAGATGACACCGGAAGCGCGCGGCACCGCGGTGGCGATTTTTTCCTCCGCGCTCTACCTCGGGCAGACGCTGGGCGTCGCTATCAACGGAGTCGTGTTCGACCGTTTCGGCGCGATACCGGTATTCGTAACCGCCGGCGCCGGCCTCTTGGGACTGGGACTGTGGTTCGCGCGCGCGCTACGCCAGCGGCAGGACCGAGGAATTTAGGACAACATCTCACACGTCATGGCCAAGCTTGGCCGGCCGCCATCCACGTCTTCACCAGCGCAAGGTCATAAAGACGTGGATGCCCGCGACAAGCGCGGGCATGACGGTGAAATGCAATCTCACTACCCGCTCGTCGTCCCGGGACGGCGAGTAAGCGCCCCGGACCCGGAATCCAGACGCAGGCAAGACGCTGTTTCTGAAATGACGACCAGATAATGTCGGTATCTACGGCCGTCCGCGCGAGACGCGCTCGATTTCTCCGCGCACGATGCGCTCGACCAGGCTCGGTAGGTTGTCGTCGAGCCACGACTTGAGCATCGGCCGCAGCATTTCCTTCACCAGATCCTCGAGCGTGCGCGGCTTCTGTCCGATGATGGTGTTCGCGAGCGTGTTGAACGCGCTGTCGACTGCCGCGATCGTCTCGTTCGAGATCAGCCCGCGGTCAATGAGCGGCGACTCGGGCTTTGTGGTGAACGCCAAATCGAATGCGCCGTCGATCGTGCGGAAGCCCGGCGCCCATCTCGCTGCCGCATTGGCGGGCGTGGGCGCCGGCTCCGGCGCAGCCGGCGGCAATGTCGTTTTTGCTGACGCAGGCAGGGGCGTTGGTCGGCTCGGAGCCGCCGTTACCACAGGCTGTTGTTTCTCTGCCGGCGCAGCCTCCGGAGCCTTCGCGGGCTCGCTGGCGTCGTCATCGGTAATGATGCGCCGGATGGAGGCCAGGATTTCCTCCATCGAGCGCTCTTGCGTCTTCGCCGCTTGCGTCATTACCCAAAAAACCCGACATGCTGTCCGCTCTCCGCGTGGCAATGGCCGAGCCAAGGCCGACGCGAATCACTGCCGTTATACCGTTTATACGCCAGAGCGGGACGTGTGTGGCAGATGGGTGGGTGTGTTCGCACAACGAAGTGTGGACACGGGACCATGACACCGCGGTTGATTCGGTGCGCTCAGCGTCCATCGGGAGTGCGCACGCCGGCCCAGCTATCGCGCACCTGCTGGTAGTGCACGTTCGCGTCATAGACCGGCACCCGCAGTCCTAGCACCTGCGGCGACAGCCGTCCCACCGCCGACAGAAGCGTGAAGGAAGCAACCACCCGGTCGCGCTGCGCGCTCACCAGCGCCACCCGCGCGTTCACCAGTTCCTGCTGCGCGTTCAACACATCGAGCGTGGTGCGCTGGCCAACGCGCGCTTCCTCGCGCACCCCGTTCAGTGCGATCTCGGCCGCCTGCACCTGCGCCTGCGTCGCTTCGATATTAGCTTTCGCAGCATCAAGCTGCCCCCACGACTGCACGACGTTCTGCCGCACCTGGTCGCGCGCCGTATCAAGATCAAGCCGTCGCTGCCCCAGCGTCTCCTTCGCCTGCCGCACCAGGGAATACTCCGCCCCGCCCTGATAGATCGGCACGGTCAGCTGGGCGATCGCGGCGGCGTTAAAGCTCTTGAGTTGGTTCTGGGTGATTTCGTTTTGCTGCTGCACGCTGCCTTGCACCAACAGCGTCGGATAAAGTGCGCCTTCCGCAACCTTCACCTGCAACAGCGCCGCATCGACATTGTATTGCGCGGTGGTCACCGCCGGATGCGTCGCGGTGGCGACCCCGACCGACTGCGGCAGGTTGGATGGCGAAAAACGGTCAACCGGAGAACCGGGCGCAAGCTTACCGGGCTCAACCCCGATCACCTGCCGGTAGGTTGCAACGGATGCCTTGTAGGTGGCTTCCGCCGCCAACACCTGCGAGCGCCCGGCGGCGAGACGCGATTCCGATTGCGCAACATCGGTGCGCGTCACCTCGCCGACATTGAAGCGGTCGCGCGTCTGGCGCAATTGCTCCTGCAGCACCTCGACGTTGCGCCGCTGCAGATCGAGGATCGCCGCATCGCGCAGCAAATTCATGTAGGCCGTCACCGCGGACAGCAGCACCGACTGTTCGGCGACCCGCAGGTTCTCGCGCGCAGCCTGCACCTGGCTCTCCGCCTGACGCGTGCGGTTCGCGTTCTGAAAGCCGTTGTACAACGTCTGCGTCGCCGTGATGCCGTAGTTGTTCGGCGTCATGGTGCCGGATTGATGAATATAGAGGGGTTGGTTGACATCCGGCTTATTCGTCGTGTCCCAGTACTGTGAACCGATCGAGCCGATCACGGTCACCCGGGGCCGGTATCCCGAGAGCGCCTGCGGCACACCTTCGTCGGTCGCGCGTGTCGAGGCGCGCTGCGAGTTCAGCGTCGGATTGTTCATATAGGCGAGGATCAGCGACCCATCGAGTGTGTCGGCGAGAGCCGGGAGGAACATGAAGCCTCCACCGGCGCACAGGATTGTGCCGACCGCAAGCCTGCGCATACATCTACCGAGGCCCCAACTGGCCATCCAAACCCCACCCATCACGCGTCCGGCATGGTGCCCGATTCGCGCTGCACAAAAGACCTAGAACGATAGGCATCCAAACCCCCTGCTTAAACCCCTCAATTCACCCCCCCAACCAGTTTAGAGACGGACTGGGACATTTCCGCCACGCTTTGGAACGGGGGCTGTTCAGAAGGCGAAAGCCGTGGACTTGACGAAACCGGGCAACACGGCGGCACTAGCATCGAATATTGACCGCCCGCCCAGATCGTTCCCGCTTCTGAAATAGAGCATGGCCTTGGCACCGGGCCCGCCGCCCAGGATGCAGGCCAGCCGTCCGCCATCGCGCAGTTGGGGCAAAAATGCCTCGGGCGGGACCTCCGCTGCCCCCTCGAAGATAATGGCATCGTATGACGCCCCTTTTGGCCAGCCTTTCGTCAGGGGACCTGTCACAGCACTAACATTTTTCAGGCCAGCCAAAGCTCGGCTTGCTGCCTGGGCGAGCCCGGAATCCTCCTCGAGCGCTGTCACCTGGCCCGCGACGCGGGCCAGCACGGCCGCGCCGTAACCCGTTGCGCAGCCGACATCGAGAACCCTGTCACTCGAGGCAAGCTCAAGCGCGTGGATCAGTTTGGCGAGGACCATCGGTTTGAGCAGCCGCCGGGTCCCGTTCTCACCGACCGGGAGGTCAAGATCGAGATAGGCAAGCGCAGTGGATGCCGGCGGAACGAAATTCTCGCGCGGAATTTCAAGCATCGCGGACAGAATGCGCGGATCCGTGACATCAGCCGTCCGCACCTGACCGTCCACCATATTGCGGCGTGCAGCGGCGAAATCGGTCATTTCAGTCCTCGATCAATGGCGCGGAAGGCGGTTCCTTCTGCGGCAATGACGGCCAAAACGCAAGGTTCGGGTTGCGATTGTCGTTATGCTTTGGGTCCTATATAGGGCTTGGGCACCTGACGCCCTTTTTCCCGATTGGCCACGTGGCGGAGTGGTGACGCAGCGGACTGCAAATCCGTGCACGCCGGTTCGATTCCGGCCGTGGCCTCCACACCAACTAATTGTTTCTCAAGCACAAAACAGAAATCGGCTGAAGAAATTCAGCCGCATTTCATGTCGCGCATGATGCAGTTTGTTCTCGTTGTTCGACGATTTCCAAAACGTTGATATGCCGAGACGAATTTGTCGCCTGCGCTCGGCGGACTTCCAGGGCGATTTCCAACACTTCGGGGGCTTACCACGACGCGCACAAACTCCGCTTAATGACCGATAAGGAAAGAGAGTCATCGACAGAACGACATGCTTACGGCTTCATGACATTGGAGCCGATGATCCGCGATCTCGAACGGTACGCCATCCTCTTGGGCGATCACATTGACGAGGACGCCGGAGAAATGGGGACCATGCTCGCATTCAAAGTGCAGGAGATGTGTACCGAGCTGCGTTGAGTATTGCAGGCTGTGGGACTAACGCTTGGGCACTAGATCGTCATAACACCATGCAGGCGTCATGCGTTGCTCCGTGAAGCCTGCACTTTACGATTTCCTCTCGCAAATCCGGCAGCCGCATATCGGCGCCGTAGCGCTCAATTAAGTTCTGCTTCCCGTATGGCCGGCCGTCCGCACAGGATAGGCGCACCATGTCAGCGGGATATTCGCAGAGTCAAAACGAGCCGTTCATCCTAGAACGTCATCGATCACACAAGTGCGACCGGCGATTTCGGATCTTTAACTTTAATCCAGGTGATGCGCGCACGGGTGCTGCAAAGAATTAACTAAATGTTTGCCTTTCGAAGATTCGGATACCACCGAACGCCCCAGGTCGTGATTTTGCAATCAGTGATTAAGCAATGCGCGATAGCAAAAAGGTAATTAGCGACCTGTCATTGGAGTTTGCTTCTTGTTGTCACGAATGCGTTGCAAGAGCCTTTTGCTTCTCTTGCCGCTCTTAACATCGTGCGCCAGCCCCGCGTATGTCGACGCCGTACTCGAACCACCCGAGCGGTACAATTATCCCCATGAAGGCCCGGTCGTCGAGTACGTTATGACGTTAGTCAACGTGCGCGAGCTTTGCGCCTCCCGAGGCGCTTTTGGTCCTATCGCAGCTTGCTCGTTTGTGGATGACGGCACCTGCTACATTGTTTTGCCGAGCGACGGACAGACATCAGTTGCTGTTTACCGCCGTCACGAAACTGCTCATTGCAATGGCTGGCCCGCAGACCATCCGCAGGATTAGTGATCCAACCGTCGCGCCGGCCCCTTTTGCTGATGGGTGCCAATTAATTCGCCGTCGACTTCACACCATCCGATTTTGCAAGCGTCTTGCTGTCGAGTTGCTCCGCCCCTGGCCATTTCCAACTACCGCCGCCGAGTAGGTTGATTGTGGCCGTTACGGGAAAGGCTCGACCCGGTTTTGGCTACTGCAGAACATTGTTTTCACTAGATGATTTACGGGCGTTAGGTACAAGTGGAGTATCTTGACCCAAGAGCAAGCCAGAACCTCCCTACGGGCGTAATTGGCCTGCTGCAACAGACCTGCTGTGCTTTGCAAAGCAGGCAGGCTTTGTTATAGGCCCCCTTGCCGTAGCATCGGCTCGTTCCCCGGTAGCTCAGTGGTAGAGCAACCGGCTGTTAACCGGTTGGTCGCTGGTTCGAATCCGGCCCGGGGAGCCAAATTAAAACAATAGCGTAGCTGAAATGCAGCAAAACCAAAGACACCGTTGGCCCCTTGGCAACAACGGGCAGATTTCATAGGCCGTCTTGCTTGGTTATTGCTCTGTTCCACTCACTAAATATACGCCTGCGCACACGGGAAAAATACACGGCGGCGCACACAGGAACGGCACTCGCCACAAGGCCCCAGGAACCATGAAGCGCAAAACTAAACGCAAGGCGCTTACCGAAATGCCCTGGGACGACAAGAGCAAATTCGAGAGAGCGTTTCAGGAGTACCTGGGGCAGCTCAGCGCCACTTTTGACGGCGACGCTAACCTTAGGGACGATGCGCCAAGTTCGGGAGAGCTGCCAGACCCGACAATCGTGGACGCCCTCAAGGGGTTGTGTGAGGAGCATCCAAGCGCAAGTGATCATGAAGTCTTTAATCGTATTTGTGCAGATGACAAACTCAGAGAAAAGTTTTTCGCCGCTTCGAGACGGTCTGATCCTAGTCTGCCGGACACTCGATTGGGCAATGGCCTACAACGCACGCAACGATGAAATCATGGACAACATCACGCGGGAGGAAGTTTTGCACAGGCGCTAAATAGTGGTCGCAACCGATGCTACGCTATGGAGTTCCTTTCGGGTCTTGAAAAGAGGTTAAGGAGCGAGCAATGACAAATCCGCTGACACTGATTACAAGCCTAGCAAGCGGCAAAAACAGCAATGAGTTTAAAGGTGTCGTAAAGCGGGATTGGGTCCCAACTGGGCGCATCGACTTCGGCACCAAACTCGACAGCAATGCCGAGCCGGACAAACCAAATGAATTTAAGCTGCTGGTAGAGGAACGTAGAATCATCGAAAGCGTCGCCGGAAATGAAAATCTTGAGATTCAATGGCGGCCCGCGACACTTAAAGAAGCTAAATTCGTCACGACTCACTATCACAAATACCTGTCAGAAAATTCGCTCTTAAGATCACCACTCGAGCCCGAAATTCTTCCACCGGAACGTAAAGGAAAGAGCGCATAGTTATCCGCGTCGTGAGCGTGTCGTGGCAGCCCTTCCATCACGGACTAAAATTCGAAAATGCAAAAACGGCGGAATATTTGTCGCGCGCATCCGAATGCCGCGAGTTGGCGCGGTCTGCCTCTCCAAGTAGGCGGGAGGAGTTGGAGCCTATGGCCACTACGTGTGAGCAGCTTGCCGAAATGCGCCACCTTGGCGCTCGGTCCCGATCTTCTTGTAAACGTGGCACTCAAGGACAACTGGGGACGGCCGCGGCCAGGCCACTTGAAACAATTTGGTGGCGATCAACATTTTGTCGCTTGGTGGGATCCGGCGGGCCGTGTGAGAAAAACTGTTCGTTTGTGTCCAGTGCGGCGTCGGCGGCCTTTTGGACGATCGCACCTGCCGCGCTCGCGCCGCCGGGATGGCGGGCGCTGGCATACACCGCGGCGATTGCTTTCGGTGTTATCATCTCAACGTCGCGCATGATTATGGGCGGGCATTTCCTTTCTGGCACAATTTTTTCCGGCTTATTTACGTTCCTGGTTATTTCGGTGGTGTATGGTTTGATCTATCCCAGGCCGCGCACACGAATGGACGACGCAGCGGTTGAAATGGCAATCGCGCGTTTTTCAATTTACGGCCGGACCGCAATCAGCAGACTGCTGGGGTACTAGTTTCGATGCGCATCCTGTACGCCATGCGACTGTGCATCGCTGCAGGATGTATATGTCTGAACGCATGCGCTGGCTCGCTCGAACAAGTCGCATCCACCGGCTCTGAGGAAAAAAGCCAGCAAACCAATCAGCCAACAATACAAGGCGGGGCATGCGCAAAATTGAGTGAATTGAAAATCGGGATGACGACAGCGCAAGTAGTATCAGCCTGCGGGCAAAGGCCAATCCGCACTTCAGACCTCATTACGAGGGATGCAAAAAAAGTAGAAGTGTGGGTCTATACAAACAGCAAGCTTAACTTGACGGACGACAAGCTAGTAAAAATTTTCGATCCTTAGACAAAGTGATTAGCTCTCCAACAAATGAGCTTGCACGTCCGCTTTGGGTCAAAAGCGGACTCATGCAGTTGCATTAACGCATGGATGCTTGCCGATGAATATTGACGCGATGCGCTGGATCGACCGGTATGTCGGCGTTCCGCTATGCGCGATCGCGAGCCCGCTAGTGCGGCTATGCCATTTGGCGTTCTCGCGGACCGCGGGCGGCGTACCCCACGTTCTGTTCATCGAAATGTCGGAGATGGGAAGCACGATCCTCGCCGCGCCGGCGATGCAGAAGGCGCGCGAGCGACTCGGCGCGCGGCATAAATAGGCCGAGCGCCTCGTTTTGTAATTTTCCATATTGCTTTCGCAGTTGGTGGATCATCGCTCCATACTTTCTAAAATCTCATATCAAATACGGAATTTTGTTGTTTATCGTACGATACATGCCCTTACCTTCGAGAAGCGTCTCCGCCATTTTCACGACGGTATCCGGATGAATGACTTTGAGAGCGTCCGTTTCGTTGGTGGCCGGGTTCTTGTGTGTATACGGCATGTAGCTCGGACTTGAGTGGAAAAACTCATACATGCATACGCGCAATTGCCGAGTGGTCCGTACATGTAAGGCGTTTCGGGTCCAAAGAGAACGAGACATTTGAGCGGAGTCATTGACGCAAAGTGGGGATTGCCAGAATCATTTGAAATGAGGAGGTCGCTGAGAAGGAAAAGTTCCATGAGTTCGGTGAGTGTCGAGGTGTTGTGACGGAAATTAATGCAGCGACCACTATTCACATGCTCATGAATATATTCGGCGACGGGACCGTGCGAAGACATCCCGACTAAGAGCACGAGGCTGCTCTCGTGTAATGTCAACAATGTCTTTATGACCTCCACATACTGATCTTTGGGATAATCGCGACTCGGGAGGTCGTATCCTACGGTGGGAGCGACGAGAATGATCGGTTGATCCGTATATTCGGGAAACAGGTCGCGGATCTTTTGTTTCACAATCATTGCTACGTTTAACCTTGAGCGATATGTCGGCACGACTATTTCTTCCACGGGAATAGGCCCGTCATAGTTGTAATATTTCGTACTAAGGTGTACGGCCGATTTTGTAAGTGCGAGAAAATTCCGCGCAATGTGCATGTTTTGATTGAAAGCGCATTTCACATCGTAAAATGTACCCCGATAGAGACCTTCGAATTTATAACGATAAAAACCCGCTTTAAACTTGGCGCGCACGAGGAAAGAAATGATTGCAGAAATTCTCGTAAAAAGCTCAAAATCGATGATGAGATCGATGTTCTGCTTCGACAGAGCCCTCGTCTGTTTAAGTGTCGACCACCCTAGCGACCAGAATGAGCTGTTATTGATCCCGAAAACATTTTGCGAGGGTAGTGCGCCTGCAATGAGCCAAGCCTCTCTTAATTTATCGAGACACAAGACATGGATCTCGGCGAGCGGGAGTGCCTCCTTAATGTATTGCAAAGAGGGGTAGGCCATCAGTGACGCCCCCATTTCGAAAAGCTCGATCACTAGGACTTTTCTTATCGTCCGGTCTTTCGGAGACCTTCGGAATAAGTTGAAACACGAGAAGATAAAACAGACGAGTGAGCCGATGTATCGGTCGACAAAATGGTCCAATACACTAGTTGTCCAACGGTGGCTCATCAGTACGCCGACCCTATGCACGAAATAGAACTTGTTTGACGTCGTTACTTCCTGGGAGAGTTTCCTGTTCGCGTGCCTCGCGTGGCAGCGACTTTTTTAGGTGATTGCCGTAAGGATTTCCACGTCGACTTCCCGCATTCCCAGAACGCCCAAACGCGAACGACGGCAATTCAGCAAGCGACCTACCGATGCCATCCATTCGATTGTGACGGGCGATAATTAGCGCGTCGCGGCCGACAAGCAATTTTGGGTCATAGCGAAAGGCATATTGCTTGCTCTCGCCATAAACTTGCATCGGCATCGAATCGGCCAAAGTTTGATCGATCTTATCTATATCGATCGGACCTCCCGATATAACGAATAGCTCTTTTTTTAGAGCAATCCGCGCGTTTGCAGTTCCTCCCGCAGCGGTGTCCATTCAATCTAGGGTCGGGTCGCCCTTCGCAAAAGCAGCGGAAAACAGTAGCCGACCATAGCCAGTTGCTGTAGCGATTGGCAATCCGCACTCGCATTTACGCGTCGACTATGCCGCTTCGGCCAATAGAGTTTGCGTCGTTCCCGCCTACACTCTAACGTTGACGGCGTGCCCCGGACGCTGCGCGTCGCCCGGATGCATTCAAAAAGGAGCGCAAAACGAAAGGGCTTGAAATTAAACGATCACACAAGTTAGCTAATATTCCTAAGCAAATATCACAATCCCTGTTCAAGTCTCCACTCGGCGTCGTCCTTTGGACGATCGCTGTCGGGACGTTCGTGCGACTTCTTTGCGCGGCCTACGCAATCGATCTGACCTATGGCGAAGTGTACTACGTCGCCGCCGGCAGACACTTCGCGTTGAGTTATTTTGACCATCCTCCGGTCACATTTTGGCTCGTCGGAGCCACGATGAAACTGACAGGGTCCGATGCTCTTTTTGTTTTGCGAATGCCGTTCATCTTTCTTTTTGCAGCCACCACATGGCTGATCTATCGACTCGGCAGCTCACTTTTTGGCGAGTGGGAAGGCGCGCTATCAGCACTACTTCTTAATATTACGCCTTTGTTTGCCATTAGCATCGGGGCGTGGGTCGAACCGGACGGCCCACTGATTTTCTGCGTTCTCGCCGCGACGCTGTGCATCATCAGCTTGGCGTTCAAGCACAAATCGTCAGCTGAGGTCTTGCTCTGGGCTCAAGCGGGGTTTTGGCTTGGGCTCGCTATGCTCTGCAAATATTACGCGGTTCTCCTGCCAGCTGGGATTTCTCTCTTCGCGTTGACAAGCCGCGAGCATCGAGAATGGTTTCGCAAACCTGGTCCATATATCGCATGTGCAATCGCTGTAGTGATGTTCAGTCCCGTTTTAATTTGGAACTTCGAGCATCATTGGATTTCTTTTAACTTTCAGGGAGAACGAGCAGACATAACTGGAATCGATATAAAGGCGCTGGTTAAAAATATTCTTGGACAAGCTGCATTCATAAGCCCGTGGATTTGGATTCCCATGCTGCTAGCCTGCAGACGCCCGCTCCAAGAGGGAACGACAAACCTCAGGAGCTGGTTTTTGTTATGTCTCGGTTCGGTACCAATTTTGTTTTTCACGACCATTCCGCTTTTGACGCGAACCCACGGCCACTATCATTGGCAAGCGATCGGCTACCTATTCTTGTTTCCATTACTCGCCAGGTACGTCGTTGAGGGATTGCAAGTTCGTCATACTTCGACCGTAACATGGTTGTCGCTGTCGATAGTAGCGCCTTTCCTCATCATAGCCGTGATCGGAATCGAATCGGCGACAGGTTGGGCTCACGCATCGCTCAAGAATCTTCATCTCAAACGCGATTTTACGCTTGAGACTCTGGAGTGGAAGGGGCTCCGCGCCGCGATTGCCGAACGCCAGCTTCTTAACAGGTCGCGATTGTTCGTAGCTACCGCGCACCGCCTTGAGGTTGGAAAGGTCGACCTGGAGATTGGTAAATACTTGCCAGTCGTCTGCATGTGCGAAGATCCGCGCGGTATTGCTTTTGGTTGGAATTTAGCCAGCTTTTCTGGGTGGGATGCCCTAATCATTGGCACGGATGCTTACATTCCAGACGTGCAGCGCACGTACGGACCCTATTTTCATACTATTGAGCATTTAGTTGACGTGCCGATTCATCGCGGTGGTCAGGTCGTAGTCACTTTGCGGGTCTATTATGCAAAGCAGTATTCGGGTTCGTACCCATTGCCCGTCGCACGAGCACGTTCGTTAGAATAATAGAGTAGGAAGTGATTATTTTTCATTCCGGGCTGACCGGCTAATGTCCGCTTTGGGTCAGAACCAGACATGTGCAGTGCAAAAGTCAATGTCCGCTTTGCGCCAGTAGCGGACATTTCGCGGTGCAATCGTCATATCCGGCTTTAGCCCCGAAAATGGACAATTCAATTTCCATTTGTTTAGCCTCCGTTAACAACAAAGCCGCTGCCTAACTGCGACGCTGCGAACCTGAACGATTTGTAAAGGGTTTGCATTCAGCGTGTGTCGTGGATGTGTGCGTAATGGGTGTTCGCCAATGACCATGCGGGATCAGTATCTGACCAAAGCAGCCGAATTTCAGGCCAGGGCGCTCTGTGAATCCAATCAGGGGAATCGGTTTCACTTCGAGAGCATGGCAAAGGAATACTCGCAGCTCGCTGAACTAACCACCAAGATCGACTCGATCGAAGAGTTGGCGCGGCATCCGTCGATTTGAAATCAGAACCCAAGTAGTGGTCTCAGGCGGCAATTTTAACCGAGTGTGGGGCGTCGCCCTATTAAGAAGAGGGCCGGACAGAAATGATCCGACCGCAACTTTGGGGCATGAGCCAATCTACCATCGATACGATCACTAGGGCGGTGGTCATTGCGTCTTGCGTGGCTTGTTCGCTTATAGGGGCTCAGCTGTGGATGCTGGCGTGGATTTTATGACCAAGGCGCTATGGTGCGTCTCTCAAAACCCGACATATAGCAGCTAATCAGAACCTCAACACGGTATTGCCTAGGGACCAAATTGTAACGAATCATGTAGGCAGAGTTGCCGCCGAGGGTTACTCAGCAATGCGCGAAGAGGCGATGACGGATTTCAAGAAAAGGGGCTGAGTTAGTTTTTTCGAACAAATGTATTTCGGAGAAGGATGACAATCCAACCCTTCAACGTCATCCGGGTGCGCGCACGGTTGGTCTTCGCCAGAAATCCGCGTGCGCACAGCCGATCAACCACTGCGGAAGCCGGAAGGCGATCCCTGAACAATGCGAAATCTCTTAAACAACTCAAATCGCCCCGTTGCAAATCGCGCTGCACCCATGAGCGCGTAAAAGATCGATTCGACATTCCGCCCCCCGACTCAATGAGCCAGAGGATACAATCTGTAGCAGCTACAGGAACAAGCTTTGGTCCCGAGAGTTACGCGACAACATGCGCCCTCAGTAGCAAAAACAAGTGAGGCTGCAACCGGGCTTCGGTGACAGCCCTAGATCGTGCTTACACCGACCACCGCTTGGGGGTTCGGGGATGGGGACTCGGTCGGCAAGATTTAATGCGGGACGCGCGAGTAGTTCCAGCCATTGCGTCATCTCGATGGGATCGATATCCCGGGACTTACAAACTTGAGACCTGGGGCCGCAAAATCGGCTGGGCGATTTACTCCCGCGACTGCCAGAACTACAGCAAACGTAGAGCCTGCAATTATCAGCCCCAATACGACTTCACGAAGTTCTGCCTTCATGCATCCCGCCCTCCAAAAGGGGTTGAGACGGCAGCAAATCTTAAATGCGGTCATGCGCGTGTTGTTCCGTTACTGTGGAACACACCTCCGACCCCACAGTTGAATTTAATGGAATAGATAGGGACCGCTGGCGGTTATCTGTGTTTATTATTGTGGAATCTGCTCCCAAGCACCGGAGGAACCCACGATGGCACACACGAAGCGAGCTTCAAAGCGCAGGCGTGGACGCAGGGCCCTAAACATATTGGGGGCGGCCGGTGCATCTTTTGCACTGGGAGGCGCCGCATCAGCAACTATGCCGGTTGCTAACGTACCGTCGCTAGACAACGTACCGCGTCCCGAAATCGGGCTCGATGAGGAGGAAATTTCTGACGTCACTCTGGGAACATTTTATGTCTTCGACAAAGAAAACGAATCCCAGCTCGGCCAAGGCATAAGACTCGCGGCCGCCCGTTGCGGAGGCTGCGGCAGGTGCGGGGGCGGCTGCGCAGCAGCTAGGTGCGGAGGCGCAGCCCGGTGCGCAGTAGCTAGGTGCGCGGCTAGGTGCGGCTGTGCAGCTAGGTGTGGCGGCTGCGGAGGCTGCGGTGGCGGAGGCTGGTTCATAGCTTGCGCGGGGTGCGTGAGCATAGGATGCGGCGGAGGCTGTTGGCGGTGGACGCCCGTCGGCTGGGTCTGGGTCTGTTAGCGGACATGCCTCCACGCTCTGAATTTTGCAGTTCAACATAGAAAACCCGGCCTCGTGCCGGGTTTTTTGGTGAAAGTCCGCGCCTACACAAAGAGTTTTCTTTCAAATAGAATTTCACTGATATCACCGAGCTTTTCATTCTGAAGCGGACAGATTGGTTCCTTGCCTGCAAGCCGCGATGCAGACGCACACACCAGGATGGAACCGGTTAGATTAAATCTACCGCGGCTGCGCTGGCATTTGCCGCTTGCCAGACCTTAAATCATTTAAAGCCTGTACAGCATCCTTTTGTGCTTCCAGGACCGCTATATTTGCCGCTGGAGCAACGGTACTTCTATCGACATCAGGCTGCAGCATCACAATGTAGTTTGAAAGCGAATTAAAAAAATAACCTCGTTCTTTTGGGCAGGCACTTTTGGTGAGCACGGAAAATTCCTGCGCTGACATACTTGTTGGGACCGCCCTGAGAATTTCGTCGGCAAGGCATTTCCAGTAGGCGTCTTTGTAAAAGTCCGTCGTGCTTTTGGCTTTTTCCAGCTCAGCCTGGGTAAACCCGCACAACAAGAGCATGGCTGCCACAGGCATTGCAAAACGCATTGTCACTGCCACGTCCTTTGTCCTCACAGAGAGCTAATGTTTTCGGTAGCGCCGACGCTCGGCTGGCTGATACGCATTGGAATAATACGGATTGTGATTGCAGAACCCACGATTGCCCGCCAACACATTCGGCAGACATTGTTCAAGGGAACTGTACTGGCAGTCCCCAATACACACTACCCGTGCCTAACGAGATCACAGCGCACCAAGGCGCGGTGTAGGCACTCGCGGGCCGCAGATTGAAGGACATACCAACTAGAGCAACGCCGACAGAAAACGTTAATCGTGTCATTGTGGCCTCCATATGGAGCGAATGACCGGGCGCACACGCTCGTACTTTCCGCAGTCCTGATTGCGGCCAAAGTAGCACAACGCAAGGACGATGTCCGCTTTGCGTCAAAGCGAGCATTTCGGCGTCGGTGAATTTTTCGCGCCCTACGCGCCGGTGTTAGTTTGAGGTTTCAAAACTCCGCTGCATCTTCTCGACGAGTTGATCAATGCTGAAACTCGAAGGCCGCTGGCTCGGTGGAAACTCCTTGAACGTCAGGCTAACAAGGCGACAAACTTGGGTTGAGTTGGACCATGGGGCAACGATCAGAGCCTATGTCCGCTCAGGACAACAGAGGCGATATTCCGCTATACTGAAAATGTAAGCGAGAGAACGAGAGCCATGGGGGTTACATTGCGAGCCTCAACTCTTATCGTCGTAACCGCGATTGTCGCATTGTCGAGCGCCGCGAACGCGCACTACCGCGACGGCGCGGCTCAAGGAGAGCACTGGTACGGCAGACATATTCGCTGGTGTTCGGGGCCTTCGCCGGCCTTTGGTTTGCCCTACTTTTACCCTTGCGGCCGTTATCGCTACCACTACAGCGACGCTTATATTGCTAATTACAGTGGCCGTTAGCGGTACGACAGCCTGCCAGAATGTAATTGGCATTGTCGGAGCTGGAGCCGTCGCTAGAGGCCGCGAGTGGGAGCGTAAGGAGTGACCGGGTCCTACTTTGCTCTTTAATTCGATCTGGAACGGCTGAACGATTATGCGGGGAATAGGGCGCGGCGAAAAATTTCGAAAATGAAATAGCCAGCGTTCGCTTTCGGTCATTAACGGATCTGGTCTTGACCCCGGAGACTCAAGCCTTAGCGTTTCATCACTGATTCCTTCAGCGGAGACTCTCTCATGCATTTGTCAACCCCTATTCGTGCCGCGCTGGTTGCTTTGATCATGGCCGTGACCGGCACTGGATTCGTGACCGGCGCCTACGCCGATGGCGGCAGCATACGTTTCAACGTCATCAAGGCCGGCTTTGTTATTGGCGGCTCCGCCGGTAGCGGTACGCTGGTGTTTCATGGCCGGCGCTACCGGCTCTCCATTGGCGGAATAAGCTACGGCTTTACGTTTGGCGGTTCGGCAACCGATTTCATCGGTACAGTGAGGAACATCCGAAGGCCTTCCGATGTGAATGGCGTTTATGGGGCTGCTGGCGCGGGCGTCGCGGTCGGCGCGGGCGCCGGCGGGATCGTGCTGACCAACCAGAATGGCGCGGTCCTGACGCTGGCAGGTCGTCAGGCAGGGCTGATCGTCGCCGCCGATCTCAATGGATTGGTGATCACGGTGCGGTAGCTGCGATCTCCACCTGATCGCGGGCGTCCGAGGGAATTTCAAAAAAGCACTGATGGTGCGCCGGCACGATTTGCTGCCGGGGCTGGCGTCACTGGCGTATCGATTCCGGGACGCGGAGTTGGACCATAGGCCAATTCGACAGATGGATGTATTGTTTGCGCAAGCGACCAGGAGGTGTGCGATGCGCCCGGCAGGTTCATCGTTGGCATTTGTTGTACTGACGGCGATGGCACAAACCCCTGTCAACGTCCTGCCCACGATCCCTATCCGTGGTGCGATAACTACGACAGCAACGATTCGGCGGCTCAAATTGCAGATTCTCAACCGGGAACCAAGGCATGGCTACCGTCAGTGGTATTGGCGGATTTTGCGTGCCCAATCAATTTTACAACCCGGGTCCTGCATCTGCCGGGCGGGTCAATAGAAAAGGACAATACTAATTCGTCTCGGAACGTCCCATCATCGCACGGGCGGCAGCTGGCAATTCCGGAGTTGAGGATGCGATTCCAACAAGGTTTTTTGGCCGGCATACTCTTATTGGTCCTTTTGCCCAACGCTGTCGGGCAGACGGCAGCACCATCCTCACCCGGATTGACTGCTCGCGCTTTGCGCAAAGAAGACCGTCAGGTGTGCACAGGGCAGTCCGTACAGCAAAATATTGCAGGAAGAAATCGAGCGGAGTTTGTTCGGACGTGCATGGCCGATAGACAAGGCGAACGAAAAATTGCGGCGAGAGCGTTGCGGACACAAGACCGTCAGGTGTGCAGTGCGCAGAGCATTCAGCAAAACGTATCAAGGCGAAACCGAGCCGAGTTTGTTCGCAAGTGCATGGCCGACCGGCAAGGCGAAAGAAGAGCCGCAGTTTCCCGATGATTGCCTACGAATAATCCGATCGTGATAAAAGGACTGATGAGAAATATGCCGCCCCGCAAACAAATCGCGTACCCAAGCATTTAGAAAAGCCCGTTAGGCAGCATTCTGCCGTTGGAAATTCTATGCGCAATATGGGGTTGGATTCGCCAGATCGCCGGTTCGGACACCTGCATTAAAATCGGCGGAAGCGTCGGCGCTGAAGCAGGTGGAGTGTCAAGGCGCTGATCTCCGATTTGGGTCAAAGCAACGAAGTCCACTGTGTACCCGCGCACATCAAATTCCAAGGTAGGCCGCCTGCACCTGCTTATTGTTGGCCAATGCCGTGCTGGTGCCGTCCAGAATTACCTTGCCACTTTCCAGCACATAGGCGCGCTGCACCAGGGTCAATGCGCGGCTGACGTTCTGCTCGACCAGCAGGATCGCAGTCCCCATCTTGTGGATTTCCGCAATCTTCCCAAAGGTGACGTCGCACATCACAGGAGCGAGACCGAGCGATGGCTCGTCCAGCATCAGTAACCGCGGCTTGAGCATCAGGCCGCGGCCGACCGCAAGCATCTGCTGCTCGCCTCCGCTCATCGTGCCGGCAAGCTGCCTTCGGCGCTCGGCGAGCCGGGGAAAGATGCTGTAAACGAGATCGAGCGAACTCGCGCGATCCGCCTTGGCGCGAGGCGCGTAGGAGCCGATCTCGAGATTTTCGTTCACCGTCATCTCCGGAAAAACCTGGCGGCCTTCCGGAACGTGCGCGATGCCGAGTTCGGTGATCCTGTGCGGCGGCAACGACACCAGATCGACGCCGAGGAACTTAATGGAGCCGGATGTCAGTCTCACCAGGCCGGAGATGGCGCGCAAGGTCGTACTTTTGCCTGCGCCGTTTGCACCAAGCAGGCCGACCGCCTCACCCTCCCCGACATTGATGGTTACGCCATTGATCGCGGGAACGTTGCCGTAAGACGCGCTGACGCCAAAGAGCTCGATCACGACGGTCCTCCGGCGGGCGCGTGCACGTAGTCCGATCCGAGATAGGCGCGGATCACTTCCGGGTTTTCGACGACGTCTTTCGGTTTGCCTTCGGCAATCTTCTGGCCGTGATCGAGCACAACGATGTGCTTGGCCACCGCCATGATTGCGCGCATCAGGTGCTCGACAATGACGATGGTAAGGCCGCGGTTCGACAGCTTGCCGACCAGCGCCACAGCCTGATCGATCTCCGCCGGATTGAGCCCCGCCATCACCTCGTCGAGAAGAAGCAGCCGTGGCTGCGTTGCCAGCGCGCGCGCCATTTCCAGCCGACGCTGGTCGATGGTGGTGAGATCGCGCGCCGCCGCGCTCTCACGCGCCGACAGGCCGACGAAATCGATCGCCTCACGCGCTTTTTCGCGAGCCGCTTCCGGCCTGCGATCCCGCAGAAAGGCTCCGGTCATCACATTCGCCAGCACGGTCATGCCACCGAAGGGCTTCGCCACCTGAAAGGTGCGCGCCAGGCCAAGAGTACAGACCTGGTGTGGCCGCAGGCCGACGATTTCCTGGCCGAAAGCGGATACCGAACCGGTATCGGGCCGGTAGAAGCCCATGATCAGATTGAAGGCGGTGGTCTTGCCTGCACCGTTCGGCCCTATCAAGGCCAGCGTTTCATTTTCCTGCACCGTAAAATTGACGTCCTGCACCGCGTGGAGCCCGCCAAATCGCTTGTTCAGATTTTTGATGACGAGAGCGTCGGCCATGGGTCTATGCCTTCGCCGGCAAGGAGAGCGATTTGGTGCGGCTCCGCGCGTAAACTTCCGCGAGATAGCCCATGATGCCGGTCGGCCGCCACAGAATCACCGTCATCAGAATGAGGGCGTAGACGGTGAGCTGCACGCCGCCGATCGAATTGCCGAGCCAGCTCTGCAACAACGCCGACGTCGTCTCCAGTAAGACGGTGCCGATGACCGGGCCCCACAGCGTTCCGACACCGCCCACGATGGAAACCAGCGCAGCCTCGATCGATACGTTGAAGTTGAACGCCGTCTGCGGATCGATGAAGTAAATGTATTGCGTATAAAACGTGCCGGCGAGCGCAGTGAGGAACGCGCTGATCATGAAGATTTTCCGCTTGACGCTCGGCGCGTCTACACCGATCGCTTCGGCGGCATCTTCGTCCTCACCGATGGCGACGCAGTAATAGCCGATCCACGAGCGCTCGATCCAAGCGGTAATCAGAAGCGCAATCGCGAGCAGGCCGAGTACGATGTAGTAATACGGCGCCTTGGTTTCGAACTGCATCATCAGCGGCGCGTGGCCGAGATTGGGGATCGTTGTTCCCTCGGCGCCCCACGCGAAATCGCGAAATTTAAGGAAGATCAGCATCAGGACCTGCGCGGTCGCGATGGTAGCGATGGTGAAATACGGCCCGCGCAGCCGGAAGCACAGCCAACCAATCGGCAGGCTCGCGAGCATGGCGACCAAGCCACCGGCGATCATGCCGATCCATGGTGAAATTCCGAAATCGATCTGAAGAAGGGTCGATGTATAGGCGCCAAGGCCGAAGAACGCCGCATGCCCCAGCGAAAGTTGCTTGGCGTAGCCGCCCATCAGGTTCCAGGCAGAGCCTATGAAGGAGAACAGCAAAACGCGGATCAGAATTTCGAGCGCGAACGAGCTCTTTATCACCAGCGGCAAAACCAGCATCACGGCGACCAATGCGCCGAGCACGGCAAAACGCCAGCCGAAAATGTTTGGCATCAGCGTCGCCTCCCGCCGGCAAGACCGCTCGGCCGCACGGCGAGCGTAAAGAGCAGCAGCGCGAAAACGACAATCAGACCCGAGTCCGCACCGATGAACTGGATGCCCAGCGATTCAGCGACCCCCATAAGAAGGCTGGCGACCAGCGCGCCGATCACGTTGCCGAGCGTGCCCAGCACAACCGCGACGAAAGCCATCAGCACGAAGACCTGCCCGACCAGCGGATAGGCCGGATAGAACGGCATCAGCAGCGAACCGGCGGCGCCGGCCAGTGCCAGCGCGATGCCGAGCGCCACGGCGAAGACGCGGTTGGGGTTAATGCCCATTAGCTGCGCTACATCGCGGTTCTGCGAAGCCGCACGCATCGCCTTGCCGAGATCGGTGGTGTGCAGAAAGGTCCAGAGAAGGCCGCTCAAGATCATCGCCAGCACGAATGCAATGAGCTTTGCCACCGGAATGTAGAGGCCGCCGACGTGAAAAGCCTCCTCGGAATACCAGGTGTGAACGGTGCGGTAGTTCGCCGTCAGCAACATCAGCGCCAGGTTCACGATCAGCAGTGACAGCGCGAAGGTCAGGAAGATCTGGGGCAAATCGTTCAGCCCCAGAACCCTGCGGATCAGGTAGTTCTGGATCAGGACGCCGATGACGAAAAGAACCGGCATCGATACGACCAGTGAGACGACGGGGTCTACGCCGAACTGGGTGGCCAGGTAGAAACTGATGTACATCCCGATCATCACAAATTCGCCCTGGGCGAAATTGACGATCTTCACCACGCCGAAAATCAGCGTGACGCCGATGCTGACCAGCGCGTAAATCCCCCCGATCAGCAGGCCGTTGATCACGGCCTGGGCCAAGATTTCCAGCATTGCCGGCTGACAGCCTTATGTCCTCAGAAGTGGAGCACGTGCGTCTTCTTTCGGGAACACGCTCGCAAGATCGCCATTCTGCCACTGCACCCCGACCGGACGGCCATAAATGTTCTTGCCGTCAGGACCGAACTTGACCTTTCCGCCCGGCGCCATCGCTGCGTAACCCTTCGAAACATCGAGCGTGGATAGCGCTTCGCGCACTTTCTGCGGATCGGTCGAGGCCGCCCGCTCGAGCGCGTCGGCAAGCATGAAGGTCTGCGCGACAAGCCCGCCGGCATATTCGAACAGGAACTCGCCGGTGCGTTTCTTGTATTCGGCATTCACCTTCTGGGCTTCGTCGTTCATGTCGTGGTTCCAGTGCGCCACACCCTGCAAGCCTTCGGCTAGTTTGCCGACATTCTTGTAGAAGTCGGGAATGACGAAACCTCCGGAGCCGCCGTTGATCGCGATGTTGAGGCCGACTTGTTTGACCGTGCGCACGATCAAGATGAGGTCGTTCAGGTAAGACACCGAAAACAGCGCATTGGCACCAGAGGCCTTGACCTTGTTGATGAGCGGCGAGGCGTCGGTAAAGCCAGCCGAATAAGGTTCGAACATCACGATCTCGACGCCCTCGGCCGGAGCCAGCTCCTTGAGCCCATTCGAGGTCGATGTGCCGAACGCCGTATTCTCGAAAACCACCGCGACCTTCGGCTTGTCGCTGACAAGCTTTGACATCTGCAGCTGTGCTTTGGCAAACTGCGAGGCGCGCGCGAAAGGTGTGAATGTGTAGATGCGACCCTTGTTGAGCTGGTCGGAGCTCGAGCCCGTGATGATCGGCACTTTCGCGCGTTCCGCCACTTCGCTGGCAATCAGCGTCAGCGCGCTGGCAAAACAACCGTGGATCGCGGAGAGCTTGTTTCCAGAGATCAATCGGTCGGTTTCCGTGCGGGTGACGGTGGTGTCACTCTGCACATCCGAAATGATGAGGTTGAGCTTGGCACCGCCGAGCGATTTGATGCCGCCGGCGTCGTTGACCATCTCGGCGGCGAGCTTCGCGGCCGCGACACACCCGACACCGATTTGCGCCATGCTTCCAGTCGTCGGATAAAGCGCGCCGATGTTCACGGTTTCCGCCGCGCCCGTCAGGATCGGTGGCGATGCAATCGCGGCGGCGGCAAGCGCGCCACCCGTCTTGATAAGAAATTCTCTGCGGTTCTGTTTGGGCGACGTTCGACGTACGGACCGTTTCATTATCATCCCTCCCTGGGACATTAGGAGACCGCTCATTCCGGCAGCCTCAATTCTTATTTCGCGCTCGTGCGACCTCGGCTGAACTTCCGCGCATAACCTTGGTACCTGCCGCCTACTCTACACATTATCTCTTTTGACATGCAGCCGGTTTTTCCCGGCAAACGAGATTGGATGGGATTGGGCTGATACCACTGGATTTTTTGAGATGGGCGCAAAGAAGCAGCCGCTATAGCATTCGTTCGGCTTTGCAGGGTTTGTCAAAGTCCTAACACCGCACTGACCCTTACGGATGACGTCACAGCTGACCTAGTGCACAAGAAAGTCACCTGCCCCTTCCTCGGCAGCGCGGTTCATCAGAAATTTCTCGCAGTACGCGGCGATGCCGACAACCCCCTGGCCAGCATTGAGGATGTCAGACGGCTGGGCAACAGCGGGGGCGGCGATCTCGGCGATCTTCTTGTGATGTTCGCATCGGGCAATCATGCGTTTATGCCGGGTGATGACGGCAAACTGAGCGAGAAAGTCCCGAATGGTTTGTTTTCTTTGGAGCTTACCGGTTCACAGGATTCTCACCCTGGTCACAGCGGCATCACTGCACTGAGACATTGGATTCCGGTTCGCGTGAGTGAGGCGGATTTCGCCAGACTGCGAACCGCGCAAAAGGCAGGTTCATCAAGCGATCAGATTTCGGACGGTTCATCGCAGAGAACTTGCTGAGGGATCCAAAGTCGAAAGTGCTCGAACTGAACGCTACGCAGCTATTGGTGCGCGACCTCGGAGTGCTTGTGCAAACGATCGGTCGCACGCTGGGAACAATACTTGCAGGCCCCGACGATGACGCGGCTGCGGCTCGACGAACGGCAGAAGAAAAGCTCACCAAGCTGCTTGGGGAGGACAATCTTGTCGGGTCGTACGGCGAGTTTGGACTGCTCTTCGCTTTTCTGATCAACAAGCCGAGAGTGAGCGAAATCGACGGCGAGCCGGCGTTGTCGCTGAAAGACGTGCGGGACATGTTTTGGACATGACCCTTCCGATTGGTTGGCAGTCGTGAAAAAACGTCGCGTCGACTGGACCGTGCATACCACTGGACTGCTGCTGAGCGCGGCTAAGGAATATCACGCCCAAAAACGCAACGCTTCATAGTGACGGGCACGATCCGCAACGTCGCGCGGTGACTCACCGCGAGGCCAAATTGATGTTGCCCATCGTCCAGATTGCCACAGCCGCGACCACACCCGCGCTGGCGAACACGCCCGATACGACAGCCGCACTGAACAGAATAATTCCCAACGCATAGGCGATCCGATTGAGCGCCCATCGTATCACTCCGATGAAGCGACCGAACACCCAGTAGAACGCGTACAAAAGGAGCAGGAGTACGAGAACGAGCACGATAATCTTCAGAATCGGAAGGCTGCCCCATTGGGTACCAAGAAGCCGCGATACCTGGCTGATGCCCCAGAGGCATCCGAAGACAATCACATCGACTAGCCAGCCAAATCCCTGTTTAAGCCACGCACCAAACTCCCGGATCAGGTGTTCCATACACAGTCCCGTCGTTTGTATTCCCCACCCACTAACGCGACGGCGGCCAATATGTTTCAAGCGATGCACCGACTCTGATCAGCGATGCAGCGCGTTGTTACGCTTTTTCGCCTTCTGTCGTCGCGATCCATATGCCGATGAACACAGCGATCAGTCCGATGACGAGATTGAGTGTGATCGGTTCACCGACCAGCTGTGTGGCGAGCAGTCCCGCGGCAATGGGATTGAGCGTCATGGTGTTCGCAACGCGGGTTGGCGTTGCTCTTTCGAGGGCCAGAACCCACAGGATGAAAGCAAGCGCACCGCCACCAACGCCGAGATAAATGCCGGCAATCCATTGCGGAACGCCAAAGGTACTCAAGACGGCGACGCGGCCTGTGATCAATCCAACGGCTACAAGTCCGAGCGCGCCGGCACCCATGCCGACCGTGAGAAAACCGAGTGCACTTGACCGTTTGATAAACGGGCGAGACCAGACATTGTAAAACGCCATGCACAGCACTGCGCCGGTCATGATGAGTTCGCCTCGCCAGGCCCCCGGTGGCGCAGCGGCCAGGCCGGAGGCGAGAGCCGCAAATACCCCAAAGATTGCGATGCAGACCCCAAGTGTTTTTCTTTTGGTCAGCGGCTCAATTCCAAGCAGCGCGCCGACGACCATTGTCTGGAGAGGCAGAGTCGAAAGGGCAAGGCTTGCGCGAGCCGCCGTCGTGTAACTCATCGCAATGTTGTACAGAACGAAAAACAGCCCAAAGAAGCACAGCCCCAAAGCGATAACGGCCATCCAGTCGCTACGCTGCGGCCATCGGACCCGCAGCAACAACGCGGTTGGCCACAGGCAAAAGAGACCAATTCCCCACCGCAGAATGGCCAGTGTGATCGGGTCGGCGCTCCCGACCAGATACCGGGTAACAGCGGCCGCGGTCCCGCCGAGTGAACTGGAGACGACCGCGATCAGGACCCCGACCCATTCACCCAAAAATGGCAGCTCCGGAATCGCAACGGTGGCGAAGGTACACCCTTCTGCGCCTTTTGCCTTCACAGGGTGCTGAGAATAGGTGCCGGCCGCCTTCGGCGATCCAAGACCGCCGCCGTCGTTCCCGGAAAACGGCAGCCTTGACGTTTCCTCCCTGGACGACCGGCAAACCTTAAATCGTCCCCGCCCGCGTTTCGTTCCGTTGAACACGTCATCGTTTGCGATGACGCGATCGAGCCCACGGAGATCTAACCTTGGTGCGAGCAACGTTTATCGCGAAGGGCCAAGAAAAGTTCCCTTTCGCGCAGGACATTCAATCAACAGGAGTCCACCTATGCGTAACCAGTCATAGGGTTATTGGCGATCGCAGCCCTTCCAGCTCGGCAGCGGTCAACGTTGCTGCTGCGCAGCAAGGCCCCCGCAACAGAACGTGTCGAGCCCACGCCGCTGGCGGGCGGAAGCCCGGCTAAGTTGCCCTCTCCAGGCGAAGGTCCCGCTGCAACAATACCATCGCATCCAGAGACAGGACGCGTAGAACCTACGCCGCTGGCCGGCGGTGGCCCCGGTACGCTGCCGTCGCCAACCACGACAGCCCCAGCCGCGCAATCGTCACGCTCTGGCGAACGGCAGCGCTACAACGGCAACGCGTATCGGTACGGTGATCGCGGCGGCCGGTACTATGACGGCCGTAGCTATGGTGGTGGGTTCGCCAATTTTGGCGTAGCAATATCCTGAGGACGCAATAGAAGCGTGCGTTCAGCAAAACGCCTCGCGCAGTGACACAGATCGCGCGGGGCTGGCCCCATAGGAGGAGTGTTCGGGACGGAGCGGAACGCGATCGCGTGTATCCAACATCAATCCCGCTTGACCGATTGGGCCACTATACTGGAACCGGGCTGTGCTTCCCGCCGTTCGATGTCCGGCCTCGGGATCGGCATCGGAACGCTGACGCGGACTCTCTGCCGGCCGTCGTGAAGCATGCCGAGGGCTTTGGCTGCGCCGTAGGACAAATCAATGCGCCGCTCGATGTCCATCTTGGGCAAAAACGGCCCGCGATCTTTCACAACCACAGCGACACATTGACGGCGAAGGCACACGTTCAAGATGGTTCCAAGGGGAAAGGTCCTGTGGGCCGCGACGAACTCCTTGTTGTTGTAGACTTGGCCGTTGGCCAAATATTTTCCGCCTTCCGTCGGCGCTGCTCCGCCAACCCAATAGGTCGCGATCATAAATACGAAAGTCGCTGTGCTCATTGTCTCGCGTGTGAAAGTTGCCCCACCAAAACATTTATAAGTGAGTCGCCACGAATCTGCAGGTATCGTGTGACTGGCCCGGTGACTATCGCCTCGATTCGCGCGCACGGCGTTCGCCAACTTCTCGTCTATTGCAGCCCATTGGCCTTGTCATCACGAGGGGATGCTGCCGATCGCTTCGGTGCCGACGAAGCGCAACGCGACATAGAGCGGCGATGCCGTTGCACCGCCTGCGGGTGGCGGCGCGCCGACCTGCGGCCCGACTGCAGCGCGCAGCAGGCACGGCGGACCAACGTTGGCTGGGTAAGATCGCCTAGTTGAACGTCACGGTTACGGTTTCGGCGTAAGCGCACGACGAGCACTCGAATGTGCGCTGGTCATGGCCCGTCCTGTCGGTCGGTTCGACGGTCAGCGGTTCGCCACAGACAGGACACCGTCGCGATGCGATCGGCGGCGGTGACGAAAGATCAAAACGATTTTGCTGTGGCAAGACGCAGACCCCAACGCGGACCATCGAAATCACGCTAGTCCACGTCACCTGTCACCGCCTAATCACTTTGACATGATGCATTGCGACATGATGCGCTGCACAATCTCGTACCGCGCACCGACGGTCACCAGAGGCTGCGAACTAGGGCTCCTCAATTTTGCGCGCAGCCTTCGCGCGCCACATTTTGAAGGCAAAGGCCAGGTTGGACCAAACGCCTGCCGCCAGCACGCCCATCAAGAGCCGCCCTTCGTGAATTCCAGGGGTCTGCTCCAGTGCGACGAGAATTATTTCGACGATTATTCCGACCGCCGCTGCGGCGATGACCACCTGCCACCAAACGCGGCAGAAATACCCCACGACCAGCGCCGGTACGGCCGCGAATGGGTCAAGAAGCTTCGCAACAAAAATGACGAACGCGACTCTTAAAGTAAGCTCTGACATTGACGCCATACGCCTCTTGGAAGTCCTGCCTGAGGGTAGCAACCCTCACCAATCAGAAAAAGCCGACGGATTCGCAGCCCTTACCGGCTTGGAAATGATGTTTGTTGCGGCGCTGTGGGATGTCGACAACGTGCACGGATCCGTCTCCCTGGCAGGCGACGAACAGCTCGTCTCCGCGGAAGGCCATGTCCATCGGCTGATCGCCGACTTTTACGGCAGCCTGCTGCCGGAATGACGGATCGATCAAGCTCACCGTGTTGCTCTTCAGGCTTGTCACGGCGAGCACTTTGTTGTCCGGACTGTAGCGCGCAATCTGCGCGGCCTCCGGCACGCCTTCAAGCCGCATTGTGGCATCGACTTTCCCCGCGGCAGTATCGATGAGGAAAAGTGTCGGCTCTATGTCGTCGACCGCAATGACTGTCCGTCCATCAGGCGAAATTGTTATGCCTGCCAATGCGCGCGGCGTGGAAATCTTCCCCAGAAGCTTTCGTTTCGGGAGATCAATGACGGAAACGGTGCTGTCTTCCTCATTTTCGGTGTAAAGCCGCTGCCCGTCCGACGCGATGATCAGCCGATGGCCATTGGACGACCCGGAGTCGATGGCGTCCACGACTGTATTTGTCGACCGGTCGATGACCGCAACAACCGCGCTGTTTTCACAGGTGATGTAGATCAAACCGTCCGGACCCAGCTTCAAAGTATGCGGCGCGATGTAAGGGCGCAGGTCGATATCGGCCGCTTGCGTACGATTTTTGAGATCGATGACGCACAGCAGATGGCCAGGATTCGGGTTACGGCCGTGGATCCCGTCGCCGAAGATCGGAACGTAGGCAGTCCGCGTCTCCGGCACCACAAGGAGTTCGTGGACAGTGCGCTGAAATCCCTTGAGCGTCTTTTCAACTTCGTAGGTTTTCGGATCGAGAAAAAGTATCTCCGCGCCCATCTTGTCGACGCCGATCATCCCCGTGACGTTTTCCATGCCTTACTTCGCTTCGAGGTTACCACTGCGATGACTATCGCCGAGCGGGACCTCGATCGTCCAGCGTTATAGGTCGAGATCACTGAGCGAGGGATGACCCTCAGGCAGCGACCGAGCGGCCAATTCTCATTTCCAATCGCTGTAGTAGCGCCTGCTCAAAACGAGCGATTGTCGACGAACCGGACTGCGAACGGACGGCCGGCCAGTGCGCCGCCAAGCCCGTCCGTGAATTGCAGCGGTGTACACCGCTTGAGTGCGGCCGTTGCTGCATTCCAGTAAACCTCACGTACGTCCGCCGGCGTGTCGGCCGAGACATAGGTCGTCCTCGGTTCGGAAATCATTCCGCCGTGGCTGTTGAAGCTGAAACGCAGCGTTATCTGCGTACCGGACCGCGCCACATCCTTCTCCGGCGGAATCCAGCATCCGCGCAACGCGGAAAACACATCGCGAATGGTATTCAGGTTACGCGGCGCGCGATCGACAGACTTTTCCTCGGCAGGCGCGTCGGACGTACCGTCTTCCGTCCGGCTGACAATGGTTAGCTGCAAGGTCTGGCCGATGGGGTAATCGATATCGGGTAGGCAGGGCTGACGGCTGAAGATGCTGCAATAGGTGCCATAAGGGATGCACGGACGGTGGCCGAGCACGCTGCAAGGATAAGAGCTGTGCAGCGACGGGAGAAACACACCTTTCCTAAAGATATGAAGGTCATGCCTGAAAACATGAAGGTCATGTCTGAAGTGGAGGCCATGCCGGAATGGACGCAGATTGTGGTCGTTAGCCTGCCAGCGGGCGTCACAAACCGAGGACGATGCCGCAATCCCGAGTGTGATCGCAGCGCTGGCGGCAAATCTCAGAAGCAGGCGGCTCGTCATGTCGGGGACTTGAGATGCTGCTAACCGTGAAGATAGGATTAGCTGAAAACACTGCTACCATGACTATGGTACCGGTCACGGTGTCCGCTTTGTGTCATAAGCGGACATTGGCCTTGGGTCCAACTCGATTTGGGCGGGCACATTCTGGAGAATTGGAGAAAATATTCCGGTCGACCCGCTGATCGAACGGATCGACACTGATCTTTCCCGTCACAACCTTTCGTCGGCGGGTCGATTGTTCGTGCTGAGGATCTGACGGCAAGCAAGACGGGCCCGGTCTGGATGGCGGGCCATGGAACGCGGCATAGTTGAAACAGTTCAGTACAGTGGCGGTCCCATGAAACCTTTTGCCTTTATCCGGAAGCACAAACAGGCGGGATTCCGCGTTGCAACGACCTTTGCCGCCCTGGCCGCCCTGATATCGACGAGCGATCTTGGCCACGCCGCAAAAGCCGGGAACGACCAGTCGGTAGCGACGCGTCCGGGTGGCGAGCCGATCATGGCGATCGTCTCGCTGCGCGACCAGCAGATCACGATTTACGATGACAAAGGCTGGATCATGCGCGCGCCAGTGTCGAGCGGCCAAAAAGGCCGAGAGACGCCGGCGGGCATCTTCACCGTCCTCCAAAAAAATGCCGAGCACTATTCGAACCTCTATGACGACGCGTTCATGCCGCACATGCAGCGCCTCACCTGGTCGGGCATTGCCCTACATGGTGGGCCCCTGCCGGGATACCCCGCATCGCACGGCTGCATCCGGCTACCCTACAGCTTTGCCGAGCGCCTGTTCGGCACCACAAAGATCGGCATGCGTGTGATCGTGGCGCCCGGCGGCGTAGGGCCGGTCGCGATTGAGCATCCGGCACTATTCCAGCCAAAGACGGATTATGCGGCCGCTGCGGCAGCCGCGGCTGCTACGAAAGTGGAGGAAGCGACCGCCAAGGCCGATCAGGCCAGGCTCGCGGCCGTAACCGCCAACCGCGAGTCCACACTTGCAATCGCGACGGTGCGCAAAACGGAAGCGTTGAAGCTCAGGGCCGAGGCGGAATTGGCTGCGGCCGAGCGTGCGATTGCGTCGGCGTCTTCGCCCGAAGCCAGGGAGCGCATCGAGAGCGCGAAGGAAAAGGTGGCCACCCGGGTCGGCGAACTTGAGCCCCTGTTGGCAGCGGCTAAATCCGAACTGCAGCCGAAAGTCGATGCCGTGACCGCCGCCCGCGAAGCAGCCGCGGCTGCGGACCGGGAACGCGTCGCGGCAACCGAGGCAGCACGCAAAGCGAAACGCGACCTCGAGCCGGTATCCGTCTTTATCAGCCGCAAGAACCAACGTCTTTACGTCCGCCAGGCGCGCGAGCCCATCCTGGACATCCCTGTCACCGTTCGCGATGCAGACCGCCCGATCGGTACGTATGTTTTTACCGCAATTGAACGCAGCGGTACCCGCGTGCGATGGAGCATGGTGTCTTTGGTGAATGAGAAGGATGGCGGGTCTGCCGTGAGCGATCTCGACCGCGCTAAATCAGCACTCGATCGGATCACAATTCCTCAGGAGTCGCTCGATTTCATTGCCGAGAAGGTATCGCCACGATCCGCGCTGATCATTTCAGACGAACCTTTGAGCCCCGAGACCGGCGCCAGCACTGAATTTGTGGTTACACTGAGCGGTGAACCACAGGGCGGCCTCAAGCAGCGCCGACGTTCTTCGCCGACCTACGAAGTCCGCTACGATCGTCCCCGCTATTGGCGATCGCCGTTCGCCGGGCAATATTCCAATCAGTGGTTCCGCTTCTGATCTGTGGCGCGGCGCGGTACAGCGCATCCAATCCGTGAACGCTTGGTCACGGATTGGAATGTTGTGACGCTGAACCGCTTCTTGCGATCGATCAGCGTGGCCTGTGTCTACGACAAATTGAGCCCGTCGGACGCGCCGTTGCCCTGCCCGTTCATGTTGATGACCTGGGCCGGTGCGCGTTTTGTCGTAACGAGCGAAGGCGTGTCGATGACGTTTTCCTGCCGTCGCGACATTCCCTCAAATTGCGCATTTTCCTCTATCGCCAGCGAGCGATGATAGATATCGCCCTCGACGACCGCGGTGCTGTTCAGCTTGACGCGATTGGCGCGGATCGTGCCTTTGACGCGGCCACCGATCGTCAACTCCTGCGCGACGATGTCGCCTTCGACTTGCGCGCCATCGCCGATCTGGACAGTCGAGGCGTGCACTTCGCCCTCGACGTGACCGAAGATCGCCAGTTTTCCTTGGCCGACGATCTTGCCGACGATCGAAAGCCCGGAGCTGATAGAGGACGTCGTTTCCTGCGTCGCTGAATGTCCAGCGGCGGAGCGATTCATCTCCGGCGCCGGCGAGAAGTCATGATTGATGTCTGCCGCATTGTCTTTGGTCTTTCCGAACATATTGCTCTCCTACTCCTGTACACTGATGGAAGTTCAACTGCTTAGGTGACGTGGTAGATGCGGTGGAAACGGTGCCCAAGACGACTGAGCACTTCGCAACCCGTCGATTTGCTTGCCACCGCGAGTTCGTCGATGCCGGTTTCCGGGCCGATGAGCGTGACCATGTTTCCATGGCGCACGACCGCCGGGTCTGAAACCTCAGTTACATCGATCGCTAGAAGATCCATGGACGGCTGCCCGACGACCGGGCACGGCTGGCCTCCAACGATTGCGTACAACTTTTTGTCGTAACCCCTTTCGCACCGCGGATAGCCATCCGCGTATCCGGCCGACACCAAGGCCAGTCGCATTGGCCGCTTCGCCGTCCAGCCGTTCGCATCGGGGATGGTTTCGCCGGGTGCCAGCCTGACAATCTGGACGATGCGAGCATGGAGCTCGATCACCGGAAGCATCGGATTGTGGTCGCCCGCTGTGGGATTGACACCGTAGAGCGCGGCGTCCGCTCGAATGAGATCGCAATGAGCCTTCGGCTCCACGAAGATGGCGGACGCGTTGGCCATCGAGGCCGACACTCCCTTGTAGAGACGGCGCAGTTCTTTAAACAGCGCGATCTGATGGTTGACAGTTTTGTCGAAATTATCGAGACGGCTTATCAGGAGTGTGACGCCGTGGTTGCGGACGCTGGGTGCGAACGCAACCGCTTCTTCCACCGAAAGGCCGCGTCTGCTTTTGCCGGCGTCGACCTGCAGCGCGCAACCGCCCGACCATCCATGCGAGCTGGCAAATAGATCCCATTCGGCCATTTCGATAGGGCTGTAAATAACGGGCCGGGCATTGACGTCTGCAAAGGCTTCCCGCGGCCCGGAGTACAGCCCACCAAGCACGTAGATCGTCGCGTTCTGTGCGACCGCGCGAACGCGTCTGGCTTCCGGGATGTCGGAAACAAAAAAGGTCTTGCAGCTGTTTCTGGAGAGAGCTCCCGCAATCGGTTCAATGCCGCAGCCGTAGGCATTGCCTTCGAGTCCAGCGGCACATTCAACCGTGGAAAATTTCGCGAGCCTTTCCCAATTTGACACAATCGCCGTCAGATCAATCTTTAGAACGCCGCGCGCCTCAGCTTCTGCAGGCCCGCTGGTCGTAATGCATGACGCATGCGCCTTGTTGTTAACGAGCAGCCTGCCGCCTTTGTTGACGATTTTTCCTTCGACAGATCCTTCAACGACGACCTTCGCACCTGACTCGATCGTCAGATTGGCGAGGAGATTTCCGCGGATGTGCAGCGAGCAGTTTTTTTGAACGACCGTGTCGTCGATAACCGTGCCGTTGATGTCCGATGAGCGGCCAACGAAAGAAAGCCCTCCTGCGGCTTTCTGTTCTGAAAGCGTCGCAACAATCGACACGGTGAAGCGCCCCTACTGCCCAAGAAATCCTTGCGCGTTTTTCGCCGCACTACAAGGCAAACGCTGGGCAATGGTGAACGACACAGGCGGCGGTGGTAACGGGCTATGGCATCGGCCCGCGTGATTCACGGGCCCGAACATTTGCGGCGGAGCTCACATAACACAGCAGGGAGACGACCATGCGGTGCAGTGTCGACCAGGGTTCGAACAACCCAAAAGCGAAATAACCGTAACCGACGCGTCCGAAGCGAAGGATCAAGCCTGAGCGCGCGACAGGCGAAGATCTCAATGGTCTGCCGCCGCGGTTTCCGCCGAGCAAAACGCCGGAAAATAGTGAGCCGCGTCCCGCAACCCCGCACGGTTTTGGGCCGGCCGTGGGCCGGCGGGCTGTTCCCTTTGTCTTGCAAAAGGCATCCAAAGCGCCAGAATGCCCACCCCTCGGGCCTTTTTGCCCGCCGCTGCGCCCCGCTGGGATCGCACGGATTTCCTCCGTTTCGATTTTTTGGAGGACGACATGGCGACATTCAGGCGATTGCAAGGTCTCCTGGTTTCCACAGGCGTTGCCGCACTTGGCAGCGCAACAATGCTGGCGCTGCTGGCCGGAAACGCTCTCACCCTTGCGGGTGCGAGTGAAACGGCCGGGGACCCTTCGAAACCATCCGTCGGCCCGGATTTTCCGATCTGTCACTCACCGGTCACTAAAGGTGCGCCGACCATGATGCTGCGCCTGGCCCAGACTGAGGTGCCACGGGCCGAGATGAGCGCCGCCAACGCGGCACCGGCTTTCGCGGATACAGAGCCGCCATTATGGACCGGTCTCGGTTCCGTCACTTACAAGGTTTCGACCGCGAATGAGCGCGCGCAGACCTATTTCGACCAGGGCCTGCGCCTTGCCTACGCATTCAATCACGGCGAGGCGCAGCGTGCGTTTCGCATGGCACAGAAGCTCGATCCCCAGTGCGCCATGTGCTTCTGGGGCGAGGCCCTGGTGCTCGGGCCCAATATCAACCTTCCGATGCAGGAAGACGCGGTCGCACCCGCGTTCGCCGCCGCACAGAAGGCGAAGACACTTGCGGGCAAGGCGAGCCCAAGCGAGCAGGCTTTGATCGGCGCGCTCGCGGTGCGTTACGGCAGCGATCCGAAGGCCGCCCGCGCACCGTTCGACGCAGCTTACGCGAGCGAAATGGCCAAGGTCGCGAAGCAATTTCCCGACGACGATGAAATCGCCACGCTCTATGCCGAGGCGGTGATGGATCTCAGCCCGTGGAATTACTGGAAGCCGGGCGGCCACGAACCGAACCCGCAGAGCGTGCCGATCGTGCCGACGCTTGAGCGCGTGCTGGCGAGAAATCCGAACCATCCCGGGGCAATTCACTACTATATCCACGCCGTCGAAGCGTCAGATCGGCCCAAGCGCGCCGAGCCCTACGCCGACCGTCTGCGCGGCGCGATCCCTAATGCCGGCCATCTCGTGCACATGCCGAGCCACATCTACTATCGCGTCGGCCGCTATCTCGACGCGCTAAAAGACAACAAGACCGCCGTCGAGGTCGATGAAAAATATCTGGCCGATGCCAAAGCGCCGATGGGCGTCTATCGGCTCGGCTATTATCCGCACAACGTGCATTTCGTGATGGCGTCGGCGCAACTGGCCGGCGACGGCCAGACCGTGATCGCGGCGGCCGAGAAGCTGCGTCAACTCATTCCTGATGAAGCTGCGCGCGGCATTGCGATGGTGCAGCCCGTCAAGGCGGCACCCTATTTCGCGCATGCCCAGTTCAGCACGCCCGAGACCATACTCGCGCTGCCCGATCCCGGTGACGCTATCCCCTACATCAAGGCGATGTGGCTCTATGCACGTGGCGTGGCGCTTGCGGCACGCCGCGACTCCGCGGGCGCGACAGCGGCAGCCGATGCGATCGGGACCATCGAGCGCACCGCTGACTTCAAGTTGCTCAAGGAGTCAAACGTTCCGGCGCACGAGGTGCTTCGCATTGCGCAAACTCTGATCCTCGCCCGCATCGCGCAAGCCAATGGCGACTACCGCACGGCCATCGTTCGGTTTGAACGCGCGGCCGCGATGCAGGACGCCCTGCCCTACACAGAGCCACCTTATTGGTACTATCCGATCCGGCAATCCCTTGCCGCCTCCCTGCTGCAAGCGGGCCGTTACGGCGAAGCCGAGCAACAATTCCAGCGCGCGCTCACCCGCGCGCCAGCCAACGGCTGGTCGTATTACGGACTCGCCGAGCTCTATAAGGCACGCGGCAACGCCGCTGCCGCGCGCAAGGCTGAGGCCGACCTTTCCAGAACGTGGATCGGTGATCACAAGCTGCTGCAGATTTCCAATCTTTGAAATTCTGCAGCGGCGCTTGGTGAGACGGCCCTACGCAGCCGAATTCCTGCGCGCGCCGCCGATGCGCAGTTCCGCTTGTGACCCAAAAGCGGACGATTCGTTCCATCTCGATCAGAAATTAAGAGTTCAGCAACTCTCATCTCAAGTCCATTTCTTTTACCGCCTTCGTCGAGAGCATGATGCGGCAGAATGCGCATTGGCTCTGACGGGGGACAAAAATGAAATGGCTGTTCGCTTTGTCTCTGGCTCTCGTTCTCGCTGCATGCGCGGAAAGCGCAAACTTCGACCGGGAAAAACCGCTCAAGCTTGCGACGCCGACGCAACCGACGTCGGCGCCGGCGACGCCGGCTCCTCATAAACCGACAGCAGCAAGAGTATCGAGAGCAGATGCGAATGAAGGCCCAACCAGCTCGTCACTGATCGAATGCGGGAGCGAGGCCTGCAAGACGCAATGTTCTCCGTCATTGAAAAAAGAATCCAGGCCAAAATGGTGCATTTATTTCAAGGAGCCGATCGACCGGCACGCATCTGAAATTCACGACAGCACCACAGAATAAACGATCAGCAGTCGGAAATAATTGCATTGGACTTCTGTCCAACTAGCTATCCAGATCGACATTTTCGAGAATTGCAGCGACAGACCAAACAAGATCTCGCCCACTTTGCCCATTGCATTATCGCCCGCGGCGATCCACGGAGAATCCGTCCATGCGGAAACACAAGCTTCTGACTGTACTCACTGTGCTTGGATTGACATGGACTGGAATTGCCGGCGCTCAGGACAAGCCTCTCGAGGAACAGCTCGTTGACGCTTTGGCCAAGGTCTTTGGCGCTCATTCAGGATTTCGCTCCAATCACGCCAAGGGCATCGTCGTCGAAGGCAGCTTCAAGGCCTCTCCCGAAGCGGCCGACCTGAGCCGAGCCGTATTGTTCAACGGCACGGTGATCCCGGCGACCATTCGCTTTTCCGATGCAACCGGAATTCCGATGATTCCGGATGGGTCCGGTGACGCCAATCCGCACGGCATGGCCGTCAAGTTTCATCTGCCGGACGGCACCGACACCGACATGGTCATGATCTCGCTGAAATTCTTTCCGGTCGCTACCGCCGAAGACTTTCGCGATCTGCTTCTGGCTGTCGCCGCTAGCCCACCAGACGCTCCCAAGCCAACAAAACTCGATCAGTTCATAGCGAACCATCCCAGCGTGCCGGCCGCCAATGCGACAGCCAGTACGCCGGACAGTTTCGCCACTGAGGAATACCACGGCATCAATGCGTTCTTGCTTGTCAACAAAGCCGGCGCGAAACAAGCCGTCCGTTATCAGACGATGCCCGAGCGAACGGTTCATCTGTCTCCGGCGGATGCGGCACAGAAGCCGCCCAATTTCCTGATCGACGAAATACAGGAGCGTCTCAAGCGCGGGCCAATAACGTTCCGCCTCAGGGCGCAACTTGCCCTCGCCGGCGATTCCACGAAGGATCCGACGAAAGTCTGGCCGAGCAACCGTAAGGTTGTCGACCTCGGGGTTTTGACGATTGATAAGGTCGCGTCCAAAACCGCAGACGCCGAAAAGAAACTGCTGTACATGCCGAGCCAGCTGACCGATGGGATCGAGGAATCCGATGATCCCATGATCGGCATCAGGAGCGGCGCCTATGCTGTGTCATTCTCGCGACGTAATCCGTGATTGGCGATCTCCGGCGTCGCCTTAGAGCACGATCATCGACCAGGATTACAGACTGTCGTCACGATTTTTTCTTTGCAGCAATTCGTCACGCTGTCGAGTCAGGATTTTGAGCTGGGCTTCCTGTTCGGCAATCCTTTGCGAAACCAGTTCGTCGTCGGCGGCGCCGGAATATGCGGCCGCCTGCTCAATGAGCTCACGGATATTTTCCCTGATTCCCGCCATGCGCCCCTCGATTTCAGTCAGCGTCAGTGGAATTTCGGCCATGAGAGCTCCGTGATTATCGTTCGAAAGGCTGCCACTTACCGTCAGTTTTATTTTACAACGGCTGCCGGCGCGACTGAAGTACACCGCCGATCATCCGGAAAGCGGCTGCAGTTGCGGGCTAGCCGCGTTTACCGGCCTGCTTGAATTTGTCGCGTACAAAACCCTCGACGCTGCCATAGGGATGCACCGCCTCATCCAGTTCACCATAAAATCCGGCGTTGGTCGCGGCCGCTTCCAGTTCCTTTGCGCGTGAACGGACGATGTTATCCAGGGCGCCTGGATCGGAGCCATCGAGAGGACGAATATTTTCGGCGACCCAGAAGCGCAAAAACGTTTCGAAATTTTCACTCATGGAGTCCTCTACGATCGCAAAATCGTGGGCGACCGCGATCTGCGCAGCGAGAGAGGACATCACTGTGCCTGCCGCGAGAAGCTAACGCAACCTGCAATACAAAGTCGGCGCGTCCGGCGTCGTTAACGCGCAGGAGCCTGGCTCGTCACTCACGACGATGGTTGGGCCGCATCGGCTGGCTCGGCCAACGCGGCCCCTGCAAGCCGGCGCCATTCCGGCGACGCTTGCTGCTAGTCCGCGGCCGACCAAATTTGCTGGTTGCTCCAGAAAGCCGAGTTCAGCTCACGATGTCCGGTGGGCTTTCATAGCCATTGTCCGAAACGCCGAATGTAGATTGTTTTGACGATCTGCGTGAGCAGGCAGTAGCTCGACAGAATTCCAGCTAACCAAATGAAGTACGCGGGTGGCAACGGCACCATTCCCAGATGCTCGCCGACCGGTGAGAAGGGCAGATAAATTCCGAGCGCCATGATGCTGGCGGTCAGCATAATGACCGGTGTGGCTGCCCGGCTCTGAATGAATGGAATGTGCTGCGTGCGGATCATGTGAACAATCAGCGTCTGCGTGAGCAAGCCGACAACAAACCACCCCGACTGGAAGAGCGATTGCTTTGCAACCGTATTGGCGTGGAACACGTTCCACATGACCAAAAATGCCACAACGTCGAAGACGGAACTGATCGGACCGATGAACACCATGAAGCGCGCGATGCCGCTCGCGTCCCACTTGCGCGGTTGCTTGAGGTAGTCGGCGTCAACATCGTCCCATGGGATCGATACCTGCGAAACGTCGTACAGCAGATTTTGAACCAACAGCTGGATCGGCAGCATTGGCAGGAATGGCAGAAAGATACTGGCAATCAGTACGCTGAACACGTTGCCGAAATTGGAGCTCGCCGTCATCTTGATGTACTTGATGATGTTGGCGAAGGTCCTGCGGCCTTCCACGACCGCTTCTTCGAGCACCAAGAGACTTTTCTCGAGCAGGATGATATCGGCCGACTCCTTGGCGATGTCGACGGCGGTATCGACCGAAATGCCGACGTCCGCATCCTTGAGCGCCGCAGCATCGTTGATGCCGTCGCCAAGGTATCCCACGGTATGATTGTTTCCCTGCAGTGCACGGATCACGCGGGACTTCTGGACGGGCGACATTTTCGTGAAAATGGTCGTCCGCTCCACCGCCTCGCACAATTGTGCCTCGGATAGTTTCTCGAGCTCCTTGCCCAGCATGGCATGCTCGATGGGCAATCCGACTTCCTTGCAGATCTTCTTTGTAACGACCTCGTTGTCACCGGTGATGATTTTCACACAGACGCCATGGTCTCTCAGTGCGGCGATCGCCTGGCGCGCGGTTTCCTTTGGCGGATCGAGGAACGCGATGTACCCGGACAGCACCAGGTCAGTTTCGTCCTGAACGGTATACGTGCGGTCTTCCGGGGGAAGCCATTTATAGGCGACCGCCAGTGCGCGCAGGCCGTCCTGATTGAGCTTTCGCGTGATGCGGCGAACCTCTTTGCGCATATCCGGCGTGAACGGCGCGACGCCATCGTCAGCCCCGACGCTTTGGTCATGTGCAGAGACACAGAGAGGCAACAACTCCTCAATCGCGCCTTTGCACACCAGGAGATTTCGATTGTCGCCATCACGCACGATCACGGACATGCGCCGGCGCATGAAATCGAAAGGAATTTCGTCGATTTTCCGATAGTGCTTCAACTTGTCGACCAGTTCGTGCTGCAGCGCAAATTCGAGTACGGCAACGTCGAGCGAATTTTTTAAGCCGGTCTGATTGTTGCTGTTCAACCAGGCGTATTCGAGCACACGTAAATCGTCGTGGCCGTGAATATCGAGATGCCTTTCAAGGATGATCCTGTTCTGGGTCAGCGTCCCGGTCTTGTCGGTGCAGAGGACATCCATGGCGCCGAAATTCTGGATGGCATTGAGCCGTTTCACGATTGTCTTGCGTCGCGCCATCGTCACCGCGCCCTTGGCGAGGTTCGTGGTCACGATCATTGGCAGCATTTCGGGGGTCAACCCGACCGCTACGGACACTGCAAACAGCAATGACTGCAGCCAGTCGCCTTTTTCGATGCCGTTGATCAGAAACACCAGCGGCGTCATCACCATCAAAAAGCGGATCAACATCCAGCTGACTTTGCTGATGCCTTTGTCGAAGCTGGTCAGCGGCCTCGCACCAATGATTTCCTTTGCCATCGCGCCAAAACAGGTGGCATCCCCGGTCGCAGCAACAACAGCAACGGCTGTACCGCTGACAACGTTGGTCCCCATGAAACAGGCAGTCTCGCGATCCAAGACGTTCTGCGAAGGATCGACCCGCGCCTGTTTACCCGGCGGCACGGCATATTTCTCAAGCGGGATCGATTCTCCGGTCAGCATCGCCTGGCTGACGAACAGATCCTTTGTCGCGATCAACCTGACATCCGCAGGAACCATGTCGCCCGCGGAGAGATAGACGATGTCGCCCGGGACGAGATCGTGGATCGGCAGTTCTTGCGGCCGGTCCATTCCGGCGCGCAGCACGGCGGCGGTCGACGTCACCATCGCCTTCAAGTCTTCCGCTGCCTTGCTGGATCGAAACTCCTGCCAGAACCTCAACAAGGTGCTGAGCAGGATCATCGTGAGGAGGACAATTATGGTTCTGAAAGAGCGATCGTCAGGATCGGCAAAGATGACGTCCGAAAAGAGGGAAACCACGCTGACCGCGAACAGCACACCGTTAAATGGCGTGATGAACGCATGGAAAAGCTGCTGGTACCAGGTCGGCGGCCTTTCATGGGAGACTTCATTCGCACCATATTGCTCCCGCCGCGCCTCCACCTCCTGGTCCGTAAGCCCGCTCCTGCTCGCCTGCAGGCGCGCCAGCGCTTCTTCGGGTGCGCACGCGCACAGTTCAGGCAGCGGTGAAGTAGTTCGGTTGCCCGTCCTGTCGGAGAGGATCGTTCGGCTTGCGACTTGTTTGTTCATGGCGCCGCTCCGACTGACAAGTGCGTTAAGCTTTTTGCTTCTTGGATCGGAGACGTCGAATAAAGACTATGTAAAATCGAATTGCGTCAATAACCGCACAGTCTGATGCGATGTCCGCCTCATGCTCACATAGTCGCAAAGTAGAAGCGCGCCAAAGCGGTTTAGCCGATATTTACGTGCGGCCCTGAAGAATTTGCGCCGAAGGAATGTCGAGACCACGTAAAACGCACACCATGAGTCAATTTTCGGATTTGTTGACAGGCGAATTCACCTTGTGGGGCATGACCGTGCAGAATTGGATGGTGCTCGCCACGATGATCTTTATCATCTCGATCACGGTATTGCGGAAGACACTGTAGGGCATTGTCTATCTGGGGCTCTTGTCGTTGTGCCTTGCCGCCCCAAAAACGCTCCAAATGCAACGGAATTCAGGCCCGCGCATTTTCGTCGCGGATGTGATCTACAGCACAGATTTGGAAATGCCTTTCGACCCATATTCCCTCCCGAAAAGCTGATGTTGTGCCGGAGAGTCAAACCATGCGGATGCCACTACTGTCGTATTTCCTCATCGTCGGGACCGCCCTCTTCGGCGTGCTGACCTTGGTCAGCAATCGGATCGAGCCCAAGCCGCTCCCGGTGACACAAACGATCGGCCTGCCGCCACCCTACAAAGTGCCCCCGGAAGCCAACGCGGCGCCAATTACACTGAATTTCGCGTCCGAAGGTCGGAACTCCAATATCGTGCGCTAGTCCGCGCAAACCGTGGACGCGTGCAAAAGAAAACCCGGGGGACCGTATCTCCGGGTTTTTCGTTGGGGCACTCAGTCTCAGCCGCGGCTCGCCACCTCGAGCGTCACGATGCGCGCGAGTAAGGTTGCCGGATAAAGTTGCCCACAAATCGCTTCGAGATTGCACAAGCTTCGAGCGATCGGATCGATTGGCACAATATCGCCATAGCCAACCGTGGTCAGTGTCACAAAGCTGAAATAGATGGCGCTGCTCGCAAGCTTGGCGTTGTCTTCAAGCACAAGCCCCGAGAAGGAGTTCGGGATCAGAAGACCGACAAAAACGAATAGCGCCACGAAGGCCAGGGCAATCAAGAGATACAACAACACAGCCCCCACGATACGGTGATAGTTCACTGCACCCGGCGCAAAGACTGCGCGGCCAACGACCGCACCAAGAGTAATTGATAGGACCAGCCAGGCAGCGGCGATCATGTGAAGGTCGTAGGCCGACGGCGTCCCACGTAAACGAAGGATGATGACGAAGACATTCATTGAAATCGCAACCAACAGTGCAAAAACCGCAATTGAGCTGCCAGACAGAATCAGAACACCAATCATCATGGCCATTGCCGCAAAAATACCGAGAGCCTGGAAAGTGGCAATTCCGATGGCCTGTAACGGTGCAACAACGAACATCACAAACAACAGCAGAGCGGTCAGCACCGTGAGTAGCGGGTCTCTATATCGTTCGCGAAGCGTTTCCAAAAAATTTTCCTGTCCGACGGTCATCGTAAACCCCCTATGCGAGATCGCTTGCGCCGTACCGGCATCCGCGACGGACGCTTCGGTCACCGCCCCTTCCCAGTCCTCAGAAGCTTTGGAGTTACGAAACGCTCCAGTCGGCCGGATTCGCGACGGAGAGTGCGCCACTCGTCAAAGGGCAAATCAATAATGACCAGACCGGCAGTCGGCAGATTTTCCTCCAGTTGCTCTCGTGCTTTGACATTGCCCGATGCCACAAGCATCAAAGCCAACTCGTGCAGGCCGGGATTATGGGCGATGACAAGAAGACTTTGCACCTTGGCCGGCGTCTCCTTGATAAGGGCCAGAATGACGTCGGGCGTTGCGTCGTACAATTGTTCCGCTGTCTGCGCATCGACGGGCACGCCGAATTCACGTGCGCTGAATTTCCAGGTTTCCTGCGTGCGAACGGCCGCCGATACCAGCCCAAGCTCGGGAACAAGGCCCTCGGCTGCCAAATAAGCCCCGATCGTCGCGGAATCCTTCCGTCCACGGTCGATCAGTCCACGCAGACGGTCTTCGCTTCCGCCGCGCCCGGATTGCACCGCTTTCGCATGTCGGAATAACAGCAGACGACGCACGGTCAGCTCACCGTTTGTGAAAGCACTTCACACGATATCCATTGTAATGCGAGCATTGTTGGCATGCGGCAGCATCGCTCGCAGATCCAGCTCCAGCTTGCGCATATCGAGTTCCGCAGGGATATGGAGGAAGAATTCGAGTTGCTGCTTCCCTTTGTATAGCGCGGAATTCTGCAGCCTGCAGCCGCGCGACACCAGCATCGACTGGACGGTACTGAACGCTTGCTCCAGGTCTGCGTCGTCATCGGCAAGACGAATGCGAATGCGGCACGCCAGGCGGGATTCAAGCACGAAGATCAAAACCCAGCTGAACACGGTAACAAACACCGCCATCACCCACGACCCCATCCCACATGCGAGTCCAACGACCACGACTATAATCGCCTTTACCGTGAGCTTCGGATTGTCGAGCACGGTGCGGAAACGCAGCAACGCACCGATGCCGAAGATCACAAAGGCAAGCGTCTGGCTGGTCCCGCTCAATTCCGCGACGACCGCACCGACCATCCCCAGCAGGATCAGTGTCTTGCGCTCCTCCAGGTCGGAAAGAGATGCGAGCCGCGTGGAGCGAGGATGCCATGCCACGATCCATGAGCAGACTATGGCCAGGCTCAAACTGAGAAATAGCCGAAGCATGAATTCAGGATGGAGAAATTGCTCCAGGCTGTGCGCCATCGAGCGCCAGGAATCCCCGTGCGGATCTATGCCGCCATCAATAAAAGGCCTCCCCCCTTTGAACATTTCCTCCGCTGGATTGGCGGCCTGGGCCGCCGGCGACACCAGCCAAACGAGACCGAAAACGGCCGTCATGACAATGGACTCAAAAAATCGTCCGACATGCAGCTTTGCGTGAGACAAATACGGCATGATGCTCTCCCAAAAGCTGTTTTCCATCAATTGTGGTCGTCGCGCTCGGTGAGCCTGGCGTGCCGGGGCCTAACCGAAGAAGCCGACGCTGTGCAAAGAGCCATGGACAATGAAAGCGCGAGCACGCATCTTTTTCATCGATTCCTCCCTACAAGTACAAGAGCCTTTTTCAGACCCTTCATGGCAACGCGACGAGCTCGAGCCCTGAAACACCGAGCTGAACGTTGAGGCCGACCGATCCTTGCAGTGAAAGCGGTTGCAGCGTCACGCTCCTTGCCGAACCGCCAATCAGCACGTTGGCACCGGCGCCGACGCCGAGTGTTGCTTCCCCGCTCGCGCCAACATAGCTCCCGGCGAGCCCACCGAACGCTGCTCCGACGGTTGACGAGAACACGGCCCAACCCAGCACGCCGCCGGCGGTCGCGCCGAGGTCAATGCCCAGATTCGTCATCGAACCCGCGTATCGTTGAACCGGCCAATTGGGCTGGTTGGGCGTGAATACGCAGGTCATTTTCTGCTGGGATAGGACGATCAGGCCGATTGCCGGAGCGAGCTGGCAACTCAGTCCACCGACCTGAGTCCATGGTCCGGGAGGAGATTGCGCACGTCCGGTTGCCGAAACCAGGAGTGCCGAAGCGAGCGTTGTCGCGACGATCAAGAATTTACGCATGTTTTTTCCTTAGTAGCAGGGCGGATACGGATAGTAACCGCAGGCGGGCGGGCGGTAGTAAGGCGCGTAATACGCTGCGGCTGCTGCACCCGCGGTTGCGGCCGCGCCCACGTAGTAAGCATCGCGATATGCCGAGCGCGTTGTCTGGGCGGAGGCCAAGGCTACGGAGCCGAAGCGATAGCGAGGATGAGGGCAGACTTGGTGATCTGAAAGCATGAGCTCACGACGACCTCCTGTTAAGGACTTATTGGTTAAGCGCCGACTGAAAGACGGGCACTTTGTATGGCGATAAAGGCTTGCAAATCACACGCTGACGGGACCGCTCTGAGGGCGTCTCGATCAAACTTCCTGCGTGCGAACATGGCCGCCCCCTCCGGCATGTACGTTTTTTGGTTTTCATCGGAAACTCTGAACTTCGTTTCAACACGGCGATATTGGCCCTAGGGCCAATAACGGCCGCTGGAAACTGGCGAAATAAACACGCTGAAGTAGCAGTAGCTTGCCAGGCGGGCTCACGAGGCCATAGACCACGGAGGGTCGTAATGCTGAAGGATATAATCACCGCAGATCAGCTTTCGCTCGTCATTTCGCAAGCTCGGTGCTCGTCTCGCACATGAGCCGCATTCTTGACCGATCGCGAGCTATCAGCGACATCTCGGACGACGATCCGAAAATGCGAGCGCTGAAAGTCCAACTCCCGCAACTGCGGTTGCGCGCGGTCCTGGTCATCCGGGCGATCTATTGGGCGGTCGGAAGCGGAATCATGACCTGCGTCCTCATGATCGTTGCCTTTGCCTCAGCCTATGTCGGTGCGCGACATGAGCCGGCCGCTGCCGTGCTGTTCACGCTGTCGCTCTGTCTGTTCACGGCTTCGATGATCTCGTTCGCCCGCGAGGTCAGAATTGCTTTGAATCAAGACGAGCTCGCTTCAGAGAAAAGCCAGCCTTGACGCATCGATCGGGAGATCGTGATGACAATGTTCGACCTACAAAACCGGGTCGCATTCGTAACTGGTGGTAACGGCGGCATCGGCCTTGGCATGGCCAAGGGGCTGGCTTCGGCCGGCGCTACTGTCGTGATCGCAGGCCGCAACAAGACCAAAGCGCAAGCCGCCCTGTCGGAGTTGCGCGCGCTCGGCACAGAGGCCGAATTTACCGAACTGGATGTCCTCAACGAGCGATCCTGCCGCCAGGCTGTTCAACGCACCGCTGATCGGTTCGGACGTCTCGACATCCTTGTCAACAACGCAGGCACGACCGTGCGCAAGCAGCCGCAAGATCTGACGGCGCAGGATTGGCGTCTGGTGATGGACACGAACCTGACGAGCGCTTTTCTCTGCTCGCAGGCCGCCTACCCTCACATGGTACGGACGGGCGCCGGCAAGATCATCAACATCGGATCGATGATGACGATCTTCGCATCGTCCTACGCAGCGCCGTATGCAGCAAGCAAAGGCGCCATCGTGCAACTGGCGCGCTCGATGGCGGTGGCATGGGCGAAGGACAACATCCAGGTCAACGCAATCCTGCCCGGCTGGATCGACACCGATCTCACCCGACAAGCGCGCGAGCAGGTCCAGGGTCTTAACGAAAGAGTCCTCGCGCGCACTCCGGCGCAACGCTGGGGCGCGGCTGACGATTTTGCCGGCATCGCCGTTTTTCTCGCTTCACCCGCCTCGAATTTCGTTACAGGTGCTGCCATTCCGGTCGACGGCGGATATTCCGTACACGCGTAACGGCTGCCCGAGGGCGGCGAATCAAAACGGCTTGTCACCGATGATCGTGCAGCGGCGCATCACGCGTACCTGGTTCGCTTCATCGAATCCGGTGGCGCGATGCAACGTGCAGCGATTGTCCCAAACGAGACATTGGTGCGGTGCCCAGCGATGGGTATAGACGCGCTCCGGCTGCGTGATCATCTCGTTGAGCGCTTCGATCAACGCCCGGCCTTCCGCATAGTCCATACCTTCGATCGCCTCGGCGTGATCGCCGAGAAAGATCGCCTTGCGCCCGGTCTGCGGGTGCGTACGCACGATCGGATGCGCAACGGGCGGAACCTTGGCCTTTTGCTCCGCCGTCAACGGATCCTCGCCATGGCGGCGTGTGCGGGAAAAGTCGAAATTGTGGATGGCGCGGCGTCCCTCGATTTTTGCCTTCACCGACGCAGGCAAAAGTTCGTAGGCGGAATACATGTCGGCGAATTCGGTTTCCCCGCCACTTGCCGGAACGATCTCCGAATACATCATTGTTGCCTGTCCAGTGCGTTCCTTCCAGGAGCCATCGGTGTGCCAATAGAGCGTGCCCCGGTCGGGGTGCTTGCCGCTCGGCTTTCCGTCCTTGTCGAGATTGGACAGCATGTAGATTTCGGGATGGTCCTTGTAGCCGTGGTACTGGCTGAGCACGTGCACCTGCACCTCGCCGAAATTGCGCGCGAAGGCGACCTGGGTCGCCGGCGGCAGATCGACATCGCGGAACAGGATCAGCTCGTAGGCAAGGAACGCCTCGTAGACCTTGGCAAACAGCGCGGGTGAAACCGCTTCCGCCAACCTGATGTTGGTGATCTCGCAACCAAGCACCGGATGCAGTGCCTTGACCGTGAATGGCCAATCGGGCCCGGAGCGTAGCGGATTTAACTCTGTATGTGCTTGAGTCTGGACCATGACCATCCTACCGCAGGTTCGGCAGCGCGCAGGTTATGATAGCGCGAGCGGTCCCTTTGGGTATCCCAGTATTGCCGATTAGCCACCACGCCGAAAATAAAGTTCCACGGTGACTGAAAGTGGCAAGACCGAGGAAACCGTATGCCTGCTTGGCGGTTAAGAGCGATGGGAAACTCCAGGCACATTCGAATCCGTTCCGCGCGTGTCGCGGAGAAAGGAGAATGAAATGGCTAACGCCCTTGCACACATAACGAGCCCGGATAGCTGGAAGAGCTGGAAGAGCTGGAAGAAAACACCTTACCAAGGCGTCGTGAAACGGGACTGGGTCCCGACCGGGCGCATCGACTTCGCGACAAATCTGAATGGCAATGGCGACGCCGAACAGCCCAGCGAGTTCAAGCTGCTCGTCGAGGAACGTCGCATCGTCGAAAGCATCGCCGGCAACGAAAATCTGGAGATTCAATGGAGGCTAGCGACACTGAAGGAGGCAAAAGCCGTCGTCACCCAGTACCATAAATATCTCTCGGAAAATTCCTTAATTAAAACAGTCTTCGACGAAAACACGATCCTGCCTCCGCCGAAGCGCGTTCAGTCAAAAACCACGGAAACGCACGAGTCCGCGCGCTCGTCAGAGTCGGCCCATTCGACTAATTAAACGTGCGCAGCAGCTGGTCGGTGATGGGCTTGAGCAGATAGCTCATCATCATTTGGCTGCCGGTCTGCAGGAAAATCTCGACCGGCATGCCGGAAACAAGCTCAAGGCCGCCGAGCCACCGGCGCTCGCTCGGCGGAAGCGTTACGGCATTCCGGTTTTTCTGGCGGTCGTGATTGAGATCGGCCGAGACGTAGGACACAACCTCTTTGAGCTACGGCGTGGTGCGCCGATTGAACGCCGAAAACCGGATATAGGCGCGTTATCCGTTGCGGACGTGATCGACCTCCTGCGGTGGGAGCCGCGCTTCGATCTGCAACTCATCCGATTCCGGCACGATCTCCATGACGACCTCGCCGGGCGTGATCACGCCGCCGATGGTATGCACCGACAGCCATTGGTCGGCGCGCAGCTCGACCCTGTATGGTTGCGGAATATGGAAGTAGCAATTTGAGAAAGCATGTTCGTCCCCTATCGACTGGGCCAAATGACGGGCGGATGTAGAATCTGCAAACAGCGCACGTGAAAACGACCTCCTCTGCCCGGAGGACGCCGGTTCAGTCACCCGACTATTGGCAAGCTTGCGATAGCGGCTTTATTGTGCTGTGCACCGACCGCTTGCATCAATGCAGACATCGCGGCTTCACGCGTGATGGCATAACCACGTTCGGTCGACAGGGGCTTTAGCTTGATGATCATCCAGAACCAGGGAGTCGTTGCCGGCGCCACGGTCGAGCGGAAAATGCGCGCGACGACCGCCCCTTCGATATTCCCGCGTCGCATGTCGTAGTCGTCTTTGTCCCAGTGATTCGACCCAAGCTTTTGCGGGCGGATACCAGAACGAGTTCCCGGTCGTTACTCATGGTTGGTCTAAGAAAGTACGGGGTCGTCAGGAACGACGACCCCGCAAACTATCGAGCGCAGTACGAAGAACCAGGCGCCCGATATCCTGGAGTACTTGCTGACGAAATTTTTGCGTTCGATTAGTGGAATCAGACCGAACTTGTCTTGTTGTTTAGCGACAAGATTTTGGTGATTCGTGCCAATACTTGCGTGTCAATGATTCGTTGCACGAACAAAATGCAAAATACTTCGCCCGAGCGTGTAATATTACCCCGGCATTTGAAAGCGACTCAGTCATACGGGTGTCGGCGATGACATGGGCTCCACCTAAGTGACGGCACACGCAGACGAATGAGCCGATATTGTCCGGCAGACCGATGCGGCTCAACCCCCAACCCACGTCATCGCCACCAGCGCGGCGGAGAACGAAGCACGGCCAGCACGGAGAGTTGATGTCGGCTCCATCTGCTCCGGTAACCGAGCGTAAGCGATCGTCCTTCCAGCCGCGGAAATCCCGTGAACGCAAGCGGTCGTCGAAACGCGCCACCCCTGCGCCCGCACGCAGGCCATTCTTCAAATATGGACTGATTGGCGCGGGCGCATGGCTGGTCGCAACGGTCGTCTACTATTTCGCGTTTCAGCGCGACATGGTCACGCGCCTGATGGACGAACAGACGGAATTGCAGCTCACCTACGAGGACCGTATCGCCGAATTGCGCTCACGGCTCGACCGCATCATGAGTCAAAAGATGCTCGATCAGCAGCAGGTCGAACAGCGCGTGAACGCGCTGCTGCAATGGCAGGCACGCATCTCGCGGTCGCTCGACAAGGCCGAGCAAAAACAGACCGCGACGCTGTCCGATCTCGAGGAACGCATCAACCTGCGCACGCGCCGGATTCAGACCATACTCGCCGACCTCGGAGTTAAAGGAAGCCGCACGGCGGGCCCCGGCGCAACTGGCGGGCCGTTCGTCCCGGTCAAGCCGGGACAAACGGATACGAACGGTTTTGAAACCCGGCTCAATCGCATCAATGCGAGCAGCGCGCAGATCGATCGCGTCGAGCAAACGATTCTGACAGTTCCGTTGGGCAGTCCTGTCATCGGCGAGACCGAAATGACGTCGCCCTTCGGAATGCGCAAACACCCGATCTTCAGACGTATGGCCATCCACACCGGCATCGACCTGCGCGGCGATACCGGCGAGCCGGTGCGCGCGACGGCAACGGGCAAGGTGACGATAGCCGGCCGGCAAGGTGGTTACGGCAACATGGTCGAGATCAGTCATGGCAATGGACTTGCGACCCGCTTTGGTCATCTTTCCTCAATCAGCGTGAAGGTCGGACAAGTCGTGCGGATCGGCGAGATTATCGGCAACATCGGATCGACCGGCTTTTCGACCGGACCGCATCTGCACTATGAGACGCGCGTGAACGGTCAACCGGTCGATCCGCAGAAATTCCTCCGCGCCGGGGCAAGTCTGGGCGGCGATTAGAAACGGCGCAGACGCCGGTCTTGTTCGCCCAGACGTTTTCTCTAGCTTAGCGCACCCTCACCCGCTGCTCCGCAACCGGCGCCGGCGCCGGCGCCATGAACACCACCGGCCTGGCAATGCCGTCCGGACCGATTGCGACGTGCGAGCAGTCGCCATACCGGTTGATCTTCATGTTCTGGTCGTACGAGTTGAACGAATAGTAGTAGTGGCAGGTGCCATCGTTATATTCCACGTTGGTCCAGCTGCCGCTGGTCTCACGATAAATGTAGGGTTGGCGCCAATCCGCCGCCGATGCAACGGAAACGAGCGATGTCGCCAGCAAGCAGCCAACCGAAAGCGCGAAATATTTGCGCATGATCACCTCCATCAAAGCGTATGGAGGCAAAACGCCTGTCGCAGAGCATCGTTCCGGGCCGGAACTGGTGCGGTTCCCGCAAATGTCGCTTGTCGATCCTGGATGTCGGCTCTAATGGATGCTGAGATTGTCGTGCGGATATTCAACAAACCGATTCCACGTCGGGCGATACCCCACCGTCGTCTTGTCCTTGCGTTTGGTCGCCGCGCTCTTCGCCGGCTTTGCTTCGACAGGCTTCGCGGCCTTTGGCTCCGGCTGGTCATATTCGGAGGCAAAATTGACCGTCGTTACTTCCGGCAAAGGCTGCTGTTGCTGCGCTTGCGGGCTGAACGATTTCGGGATACCGACGGTCTGCGATGTCTTGAACGCTGAGCCCTCTGAGGCTCCCTTGTCGCCCGTCCAATACAGCAATCCGAGCAGCACCGATCCGACGACCGCAAAATAACTCAAGACTGGCATACGCATCGGCACCTCCTCGCCTGAGGGTGCGGAGTATGGGTGCACGGGCGCCGATGCCCCAATTGTACATGGGGTGGTGCACACCGACGAAAGGACTCTGGGTACCTATACGAAGGTAGCGACCCCGGGGGTCGTCGGCGCTATGGGCCTGCTGCCGATAAGGTCGGCCCCTGCAGCGGAGGAACGCTGTTCTGCCGCTGAACAAGGCGGAAACGATCCCCGCATGCGGCCGCGCTAACCCCGACCTGCGCGTGGCCGTAATCCGAATTGCACCAGCGACCGCCCTCAAAGAGGCCGTGCACCGAAGCGATATGGCCGAGAGCGACCCGCCCCGGCAGATTGCAGCGCGGGTCGACCACGCCGCGCCGCCGTTGGCACACGTCCAAAGCCTTACCGCACGGATGTTCGCTCGCGGGCGAGCAGCGTCCCGGCCGAATGCCGTTCATGAACAGCACGCGCGCGCCATGATTGTTTTCCAAATCGTCGATGTAAGCCTGAAAGCGCGCAGCATAGGCGACGCCGACGCGTGCGCGCGCGCCGGTCTTGTGAGAAATGACGATGCCTTTGTTCCCATTGGCATCAAGCGCATGCACCTGCTGTGACTGCAGCTGCGGTCGCTGCGCCTGCTGTATCTGTTGCGGCTGCTCTGGCTGCGGCTCCTTCTTCGCTTGCTGCGGATCCTGAGCTTGTTCCGCCTGCGGCTGAGCCTGCTGCGTTTCCTGCGATTGCTGTTCTGACGGCTGATCTTGCTGCAATTGCGAGTCCATTTGTGGCGGGCGCGGTTGCGGCAGCGGCTGCACGACGTTTGTTATTGACTTTTGCGGTTTCGGACGAATCCGATGAATCGCCGACGCCGCGTCTGCACTGGCCGTCTTGCAATGACCATCATTGTCGCAAGTGGTTGCCGGCGAAATGAGTTGGCGTTGGGCAGCCCCGGCGGAAAATGCAATGAGCAGCACACCGAAAGCAGCAAGTGCGGCGACCTTCATGTTTCTCCTCCTAGGCAAGAGTCGGATAGGCGGATAGCACTCAGTCACATTCGTTATGTCGCACTGGCACTCTTCTGAGAGCTTTTGCTGGCACGCAATCGTGTACGGAAGCGGTTTTTCAGTCCGAACCGAATCAGCAACGTACATAGTGGCGGCGGTGATTCCGCCAATAATAGCACCATCCGGGTCTCGTGGCGTCAGCGATTATTGCCCCTGCCGCGGCGCCAATCAGGCCGCCCGCAACCGCGGCACCTGCCGTACGGCCGGCCAGCCCGCCAATCAGCGCACCGGTGCCGCCACCGATCACGGCACCCCCCAGTACACGGTCTTGCCGGCCATTCGTGCATCCAGCGAGTGCCAAGGCCATCGCAATCACGGCCAGTGTTCTACGCATCCGCTTCGACCTGCGACAAACGACCCAACCACCATCGCAGGCGTGAGATAGGCCAGAAACAATGGCGGACGGAGGCAAAAAAATACCGAAATGCTTCAGGCAATTAGAAACCGGACCGGCGTGGCAATTCTGTTACAGCCATGCTTGCTGATACCGGATTGTGCCAATCAGTATTGTTTTGCTGGCGTTTTTCGCTCTCGACCACGCGCGGCGTATCGTCCAATACCGGCTAGTATTGACTCATCCGGTGGCAATTCCGGTGGCAAAATCCTAGGTGGAAAAGCCGGGGGATTTCCAATGAAGCCATCACGCCTCATGCTTGCTGCAGCATGCATCGCAATGCTGGTGACAACAGGTCACGCGCAACTAAAGCCCTCCGGCGCCAGTGAAGTGATGAGAGGGTGTCATGCGTACATCGCGCAAACAGTTGACGAAAGCTTTGACCAAGGGACATGCTCCGGCGAGGTAACCGTATTGATGCAGTTTGGTCCCCGCTTTGGCATCTGCCCCCCGGTTGGAGCAACGATTGGTCAGGGGGTGCGCGTTGTCGTCGCTTATGTTGATAAGCGCCCTGCCCGATTGCGCGATGATTTTACGGCTCTTGCAATCGAAGCACTCAAAGAGGCTTGGCCGTGCAAGCGCTAGGGCGGTCGACAGCAGCAATGCCCCGCGACGGGGCCATCATATTCAGCGACCTCACCGGCAAGCTCTTGACTCTACAAACGACGAGCAGCCCGACGACTTTCGCCGCCGAGCTGCTTTTGCCGTCTTACGAACCTTAACTAAGACTTCACCAGTAGCCGTAACCGCCATACTGAGAGTTGCAGACATTCACCCAGCCATAGTCGGGTACCCACTGGACACAGGAATCGTAACCGTAGTCGTAACCGCCATAGGATGGCCATGTGGCGGCGGCTAGCGCGACGCCAGCGCCTACGCCCCACCATGGCCACGTGCTGCCACGCCAGCCGGCCCACCTGTTGCCACGCCAACCGACCCACCTGTTGCCGGCCCAGACACCTCTACCGGCCCAGGCACCTCTGCCTACCCAAGCGCCTCTGCCCGCCCAAGCAACCCTGCCTGGACCTGCGAACCTGCCGGGACCAGCAACCGTCATAGCGCGAGCACTGCGCCACCCGCCCATGCGAGCACCGCTCCACCCGGCCATGCGGGCACCACTCCATCCGCCCATGCGGGCACCACTAAACCCGCCCATGCGGGCACCACTAAACCCGCCCATGTGGGCCCCGCCAAACCCGCCCATGCGGGCCCCGCCGCCGCCGCCACCCCAGCGGGCTTCAGCAGACGTTGAAAGAGCAGACGCTGCGATAAGAACTGCACAGAAAGTTGTCGCGATTTTTAGCATAGCACTCCTCCGATATTGTTGGTCATGGTTAGAGTCGTGCATAGACACACGTGGCGAGATTAAAGGCTTCGCTACCGTGTAAAAAAATTGGACCTTGGCCCAACAAAAATTAAATTTGACACAGCGGAACAAAGACTGAAGAGGCAGCACACATTATGAATGACCGGTGCGGTGCGCGGTTCGGATTTACCGAGGGTGCTGTAAGCTACGGCCTATGAATGTGATTCGCATTTTATTGCTGGTGACGACGGGAGGCGTTTTAGGTTTCCTTCTATACCAAGCAATTACGCGGCAAATATCTAGAGATGCTTTCTGGAGTGTAGTTGTCATTGTCTGCGCCCTTAGTTTGAATCTGATTTATCTGTGGTTCTCTACAGCGGGCAGAAAGCAACTACCTATCGAGAATAAGCCACGCGTCGCCTTGGAAGTGCCCTTGGTCGATAAAGCAAATGCCGCCGCTAAGGCGAACGATTCTAGTAAGGCAAACGATGCCGGTCCGCAGTCCAAGGAGGCCAGCAACAAGCCGGACTTAACGCCCAAATGCGAAAAGGAATTACGGCGTACAGCCGATTTATTGAGATTTTTTGCAAATAGAGTCCAAGGGGGAGAGGAAGTTCAATCGGTTGTCGCTGATGTCAGGCAACAAGATAAAAGAGTAGAGGCAGTTTGCCCCGAATTAAGCGACAGGTGATTGCGGCTGCGCGGTGTCCGGATTTGCCGAAGGTGGTGTAAGCCTTCAGCCTAGCACTTACTGCCACGTTGCTAATGTGACATTCCCGTATCGAGCAGCATGAAAGCGAACGATGCGGCCGAAAAAAGAACTACCATGAGGACGAAGTTCATCTCACTCAACATTCACGCGATGCAAAAAAAAATTCAGCGATCTACTAGATACTTTTTTGATTAAGATATTCTTGATCCACGGTCCCCGGCTTGCGCGACAATAATGCCACACCGCCAAGAGACTTTCGCGTGGGATACTGGCGCACCGCTCGGCGTGTGGAAAAACGAACCGAATCCATGCAGCATGGTTTTGCTTCATTGAAATCGAGACCCAACTGGCTGGGGATGCCAACGCCATCGTTCACGCCGTCACCGGCACAGCCGGCACGACCCGCCATGGTCAGCGCACCGGTCAGCCGAACGATCCCAACCGGATCAGGCTCGCGACTGAGTAGCGGCAAGATCACGCTCACGCCAGCCGAGGTTGAAGCCGCCAGAATTTCCGGCCTTTCAATCGAGGATTACGCAAAGTCCCTGGCCAAGTATCGGGGCATGAGAGAATCCGGCGAGTATCGCGACGAACGCAGTGAACGATGAATGCCGGCACCGTTCAAAACATTTCTGAGATTGGTGGGCGTCCTACCCCGCCAATGTTCTCCCGGCACCCGGAGGTCTTTCTGATCCGGACGTTGAGCGCGAATTTGGTCAGCAATTCATCGATTGGCTTGTATCGCGGGAAGGCCAGAATGCTATCGGCGACTACAAGATTGACGGCAAACAACTGTTCTACCAGACGCCGACGACCCGAACGCGTAAGTTGAGGACCGGCAGCTTTGGGTCAAAAGCGGACATGTGCAGCGCAAAGGGCGATGTTCACTGCATGCCATCCTGCATGTCGGCCATGATGGACCACGCCTGAGCGTAGAACCACTTCCGACGCTTGTCCGTCACTCCGCCTTTGAACGACCCGTAGTCGATGTTGCCGATAGCGCGGCTCAACACCTCGACGACGCGATCCTTCGGGATGAAGGCCCGGAACAAATAATCTGCGTCATCCATCCGAATGACCTTGGCTTCACGAGGTGAGTGGGGATTCGGTAAAAAAGGGCGTTACGGCCCGGGACAGAGATACAGGGCGGTACATATCCATTGGGTGACGGTATCTGCCCCCTGCGTACCTGCAGCAGCGGATTCCAATGCGTCGTCGCAGACATCGAACTGCAGAACGTTTTCATCCTTCCGTTCGCGTCCGATTTCATCCATCGTCTCGACCCTCTTGTTCAGGGCGCCGATTGAAGCGTCACGCGTTGCAATACCAGTAGTGACGCCGTCCTATTCCGCCCGTTCGCACATACGTGCTGTACCGCGTCCGCAGAAGCCGTTGTTTCTTGGCGCTGTCGTATTCCTGTTTGGTAACGGCCTGGCATCCCGCAGCGGGGGGATCGTTTGCGCTCGCAAGCGCGTCGGGAAATGCGACCAGCATCAAGCCAGCCCCACAGATGCAGGCTCCAACAACAGCCAAGAGATTTCCCCGTTTCATCCGATCGGCTCACCTTCCGGGCGGGCAGCCCTCTGCATCCCAATATTTGCTTCCATCTCGCAAGACGCTTGTGAGCTAGCTCACATAGCGGCCCGTATTTCTCAGCGCGACTGTGCGCGTCTCCCCCGCACCGAGCGGCAAGAAACCGTGCCTCCTGAGGCCCCGGGCGAAGCCCAGAGACGCCCGTCGTGGGCCGCAACAATCGACCGGCAGATCGCAAGTCCCATTCCCATCCCGGTCGGCTTGGTAGTGAAGAATGCCTCGAAGATTTGGCCGCTGTCTTTAGAGTCGACCCCCGCGCCGGACCTCGACAGTGATCGTAACCTCATCCGACTCAAGCCTTGATGCAAGCACCAGAGCGCGCAGATTTTCCGCGGTCGTGCTCATGGCTTCGGCACCGTTCATGACCAGATTGAGAAGCACCTCCCGCAACCGGACCGGGTCGCCCGAAATGGGCGGCAGATCGGCGGCCAGGTTCGTGCTGAGCGCAATCTTGCCGGACGAATTGGCGCAACTGCAAGAAATTTGGCCCGCCGGGCGACGACCCAGCGGGCCAAAAAGACGTTCATCTTCGATTGCGAACTACCGGTCAGCTTGCAGCATTCTTTATCGCGGTCGGCAGCGACTGCGATTTGTGTTTCTTGCAATAGTCGACCACCTTCGCCGAATTCCGCTGCAGACGATTCACATCGAGCACGTTGCTGTTCTGAGCTGCATTGTAATAGCCGCTCAGCCAGAACCGCACGAACTCCTTGCCGGTCGGATCGTATCCAAGCCAATCGCCACAGGTGATCTTGTTCATGTCCAGATTGACCTGAGCGGACACCGGCATTACGGCGGCACCGATAAGGATCGCGCATGCGAAACAAATGATACGTGTCATGATGAGTCTCCCGAATGGGTTCCGTTATCACTGGCCGGTCGCGTTTTTCAGACCGGACATGACGGTTTCTTGGGGATGGTATTGGCACCAGGCTTTCACGTTCGCGATATTCTTCTGATGCGTCACAAGATCGATCGTGGTCTTGCCGAGCTGGTAACTGAACCACCCGCTCATCCATGACGAGAAGTCTCTCGATTGCGATGGTGCCATCGCGAGATACTGATCGCAGCGAATGTTGGCCATGTCGATGGTCAACTGCGCGTTGGCGGCCATTGGTATGACCCAGATGGCCAGTGCCAGGCCAATTGGTCGGAATCTCATGTTAGTCCCTGCTCCTGATGCTGAAATAGCGGGATGAACTCCCGAAAACAGCTTCACAGGAAACCGCGCCAGATTCGATTGGCCTGAGGTCCAACACTCAAGAAGTGCCGCTATTCAGGCTTGAAACCGCGGAATGCCCATCCCGCGACCAATCCGAACAGGAGCAGCGCGATGGGTGGGCCGATCAGCAGAACCAAGATCGCATGCAAATCGCCGGAGCTTTGGAAGCCGCTCTGTATCCCGTAGATGATCAGATAGACGATCCACCCCATGATCCACGCGGCCGAGAGAAGCAGCCACACGCGTAACAATCCGCGCCGCCAGTTTACCTTTAGGACGTTGCTATCCTGCTCGTCGAATTCCCGACGAGGTATTCCAAAGCGGGGCATCGCACGTTTCCTGAGCGCGACTATTCTACCGTCGTCGGGCTTCTCGTCAAAAGCGGACATCGTATGGTCGCAATGATGGCGTTCTGGTCCGCCCTATGCGAGCATAGAGATGTCGCACACAACTTGTCGAGCGTCACGGCATTAATGAGAAAAGGTCAATGAGACAGCTTGCTAAACTGCTGTTCCTGCTCGCTCTTGCAGGGTGTTCGACATCGGGAGGTTTGTTCCACCAGGAGGAACCCAAGCCCGTGCCACTGGCGAACCAGCCCGCGCCCGGGACAGTTCCGCAGCAGGCAACTCCGAACAGAAGCAATCTCTCTCCTGCTGCCAGCGCTGCGGCACCTGCGGAGGTGAACGAAGCACCCGGCGAATTGATGGACTGCGTGACTGAGTCCTGCAGAATCAATTGCTCTCCGAAGGTCGCGGAAAGATATCGGCCGAAATGGTGCGCGCGCTTCAAGGAGCCGATCTAACACCGTCGTTTTTAAAGCGGTTGGACGATAAAAAACCCCGGGCAAAGCCCCGGGTTGTTTCGTCGAAGTGCGCCCTAGCGGCGATGACGGCGAACCGGCCTAACGGGCTGCAGATCAAGGCCGGTGACGGTGGCAATCACGTTGAGTCCGGTCTGGCCTTCAACGCTCACCGGCTGTAGGGCGAACGAATTGTTCAGTCCCCCGACAAGGCCGTTGGCTCCGACGCCGACGCCGACCGCCGCCTCACCGGAAACGCTGACATAACCGCAGGCCAGCGCGCCCGGGCCAAGGCGGCAAAGCAAGCAAAGAGTCTCATCGACATGGCAGCCCTTTCATTGAAAGATTGAGCGGCCCCTCTAGCAGACTTGAAGTTCCCGTGCCAAGTCATGCCACTCCACCCATGACTCGCGGATGTTTTTACCGACACGTCGCGTCTGTCAATAAAGCTGTCGCTGCCAACGTGATGACGGCCTAGTTACGGTACCGGAGTCGACGTCGTTCTGCCCGCCAAAGCCTGGGGCGGTCAGCTGCTCACACAATCCGAAAAATTGCGTCCGCATGAGGCTGTTTCAGAGCAACGCGGAAGTACAGCCAGAAAGGTCAAAGTGCTGCGCCCCCGGCCGCAAGATGCTGATTTTGTCAGAGGCACGCAAGGCTCAACGTTCGCATTTGACCCGTCTTTACAGGCCGGGCAAAAGGACCACTCACATTAGTCCGCCCAGGGCCGACATGACGCCAGCGACCAGCCCGCTCACCACCGACCTTTATGAACTCAATATGATCCAGGCCTACCTGGATCGCGGCGAGAACAAGACGGCCGTATTTGAATTCTTCGTGCGGCGGCTGCCGGCGCGACGCAATTTCCTGCTCGCGGCAGGGCTAGAGGATACCCTCTCCTACCTTGAGGCACTGCGCTTTTCAGCTGCCGAAATCGATTGGCTCAAAAGCACGCGACGATTTCGTGACAACCTGATCGATTACCTCGCTGAATTCCGCTTCACCGGCGACGTTCATGCAATTCCGGAAGGCACGGTCTGCTTTCCCAACGAACCTCTCGTGCGCATCACCGCCCCCCTTCCAGAGGCGCAGTTGGTCGAGACGCGATTGATCAACATCATGCATTTCCAGACTATGATCGCCTCGAAGGCGGCGCGAATGGTTCTCGCGGCGCCCGGTAAGATCCTTTCAGATTTTGGTTTGCGTACGGCGCACGGCGCCGAGGCAGGACTGTTCTCCGCGCGCGCCAGCTACCTCGCCGGATTTACGAATGCCGCCAACGTGCTTGCGGGCGAGCGCTACGACATCCCAATTGTGGGGACCATGGCGCATTCGTTCGTGCAGGTGCATGGAGATGAGATTGCCGCTTTCGAAAACTTTGCACGGTCGCGCCCCGAGGGAGTGGTTCTTCTGATCGATACGTACGACACCGAGGCAGGCGTGCGAAAAGTCGTGCAGCTGGCGCCGAAGTTGAAAGCCGATGGCATTAATATTCGCGGCGTACGCATCGACAGCGGCGACCTTGGCGCCATGGCCTGGAAAGTGCGCAGAATTCTCGACGCGGGTGGACTGTCCGATGTCATCATCGTGGTGAGCGGCGGGATCAATGAAGACGTGCTGCAAACGATGACGGCATCGAAGGCGCCCATCGACGGCTATGGCATCGGCGTCAACCTCGATGCGTCGATCGATGCGCCGTCACTTGATTGTGCCTACAAACTTCAGGAATACGCTGGCGAACCGCGCCGTAAACTCTCCGAAGGCAAAGCCACCTGGCCCGGAAGCAAGCAAGTCTGGCGCAGCTATGGCGCCGACGGGCGAATGAGTGGAGACGTTCTATCTCTCGAGGGCGACACCCAGGCGGGCGAGACGTTGATCGTGCAGGTGATGCGCAAAGGCAAGCGCATTGGCGCGGCGCCAACCCTGGAACAGATCCGCGAGCGCGCCACGCGAGAACTCGCGCGCTTGCCTGACGCACTCCGACGTCTTGAGAAGGCCGAGGACTATGCGGTCCGGATGTCTGACAAACTGAAAACGCTAGCGGCGCAAGTGGACAAGACAACGCGCAGGTAATGCCGTTGTGCCCCGCGCAAGGCCATGGCAGCAGGGCTAGGCGACGCCCGCCCTGTTCCAGCCGCGCGCGCCTTCGCCGTAGACTTCGTGGCCTTGGTCGGTAACCACCACCGTGTCCTCGAGCTTGACGAACCCGCGTGAGGGATGCATCAGCGTCGTCTCCACTGAAACCACCATGCCCGATTCAAGCGGCTGCGCCGCGTATTCGGCCGGATAAGGGACCGGACCGCGGTCAGTGAGGCGCGGCGCCTCATGGCTCACCATGCCCATGCCGTGCGCTAGAAATTCCATGTGGTTGTGGTGTCTCGATTTCTGCACGAGCGGCGCGGCGACGGCGTAGATTTCGCCGCCATTGACCCCAGGGCGGATCGTTTTCATTGCCGCGCGCTGGATGCTTTCGATCTCGCCGAGTAGTTCCTCAAGCTCGGCATCCGGCTCCCCGTGAATGGCCATGCGGCACACGTCGCCGATGTAGCCCCCATAGTTTCCGCCGGAGTCGATCGACATGATCTCGCCCCTCTCCCATTTCTTGTCGGAGGGCGCGCGGTTCATGCCGGTGCCGGCCGTGATCAGACAATATTCGAACGTTAGACCGCGGTTGGTCTCTTCGCGGCGTAGCGCCTCAACCACCTCAGCTTTGGTGATACCGGGCTTGCTTGAGGCGATCACCGCCTGCATGGATTCAATCACGGCCTCCGAGGCGTATTTCAGCAACTGAAGCTCTTTCGCTGACTTCTTGACCCGCTGGCGTTCGAGCACGAAGAGCGCGTCGACCCATTCCGCATCGGGAAAAGCGGCCCGCAGAACCTGCGACGCGTCGTAAGGAAGAAATCCGAATTCGGCCGCGATACGCTTCGGCTTGAGGCCAATCTTACGCATATGGTCGACCGCCTTCTGCATCGCATCGACCGAGCCCCAGGTGTTAGTCTGGGTCTCCGGCGTCCACATCGGCTTTACCTCGCGCTGGAACTTCTCCAGCCGGTGGCCGATATAGGCAGCCTTTTCCGGTGCCCCTTTCGGATAGACCAGCACCGGCAGATAGCGGGTAACGCCGGTCGCATCCATGTAGTCGAAGAAATCTGCCCGATGGCCGCCAAGCAGATATTGAACATTGTGCTTGGAGGTCGCGATCACGACGTCGATGCCCGCCTCCTCCATCAGCCGATCGAGACGGTGATGATCGAATGGGATCGCTAATCCGCTCGCAGGCTGCGCGTTGACGTTCATGCTCGATACTCCGGCTGATGAGAACCAGAGACTATGACCAGAGGTCTTTGCTCGCAAGGCGGGCACCGGCGCTGAGCGCTTCAAGTTTTGCCCACATGACCGAGGGGTGCACGCGGCGATAGAAGGGACCCTGTGCAAAACCGCAGTCCGTGCCGGCGATCACGTTCTCGCGTCCGACAAACCTGGCCAGTCGCACGATGCGTTCGGCGACCAGTTCGGGATGCTCGACCACATTGGTCGCGTGGCTGACAACGCCCGGAATGAGAACCTGTCCGGGCGCAAGCTTTGCCTTTTTCCAGACCTGCCACTCGTGCTCGTGACGCGGATTGGCACCCTCGATCACGTAGGCCCCGACCTTCACCTTCAGGATCAGATCCACGATCTCCTTAAGGGGCACATCGCTGGTGTGCGGACCCGGCCAGCTGCCCCAACAGACGTGATAACGGATACGGTCAGGCGGCAGCCCCTCAATGGCGTGATTGAGGATATCGACCTGACCCGCCAGCCAGCTGCGGTAATCGGCAAAACTTGCTGGCGGCACCATGCGGTCGAACGTGACAACGCTGCGTGCATCGTCGAGCTGGAGCAAAAAGCCACTGTCGACAATCATCCTGTATTCCGTGCGCATCGCCTCGGCGATGGCAGCCTGCAATTCAGCGTCGCCTTTGTAGTATTCGTTCTTCCGATCAGGGATCACGCTTGCCGGCGCGGCGACAGGCAGGAACGCCTCCTGCACTTTCACGCCCTCCAGCGCGGCTTTGAAATTACCGATGTCGCGCTGCAGCTCGGCCTGTCCGGTATACTTGATCGGTCCGACGCAAATGGCCTCGGTCGTCGTCGCCACAGCCTCTTTGGCATCAAGCTCGGCATAGAATTCGGCGAATCTGGTGCGGTCGGCACCGCGCTTGAACGGATTGGCATCCTGTTTGATCGGCCTACGTTCAAAGCCTGAGAGCCGCTCGAGCGCGTATTGCGCCCAGCTGATCGACTTGCCGAATTCTCCATCGCTGACAATGTCGATGCCAGCCTGTGCCTGGTCCCGCACTACATCGGCAACCGACGTCGTCAGACATTTCTGATAGGCACTTTCGTCGTACGGCTTTTCCGCCTGCTTGCTGCGCAGGAAATCTTGCAAAGATTGTGGACGGATCAGGCTCCCGACATGCGTCGTGAGAATGCGATCGCTGCTGCGTTTCATGGGCGCTCTTTGCACGCCGGAGGGTGGGAAGGCAATGCATGATCAACATGCAAGAATGAAATGGCGAGTGGGACACCCGTTACGGCCAAACGGCCGAGCCTTCAATCACGCCTTTACGACCCCGATGAACTGCTCAAGCTTGGCCGGATCGTTGCGTAACGTTTCGCTTGGTCCGTCATAGACGATCCGGCCGCGGTCCATGACCACGGCGCGCGGCGCGATATCGAGGGCAAGACGCGAATTCTGCTCGACCAGAATGATGGCCAGACCGCTGCTTTGAGCAAGTCGCTTCACCGCGCGTGCCAGTTCCTCGACGATCACAGGCGCAAGGCCTTCCGATGGTTCGTCCATCAGCAGAACGCTCGGGTTGCCGATCAGCGCACGACCGATCGCAAGCATCTGCTGCTCGCCGCCTGACAATTGATTGCCGCGGTTTTCGGCGCGCTCGGCAAGGCGCGGAAACAGCTCGAAGACTGTCGTCATCGTCCAGGTTCCGGGCCTGGCGGCAACCTCCAAATTTTCCCGCAGACTCAGCGAGGGGAAAATCTCCCGCTCCTGGGGCACATAGCCAAGCCCGGCCGTGACGCGCCGATAGGTCGCGAGGCTGGAGATGTCCTTTCCGTGCAGGGAAAGGCGGCCGCTGTGTAGCGTCGTGTGACCCATGATCGTCGCCAGCAGGGTGGTCTTGCCCACGCCATTGCGGCCGATAATGGACACGGTCTCGCTGGGCGCGAGCGCAAGGCGAATGCCCTCAAGCACGACGGTTTCGCCATAGCCGGCACGGACGTTATCGAGCTCCAGCACGCGTTCAGCCATGATGGCCTCCGCGATGGCCTTCCTGGCCAAGATAAACCGCCCGCACCTGTTCGTTTTTCATGATTTCGGCGGGTGTACCCTGGGTGAAGACCGCACCCTGCACCAGCACGGTGATCTCTTTTGCAAAGCGGAACACGACGTCCATATCGTGCTCGATGATCAGAACGGCGATGTCAGGATCGAGCGCCGCAACCACATCGAGAATGAGATGGCTTTCGGAGGACGGCACACCCGCCGCCGGTTCGTCCAGGAGGAGCACGCGCGGCTTTTGCGCGAGCGCAATCGCTATTTCCACCAGCCGCTGACGCCCGTAAGGCAGTTCACGCACGAGCTTGAGTGCGTCGTCCGTAAGCCGAAGGGAATCGAGATAACCAATGGCCTCGTCGATCATCTCTCGTTTAGATCCGGCCGCGCGCCACAAATTGTTGCAGTGACCGTCGCGCTCGCCGACGGTCATGCAAAGATTTTCAAGCACGGTCAGTCCGCGGAAAAGCTGATTGATCTGGAATGTGCGCGCGAGGCCTCGCCGCGCACGCTCCGCCTGGCTCGATGCGGTGATGTCCTCGCCATTGAGGAGAACCCGACCGGATTGTGGCTTCAGCGCCCCTGTGATCAGGTTGACCAATGTCGTCTTCCCCGCCCCGTTCGGGCCGATCAGCGCGCGGCGCGCTCCGCGTTCGAGCGTAAGATCGACGTCGCGCGTAACCGGCAAGGCGCCGAAAGAGCGCTTCAATTTCTCGACTTGCAACGCGGCCGTCACGATCGTTTCCTCTCGGACAGATAGTTACCAAAACGCTCGAATACGCCGAGGATCCCGCGCGGCGCAAACAGCACCGCCAGCACCAGCATCAGGCCGATCCCGAACTGCCAGAAGGTGGGGCTGAGTTTCGAGAAATAGTCTTCAAGCACCATGTAGACGGCGGCGCCGACGAAGGCTCCGTAAAGCCGACCCGTCCCGCCGAGGATCAGCATGACCATTACCTTTGCGGAATTGTCGAAATCGAAAACGGTCAGGGTGACGTAGGCGTTGGTCTGCGTGAAAAGCGCGCCGGCAACGCCGGCAATTGCTGCAGCGATTGTATAGACCGTGACCAATCGACGGTGCACCGGCGAACCGATCGCGTGCATGCGTCTGACGTTCTCCCGAATCCCGGTGAGCGCCTGCCCGAATGGGGAATAGACGACCCGTCGCACGAAATAGAACACGACCGCCAGCACTGCGAGCACATACAGGTAGTAAGTGTGTCCGTAGAGATCATAGTCGAACATGCCGAGCAGCGGCTTGAACGTCAGCCCTGGCAAGCCGTCATAGCCACCGGAAATATCGGAACGCAGATTGCCTGTTTCCTGCAAAAGAATTGCGGTCGCCAGGGTCAGCATGAGCAAAGTCAGCCCGCGATAGCGCAACAGGAACCATCCGGTAATGAAGCCGACCAGCCCCGCGGCTATAGCGGCTGCGAAAAGTCCGCTGATCGGTTCCGTCCATTCAAGGCGCGCCGCAGCAAGTCCGACCGTGTAGGCGCCGACGCCGAAAAACGCGGCATGCCCGAGCGTAACGATCCCGGCATAGCCGAGGATCAGATCGAGCGAGAGCGTAAACATCACCATCACCAGCACCTGGCTACCGAACGTCATGCGGGTGGGGAATATGAAAAAGACCGCTATGGCGATCAGCCATGGCAACGCCTCGGCAAGGCGGAAGCGGTGCCGCTTGGCCAGATAGTCCGCCGCGCGTTCGCGAGCGGGAGCGCCAGTGGTCTTACTCGCGGCCATAGAATCCCGCCGGCTTTATGAGGAGAACGACGACAGTCACCGCGTAGACGAAGAAGCCGCCCGCATCGGCCAATAGATATTTCCCGCCGGTGTCGAATATGCCCAGCACCAGCGCCGCGAGCAGTGTTCCCTTCAGGCTGCCAAGACCCCCGACCGCCACCACGATCAGGAACAGCACCAGGTAGAGCACCGCAAAACTCGGCGAAAGGCCAAGCAGCTGAATGGCAAGGCCGCCGCCGAGAGCAGCGAGACCGGATCCGACGGCAAAAGTCAGCGTGAACAGCCGATCGACATTGATGCCGACCGATTCTGCCATACGCCGGTTGTCAACGGCGGCGCGGATCTTCGCGCCGATATTCGTCCGCTCGAATGCGTACCAGAGGACGGAGATAAGCACGGCGCCGAGGACGATGAGAAAGGCCCGGTAACTCGGAAAATAGCGAAAGCCGAGATTGACATCGCCCTGCAGCCAATCCGGCAAAGGCACCGATTTCGGGATAGGTCCGTAGAGATAGGTCGCGGTGGCGATCGCCATGAACGCCAGGCCGATCGTCAATAGAACCTGTTCGAGATCGGTCGACTTGTACAGCCGGCGATAGAGAAAGCGTTCGAATACGACGCTCACCGCGCCAACCACGACTGCGGCAATCACAAGGGACGGCACGAAGCCAACGCCGTATGAGCGCGTCAACGTGACAACGATGTACCCGCCCGCCATGGCGAACGCGCCATGCGCCAGGTTCACGAACCCCATCAACCCCATCGTGACCGACAGGCCGACGGAGGTAATGAAGAGGAACATGGCATAGGCCAAGCCGTCGAAGAGAATGCTGACGGCGATATTGGCGAACTGCGGCACGAGCCCCACCCCGTGATTGTGAAAACGCCGCCGCGCCTTTATGCGCGGCGGCGTCGTAGAGTGTCAATCAGAAGACGCTCAGGAGCCGCAGCGGCCGATCTTCAGCTCTTTGCATTCGTCTTTCACGGCCTTGATTGTACCAAGAACCTTGATGCCAAGTTTGCCGTCCGGCTTCCGGATGACTTCCATGGCGTGCTCATCCTGCACGATGTCGCGAGTAGCGGCGTCGATGGAGACCTGGCCCCGCGGACCATTGCCTGTCCAGCCCTTCATCACATCAATGACCTTTGCGCCGTCGTCGACTTTGCCATTGAGTTTTTTGATGGAGTCAAAGATGGCGTGCATGGTGTCCCAACCGGCCGCCGACATGAAGTCAGGATAGGAGTCCTTGCCGTAGGATTCGTGCCAAGCCTTGTTGAATGCCTTGTTATCGGCGTTGTCGAGGTCGACAGCGTAGTTGCCCATCACGACAGTACCGATGGCCGCGTCACCCATGTCCTGCAGCTTGTTGTCCGGGATCAGGTCCATCGGGCCGATGAGCTTGACGCCTGCCTTGCGCATCCCGAGTTCGCCATAAGCCTTCGTAACGCCGGTCGCGTGTGCGCCGGACGGAATGAACACATACATGCAGTCCGGTTTGGCATCCTTGATGCGCTGGAAGAACGGCGTGAAATCCGGCACCTGCACCGGGCTGCCCATCGGTATGGATTCCGTGATCTTTCCGCCGGCTTTTTCGAAACCGGTCTTGAAGGCTTCCGTCGAGTCCTTACCCGGCGGAAAGTCGGTGTAGGCCAGCGCAGCGGTCTTGCAACCGATCTTGCTGAAAGCATAGTCACCCATCGGGTAAGCGTGATGCCACATGCTAAACGAAAGCCGTGCAATGTAAGGCGAGAGGTTGGTGATCCACGCGGTGCCAGCATTTGCAATGATCATAGGCACCTTCGCCTGAGTCACCACTGGAGCGAGCGCGATCGCCGATGGCGAGAAAACGAAACCAGTGAGGATCTGCACCTTGTCGTTTGTGATGAGCTCCGTCGCGACGGTCTTGGCCTGCGCGCCGGTCGGAGGGCCCTCGTCGCGCTTGATGAGCTCGACTTTGTTCGGCTCGATATCCTTGGCGTGGAGCTTCACGTAAAGATCGAAGGCCTTGTCGACCTGATGGCCCAGATCGGCATTGGCGCCGCTGAACGGAAGAACCACCCCGATCTTGATGGTTTCCGCCTGGGCCATTCCGCCGACGGCGAAAGCTATGGCGGCCGTTCCAAGCCACCTGGCTATGCGCATGTTATTCCTCCCTAGACCTTTGAATTAGTTTGCGATGCAACTTTGCCAGTAAGATCAGTGCGGTTTGGCAGAGGTTGGCACCCCTTTGTTCACGGGTTTGGCACTTTTGCAGAACTGTCCCCTGTATGTCCAATTAACTTCCCTCCAGCTTCCGCATGGCTTGGCGGGCCAATTTCCTCCGGTCGGCACCGCGTACATACCCGCGCAAGGCGTTGAGATCGCGATGCCCAGTGACTGCCGCAGCCAGGTCCTCGGAACAACCTGCCTCAATAAGTCGCACTGCCGCCGTGGCTCTCAAGCCATGCGGGACGTAGCTACCCTCACCAATCCGGCGCAGCATTATTTTGATTTTTTTTCGTACAGGCTAACGCGGGCCATGATCCTCAAGTCCGAGACCTACCATTTTCACCTTCACCGCGACCAGCCTTCGCGGAAGCGCCGAAGACCGTCGACAATAACGTTGAGGGACCGAGAAAATAGTTTAGTGTCGGAACCGGATTGAATTGCTAGCCCGTCATCGTCGTGTACCGTGGCAATGAAACCGGCCTGGCCCGTCAGATCGAGACGTTATAGTGTGTGCGGCGGTCCACCCATAAGTTTTAATTTTGCTTTGAGAACGTTGATGCGAAGTTCGGCCTCTGCCTTGGTCAAATTCGGTCGGTAAGCCTCGGGCTCATAAGCGTCGATAGCGAGTTCGCGGAGAAGCGCCGCCTGCTTATCGGTTATGACCTCGACGGTATCGGTTTTTGGCTTCGACATTTTTATTCATGCCCATGCTTTATTCATGCCCATGCGGAGCAAGCGGGGATCAAAACATCCATCAGGATCGCGAGTAGCGGAGCCTACCGCACTACGCCGCTACCGTCCTTCTATCTTGGCTGTAGTTGAGCTATGTGTTTGTCCGAACCATACGCGGGAGGACCCGCCATGGGCCAATATGACCACCTCATCGACTGGTTCAAAAAGCGCCACGACACGCTCATAGACGATTTCGAGCCTCTTCAGGCGGGCTCGAGAAGGGTCATGGAATTTGATGGCTCCGAATGGCGCGACATAACTCCCAAAATCATTAGGGAAACCAGAAGCAGAATTGAGGAGATGGAATTCCTCGTCAGGATCTACCAGCTCCGCAACGAACACCCGCCCAATCTCGATTCATCTTCCAGCGAGCAAAAGAAAGTTTCGTAATCTTTCTCAGATGCTTGCGGATGGCGCAAGGCTGATGTCCGGCCTGACTACAAAAAGCCTTTGCCGCGGCGCGCAAGCGTCGGGTGGATAATGCCGCCCCGCAGACGCATGCCTGCGGAGCCGAAGGCGATCCATTCAACCCGTTGGGGAGGATCACGCCGCCTTAAAGGGCACCCCTATAACTTAATGCCGCGAGGATCGCTAAAAGACCCCGGCATTTCAGTGTGCTTTCCAGAGTCCGTTTGGGCGCATGGCTGCATACAATTGGTGATGCATGAGTTGCCTTTGCCGCTGCGCTTGTCAACGCGCTTCTGCTCGCAATTTTGCTCTTTCGCAAACGCTGCAAACGAAAAGGCGAGCAAACCAGCCAACGTGATCGTTACACAAAACAATTTAGACATCGCAGCACCCGAAAATTAACTGAACCCGATGCACCTTACAGCGAATTGAACTCCGGCCGATAAGATTGCGCTTCCGGGAGTATTTCGGTCGATACGGTAAGGTGACTTTTCCACATGCCATCCCCTGCTAATTACACACCGATGCGGAGAGGATGGCGGATTTCAAAGCGCGCAGGTCAATGCCGCCTAGTCGATCTTAGCCAAAGATGTTTCGCCATAGCCGCACTCCGCGCATGTAACCGTGCGCTGCTCGTAGCCATGTTTGTCGGGAAGCTTGTGGATCGTCATGGACATTGGCTTTCCACATTGCGGGCACGGAGGGCCGACATCCGTGGTCTGAAAATTGTCGTTGTTTGGCTGCTCCACAAGCTGTTCCCTTACCCAGCCCTGCAAGGGTTTTAGACTAGCTCTAGTGTCGCGAAATAAACAAAGACATTCGGAACGCAATTACCTTGGGATGAATTAAAGATAAAGTCGGGTATGTGACATAAGGGTCGCAAATTGGACTGCCGCGTAGAAGCATATCGAAGCAAGGCGTACGAATTATTTGCGAGGGCCGAGATGGAGACAACGGTCCTTCTCAGGAAGGGTATGAGAAGCTGGCTCGCAGCTACCTGCACTTGGCCGAGCATGCTGAGCGAAATACGCCACCGAAGTCTAATTAGATTCGCGTTTTGCTCGTTTGAGATTTCTCACGAGCCGCATCGCTATTTCGACTCTCTTAAGCTCGGCGCACCGTCTGCCGACGCTGTGCGGCCCCTTTCTTATTTTGGGAACAGTCATTTTTGAGCGAGCTGACACGGATGGATGAAAGCAGCAGGTGCGTTTAGCGGCCCGCCGCGAGAGTTACGCCACAACATGACGCCGATATATTGCGTACGCCCCCAAATATGAAGAAGAATCCGCCCTACAAATGCCGCGTTGATTAGGCCTTTTGCTGCCTCAGTTTTTGGCTAACGGCTTCAACGCTCCCCAGTGTTGTGCCGTAGCGGGGGGCCGCCGTCTTTCACCATCTCGGCGGCCCTTTGCTTTAGTCGGCCGAATGACCCTGCGTCGCGAGCCAAAAAAAGAGCCGCAGAAGTTTAGCACTGCGGCTCTGAATGAGTGCTTCCATCCAGCACCCTTCGGGGACGGGGGTAGAGGGCCATACTGGATGGTCGCAAATCAGTTTCGCATCACACAGGTCAGTCCTGTAGCCGTCATAGGAACAATAAGTGTTACGCCGCACAGCGATGTTGGGACCAAATTGGCCGCGCCTACGCTGAAGGCCTTCGGCGCAACGGGCTCTACACGAGCAACAGACTGCTGCGGCAGGTTAGCGGCGGCGCTATTGCCTAGGGACCAAATCAATGTAACGAACCATGCAGGCGTCATGCGTTTGTCCGTGACGACTGCATTTTGCGATTTCTTCCCGCAAATCCGGTAGCCGCATATCGGCTCCATACCGCTCAATTAATTTCCACTTTCGGTATTGCCCTGAGCGTCCGCATTTCTCACAAGACTGGCGAACAATGTCGCCGGGACATTGAAGCGATCCGTTCATACCGTCAGCGTCCAAAAAAAGGGGCCCCTTGCGAGGCCCATACCAAGTGGAGGATTTTGCCCATGTGAGGAGCAATGTCCACTGAAGCGGCCCGGCTTCATCATCACAAGTAAAATGGCAGTAAAGATAGCCCCCCTAGGAAATTCGGTCCGGGAGGAGCAATAGCGCCGGCGTTATGGTCGGGCGTTCGTTTGACAGAAGTATTTGCTGCGCCAACCGCCACCAGTGCGCTTCTGGATGATCCACTGACTCCGGTCTGAGCACTCGATAGGGCGCATATTGGGCTGCCTCGATTCAGACGCCTTGTCGGCCCCTCGCCCCTCTACTAGGTTCGAATACCCTCATCAGTCCCGGAACCGGGCATGCGAATCCGTAAAGGCATTATCGAAGCCATCGGCAACACGCCGCTCATCAAGCTGGAGCGCGCTTCCGAGGCGACCGGATGCACCATTCTCGGCAAGGCCGAATTCATGAATCCGGGCGGCTCGGTGAAAGATCGCGCCGGCCGGCAGATGATCATGGAAGCAGAAAAGCGTGGCGAATTGCGTTCCGGCGGGCTCGTCGTTGAGGCGACCGCCGGCAACACCGGCATTGGCCTCGCATTGGTCGCGAACGCGCGCGGCTACCGCACGGTGATCGTCATCCCCGAGACGCAAAGCCAAGAAAAGAAAGACATGCTGCGGCTCTGCGGGGCTGAGCTCGTGGAAGTTCCCGCCGCTCCGTTCTCCAATCCGAACAATTACCAGCACGTCGGTCGACGCCTCGCCGAGCAGTTGAAGAATACCGAAAAGAACGGCGTAATATTTGCTGATCAATGGAACAATCTGGATAACCGCAAGGCGCACTACGTTTCGACCGGCCCGGAAATCTGGGACGAGTGCAACGGCAATATCGACGGCTTCATCTGCGCCATCGGCACCGGCGGCACGATTGCAGGCGCATCATCGTTCCTGCGTGAAAAGAAAAAAGACATCACAATCGGCGTCGCCGACCCACGTGGGGCCGCCATGTATCATCTCTTCAAGGATGGTCAGGCCAAAGTGACGGACGGCGGCTCCATTACCGAGGGCATCGGCCTCGGTCGGGTGACCCCGATCATCGAGGACATCAAAGTCGACAAGGCCTACCTCATTCCTGACGAAGAAGCGCTGCCTCTCATATTTGACGTGCTCGAACATGAGGGTCTCTGTCTTGGCGGCTCATCGGGCATCAATATTGCTGGCGCGATCCGCATGGCAAAAGATCTCGGGCCGGGAAAGACGGTCGTCACGATCCTCGCCGATTATGGCTCGCGCTATCAGTCGAAATTATTCAATCCGGATTTTCTCCACGCGAAGAAATTGCCGGTGCCGGAGTGGCTTGAGCGCAAATCGAACATCAAGCCACCGTTCCAAAAGAGCTGACGATGCCCACGGAGTGCCTGTTCCGCGAAGATTCATACCTCAAGCGCTGCCAGGCTCGTGTCGTGGCTGTAACCGAACAGGGCGGCATCGTGCTTGATCGCACCGTTTTTTATGCAACGTCAGGCGGACAGCCCGGCGATACCGGTTCGCTCACGACTGCGGACGGCACGCGTATTCCGGTGGAAACGGCAATCTATACTGACTCAGCCAAGAGCCAGATCGCGCACGTGCTGCCCGCGGGCGCGGGTGCCCCCAAGGTCGGCGACAGCGTTTCCGCCGAGATCGACTGGGACAAGCGCTACGCCCGCATGCGCATGCATACGGCGTTGCACCTCCTCTCCGCTGCCTTGCCCTATGCGGTCACCGGAGGTTCAGTCGGCGACAGCGAAAGCCGTCTCGATTTTGACATCCCGGAGGCTGGTCTCGACAAGGACGCCATCACTGCGAAAGTCGCGGAGATGATTGCGAGCAATGCCGCGGTCAGCAGCCGATGGATCACCGATGCCGAGCTTGAAGCGAACCCGGGACTTGTCAAAACCATGTCGGTGAAACCGCCAATGGGCACAGGCCGCGTTCGCCTTATCGAGATCGCGGACCTCGACCTTCAACCTTGTGGAGGCACGCATGTGCGTGCGACCGGCGAGATCGGCGCCGTGCGGGTCACCCAGATCGAAAAAAAGGGCAAGCAAAATCGTCGTGTACGGCTTGCGCTTGCCTAACGCGCGCTTCGTTCTTCACGCATTTCGTAGTGGCGCGACCAGGGCTCGAAACGCTCGAGCAAGGCGCGCGCTTTGGGCAGCACCGCCGCGGTCTCATAGTCGACGCCGACGAAAGCTTTCACCGACTCGAGCGAGTCGAAGCACATCACGGTTGCAAACTCGACCTCTTGGCACGCTAGCCCGCGCAGCAGCTCAATACGGCGGAATCTCGGTCTTCAGCAGGGCCTCATAAGCGTCGACATTTTCCGGGGTCGTATAGCCGTACCGAATTCTCGCAATCATCACGGCTCCTCGGTATTGCAATCATGCAACCTTAGTACGGCCTCAATCGTTGCACTCGGGCGCAAGATCGAACAAGCTTGCGCTATACGGAGTATGTAATGGCAACATCAACATCGAGCCGCTGGCTCAAATCGACCGAATGGCTGGCCGGCCAACTCGGCAAGGCGGGCCTCTCCATTGTCGATGGCTCCTACTATCTGCCCACACAAAAGCGGGACGCCAAGGCCGACTATCTTGCCGGGCATATTCCAGGCGCAACCTTTTTCGACATCAATGCCATCGCAGACGATTCGACCGACCTGCCGCACATGCTGCCCGGCCCCGGCCAGTTTGCTCAAGCGGTTGGAAACCTCGGCATCACCGAGAACGACACCATCGTCGTCTATGACGGCAGCGGGTTTCTTTCTGCGCCACGCGTCTGGTGGACATTCAAAATCTTCGGCGCGCGCCACGTGTTCATTCTCGACGGTGGTCTGCCGGCCTGGAAGCAGGAAGGGCGTCCGCTCGACACTGGCGAGGTCAAACGCCCATCGCGCACTTTCAACGCCAACATGGATACGGGCGCCGTCGCAATGCTCAGCGATGTGCAGATGGCGCTCAACGACAGTAGCGCCCAGGTCGTCGATGCACGTTCGGCCGGGCGCTTTGCCGGTACCGAGCCCGAGCCCCGTCCCGGACTGCGCTCCGGTCACATGCCGGGAGCACGCAGCGTGCCCTCGACGGAAATCATCGAGAACGGACGTCTGGCGTCACCAGAAAAGATTGCCGCTGCGTTCAAGAAAGCCGGCATCGATACCGACCAGCCGATCATCACCACCTGCGGTTCCGGCGTCACCGCCGTGATCCTTGCCATGGGCCTTGACGCGATCGGCAAGAAGCTGCCGCGCGTCTACGACGGGTCGTGGTCGGAATGGGGCGCACGCCCCGATCTCGCAGTTGAAAAGGACTAACGCACCTTCGTCAGTGCAGGATCTGACTCAGGAACAGCTTTGTACGCTCGTGCTGCGGGTGAGCGAAGAATTCCTCAGGAACGTTGGCCTCGACGATCTGCCCCTCATCCATGAACACGATGCGGTCCGCCACCTGCCGGGCAAAGCCCATTTCGTGCGTCACAACCAGCATGGTCATGCCGTCGTGGGCCAGCTCCACCATGGTATCGAGCACTTCCTTGACCATCTCCGGATCGAGAGCCGAAGTTGGCTCGTCGAAGAGCATGATCTTCGGATTCATACATAGCGCGCGAGCTATAGCGACACGCTGCTGCTGACCGCCCGACAATTGGCCGGGATATTTGTTGGCCTGTTCCGGAATCTTCACCCGGCTGAGATAGTGCAAGGCCACCTCTTCGGCTTCTTTCTTCGGCATTTTGCGCACCCAGATCGGCGCGAGCGTGCAGTTCTCCAGCACGGTCAGATGAGGAAACAAGTTGAAATGCTGGAAGACCATTCCGACTTCGCGGCGAACTTCGTCAATCTTTTTCAAGTCCGCGGTCAATTCCACGCCATCGATAACGATGCGTCCGACCTGATGCTCTTCCAGGCGGTTGATGCACCGGATCATCGTCGACTTGCCGGATCCCGACGGCCCGCAGATGACGATGCGCTCTTTGCCCAGGACCTTAAGGTTGATGTCGCGCAAGACGTGAAAATCGCCGTACCACTTGTTGACGTCCGCGAGCTCGACTGCAACCGCCGTGTTGAGCTTCGCCGGCTTGAGCAGCGATCCATGGCTGTCAGAGCTGTCGTTCACCGTCGATCGCCTTTCGTTAGCCGGGCTTCCATGGCGCGCGCATATCGCGACATGCCGTAGCAGAAGACCAGATAGAAGATAGCAGCCACCGCATAGCCCGTCGTGCTGGTGATCGGTGTCGCCCATTTCGGATCGATCCGCGCAACTTCAATCGTGCGCAGCAGATCAAATATGCCGACGATAAAGACGAGCGTGGTGTCCTTGAACAAGCCAATATATGTGTTGACGATATTCGGGATCGTAACTTTCAGCGCCTGCGGCAGGACGACGAGGCGCATCATCTGGGCGTAGCGCAGGCCGACTGCCATCGCGCCTTCATATTGACCTTTAGGAATGGCCTGCAGTCCCGCGCGCACAACCTCCGCCATATAGGCCGAGGCAAACAACGCAATACCGACAAGAGCACGCACCAGTTTGTCCGGCGACCATTGTTCGGGAATAAACAATGGCAGCATCACACTCGCCATGAACAGCACGGTCACGAGCGGCACGCCGCGCACAAATTCGATGAAAATCACCGATAGCAAGCGCACCGTCGGCATCCGTGAGCGCCTGCCGAGGGCGAGCATAATGCCCAGCGGAAGCGAGCACACGATGCCCACTGCGGCAACCACGATGGTCACCAGCACGCCACCCCACAGCACCGTATCCACCGGACGCAAACCGATCGCCGACCACCCCGTCAGCAGAATGAATGAAGTCACCGGGAGGATCAGGAAGAAATAGATGGCGCCGAGATCGCGCCGGGGCGCGTTGAGCCAAAGGAGCCAGACTACTCCGACCGCGAGCATCACAAAGAATATGTCGACGCGCCAACGCTCGGAGATCGGGTAAGAGCCATAGATGAAGTAAGGCAGCCGCTCCCAGACGAACGGCCAACAGGCCCCGATCGCGCGATGCTGCACGGATTCGAGGCAGGCCTCGCGATCGTTGCCAGCCCACACCGCGTCGATGAAGAGGAATTTGACGATTTCCGGAATCACCCATGCCAGCAGCAGGCCGATCAGGATCGTGAGTGCGATATTGAATGGCGACGACAGCAGATTTGCGTGCAGCCAGCCGAGCGCGCCCGTCAGGGTGGCCGGCGGCGGCCTCGGCGCAATGGTCGTGTGGCGCACGAAGGCCAGTTCGGTTACGGCAAGATCGCCCTCAGCCATGGTCATGAAAGGACCCTCACCGTTCCTTCAGAGCCATACGGCTGTTGTAGATGTTCATCAGCACAGAGGTGCCGAGGCTGATGACGAGATAGACCAGCATCGTGATGGCGACGACCTCAACCGCCTGACCGGTCTGGTTGAGCACGGTCCCGGTGAAAACCTGCACGAGGTCGGGATAGCCGATCGCCACGGCCAGCGAAGAGTTTTTGGTCAGGTTGAGATATTGGCTGGTCAAGGGCGGGATGATCACGCGCATCGCCTGCGGCACTACGATCAGGCGAAGGGTCGGCCCCGGCCGCAAGCCCAATGAAAAGGCGGCCTCGCTCTGACCCCGCGAGACCGCGAGGATGCCTGCACGAACCACTTCAGCGATGAATGCCGCCGTGTAGATCGTCAGGCCGAACAGAAGAGCGACAAATTCCGGCAGCACCTCGGTTCCGCCAGTGATGTTGAAGCGTCCAGCCTGAGGAAATTCGAACCTGAGCGGGGCGCCCGAGAGGGTGAAAGTTGCGAGCGGAAGTCCTATGACCAACGCGAGCGTCACCCACAACACCGGCGCTTGTCGCCCGGTCTGTTCCTGCTGCTTGCGCGCCCAGAGGCGATAGGCAATCGCAGCGACGATCCCGACGAGAAGCGCGATCTCCGCTCCGCCGAACCCATGTTTGAAAATAGGTGTTGGCAGAAACAGGCCACGATTGTTGATAAAGACGCGCCCCCCGATCGAGAGACTATCGCGGATGTCCGGCAGTGCCTTGAGCACCGCGTTGTACCAGAACAGCAATTGCAGCAGCAGCGGCAGGTTGCGAACGGTTTCCACGTAGCAACCCGCAACTTTGGCCAGCAGCCAGTTGCTTGAGAGCCGCGATATGCCGACAACGAAACCAAGGATGGTCGCAAGCACGATGCCGATTCCGGCAACAAGCAGCGTATTGAGCAAGCCCACCCAGAATGCGCGTCCATAAGTCGAACTGCGCGAAGAATATTCGATCAGAGTCTGGCTGATATCGAAGCCAGCGGTCTGATCCCAGAATCCGAATCCGGAAGCGATCCGGGCGCGCGCGAGATTCTCGATCGCATTGCTGGCGGCGCCGTAGACGAGAAAGACGACCACGGCGCATAGCGCGACCTGATAGGCAATGCTGCGGACCTGCGGATCATTGTAGAAAGCGACAGATGCGGAGCGCGCCGACGCCGGCAGGTCACTCGCCATGTCCCCCTCGTCCGACGTTTGGCGGCAATAACTTCCCCAACGACATAACCGCAGGCCCGCCGCCGGCGGTTAATCTGCGCAGCGTGCGGTCAGCGGATTGGCGGCGCGTATTGGATTCCGCCCTTGGTCCATAACTTGTTCAGCCCACGCTCGATCTTGAGCGGCGAGCCTAACCCAACATTCCGCTCGAAGGATTCACCGTAGTTGCCGACCTGTTTGACGATGCGCACGGCCCAGTCCTTGCTCAGGCCGAGTTGTTCGCCGAAATTGCCTTCGGTTCCGACAAAGCGTTTGATCTCCGGATTGGTGGATTTCAGAGCCTCATCGACGTTCTTGGATGAAACATTGAGCTCTTCAGCATTCATCATCGCGAACAGTATCCACTTCACGATGTCGAACCATTGATCGTCCCCGTGACGCACCGCAGGGCCGAGGGGTTCCTTGGAGATGATCTCCGGCAGAATAATGTGGTCATTGGGATCGGTGACGCGCAGTCTTTCAGCATAGAGCGCGGAAGCGTCGGTGGTGTAGGCATCGCAGCGCCCGGCGTCATAGGCTTTCACGGCCTCATTCGCGGTGGCGAATGTCACGGACTTGAGCTGCATCTTGTTGGCGCTGAAATAGTCCGCGAGGTTCAGCTCGGTTGTTGTACCCTGCTGAACGCAAACTGAAGCCCCATTGAGCTCCAGCGCCGAGTTCACTTTCAGTGACTTGCGTACCATGAAGCCTTGACCGTCGTAGTAGTTCACGCCGGTGAAATTCAGGCCGAGCGAGGTGTCACGCGACGAGGTCCAGGTCGTGTTGCGGGCGAGCACGTCCACTTCGCCAGACTGCAACGCCGTGAAGCGATCCTTTGCCGACAGCGGGACGTATTTGACCTTCTCGGCATCGTTCAGCACTGCAGCTGCGATGGCTCGGCAAAAATCCACATCGAGGCCGGTCCATTTTCCCTGCGCGTCGGGAAGCCCAAAGCCCGCGAGCGTACCGTTGGCACCGCAATTCAAGATGCCGCGGTCCTTGACGGCTTTTAGTGTCTGAGCGGACGCACTCTGCGTTGCGACGGCGAGCAACAATGCAAGTACCGTGGTAAATCGCTTCATGTGACTGTTCCTTCAAACACTGTTGGGAAGTGCGGACGTTTTCGGGACGCCCAAAATTCCGTCGCCGGAGCTGGATTCGGCAGTAACGACTATCGGTTTCTGGCCCTCTCTTCCCGATAGCCCCCTATTTCGGGCATCTCAGAACGATCAGATTGCCGGGTCAAGGGGTTGACGCTTGCGTCTTGTGCGGACGTATATGTCTGCCGCGCGAAACTCGCGATCAACAGGATGCCGCGTTCGCATGTCGAAGAAGCCCAAAGGCCCAATCAAAAGCGATACCCGCCTTGTCACCTCCGGCCGTGATCCGCAGGCCTATCATGGTTTCGTCAATCCTCCCGTCTATCACGCCTCGACCCTGCTCTATCCGACTGCCGAGGATCAGCTCGCCCATCGCGCGCGTTACAACTATGGTCGCCGCGGCACACCGACCTCGGAGGCGCTCGAGAACGCCCTGCGCGAGATTGAAGGTGATGCCTGCACAGGCGTGGCCCTGCTGCCATCTGGTCTCGCAGCAATATCTGCGGCTTTGCTCGCCACCGCCCGCGCCGGCGATCACGTGCTCGTCCCCGACAGCGTCTACCGGCCGACACGCAATTTCTGCAATGGCGTCTTCAAAAGATTCGGTGTCGAGACGACCTATTACGATCCTCTCGTCGGCGCCGATATCGTCAGGCTGTTCAAGTCGAACACGCGGGTCGCTTTCGTCGAGGCTCCCGGATCACAAAGCTTCGAGATGCAGGACATTCCGGCCATCGCAAAGATTGCCCACGAACGGAATGCGGTCGTTCTGATGGACAATACGTGGGCGACGCCGCTTTATTTCCGCGCCTTCGAAAAAGGCGTCGACCTCGCAATTCAGGCCGGCACCAAATATATCGGCGGCCACTCCGACATCATGTTCGGCTGCGTATCGGCAAATGCAGCGACGCTGCCGGCGTTGAAAGATACCGTCTACTCGATGGGCCTGTGTGTCGGCCCCGACGACATGTACCTCGCGCTGCGAGGATTGCGCACGCTCGGAGTTCGTCTTGATCGCCACTACCAGTCGGGCTTGCGCGTCGCGCGATGGCTCGAACGGCGTGTGGAAGTTCTGCGCGTAATGCACCCTGCTCTCGAGAGCGACCCTGGACACAAGATCTGGAAACGGGATTTCACCGGTGCCTGCGGCCTCTTCAGCATCGTATTCAAGCCCACAAGCGAAGAATCGGTGCACGCTTTCCTGAACGAGCTAGCTCTGTTTGGTCTCGGTTATTCATGGGGCGGCTTCGAAAGCCTGGCCATTCTGTTTGACTGCAGCGAATATCGGACCGCCACCAAATGGGCGCCGGGCGGACCGACAGTACGTCTTCACATTGGTCTTGAAGATCCGGATGATCTTATCGCCGATCTTGAACGCGGATTTGCGGCCATGTCCGCGGCCGCGGGTCGGCGCGCCTCGTAGATTTGTCAGGCCGCGGCTGCGGCACCTCCACCGCGCAAGACAAATTGCAGATTGCGCAGGTAAACGAAGACGCCAAAAGCCTGGCCTATGATGAACACGGGGTCCTTGCGGTAGAGCGCGTAGCCGAGCAGCATCAAACCGCCGCCGATCGAGAAAATCCAGAACGCCGTCGGCACGACACTCCTGCCGGCGCGTTCCGACGCAATCCACTGCACGACGAAACGCATGGCGAACATTGCCTGCGCGATATAGCCGACCAGAATTCCCCAATCCGCTCTCCCGACGAACACGTCGTGCAGATAGCCGCCAACGGCATGTGCGATATCGATCAGCATTTGTACTGTCCTTCAAAGGCCGCACGAATTTTTCCGAAAAAGTGGGTCTCATTTTTCGGGATCGTGCGCTAATCATCAATCTGCGGGATTCGTTTTTTGCGGCGGATCAGCCACCACACTCCGGCCAGATCCAGGATGCCAACCCACAATCGGTCCCACATCCCGTAGTTCGATACGCCATGCGCGCGCGGACGATCGACGACATCAACGTAACCAATGTCGTAGCCTTCGCGTCGGACCAGTGCCGGCAAGAACCGGTGAAGTCCGTCAAAGCTCGGCAGACCGAGAAAGACGTCACGGCGGAACGCCTTCAGGCCGCAGCCCGTGTCGCGGGTTCCATCCCGCAGGAAAGCGCCGCGCACGGTATTGGCGATACGTGATTGAAACTTCTTGAACGCACTCGCCTTGCGACCGACGCGCTGTCCGGCGACGAGGCCGATACGGGGCGCGCCCGCTTCAAGCGTGCGGATCATCGCCGGGATGAACGCCGGATCGTTTTGCCCGTCGCCGTCGAGCGTCACCACGATCGGCGCGCGGGCGGCGGCAACACCCGTGCGCACCGCGGCCGACTGACCGCAGGACTGCTTATGTCGGACACGACGAAGCCAGGCATGCTGGGTAATCAGTTGTTGAAGCTCGGCTTCCGTAGCGTCGCTGGAGCCGTCGTCAACATAAACGACCTCGAAAGGCCATTGGCCGTTCAGGGTTTTGACAATTTCCGTCACAAGCGGAGCGATATTGCCGGCTTCGTTGCGTACCGGCACGACAACGGAGACCGCCGGATCGATACTCGTCATAACGGGATGTCTTATGGGGCCAGAAGCTCTCGGGCAATCGCCTTCATGCGCCTCAGGGAAGGCCCCGGATATTGATGGACGTGGCCATCCGGCCCGATCGTGAAGCCAAGGTGGCGCTGTGCGAAATACCGCCGGACCAGCACCGCCCCGATGATGCCGACTAGAGCCCCTGCCAGCACATCGGAAGGATAATGTGCCACCAGCACCACTCTACTGGCGACGATAAGCAATGCATAAACAAGCAGGATGGTCCGGGCGCGCGGCCATAGCGTACCGACAGCCACTAACACCGCGAAGGCTGTGGTGGCATGTCCGGACGGCATCCCCGCGTAGTCAGGCACCCATTTAAAAGGACCGAAAAGGAGCGGATCGAGACTGCCCCCGACGTAAGGCCGCGCCCTCCCGATCATGCGCTTGATGATGGTGACGAACAGGCCGGGGACCGCGATAGCCGTGAACAGAAAACCGACGCGAACCATGATCGTTGCCAAGACCCGTTGCGAGAACGGCGTCAGCACAGGCGGCAGCGCGGCCAGCACAAGGAATAGAATTCCAAGCGGCCAGAGGAACCAGCCGGATTTTCCAAACTCGGTGATTTCATCGAACACGGACACCACCCATAGCGGCAGATGGGCGACAGACCGCGTCGTGGCAGCATCGACGAACACCATCAGGAACAGGATCGCGGCAACGGAAATGCCCGCCGCGATTGCGAGATCGCGCGGCGAGAGCGGCCACGCGCGCACCGGAGTCTTACCTGAAGAGCGCGTCAGCAGAACGAGCGCAATCCTGACATTCATTAAACAGCGTCGCAGCGCGGCAACCGCCTCACTTTCCATTCGACTGGTGCCGTTGCTCACGCTCATGATCCTGCCTGCGAACGGAAGACGGACAACGATACCGGCTTTCCGATACTGATATTATAACCCTCGATCCGTCCGACGAGCGAATAGCGCAGGCCAATCGTCTCAGCACGCTGCGCAAAACTGCGCTCGCTGCGCGAATCGATCAGCGCGAACTGGCACGGCCCCGCCCGCAGGAAATCGGCAGCGCTGGCTCCATCGGTAAAACGCGTCTCCGTGCCGAGGAGAAACACAAGGCTCGGCTCCTGATACGCAAACGTCGATGCGACGTGCGGACGCGCACAATCGCTTGCCTTGATTTCCTGCGCGATCAAGGCGCTGGGAAACAATGTCGGCAGCAAAGGGAATGTGACCGCGTAGGCCGTAATTGCGACGAACACCGAAGCGATCATCCCGCGCAGGAGCGAAAGTTCGGCGCCATCCACTTCATAAAGCCACCACGCAAACAGACCGAAGATCACGGCAAGCGCCGCGAAGGGCCATGCGATCAACCCGAGTTCGCGGCCGAACACGATGAACAGAAACACCGTTGCAATTGCGATGGCTCCCGGCAAAAGAAACCAGCCGATCGTACCGCGCACCATCCAGCGCTGCTTTGTCAGACCGTATGATTCGAGCATGCCGGCAATCATGATGGCAATCGCCGGATAGAGCGGCAGCACGTAATGCGGCAACTTGGTCATCACCACTTCGAAAACGAGCCACGAGGGCAATAGCCACGCAAGCAGAAACCGCGTGCGCGATTCGTGCCGAAATTTCCACACGATCGGCGCCGCCAATCCCGCCAGCACGGCTCCGGGCCAGAACGTCACCCAGAACAGCAGAAGATAGTATCCGGGAGGCGCGCCATGCGCCTCCTGACCGCTCGCGACCTTGTCGAGCATGTCGTGGCCGATCGCCTGCACGAAGAAACTGGCGCCAGATTTCGCGATGATCGCCACGAACCATGGCGACACCAACACAAGGAGCCAGGTTACGCCAGCGACGGGCCGCAGCAACCACAGCCAGCGGGCCGACTTGTCGACGACGGAGAGGACGATAATCGCAAGCCCGACGAACATGGGGACCAGCGGTCCTTTGAGCAACACACCGGCGGCGATCGCCGTCCACAGAATGGCCGGTTCGATCCAGCCAGCCTTGGCCTCGAGCTCACTCCGACTGGCGAGATAGATCCGCGCCAGCGCTCCCATTGCAGCGATCGAAGTCAGCAGCAGCATGGCATCGGTCTTGGCGAGGCGCGCCTCAACGCCAAGCATCACGGAGCTTGCCATCATCAAGGCAGCGATAACCGCGGCGCGACGGGGCACAAAAGCAAGGGCGGTCCAGTAGGTCAGCAGAACGGCGCCGATCGCGCCGAACAGCGAAGGCAAACGATAGAGCCAGATGGTTGTCCGTGCCCGCGAGACGCCAAGAGCCTCACCGGCTTTCACCGCGGCCGCCTGCAGCCAGTAAATTCCGACCGGTTTTTTGTACCGAACTTCGTTCTGGAAGCGGATATCGACGTAATCGCGCGTCTCCAGCATTTGCTTTGTCGCTTGCGCGAAGCGTGCCTCGTCGCGATCGACCGCCGGTATCTGGAAGAAGCCCGGCACGAATGCGCACAGCGAAAACACGACAAGTAAAGCCAGCGCGCGCCGGTGCGAGGCCACGCCGAAATCCAACGCCGCCGTCAGGCTGCGTCGCAAGCCAAGTTGGGAATGTGCCGCGTCGGTGGTCGTGCTCACGCCGTCAAGAACCTTGATCCGTCTAGCATGTCATTCGTGGCTATTGGAGCCTCACTGTGACGCTGTCGGAGGCGCCACGGGCATCAATTACCGTCAGCCGGACAAATCCGGGCCCGTCAGGCTGAAAGAACAGAGACCCGCGGCCGCTCGCAGCCGTCGTTGGCACGCCATTGACCAGAACCGTGAGTGGCCCGCGCCCGCCGCTTATTTTGAGTGCAACCGGATCGGGCTGCGCGGCGGCGGCGATCTCAAGTCGCGCGCCGTCCGGCGGGAACATGATGCGCGGCGCTTCGACTGCCTCGGTTGGACCGGTAATGCCGAAACGCTGCAGCGGCGGCGGCAGCTTGTTGCTCGCGGCAAAAATTGCACCTCTCGGCGCACGTGGCAGGGCCGCAGGCGCTGAGCCCGAGCGGGCAAAAGCTTCGAAGAGAATTGGCGCGGCTGAACCCCGGCCGACAAGACCGGGTACGGGCGCGCCATCGGGACGCCCGACCCATACACCAACCGTCATGCGTCCATCGAACCCGATGGCCCAGGCATCGCGGTAGCCGTACGAGGTGCCCGTTTTGAAAGCAATACGGCCATGAGGCGCGTTATCGGGCGGCGGCGCGCCCAAAAGGACATTTCCGACGTACCAGGCGGCCACGGGATCAAGCAGTCGGCGCGGCATCGGTACGTCCGCTAGCCGACGCTCGGTCAGAGCGAGCGCCTCGCCCTGGCGGGCGAGGCCGGCATAGAGCATGACCAGGTCCGCCAGGCGGACGCCCACGCCGCCCAGCCCCATGGCGAGGCCGGGCGCTTCGCCTTTCGGCAAGACGAGTGCCGCACCGGCCTGCGACAACCGTGCGCCCAGACGACTTACGCCAATCTTGTTGAGGACCGCGACCGCCGGCACATTGAGCGACAATTGCAGCGCGCGACGGACCGTGACCACACCCTGGAAAGTCAGATCGAAATTTTCGGGCGTATAGCTGCCGTAGCGGCTCGGCCGGTCGTCGATCAGCGTGTCCGGATGAATGACGCCATCTTCGAATCCAAGGCCATAGATGAACGGCTTTAACGTGGAGCCTGGCGAGCGCAGGGCCTGCGTCATGTCCACCTGCCCAGCCCGGCGCGTGTCAAAATAGTCCGCGGACGCAACGCGCGCCCTCACCTCACCAGTCACATTGTCGACCGCGAGAATGGCGACGGAAATATCCGGTCCGAGCGCCTGCGCGCGCTCGTGCGCGAGCGCCTGCAGATTCTTCTGCAGGAAAAGGTCGAGTGTAAGGCGATGCTCGCGGCGGTCGGGCTCGAGCAGGACCACCTGATCCGCCGCATGCGGCGCGAGCACCGGCAAAGGCTTGCGCTCGTGCGGGACCGGCTGGGTTTTTGCCCGGGCAATTTCGTCGCGTGGCATGAGTCCCGCCAATGCAGCGCGGTCGAGTACACGATCGCGCGCGGCACGCGCCGCGGTCGGGAAACGATCGGGCCGTCGCAGTTCAGGAGACTGCGGCAAGGCGACCAATAGCGCCACCTCGGCCAGCGACAGTTTGCGCGGCTCCTTGCCGAAATAGGCAAGTGAAGCTGCACGCACGCCTTCGAGATTTCCGCCATAGGGCGCGAGCGTCAAGTAAAGCGCAAGGATACCGTCCTTGCCGAGCGTGTGTTCAAGTTCGAGCGCGCGAACGATCTGTCGCAACTTGGCGCCCAGGCTGCGCCGCTCGCGTGGCTCAAGAAGCCGCGCCACCTGCATGCTGATCGTAGAACCGCCGGAGATGATTTGACCGCGGGAGACAAACTGGATCGTGGCACGTCCAAGCGAGAGTGGGTCGACGCCGTGATGCTCACGGAAACGCTTGTCTTCGTAAGTAAAGAGAAGTTTGAGGAACAGTGGGTCGACATCACGCTCGGAAACTGGCAGTCGCCAACGTCCCTCGCTCGTCGCATAGGCGCGCAGGAGCCGCTCTTCCCGATCGAGGACAACGTGCGAATACTCGAGATTCTTTCCAAGCGGCGCCGGTCCGAGCGAGTGCACCCAGATTGCTCCGACAAGAGCTCCCGCGGCTCCCGCAGCACCTCCAATCGTCAAAATTGCTCGCCAATGCTTCATCGCGGCGCAATCTCGATCGTGCCCGTCGCAGTCCGGCCAAAACGATCAGGCCGGTACATGTCCTCGACCTTTGCCTGCGGCAGTACGTATCGTCCGGGCGAGACCGCGCGTACGACGTAGGCGATACTGAATACGGGCGACGAGTCCTGCTTGCGATCGAAGGCCGCGCTGAAGCGGTCGTCACGGAATTCGGAGTTCACCGGTTCAGCCGTGTCGGTGATCCAGGCCAGCGTGCCTGTCTCCCCCGATGAGACAAGGCGGGGGTTATCGATCTCAAAGCCGGCGGGCAGATAATCGGCGACGATGACGCGTCCAAACTGTGGTTGCGGCTCCGTCATTTTCAGCACGACGACGAAGCGCTGGTTCTGCCGGGATTTGCTGGGATCAGCCGGTTCCCCGTCCAGCGTGTAGTATTTGCGTTCGATCTTGAACCCTTCTTCTGCCGCCGGTTCGGGGGTGAGTGGCGCTCCGCTGACCGAAACGACGGCCTGCACATTGCCGTCGCCCTGGTTTGCAACTGCAAGCGGATTTGCGAGATCGTCGGGGCGCAGGCTGCGGTAAAGCGCGCCCTGGCGAGGCTCGCCGTTCACCGCAAGTGAGATCGCGTTGAGCTGTTTGGTGACTGCACGGGCCGCGAGCACGAGCCACGCATCTTCCTGCGTCGACGTGCTTGAACTGAGAGAGCGTGCGGCATCGATGCGCAGCACGGCGTCGTCGATTGTTTTCTGCTGCGCCTTTCCTTCCGAGGCCAGCGTGACCAACGCCGCAGCATCGCGCAAGGTCGAGCCGAAATCGGCGCGGCCGAGATCGAATTTCGGCTGCGGCGAAATGGCATTAAGTGCCGCCAGATAGGCGTTGTCGGCGCGTTCCTTGTCGCCAACCATCGCAAGCGCTGCGGCAATCTGGGCTTTCGCAATCGGCGTTGCCACGTCCGAGAGCCGGACGTCGGCCAGGTAGCGCAGATCGCCCACCGGGGCCGCGCCGTTGCGCGCCAGCACGTAAAGCGCATAGGCCAATTCACGTCCGCCATTCTTGTTCGGCTCGGGCGCCGTGGCGACGTAGTTGCGCAACCGATCGATGGCAAGTGTGTAGGCCGTTGCCGGAATATCGAAGCCGCGCTCACGTGCACGCGTCAGGAAATCGGTGACGTAGGCGTCGAGCCACGGATCATCCCCGCCGACCGACCACAGGCCGAACGAGCCATTCGAGTCTTGCCGCGCCAGAAGGCGCGGAATGGCAACCTTGATGCGCTGATCGGTTTCACCGTCCGGAGCAAGCCGCGCCTGTTCGGCGAGCTCGTTCACGTAGAGCATGGCCATTGCCCGGCTGGCGATCTGCTCAGAGCATCCGAACGGATAGCGATCGAGCGCATTGAGCAGTGTCGCTGCATCAAGCGACGTCGAGACAGCGACCGAAAGCCCCGCCCGACCTGTCCCTGGTACAAAATCTGCGAACAGGTCTTTCGAGAGCGTGAGCGTTTCACCTTTGGCAAGCGAGCGCACGCTGCGGCGAGTCAGGACTTGAGTGGCCGAACGCACATCGAGCGCATAGCTGCGCTCGAGACTGAAATTGTTCGGCCCCGTCACTTTCACGCTGACCGTGCCGGCTCCCGCCCCGTTGGCACCGACAGGCAGCGAAATCCGGTCGCGCTGTTTCGCAGCAAGCTTGAGTGCCAGCGGCTTGTCGTCCTCACGCTTGATGGTGCCGTCGGTCACGACCGCGAGATTGTAGTCGCCGGGAGCGCCTTCGACGTTGTCGAGCTCAAGCTGGACCGCACCTTTGTCGCCGGTGCGCAGGAATCGCGGCAAAGTCGCGGTCAGTACGACCGGATCGCGCACGATCACGTCGCCGGACGCCTTGCCGACCTTATCTTTGCTCCACGCAATGGCCATCACGCGAACTGAGCCGGCGAAAGCGGGAATATCGAATTGCACCTGGGCGGAGCCGTCGCGGCCAACGCCAACAATCCCTGAATAGAGCGCGAGCGGCGCCTGCGTCGGTGGCGAGCCCGACAGCTCGTTGCCGGCACTGTCACCGCCCGAGCGGATTTGTCCGCGGGCGCCCTGCATGCCGTCGATCAACTGACCATAGAGATCGCGGATCTCGGCCGTGAGGCGGCGCTGCCCGAGATAGTAGTCGTCCGGCGCGGGCGGCTTGTAGTTTGTAAGATTGAGGATACCGACGTCGACAGCAGCGACGACAACGCGCGCTTCCTCACCACCCGAGAGGCCTGTCAGCTTGATCGGCACCGTCAACCGCGAACTCGGCCGCATCGTCGCCGGCAATTTCATGTCAAGCGACAAAGTGCGCGCTGCCCGATCGATCGAGAACCACTGCACCCCGATGGCCCGGCCTGGCATGCGTTGTGCCGGCACATCGAGCGCGCGGCGCAGCGTCGCAACCATGTAGGCGCCAGTGCCCCAATCGCGGCCAACGGTCATGCTGACCCGTGTTGCGCCGGCTTTCACGTCCTGCGACTGACTGGCGACGAGACGGTCGGTGAATACGTTGACCGTGAGGCGGCCGGCCGTCCGCGCGGTCACTTCTACATTCATCGCCTCTCCCGGCTTGTAGTCCGGTTTGTCGAGGGCGACTTCCAGAAGATCCGGCGTGTCGGCATTCGCTTCGGCATAAAAACCGGCGTCGAAACTGAGCGATGTGACGGGACCGTTCGCCTCGCCAGTCGAAACTTCCAGGCGATAGCGTCCCCATTTGACGGGAAGAGACAGACGTCCTGGTTTGTCGGCGGCAAGATCGATCGCGCCGCTCGCCACTTTTTCTGTTCTTTTGACTGGCTCGAACTCCCATTGACCGTTCTGGCGGTACCACTGATAGCTGCTCTCAACCTTGAGCAGGTCGTACCGAACGCCATTTTTTGCTAGCGTCTTGCCATCGGGCGACAGCATGATCACGTCGAAATCGGCATTGGCGCCGTCGGCCAGCGATCGACCCGAGAACATCGGCTTAACGCCAAGCATCGCGCCGTCCGAAGCAACCGGCAGCGTCAGCTTGCGCTCGACAGCACGGCCGCCGGATTCTGCCATCCGCACCGTGACCTGGGCTTCGAATGGCCGGCTGCTTGCCGGCGTCGTGCCGAGCTTGACGGGAAACTTCGCTTTACCGGCCGCGTCCGTGTTCGGCAGATCGTCGAGCTCCTGACGGACCGGTGTCACGTCATCGTCGAACAAGCCGAAGGCGTAGCCTGCAAAGCCGGGCAATTCCTTGGCCGCGGCGATCGCTACCTCGCCGGACAGCTCAAGGTTTGATGCTGGCGCGCCATAGAGAAAACGTCCGTCCACACTGATTTGCGCAGGCGCCGCGCGCGCTATGTTTTTCGCGGCCGAGGAAAGATCGAATTCGAGACGGTCGGGCACATAATCTTCGACCATGAACGTGGTCTCGCCGACCGCCGGACGCTTGGGATCGGTATAAGCCGCCACGCGCCAGGTCCCGGTCGAAGCCGAAGAAACGAGCGGCACGCTCATTGAATGGCCCCCGAGGCCCTGATCGCCGACAAGCGCGCGCCGATATTCGACGCCGTCGGGCCGCGTGATCACCAGGATCACAGGAGTGTTTGGTGCAGCAACCCCTTGTGCATCACGCAGGAGCGCTGTAACGGCCACGGTCTCCCCGCTGCGGTAGACGCCGCGCTCCGTATAGACGAAAGCGTCGAGACCCGCCGGAACCGGCCTCCCCGCGACGCCGCGGTCGGACAGGTCAAACGCCGGCGATTTGAGGCTGAGGAAAGCGTAATCGCCCTTCTCGCTGGCAACGATGGCCGCAGGGGCAACACCACCCTCGCCGCGCGCCAGTCCGGCCTCAAAATGGATGAAGCCATTGCGATCGGTCTGGCGGACAGCCAGCACCTCGTTGTTGCGCGCAATCAGGCGCACCTCGACACTGCTGCGCGGATCTGCACTGGCAAGCGAGTGTATAAAGACATCAATGCCATCGTGCGTCGTGTAGGCGGTGAGCCCGAGATCCGAGACAATGAACCACTGCGTCGCCTGTTGCTCGTACTCGGTCGAAACGACGTCCTTCGGCCCGGCGGTCATCGCGTAGAGGCCCGGGGCGAGATCCTTGACCGCCTGATCGAGTGGAAACGCCGTGGTCACCTCGACGTTGAGTTTGGACTCAACCGCCAGCTCACCACTCCAGATTTTCGCTCCGCGCTCGCTCGCAAGCCGCTCGGATTGGTAGCGGCTCATATTGCGCTGGAATTCGTAGCCAAGAAGGGAATCCAGAAGATTGCGGTCGCCTATCCGATAGATCGCGAGCACCACGGCCTGCGTGTTGACGCTGAGGACGGGGATGCCTTTTTGACCCGTGCGCGGCAGGACATAGGCTTTACCCGAAAAACGTACGAACGGTTTGCGATCGCGCACAAAGATGGTGAACTCAGCCGATTTCGGGAGGGTCTCTTTCACGACCGAAGGAAGCCCGGCACGCAGCGTCACTGAATAGCGTTCGCCGTGTTTGAGACCCTCGACACAAAGTTGCTTCTCGTTTGCCGAAATCGCCGGTCGATCTACGCCCGCAACAGCAACGAAAGGTGAGAAGTCGGTCCGACGTCCTGGCAATTCTTCGGAGAACTGGAAGCACGCGCGTGGCGAGATGGAGTCGGCGTCGACAGAAAAATCGATCAACCGGAAACCGTATTCGGCCCGCAGCTTCTCATATTGGCCTCGCAGCTCGGCGGTCTCTCGCAGGTCAAGGGAGGCACGCATCGCGTCGAGCGCACCACGCCATTGTTGCCGATCGGCGAGAGTCCGGCCGAGGACGGACAAACTGTCGGCTTCTAGACCGCGGTCAAGAGCCCGTACATACGCGATGTATGCGGCAGTCGACGCGCGATCGAGCAGCAGCGCCTTCTCCCGATCATCGCGCGGCTTGATCTGAAGGATGGTGCGGGCAAGCCGCAGCCAGCTCGAAGCATCGTTTGGCGCGACGACAACAAGCTGGCCCAGTACCAACATGCCCGAGCGGAAGTCGTTGTTCTGGAAGGCTGCGTCAGCGTCGCGCTTCAGCGCTGCCGGCGCCTTGTCCACGGTACCGGCGTCGCTTTTGATCTGCGCTTCGAGCTTAATGGCAGCTTCATCGAGCGCGCCTTGCTTGAGGGGCTTGTCGGCCGCGATCGCCGACGACAAGACAAAGGCCAGGAACGCGGCGGCGAGGCCGGCGCGAACAAAGCGAAGCATGGATCAAATCCTCCGGAAGCAGCGGATCGCCGCACGCGTGATTTCAAGTCCCGATGGTGTCGGGCGCATGGCAGCAGACGGCGAACTGGAGGCAAGCATGCCGCGCCATTGCCTAAATTGATACTATCTCCAAAGTGGTCGGTTGATATCTTGAGAGTCGAATTTAGCTGGCTTGAGAAATTGCTCTAAGGCCTTCATTTTCTGGTTGAATTTGGCCGCCGCGGTAAGCTTTTCTTGCCGATTTTCGCGTATCCGTGGGCTTGTTCGGCCGGATTGACGATACGCCTGCTGACTTAGCAGTGCATGTTTGGCGCGGCATCTTTGCACCGTCGGTCAGCTACGGCTAAACCCTGTACGCCGACCCCGTAGCTCAGCCGGATAGAGCATCAGCCTTCTAAGCTGAGGGTCGCTGGTTCGAATCCAGCCGGGGTCGCCACTACTTTCAATGACTTAGCGATTGTGCCGCACCCATTTTCTTGTCGCGGCATGTCGCGAAAGTTCCCCTTACGTTTCAACGATTCCCAACCATTACCGGCATCTCCACGCGACATGAACGCGACATGCCGGGCGCATTTTGCCGCCTGCTGTCCGGCGGACTTCTGTGTGACGCGGTTCACACAGACTTTGAATGCATTAGGCGATCATCCGACGGATTGCGATTCCATAGGAGTTTCACATGCGGTCGCTTACTCTTGCCTTGGCCGTCTTGTTAGTGCTGCCGGCAGCGGCCTCGGACGCCCAAGAAGCGATCGGCAAAGCCACCTCGATCAAACCTCAGGCTGATGGGAGCCATAGCGGAACGCTTTCAGCTGGCTCCACCGTTTATTCGAAGGAGACGGTCCGTACGGGCGGTAGTGGTCAGGCCGATTTGCGATTTCACGATAGCAGCAACCTTA
>JBPYDR010000023.1:0-2661 GCA_051986235.1 Pseudolabrys sp.
ATCGCCGCAAGGCAATGTTGCAGGACATCGCCGTCCTGACGGGCGGGCAGGCGATCAGTGAAGACCTCGGCATCAAGCTTGAGAACGTCACGGTCAACATGCTTGGCCGCGCCAAGAAAGTAATGATTGACAAGGAGAACACCACGATCGTCAACGGCGCTGGCAAGAAGGCCGACATCGAGGCCCGTGTCAGCCAGATCAAGGCGCAGATCGAGGAGACCACCTCGGACTACGATCGCGAGAAGCTGCAGGAGCGGCTTGCGAAGCTCGCCGGCGGCGTTGCGGTGATCCGCGTCGGCGGCGCGACCGAGACCGAAGTGAAGGAACGCAAGGATCGCGTTGATGACGCGATGCACGCAACCCGTGCCGCGGTCGAGGAAGGCATCCTGCCGGGCGGCGGTGTCGCCCTGCTGCGTGCGGTTGAGGCACTCAAACGGCTACAAACCGAGAACGAAGACCAGAAGCACGGCGTCGAAATCGTGCGCAAGGCGCTGCAGACACCTGCCCGCCAGATCGCGGTCAACGCCGGCGACGACGGTTCGGTCGTAGTGGGAAAGATCCTTGAGAAAGATCAATACAACTTCGGTTACGACGCGCAGACCGGAGAGTACGGCAACCTGGTATCCAAGGGCATCATTGACCCGACCAAGGTCGTGCGCTCGGCGGTTCAGGGTGCGGCGTCGGTCGCTGGCTTGCTGATCACCACTGAGGCCATGGTCGCAGAAGTGCCGAAGAAGGAACCCGCAGTTCCGGCAATGCCGGGCGGCGGCATGGGTGGGATGGATTACTGATCGGCCATCCATCGAATTGCTCCTTCTGCCCTGCAAACTGCGCCTGCGCCGTCGGGATCACCTGCGGCGCAGGCGCAGCGCGCTTTCGTACCACCGCGGGCGCAGGACAGCGCGCGACGTCTTGATGACGTACGCGGCGCCAGCCGCGAGGTGCGCGAGGGTGATGCGGTCGCCCGGCGGCGTGACCATCCGTGAGGGCGGCCGAACCATCATCCGTCACAACGAAATCGACCGTTTCCGCTGGCAGGCCCGGGACGCGCATGTCGAAGCGCGGTAGACAGACCGTTACCGTCTTCGTGCGGCCGGACGGCTCGCCCGTGTTCACTGTGCTAAATAGGTTATTAACCCAATGAGAAATAGAATGCGGTCAGAAATCGATAGGGGAAGCTGATGAACGCTCCAACACCTCCCTCAGCCGCTGAGCCAGTTCACATAGAGCTGAACGTGGAGGCGGAGATTAGCAAACTGGTGGAAGAAATTCCGAAATCTGCGCCGAAAATCGAGAATGATATCGAACGTATCAGGTCCTCTGTCACACAGTTAGCGTCACATTCGATTGATGGACTTGAAGGGCTAACGTCCGAGCTTCAAGAATTACAAAGATTTCTGAAATCGGAAGTCGAGCGCGTGCAGAGTGAAATTGAGAGCGCATTGGGGGGAATAAAAATTATAATTGAGGCGATTGCGCCCTGGAGAAACAGCTCCGTTGCGCCGCTGCCTCCAACAAGCACCCGCGCTGTTCGGGCGGGCCCAGCGGCAAATGTAAAGCTGTGATGGTGTGATTAGGATTGATCGAGGCTAGAACTCGACGCTCCCCCGCCGGCGCTCACCACTGCCGGCTGCTCGCACGTTAGCAAGGGTGGGACAGTGATGCCGTACAGCAGCGGAAATGACAGCGGCGTTAACCTTACCAAAGACTAAATAGGAACAGGCGTATGGAGTGTGATAACACACGGCAAACATTGCTAGTTTTTGGTTAATTGAACTTGGGGGACGTGAAACATATGGGATATTGCAAGGCCCTGGCGGTGCTCGGACTTGCCGTTCTGGTGTCCGGCTGCATGCAAACCGTTGAGCCCGCTTCCGACGCGAACCTAACTCCCCGCGATCGTAAACTTCTGAGCTCCGCGCCATACGCGCAGGCGAGGATTCCCGAACAATACCTGCGCCACATTGTCGACTATTCCGGTAGGGAAGCTCCTGGCACGATTTTGGTCGATAGTGACGCGCGCTATCTCTTCTACGTGCTGCCCGAAAGCAAGGCCATCCGCTACGGCGTCACCGTCGGGGAGGAGGCACTAGCGTGGTCGGGCGTCGCCAAAGTCGGCCGTATGACGGAATGGCCGTCATGGACGCCGACCCCCGAGATCAAACAGCGCATGCAGGTGCCGGACTATGTCAGTCCGGGCCCGCAGAATCCGATGGGGGCGCGCGCCTTATACCTATACGAGGGTAACAAGGATACTCTCTATCGCATCCACGGCACCAACCAACCTGAATACATCGGCTCGGCGATTTCCTCCGGGTGCATCCGCATGACCAACGAGGACGTGATCGACCTCTACAACCGGGTGAAAATTGGGACATCGGTCATCGTGCTAGCGCCTAAACGGTCGTCCATTGCTATGAGCAGCGGAATCCATATGAACTAGCTGATCCGGCGCAGGCGAGCCATCACCCTCGAAATAAGATCGCGGCTATCGGACATCTGGATACTTGCGGCTTTATCGACGGAACTGTCACAAGGTCAGGCCGCACCCCATCTTGCCTTCCAGTTGGCGAATCACCAAATTAGCGATTATCCCATCAAGAAAACTTCTGTGGCGGTTGGCGTGGTTGGCGGCAACCCATTCATCATCATCAACGGAGA
>JBPYDR010000024.1:0-108940 GCA_051986235.1 Pseudolabrys sp.
CCACTACGCGCTGCCGCGTCAGAGTCGCGAAGGCGGCGTCGAGTTCGGCGTCAGTGTTGGCGTTCGCGAAAACGATAGACTGACCGACCTTGCGTGCTGCTTCCGCGAGTTCCTGCGCCTGCCGAACGGCACCCGGGTATGTCGGATTGACCAAGCCGCCAAACATAGCGGCACCAGGGACAAGGTCGCGCAGCAGGCTGAGCCGTTTCGCCTCCACCTCAGTGGTTAGAATGTAAACCCCGGTCGCGTTTCCACCGGGCCGGTTCAGGCTCGCGACCAACCCCGCCTTCACTGGATCAGTGCTGGCGAACACGATCGGTATGCTCGAAGTCGCAGCCTTCGCTGCCAGCGCCGAAGTCTCGCCGCCGACCGCGACAAGCACGGCCACCCGCTGATTAACGAGTTCGGCTGCCAATACGGGCAGCTGGTTGAAATCGCCCCGTGCCCAACGAAACTGGATCTCCACGTTCTTGCCTTCGATCAGGCTGCCCTCACCGAGACCTCTGCGGAATGCAGCAAGGATAGCCACGGAATCTTCCGGTGACCGTGCACTCATAAACCCGATGACCGGCACCGGCTGCTGCGCGCGCGCTGCGAGTGGCCACGCAGCCGCACCGCCAAGAAGTGTGATGAACTCGCGCCGTCTCATTCGATTATTTCGTCGGCGCCGGCAAGCAGCGACTGCGGCACGGTGAGCCCAAGTGCCTTCGCGGTTTTGAGATTGATGACCAGTTCATACTTGGTCGGCACCTGCACGGGGAGATCGCCCGGTTTCTCGCCTTTGAGGATGCGATCGACATACCTGGCCGCGCGCCGGAGCTGGTCGGCATAATCAGGTCCGTAGGAGATCAGGCCACCAGCCGCGACGTTGAATCGGTTGTTAAAGATGGCCGGCAGCTTATGGCGGTCGACGAGTTTCAAGATCGGATCATGATGAACCGTATATAACGCGCTGCCCGTCACAATCGCACCGCCATTGGGGCTATGGGCGAAGGCCTCTACGGCGCTGGTAATTTCGTCGCTGTTGCGAACGCCGACCGGCGTCACTTGGAGCCCAGCTGAGGTGGCCATGGCCTGAACAACAGCGAACTGGCCGATCCCGGCGGGGTTGGCATCGTCGCGAAACACCACCGCCCGGGTGACGTGCGGCGCGACCTGCTTGAGAAGATCCACCCATTTTCCGGCGAAACTGAAGTCGACGGACATGAAGCCAGTTATGTTGCCCCCCGGTCGGGCCAAGCTGTCAACGATGCCAGAACCGACCGGATCGCCCACCTGCACAAACACGATCGGCACCGTGCGCGTGAGTTGCTTGACTGCTATCGTCCCTGGGCTGCCAGAGGCGAGGATGATATCCGGCGTCAGCGCGAGTAATTCCGCCGCGTAGGCGCGAGCGGCTTCGGCGTTGCCTCCATACCATCGATAGTCGATCCGCGGATTGCGGCCGATGACCCAGCCTGACTCGACTAATCCTTGAGAGAATGCTCTGACCAATGCCGGCGCTTCTGGATCGTCCGCTCCGATATTCATCAGCACGCCGATGCGCCGCATGCGGTCAGGCTGTTGCGCACGCGCAGCTAACGGCCAAACCGCCGCACCTCCAACCAATGTAATGAACTCGCGCCGCCTCATCGTTGCCCCGAGGCCAAGACAGCGCATCGTACCGGTTTACATCAGCGTCAATGCATAAAATCGCCGTTAAGTACGCCAGGTCAGATTACATCGTCGGAAATTATTTCCGACTGCTCAGAATTTCATAAATAATGCGGAACGCCTTAAACGTGCCGCTCGGCGTGTCATCGCAACCCCCCGGTCGTGACCGACCAGTCGTAAAGTTGCGTGCCATCGAGCGCGACGGTCACGCGTTGGGCGGACTTGTCAACTTTAACAGCAGTTCTGCGTAAGAGGCGTGGCCGAGCGGGAGCGCCGACATGGCGGCGGCGGCGATCAATGGTGCGACTAAGCGATTGAGGCACACTGGCGAGTACTCCATTTCCCAATGCACCTTATCACGCTTCGGGAAGTGTGGTTCCTATTGGACAAAGGTGTCGCGAAGCTCCAACATCTGTCGGCAGGTATGTCGCTTAGTGCACGTCATGATGACACCTCCTTTGCTACTTCCCGGTAAATTAGAACCCGCACAGGCGAACCACGTGCGGCCGCTTCACCAACCGACTACGCTACCAATGCCCAACGGTCGAAAATAATGCGGCGCGCGGTGTCCGGATTTGCCGATGGTACTGTGAGCAAGGGAGCGGTCGACGACCTACGGCAACAGGCGTTTCTTGGGCGCAAGTCAACTCTCGCTAAACTTTCGGACGGATGGGACTTTTTCTTTAGTAGTCTCGATAGTCTCGCTTCCGCGCCGGTTCCGCATACACGCTAGGGCCGCCTGCGGCGATGGTCGGTCGTTTCTGCGTCCGCTTACGAAATACACGCGCGTGTGTCCGATGGGGGCGGTGGGCCTTCTTATGACCGATCGTCACTTGCTTGGCTTCTTTCTCTTCTGGAAGCGCAACGTTTGGTGACAATGGTTTTTCAATGGGTGCCAGGAGAGGCGGCGGGTCGAGTGTACCACTCGCAGGCAAACCGTTTCCTGCTTGAATCGACAGCTCATTCGCTGACCCTGGGGTGACTTGTTCTAACGTCGCCTGCCGCTGCAGTGCCGCGTTGACCTGCTGCTCGACCCGCTCCTGGTCGAGCCGGTTGATGCGCTCGATTTGCGCTCGCAAGTCAGCAATTTGGTCTTCATAGCGGACTTGCTTCTCAGCCTGGCGGCCAACCAGACTGGCGAAGACACCATCGTGAAACGCGAAATAGGCTCCGGTTGCAATTGACCCAAATGCTAGTGCCGAGGCTAGCAGCGCGAGCCTGGTGGCCGGCATGCGTGGGCGTTGAGGTGGCCGATTGCGTCCGCGGGATGTCCGTGACGAGTGGCTTGTTCGCTTGCGGGTCGCTGCGGATGAATGCGCCATCGACGCTCCGTGCGGTTCGGCCGTGGGTCGAGCCGATAGCTTGAGGTCGATTCGCTAGGACTTGTCAAAAGACTCGTCGCCACTTTACCGGCCCAGCTTCATTCGGTGGCCCTATTCTACCGCAGCACGCATAGCGCAGTTCAGAATTCGGCCCGCTTTTAGCTACTCCGCCATGCGAAGGTATTCCTGCCTTACCTCTCGAAACTATTCGGTTTCGAAATTGGCTTCACAACCGGCGTCCGGGTTTGCCAAAGGTGTTGTAAAGTCGCTTGGGTCTTATCGGGGGCATTCGCCATGACGCACTGGAAGATTGTTGTTTCCCTCGGGATCCTTGGAGCTATCGCAGCTCCTTTTTTTACCGACACAGTGAGAATGAGCCCCACCACCGAAACGTGGACACCGCTAACGCAAGATGAGAAAGAGCGCATTTCCGCCGAAATGAGCAAAACGTCTAACTGCCGAACACTCAGCGAGCAATTCGATGCGAAAAAAAACACGGGCGTTAAGCCGTCAGTCGAAGACTTTATGAATGTTATTTCTCAAGACTCTATTTGTCGGGACCAACTAAAGAGCCTGGAATTGGGAGGTCATGTGGAATCTCATCCATCCATGCTTAAATATGCTGTATTCAATTTGGCGTCCGCGCTCGCGGGCTTCGGTATAGTATTCGCCGCAGCGACGGTTATTGCTTTTCTAATTCAACGGCGGCGGCTCAATACATAAACGTGCGGTGCCCGGATTTGCCAAGGGTGCTGGAGAGCTTCCGTGTCCGCTTTACCCGGAAAGCGGACATGTGCAGTGCAGAAGCTAATATCCGCTTTGGGCCAATAGCGGACATCAGTCATAGCCGCGTCCGCCTTACTTTGTGATGTGCCAGATTGAAACATTGCATGACACCAAAACGCCTCAGTGGAAGAGCCACAATTGATCAAAGCTGAGCGAGTCAAGATCTCAGCGATCAGGGAGAGTCACATGTCAACGCGCGTTACAGGCGCAGTTTTCGCTGTGGTGCTAAGTACGTTGGCGATGAATTTTGGATCGATTGCGAAGGCGGGTGACCTCGAGCTACAGCCATATGGGCCTGGTCCTTACACAGCTCCCACCCCCTACACTCCTCCCGCTCAGTATGTTGCGCCTATCGATCGCGGAGGCATTTGCCGGATTGTTTTTGAGCGGCGTATCGACCCATACGGTCGCGAGACGGTTCACCGCATCCGGGTTTGTGATGAGGGACCAGTGTATCCTGGTTATCCCACGCCAACCTGGTCGGCAGTACCACCGGAATACGGATACGGACGGCCGCCCTACCACGAACCATTTAGGTCGTACTACGACGATTATCCGCGACCTCCGGCCCCGATCGGACGTATCTACTATAACTAGCCTTGATACTGTTCCTTTTTCGTCAGCGAGATGCGAACGCCTGCCAGGGCTAATTGTTCGTGTGAGCGAAAACGAACGTGCCCCTTTTTCCATTGCACTCGCGCATGGGGTGCGCCCAACTCATGATCGTAGAGTTAGAGATGTGACAAACGATTCAAAGTTGCGCTGATTATCTTTGACAGGACGCTAGCTTACCTCCGGCGCGCAGCCCTTTTTCTGTTACCGCGACGATAGACGGGGCGAGTTAGGCCTGCTTGCACGCTACATCTAGCAGTAACTCGTGCTCCTCCCTGCGGCGATCCTTGCGCCATGCCAACCATTCAAGAGGCTCCTTAGGCTCGCGCCCGTACTGATTGGAAAACGCCTCCACATCGCTCTCAAACAGACAGACCGCCTCATAATCGTCGGCGTCAACCTCGTCCATGAGTGCCCTGGCCCTAGGATAAGTTTTCTCAAGCTCCCGTTTGAGCCATTGGGCCTCCAAATGAATGTCGTCGTCGGTCATTCATTTTTCTCCGGTCCCAGTCTGACAGCGTGTAGGGGCAGCTTCCACACGAAGGCAACCGCGCTACGCTTAATCCACAGGGCGGGATAAAAGGACTGAGCCGGAGATCGCGGGCGTGGGGGTATTTCCGCTCTTCTATCGGCGGCATTTTGAGACTTTGCTGGCACCGCTTTTAGTCCCCGTTGCGTAAGTCACGCGTCGGGGACGGAATCCAATGTTCCAGTGGCGCGTTATTAGTTGCCGGATGCGTTTGTAAGCCGTATCGCGGTTATTAATCGCAAATCAGCGCAAAAAGAGGCCGCGCAAGGGCGGCCTTTTCCATTAGCCTAGACCGGCCGACCGCGATGCGCCGACTGATACGAGGATATGCAGCGCACACGCTCATGTCTGCTATCGGTGCTACTGGCGCGTGTAGTTCGCAGACAGCTTCGCTTGACAATGCCAGAAACCAACTCGTTCAGACGCGGACGCATTATCAGGACTGCATGAACGGGGGCAGCGGCGAACTACGAACCAATGCGAGGCAAAGCTGGTCGCTGCCGACAACACGGAGCGCGCCTACAAGGCAGCGATGAGTAGTGGACTTCGCTGAATTAGGCGTTGTGTCTCTAGCCGCAAAGCGGTCTTCACGAAAGTGACGTGATGGTTTCGTTCCCCCGTTTACCAAACAACGGCGCGATCAATATGCCCATCCTGGTACCGCCCGGGAGGACAGCGTGGGAACTATACTGGCAAGAGTGCCCGGAGTTGGCGGCGCTTGTTGGAAGGAGCAGAAAATGAACAACGTGTTGTCAATGTTGTCCAAAGTAAATGGCAAAGATCGTTCAACCTACCAAGGCGTCGTCAAGCGGGATTGGGTGCCGACGGGGCGAATCGATTTCGCAACTCACCTTAACGGCAACACCTCAGAGGAAACCGACCAGCCGAATGAATTCAAGTTGCTGGTAGAAGAACGAAGAATTGTGGAAAGCATCGCTGGAAATGAAAACCTGGAAATCCAGTGGCGGCTCGCGACTCTAAGAGAGGCCAAGTCGGTTGTAACCCAATATCATAAATACCTGTCAGACAATTCGCTGGTCAAAAGCGTATTTGAGGAGCCCTTGTCGTTGCCTGCACCGAAAAAGGGTCAGGGCAGTCATTCGGCATAACTTCCAGTTCCAGAACCAACGCTGTCTGTCGCGTTGTCGGTGTGTCGCGCTAGAAGCAGCCGAGATGCGCAGGGAGATCGCGCGGTGCGAGCACCTCGGCGCGACGTAAATCCCTGCGCCGTTTACTATCCCAATCTAAAGCCCCAATGAATTGCACTTCATCATCATTCTACCTTCACACTTGGGGTTAGGCTGTTCTATATGGACCGCTTCCCAGATCGTACTGCGTGTGCAGCCATGCCGAACTATTTGTTTGTTTGTTACCGTGTGCGCGACTTGGCGATGCCAAATGAGCCAAGCCTAATGGCTCAATGCTGCGATTGCCGCGCGACCGTTTGGGCGCCAATTAAAATCGACTTTTCGCGCGAGGTTGTTTGGGTCTGTGAGCCATGCGCGCCCCGTGAGGAAGGTGCCCACGTGTAATGCTTCAAAAGGATCGCGCCTGACCCCGGTTCAGACCTTTTAATCAAGTGGTCGATGTTTCGATCCCGTGCGGGCTCACCCCAACCTGTGCTTGCAGAACGATCTACCTTAGGGGATGACGCACATGGACGCCGACCAGAAACGCGTCTGGAGACTGAAAATGCTCGGCATCGCGATTGGAATAATTATTGTCATCCCAATTTTGGCTTGGAAATGGAGACTGCTCTAAGGCAGACTTGGATATTCCAATTGGGGGGTATCATGCGTCGGATGGCACTGGTGGTCGCGTTCGCGCTCGGGCTTGGTTCGCCGGCCCTTGCGCAAAAAGCCAAGATCGAAGCAGCGAATGCGAAATGGATCGAATTGTTCAACAAGGGCGATTTTGACGGGATAGCTCAGCTATATACGATTGACGCGGTCGCATTTCCGCCCGGCTCGCCGATGGTGAGAGGCCGCCCGGCAATTGCTGCGATGTGGAAAGGGATGGCAGAGCAGGTCGTGAACCCAAAGCTGAGCACCCTCGAAGTGAAACGCCTGAGTCCTTCCGCAGCGCGCGAAATCGGCACCTTCAGCCTGGCGACCAAGGGATCGTCGCCGAAGGAGATTTCCGGAAAATATCTCGTCCTGTGGCAGAGAGTTCAGGGCGATTGGAAACTCGCCGCCGATATCTGGAACGACGGCAAATAGAGTCATCCGTCGGCGGCCAAAGAGACCTGGTACGGCGTTACCAGTTCAGACACATCATTATTCAGCTCCAGCTTTTCTGTGAGCTGCATCACAGGTGCCGGCAGCACTGTCAGACGCACCCGCGAACGCTCTGCCTTTAGATCGCATCCATGGTGCGCGGACTATTCGGCAGGAAACGGTGGCTGCGGTACAAATTGTGGCTTCCTCACCATCGAGCAATTCAAGGCGACCGTAAGCGGCATGGGCGGAGTTTGCGTGCCCAACCAATCCTACAACCCAGGGCCCACGGGTAGGACCCGGAGCTCAAGGCACCATTGGCGCTCTATCCCCGCGGCGATCGGACGAGTGCATTCAAAGGGCTTGTTGGGCGCGCGCGCCCAGGAACCTGCGCGAAGCAGCCTTTCTCGGCGTTCTTGCAAGCGAGCACGCAATCGGTCCCAGGCTTTCCCTGGCAGTTTGTTCCGCAACCGTAGCCACCCGCGTCCTGCGAAAACAACCCGCCGGCCTTATCGCAAACGCTTTTGAGTTCTTCCGCGGATGATTTTCGCATCGTGGTCTCGCTCGCCATAGACGAGCCGACGCTGAAGCCAAAGATGACAGCGAGAATGGCGGAAATGGTTGGGTTTCGCATGGCGGCCTCATTGAATGGCGCCCTTGCCTGCATCGTACAACTATCGGTCGCGTCAATTCAATTGGACAGACCAAATTCGAAGCCTGCCTTTCGTTTGGGTATCGCGATCATCGCACTATCGGCCTGACTGCCACTTTTGATATCGGCTGTTTAGGAAAATTCTGCATGCAGCGCGGAAACTTACTCATCCTTGTGCCGACTGAAGCGTAGCGAGACGCTAAGCTCCTGAGGCTTTCGCCCGTCCCCTCGATCATCCTGGATCAGGCGGAAGCGCGGTAAGAGCCGCGGAAGTTGGCACTGCGGCTCTTCCTTTGCTCGATCGTCCGCTCTATTTGAGACGCGTCTCATAGAAGACGCTCGATTCGTCGGCGATTACGAAATCCATTTTCGTGATCAGAACGATTGTGTACTTGGCCGGGTCAGACGGTCCTACGCTGGCAGTTGTAAAAAACTGATTTCCTTCGATGCGCCACGTGCCATGGGTCGTGCCCTCGTCGGCCGGCAACATCGTCCAGCTGCCATCGCCCTTGTACAAATAATCGTGCCGCGGCGATGACCATTTGCCAACCAGACGGCCGGACAGGATCTTGCCGTCGGAGTCTTTTGGCGCGGGATGCTGTCTTATTTCGTTATCAATGGCTTCCCATTCGCCAGTCTTCTGGCGCGCAGCTTTTTCCCGCATCCGAACAAGACGGGTGATGTAGGCCGATCGGGCCGTCTCACTGGGCTGAGAGATTCTATCGAAATGATGTTTGGCCTCTTCGAAACCCCCAACATTGTGCGAACGCTCCTGTTGTCGCGCACGAGCAGTGAGCGGCCATGCGGCCGCCGCTCCAGCAATGAAATCGCGTCGATTCACTCCAGCCCCCAACTTCAGGTCCGATACGATACCACGCTGGTAGCAGAATGCCGTAGACCTCGTCGCCGGCACGTCAGCGAGCTATCTTGCCTTGCTTCTGTCACATGACGATGGCCCGCTAAAGCTCTGGAGTGGGACTAGGGGGACAAAATGCCAGCTTCGTATTCCTCGCAGAATTCGCCGCATTACCACGAACGCGATGTCGTCCCGGAGTGGCCTCGCAAGTCTCGACCTCCCGCCCAGAGGAACGATCAAGTCACAACGACGAAACGATCGACCGGTCGTCGAATGCTGCGTGGATTCTTCCGCTTGGTCTTTGCAATTCTACTTGGTGTCGTCGGTACTTTGGCCTGGCAATCTTATGGCGAGGAAGCGAAAGCCACAATCAGGACCTGGGCCCCACCTCTGGTTTGGTTGTTTCCAGCCTCAAAGACCGCACCCCTCGACGGTCAGGCATCCGCGGCCACGGCGGTTACGTCAGCTGATCTCGCTCAGTTGATCAAACCTGTCGCGCTTGATCTTGCGATCGTGCGGCACGGCGTTGACCAACTTGCCGCGACGATAAAGCAACTCGCAGCCAAACAAGAAGACATGGCCCAGGAAATTGCTACACTGCAGGCAACCGAGCAGAACCTCAAAGAAAAGATGTCCGCCTCAGCTCAGCCCCGTCCAGCCGGCACGCGCAAGACGCCGCAATCGACAGGCCAGTCACCGCCTTCCGGGGCACCCGTGCGCTTGTTGGACAACGCCGCTCAGTCTACGCGATAGTCAACGAGGCCACTGCGCCTTGTAGTTCACTGACGACAAATACGTTTCAGAGCTGACGTCATCCGTTCGCCCTTGATGCCGGGGAGATCGTCATGAAACTTGTCCGTCGACAACTCCTGCGTCTCATAGCGGGCGTTGCGGTCCTCCCGATCTTTTCGCGTGTCGCATCGGCCCTCGATTATCCATCGCATCCAGTGCGTCTGATCGTCCCGTACGCGCCCGGTGGAACGACCGATACCGTGGCGCGTCAGATCGGACCGTGGTTGTCAGAGCGGCTCGCGCAAGCCTTCGTCATTGAAAGCCGGCCCGGCGCCGGGACGAATGTTGGGACCGAGGCGGTCGCGCACGCAGCGCCTGACGGAAATACGCTCCTTCTGTTCGATCCGTCTGCTGCAATCAACGCCACGCTCTATGAAAACCTGAATTTCAATTTTATTCGCGACATCGCTCCTATCGTTTGCATCTTCCGCACGCCGCTGGTCATCGTGGTCAATCCGTCGCTTGCCGCCAAAACGCTTCCTGAATTCATCGCCTATGCCAAAGCCAACCCGGGCAGGATCAATATGGCGTCTGCCGGCATCGGCAGCTCGTCTCAGTTAGCCGGTGAACTCTTCAAGGACATGGCCCGCATCGACATGACGCATATTCCGTACCGCGGCGGTGGTCCAGCGATCGTCAATCTGCTTGGCGGTCAGGTGGACGTTTTCTTTTCGCCTATGGCTATCGCCGTCGCGCACGTTCGCGCCGGAAAACTACGCGCGCTGGCGACGACGGGCACGGCGCGCTCGCATGCACTGCCAGAAATACCGACTGTAAATGAATTTGTGCCGGGCTACGAGACAAGTTACTGGATCGGCCTCGGCGCGCCCAAGAGCACTCCCGTTGAGATCATCGGCAAGCTGAATAACGAAATCAATACAGCCCTCGCAGACCCTGGCTTGAAGTCGCGCTTCGCGGATCTAGGTGGCAGCGTGGTTGGCGGTACAGTCAATGACTTCGTAAAACTCGTCTCTGACGAAACCCAAAAGTGGGGCAGAGTTGTCCGCGCGGCCCACATCAAGGCCGAATAACGCGCTAAGCGTCGCCCTTTAGACCGGATCGTCCAGCCCCTACCCCGCCGGTCAGCCTCTGGTACGCCTCAACTCTGTCACGCAATGTATTGGGCAACTCTACTGACCGCTGTGTCTCCAGTGACGTCATCGCGGTCGTCAATCGCGCGCGCAACCTCTCGACGCCAGCCAAATGACCGACAATGATGACGCTCAACGAGGAGCGTCCGACGCGTTCGAGCAACAGCGTAAGATCCAGCTGCTCTCCCATCCGGCTCGGCAATTTGAAATCGGTCTCGATGTGAACGAAAGGAAACCCGTGCCGGTCGCCCAGTATGAGCTTCGCATAGTTCACGCCGAGCTGTTCGGTGTACCAGTCCTCGATGAGGCCGTTGAACATGTCAAAGTAGTGCGGGAAATAGACGATGCCGGCCGGGTCGCAGTGAGAGAACCGAATGGGTACCGTGCGCGTAAAAGCGCCCTTCGGAGGAACAAATCGACCTTCTTTCATATGATATTTCCTCAACCGTCGAACCGCGCCCACCGCGCACTCTAGCATTTAGACGGCACGCGAGCGCTCCGACAATCTTGCGACGACGGACCCAAGAAAATCCCCGCGCCGTGGGGCGACGCGGGGATAAGTTACTAGGGGGTTCTCAATGAGGGGACTGATCTCATAAGCGGCGCAGTCGCCAGTGAAAACAACACTACAGCACCTATCGGACGACAGGGTTAATGCGACCTCCAACAGGTGCTCGGGTAGCTGTTGGACGGGTACGAGTCCGCGACAACGCTCATCGCTTCGTTCAGACTTCCGTTCAATTCGCAGGCAATTCATTAGGAACCGCCCGTAGAGTCGGACGTTGGCCCTTGCGGTTGTCAAGAAGACTGGAGGCTAATTTATGAAACGCGCATTAGTGGCGGCGAGTGCAATAGCTATTCTCGCCGGGGCGCAATCGTTTGCGCAGACTGTCGGCGTTGGTCCCGCCGAAACGGTCGTTATCGAGCCTGGGCAACGCACCGTTATCAGGGATTATGTGGTGAAGGAGCGTGTGGCACCCGTGACCGTCAAAGAACGACTTTCGGTCGGTGCAACATTGCCAGCAGACGTGGAACTGCGAACCGTTCCCAGCGCCTGGGGCCCGAGGTTGGCGAAATATCGGTATGTGTATTCGGGCGACCATGTGTACCTGGTCGAACCGTCAGACCGTCGGGTGATCCAGATCATCGAATAGTCGCGTCAAGCGGCCTGCATGGAAGTGGAAGCCGCCCGTCGTGGGCGGCTTCAATTTTGTCTGGCTGTCAGGTCTCGGTATCGACCGCTACCGAAGCCAATGGAGTAATCCGGTCAGAACTCGTTTCCACAGATCGCTTCGCGCCGCAATGAGTGCACTCATATTCACGGCGCGATTGCGTTCCACGGTCCGAAAGCTGGGTGTCGACGCGGGTCATCCACATCTGGTGCCCGCACACAGCACACTTTGGTGCATCACGCTCCTCAGCCTCGTCCGGGGGAACGTTCTTGTCCTCATGAAGAAAAGTCGATGTCATTTGTCGTCTCGCAAAGTCACGCGATTGTTGACGGCTGCCGCGGGGCAAAGAGTCCCCAGATGACCAGGACGATAATGGCGCCCACGACCGCTCCGATGAGGCCGGCGCCTTCACCGGCTTGGTACCAGCCGAGCGCTTGGCCAAGATAGGTAGCAACGAACGATCCCGCGATGCCGAGCAAAGTCGTCAGGATGAATCCCGACGGCTCGTTTGATGATCCCGGGTGGAGGAACTTGGCAATGACACCGGCGACAAAGCCGATAATGATGAGCCAGAGAATGTTCATGTTGCGCTCCATGTCCTAACCACCCGGAGAACCACGCAAATACGATTCTGTTCCCGAGCGGGTGCTCCCTTGCCTGAAAATCCCGCACCACCCAGCTGGCAAAGCCGTCAAGAATACCTAGATGCCTTTCGGCATTCGTATTTCCATGAGGGGGCCTATGTCCCTTTTCTCGCTGTTGCTGAACATCCTCTGGATCGCGTTCGGCGGACTTTGGATGGCGGTCGCCTGGATTGTCGCCGCCGTCATCATGGCGATCACGATTATCGGCCTGCCCTGGGCAAGGGCGGCAATCAACATCGGTCTCTATACGCTGCTCCCATTCGGCCAGAAGGCCGTGTCGCGCGCGGATTATTCCGGCGCCGAAGATGTTGGCACGGGGCTTTTGGGATTCATCGGCAATCTGATCTGGCTCGTCCTCGCGGGGTGGTGGCTGGCGCTCGGACACGTCCTGACAGCGATCCTCCTTGCCGTCACCATCATCGGTATTCCGTTTGCATGGGCGCATCTCAAACTAGCCGGCATTGCGCTTTGGCCGATCGGCAAGATGATCGTACCGGCCGCGGATGCGACTCTTTATTACCCGCGCCGGTCCGCACCACGATGACGGCCTTTGCGGCAGTCGAAAAATTAAAGTCGACTAATCCGTGAGAAAGATATAGTCGCCCGTGGCAAAGTCCTGCCGGCGCCTTGGGTGCATCTGAAAGTTACGGCCGCCGTGAAAACACCTCATCGTATCGAAGGATATGCCATAGTCTCCGAAGACGGCATGCTTGCCAACGCGGCTGGCGTGATGCCGGACTCGCTCAAGTTCGAGGCCGACCAGAATTTTTTCGAGCGCGGACTCGATGGCGTCGACGTAGTCGTGCACGGACGTCACTCGCATGAAAATCAACGGCGATCTGATTTGCGCAAACGACTGATTCTGACCCGGAGAGTTGCGGCGATAGCAAGCGACCCGAACAACAACAACGCACTTTTCTGGAATCCTGCCGGCGCCTCCCTCGACCAAGCGCTGGCCGTGCTCGGCGTTCCCGATGCAAGCCTTGGCGTCATCGGCGGCACTGATGTGTTCGGAATGTTTCTTGATCGCTACGATTTTTTCTACCTGACGCGCGCACCCGGTGTGCGACTGCCCGGCGGTCGGCCGGTTTTTCCCGGCGTGCCCGAGCAGACGCCGGAGAATGTGCTGGCCGGCCACGGGCTCAAGGGAGGCCCACCCCACCCCCTTGACCGCAAAAATGGCGTGGCCGTCGTTAAATGGCGTCGGGACAACGGCAACTAGAGGCTCCGGACGGCCTCACCTGGGGATAGCTACAATTTTGTCACTATGCGGACAAAGAGTGTCGCTTGCTGGTACCCAGCTAAACTGAAGTGGGACCAAGAGTGCGTAATACGTACCACCTGCCAAAACGCCTGCCCAAGGGCACCAAATACGTCGTCGAAACCGCCGGCCAGTTTGTTCGCCGTTTCGTCGAATTGCCAAACGGGCGCAAGATTCCGTTGTCGACCCGCAAGGCGCAGCCGTGCGCTTGCGGAGAACGGGTCAGTATTGTGCCTGAACATGCGGCCGACGCCACCGAGTCACTCGCCTAACACGGCCTGCATATCCGTCGTGATTAAAGCGGACACCATTACGGTCGGTTGTCTGTCGGATGGCCTTTTACGTCGTTGCGCATGAAGACGAGCGAGGACTTGTCTGTTTTCTTCGTCACCGCAAATGGATTGAAGGTGACTTTTCCTGCGTCTGCTCCTGAGCTTTGGCTGGCGACGCGGTTCGTATTGCTTCGACCGGGGAACGCCGGCCAGGTCAACGTCATTGCCAAAAGCAGCACTGCAGCGGATATGCAAAGTGATCGGGTGGTCATGACTGCCTCCCAATTGCATTTCTTTTCGCAGCGAATATTGAGACCGGCTTCCACTCGTGAATGTGACGTCAGTCACATTCACTCCGCTAAAATCGCAACTACGGCTGTGGTAAATTCGTACAGCTGACTCAGTCAGACGTACGCGCGTGAGTCGTTTTGTACGCGCCGTTTGTGGTCATGCTGCGCATCGCAATGCGCCTTGATGAGCGGATGTATTTCCCTGAAGTGAGTCAGAGGAAGCATGTGGCCGGCGTCATCGAACGTCCGCAACTTCACACCGGGTAGCGTGCGCGCGAGGTGGTAGCAGATACGCCGCGTCGGAAATGGCGAGCGCCCTCCCGATATGATCAGCGTGGGCATGTCGAGATCGACGAGATCACCGAGTCGCGTCGGATCATTGAGCGTTGCCCAGAAATCAAGCGTCACTTTGTTGATCCTGCTTGCAAGCGCAATCCGTTGCGGATTTGGCAGGGCGTCCCACGCACCGTCGCCGGTCCAGTAATCAACAAAGCGCCGCATCGCTCCGACGTAGTCGCCGCAATTGACGGCGCTTGCAACAGTCGTCGCGATTTCAGTGATCTGCCTGAGGGCGCGTTTGTCCTCGTCGTCTCCGTCGCACAGCAAGTGAAATGCAGCCGGTTCGATAAGCGTCACGCTCTTGAGATGTTCCGGATGGCGCAACGCCAGCTGCAATGCGACCGCGCCGCCGAATGAATGACCGACGAGATGCGCGGGGCGGTTGAGTTTGTCCACCAGTGCATCGACGAGGTCGGCCTCGACACCCAGGTTAAACGTGCCTGAGCCCGGCCAATGCCCGGTGCCGCCATAGCCGCAGAGGTCGGGCGCAATCACTTCAAAGTCCGTCCGAAGAGCCGCGGCGAGCTCGGCCCATTGGCGAGCCGAGTGACCCGTACAATGCAGTAGCACGATCGGCTCGCCAGCACCGACGGCGAAGTACTGGCAACTGATGCCCCCGACGTCGATGCTGGTGAAGCTCATGTCCTGCTCCTGCGTTTCATCAGGCCGCGCGAATTGACGCCCGCGAAGCCGCTTCCAGACCATGCTTGATGTCGGAGACGATGTCGTTGATGTGCTCGATACCGACCGATAGCCGCACATAGCCATCGGAAACACCGGTCGCCAGCTGCTCTTCGGCGGTCAGCTGTGAATGCGTCGTCGTTGCGGGATGGATTGCAAGGCTTCGCGCATCGCCAATGTTGGCCACGTGGTAGTGCAACTGCAAGGCATCGATGAACTTCCGTCCCGCTTCCTTTCCACCGGCCAGCTCGAAGCCGACGAGCCCGCCATATTGGCCCCCCAGATAGCGGTCTGCCCGTTCGCGATGAATGCCCCTTTGTTGCGACGGGTGAATAATGCGCTTCACCTCTTTGCGGGTGCGCAAGAACTCCACGACCGCCTGCGCGTTTTTGCAGTGCTCTCTCATGCGCAAGGCAAGAGTCTCGAGGCCCTGTATTGTGAGGAAGGCATTGAACGGTGACAGCGCGGCGCCAATATCCCGCTGCAGTGTAACGCGCGCCTTGATCGCATAGGCGATCGGGCCGAGCGGCTTTACCGCTTCGGTCCAGACGGCCCCGTGATAACTGGGATCAGGCGTGTTCAACGCCGGCTGACGTTGCGGATGAGCGGCCCAATCGAGGTTGCCGCCATCAACGATCAGCCCGCCGATCGAGTTTCCATGCCCGCCCAAGTATTTGGTCATTGAATACACGACAACGGCAGCACCGTGCTCGATCGGCCGGGTCAGGAACGGCGCTGCTGTATTGTCCATGATCAGCGGAATTCCGAGTGGACGGCCGATCGCCGCAACTTCGGAAATAGGGAACACCGTCAGTTTTGGATTTGGCAGGGTCTCCGCATAATAGGCTCTGGTCTTCTCATTGGTCGCGCGCCGGAAATTCTCCGGATCGAGCGGATCGACAAAGCGAACTTCGATTCCCTGATCCTTGAGGGTGTGGGCAAACAGATTCCACGTCCCCCCATAAAGGTCTGTCGAGCTCACAACGTTATCGCCGGCCCGCGCGAGGTTCTGGATAGCAAATGCCGACGCTGCCTGGCCGGACGCCAGAGCCAGCGCGGCAACGCCGCCCTCGAGAGCCGCCATCCGCTTCTCCAGCACGTCGTTGGTGGGGTTCATGATGCGCGAATAGATGTTACCGAGCTCCTTCAAGGCGAAAAGATTCGTCGCGTGTTCTGTGTCGCGGAATTGATAGGACGTGGTCTGATAAATCGGCACGGCAACGGCGCCAGTAGCAGGATCAGCCCGCCAACCGGCGTGGAGGAGCATCGTTTCAGCGTGGTGCGATTGTGTGGACATCGTCGATTTCCCAATTTGCGGCGTTAAGGATTGCTCTCACCTGGGATGGCTATAGTGGCCGCAGGGCGGCCAGTCCTTGAGTAACCCTTGATTTTCCCTTGAGGAGTTCTCGATTTTGCAGGCCTGGCAGCCGATGGCAGGAACGGAGGCCGGCAAATCCGCATTTTTGTGACCGCGAACACAGTCGTTGGTCGAAGCGCCCACTACCCTCACAGCCAAACACTCGAATGCGTACGGGAGAACAACATTTTTGTCTTCGAAATCGTGACCTTGAACCTGGTGGCGATCTTGTTCGCCGCGACACAGTTCGGTTGGCTGCTCGAAATCGCCAGAGCTGAGATGCGGGAAGTCAGACGCGTGACGGGAGACGAGTCGTGGGCGTGTTACTCATAAGATGTCCCAAGACTGGTCGCGATTTTTCCACCGGTATTCATGTCGATGCTGACACATTGGCGCGGGTGCCGCAGGAGTTTACCCATACCCGTTGCCCCTATTGCAAAACACAACATTTCTGGCTGCCGCGCGAAGCGAAGTTGGTCGAGGCTTTCCCACAAGAGGAATGAATCGAAGTAGCACGACCGCAAGACGCACTCTGTTTACTCAGCGCCAACTTGTTTCCTGAAATTTCGCCACGACTGTGATTTAGTTCACAGACCGGAGCGGAATTTCAGGACAAGGATCGAGTCCGCGGAATGCCGAGCAATCCCCTAACCCGGGTGTCCCCTGTTTCGGCAAACCCGTAGGGACCGCTGAACTTGGCACAGCGGTCCCTTTATCTTGTGGAGGCAACAACATGCGCGGCCATCATGTTTTGATTGCGCTCGCGATATTTGTGGGCTGGGCATCGCCGACACTTGCCGATACACTTAATTCCTTTCGCAAGGCACACGGACTTCCGGCGCTCCACCGCAGCGGCAATCTTCAGGCCATGGCGCAGCGTCACGCCAATAGCATGGCGGCGCGTCGTTCGATGAATCATGACGGATTTTACTCGCAGCGAGGTCCGCGCGGCGCGCGAGCTGAAAATGTGGCCTATGGATGTTCGACCGAAAGCTGCGCGACGCGTATGTGGGAGAATTCCGGCGGACACCGCGCCAACATGTTGCTCTCTGACGTCAAGAGTTACGGCCTTGCATCAGCGAGTGGTGGCCGCGATCGCTACTGGTGTATGATCGTCGGCCGTTAAAATATTGCTCGCGAAGACGTGATGTTAATGCTGCGTTTATGGGTGACGATTTGCATTCGCGGAAATGGTCGAAACCTTGTCTGCTGCAGTGCGACGAACGCACTGTTGGCAGCGGTTTCGAGTCAATCCAACACATTTCAGACGTAAAATTGTTTACGGCGCGAGCGATCATTTGTCGCAAAAGCTTAGTGCTCCGGCCACCACAGTTTCATTAAACCGTCTCGCCGTTGCCACGATGCGCCGCTACTCACCGGCCCGGACAGGGGAAGAAATAGGAAGCGGTGACATGCACCTTCATCACTACAGGGCGAAACTCTCCCGCGCCTTTACTGCTCCCACGCGCTGTCCTCACTGCGGTGACCTGATGGTCGCTCCGGTCTCATCCGAATTCGTCGAGGGCGGCGAAATCCGCCACCACTGGGAATGCGATTCCTGCGGCGAGCCCTCGAGCACGTCAATTCCCGGCGCCTTTCACTAGGCAGCAATTCTGCACATCCGGAATAGGCGCTAGGGTGCGGTGTTGGCACGCATGAGTGCACACTTGCACTCCATGGAGGACTCACATGAAAACTACGACTCTGCGGTCCGCCCTGGCCGCCCTCACCTGCACTACCGCTCTAGTGGTCGCCGGGCCGTCCATGGCCGCGAACGTCAACCTTAAGGCCGACTTGAAGGCTTCAAGCGAGGTCCCGCCGACTGACAGTAAGGGGGCAGGTTCAGTGACCGCGACCTATGATACCGCCAGCAAGAAATTGTCCTGGAAGGGCAACCTGTCCGGCCTCAGTGGCCCGGCGACGGCCGCGCATTTCCATTCCGGCGAGCCCGGGAAAAACGGCGGCGTCGTGGTGCCGATTGCTGGCGCTGACAAGGGCTCATTCGAGGGCTCAGCGATACTCACCGACGCCCAGGCGGACGAGCTGCTGGCCGGCAAGTGGTACGTCAACGTCCATACCGCGGCCAATAAAGGCGGCGAAGTCCGTGGTCAGGTGACCAAATAATCGCCGATCAAATCCTGTATCCAATCGAAAATCCGCCGGTGCACCCGGCGGATTTTTTCATGCGGAAACGCGCTTTTCGTCTGGCTTTCCAGGTTTTATGGTCCTCACCGGTCGTTCCAAGCGAAGTGAGGTTATGTCGATGGCTAGTGCGAATGGCGGCTCCGCCCCATTTCTCATTTCCGGCGGAGGCATCGGCGGGCTTATCACGGCCTACGCGCTCGCCCATCAGGGCTTTCCAGTCAGGGTCTTCGAGCAGGCGCCGGAATTCCGCGAGGTCGGTGCCGGCATTCAGCTTGGGCCGAATATTTTCCGGGTTCTGGAGAAAGTCGGGCTGAAGGACGCGGTCCTCGCCGACGCCCATCGACCCCCTGCCCAGGAAATGCGCGACGCACTGACCGGCAAACTGATTACAAATGTCCCGCTCGGCGATGCGTTCATCAAAAGGTTCGGGCAACCTTATGGCGTGACTCATCGCGCGGATATCCACGACACGTTTCTGAAGGCATGTCAGGGCAGCAATCTCATTACTCTCGAAACCAGTCGGCGCGTGGATTCGTTCAAGGACCATGGCGACCACGTCTCGATCACGCTCAACACGGGCGAAATGGTCGAAGGCCGGGCCCTGATCGGCTGCGATGGAATGTGGTCAAGTATCCGCGAAAGCATCGTCGGCGACGGCAAGCCGCGCGTATCCGGTCACATCGCCTACCGAGCCGTTCTCAAGCGCGAGGATGTTCCCAAGGATCTCTGGCGCCCGGACGTCGTTCTCTGGGCCGGGCCACGCACCCATTTCGTCCATTATCCTTTGCGCCGCGGTGAATTGTACAATCTCGTCGCCGTATTCCACTCAGATCACTATGAGGAAGGCTGGAACGCCGAAGGCAGCAAGGATGTGATGTGGCAACACTTCAAGATGCAGGTGCCGCAGGTCCTGCGCATGCTTGAGCGTATCGAGACCTGGCGCATGTGGGTGCTGTGCGATCGTGAACCTGTGAAGAATTGGACATCCGGCCGCATTACGCTGCTAGGCGACGCAGCGCATCCGATGCTGCAATACCTCGCACAAGGCGCCTGCATGGCAACCGAGGACGCGATTATCCTTGCAGACAAGGTGGCGCTCTCCCCCGACGACCCGGAAAAAGCGTTCCAAGCCTATCAGCAGGAACGTTATCTCCGCACAGCCCGCACACAGATCATGGCGCGAGTCTATGGAGAATTTTATCACGCGCGCGGTGTTGCGGCAGAGCTGCGCGAGCTCGCGCTTTCTCCGCGGACGGCGGATGAAACTTATGACAGCATCGCTTGGCTCTATGGTGGACCCTGAGCGAACTCAGTCAGTGCGCGGAATTGCGAAATCTGAGGTTGCGCCGCGATAATTGACCGACGGACGTGCAGCCCATCAGTCTCATGTCACGCTCAAGTTCAAGCCGCATCAGCTGCAAAGCACGCTCCACGCCCGCTTCGCCGGCAGCGGCAAGCGCGAAGAGATAATAGCGACCCACTCCCACCGCCTTCGCGCCGACCGACAGAGCCTTGAGCACATGCGTGCCCCGACGGACGCCACCATCGACGAGCACGTCGATTCGGTCGCCGACGGCGTCGACGATCTCCGCCAGCTGGTCAAAACTGCTCCGCGATCCATCGAGCTGGCGCCCGCCATGATTGGAAACCACGATCCCCGCACAGCCGATATCGACCGCCTTTCTGGCATCATCGACGCTCATGATGCCTTTGAGGCAGAACTTGCCGTTCCACAGCTTGACCATTTCAGCCACATCGGCCCAGCTCATTGATGGGTCCAGCATATTGGTGAAGTAGTCACCGATGGATGTCGTCCCGCCGCCCATATCGACATGCTCGTCCAGCTGCGGCAGACGGAACCTTTCGTGGGTGAAGTACTTCAGCGCCCATATTGGCTTGATGGCGAATTGCAGCATGCCCGCAAGCGTCAACCGGAACGGAATTGAAAACCCGGTCCGCAAGTCGCGCTCGCGATTGCCGCCGGTGATTGAGTCAACCGTCAGCATCATGATTTTGACGCCGGCCGTCTTTGCACGGTCCATCATCGCTTTGTTCAGGCCGCGATCCTTGTGGAAGTAAAACTGGTAGGCCTGCGGAAACGAGAAGTTCGAGGCGATCTCCTCCAGGCTCACCGTTCCCAGTGACGAGACACCGAACATCGTGCCGTACTTGTTGACCGCGCGCGCAACGGCCCGCTCACCCTCATAGTGAAACAGGCGCTGCAATGCTGTCGGCGAACAATAGAAGGGCATCGCTAGCTTCTGCCCCATGACAGTCACCGAAAGATCGACCTGCGCCACGCCCGTCAGGACGCTGGGGACCAGATCGCAATCTTCGAAGGCACGCGTGTTCCGCCGATATGTCGTTTCATCATCGGCAGCGCCATCGATGTAGTTGAAAATCGGGCCGGGCAGCCGACGCCGCGCCAACTCCCTGAAGTCGTAATAATTGGAACACTGCGCGAGCCGCATGCCCCCCTCCGATCACGCCGCCCGTGCACGCGGGTGGGCTGCCGGCTGGTCGAGGTTCGCATTCCAGGCGTCGTAACCGTAAAGCCAGCTGGTGTCGCCGTCGCCTTCGCGCATCCATGTGTTGGCGCTGGAAATCGCCTGAACCACCGACGTGCGCGCCTTGCGGTGGGCCTCGTAGCGCTTGAACGCGCCCTCGATGTCTTCGCCCTTCACCGCGTCAAGGCATCGCGCGAGGATAGCCGCATCTTCGATCGATGTCGCTGCGCCTTGCGCCATGTACGGAGTCATTGGATGTGCCGCGTCACCGAGGAGCGCGAGACGGCCATCACTCCAGTGGCGTAACGGCTCACGTTCGAGGATCGCCCATTTATGGCAATCCGGGCATGCTTGCAGTACATTGCGCACGTCCTGATGGAAACCCTCATATGCGGCGCGCAATTCCTTCACGTCGCCCTTGGCCGACCATGACTCGCGCGTGAGCCATTCAGCCGGCTCCGGCACGCTGGTGACGAAGTAAACCTCGCTCTTTGCCTTGGTCGTGTAGTAGATGACGATGTGACGGTCGGTCCCCCACCACTTCGTGCGCGAGGCACCGATATCGAAGCCGTCCATCAAGCTGGACGGAAATACCGCACGGTAGGCAATACGACCTTTGTGGATCGGAGCGTCCGGCCCGACCACGATGTCGCGCACGACCGAATGCACTCCGTCCGCGCCGACGACTGCGTCTGCAGTCGCCCGGATGCCATCCTCGAAATGCAGGGTGACTTGCCCGCGTGCCTGATCGAGACCGGTGAGCTTTTTACTCAGATGCACGATCTCCGGCGGAACCGCCGAGGCAAGCGCCTCGTGCAACTCGGCCCGATGCATGCACAGATAGGGCGCATTGTAAAGGTTCTCGGGCATCGGCAATTCGCGTGAGACCTCACCGCTGTAGCCGTCACGGTTGAGGTGCGAATAGGGCGCAAAAGACGTCTTGCGCAATCGCTCCTCGATTCCAATGCCGCGCAGCACCTTCATCGAATTCGGCATCATCTGGATGCCGGCACCGATGCGGGCGAAGCGCGCCGCCTGCTCATAAACCTGAACGTCGATCCCGACTCGGCGCAGCGTCGCCGCCACGGCCAGACCGCCCATGCCGGCGCCCACAACGGCGACCGATAGTTTCTTGTTGCTCATTTTCGTTCCTGACTTAGCGGATGTTGGCGTTCCGCGATTGCGCCGCGCAGCACCGTATAAAGTACGGCGGCATTGAGGACATGCCAAAGGAAATGTGTGCCGATCGGGAAGCGGGCACAGACGTCCAGGTCGATGATACGGAAAATCAGCGAAACGACGAAAAGGCCGGCGGCGACGAGCATGGCCGACCCGGCACTATGTCCGCCCAAAAGCCGACCAAACACGATCAGGGCGGCGAGCGCGGGAAGATACCCGCACGAACCGTTGAGAACTTCGCGCGGCACGTATGACGCAAGGGCAAAGGACACCGCGATGAACCCACCCAGCAGCGCCAATGCGAGAGGCCAGGACAGCAGCAGGAAACGCCGCAGCGCCAGCAGAAAATATCCATAGATGAAGAAGCCGATCGGGGTGACGTCGAGCAGCATTGCACCTTGCGTTGCCAAGGTGTGAAATGCGAACGACCCGAGGCCGACAGCCACGACAACAACAATCAAAGCGAGAATAGCGGGATCGCCCTTCCCATCCCGCCGCCACAGATTGTAAGCCGCATAGGCAGCGATAAGAAATGCAATGTTGCTCAGCGCGTTCAGGGGCTCCGCCCAGAATGAAGGCGTCACGCGCTCGCAATACAGATCAACCGGCGTAGACCACATTCGTGCGACGGGCCCGGATTGCACATCCGGTGATTTATACCGTCATTTTTGGTGCCATTTTGCAAGCGCGCTAGCCAGAAGATGCTCGACGACCTGATTGTCATGATCGCAAGCACTTGAAGAAAGGCGAGAGGGTGAAGATCACCCGACTTGGCATCCTGCAAGTGCGCAAGCGCGCTGCCCGCAGGGCGCGCAATCCGGCCACCGGCGAGGCAATCAAGATCAAGGCCAGGAAAAACGTGGCCTTCCGCACCACCAAGAGACTCAAGATGGCGATCTGATTGCCGGAGGTATCGCGACGGATGCCAATCGAAAATCAGTTCGATCTGAGCTGATGCCTAAGTTTCCCCCGTTACGGGCCATTTTTTTTAGTGGCTGAATTACCTGGGCACGAGATCAATATAACGAACCATGCAGCGTCGTGCGTCTGTACATGACGCCTGCATTTTACTATTTCCTCGCGCACTGCTTTCTGTATTGGCCCGCCCGTCCGCATTTCTCACAGGACAGGCGAACGATGTCGAGGAAATTCGGACAGTTGAAGCGGGCCGTTCATCGCGACACTTCCTCGGCCTATTTCATTCATCCCCTTAAACTCATACCCTGCGGTGGGGGGGGACGACATGCGAAGGTCAGTGCGGTCCTTAATCGGCATCAGTTTTCCACAATGAGCAATTCGCTAATACTCAACTTGAGATGATGACGGCAGTTGTAAGCCAAAAACAACGTAAGCCCGTTACGCACGCCTTACTTTCCGCCGTTAGCGCCGGGACATGATGGAGGAGTCGGAGCATGAGAAAGGTAAGCATATTTATTAGTTCAGTGACGATGCTCGTGGCCGGTCTGTATTTGGTGGTCGATGAACTTTTTTGGGAGACCAGAATCTTCGGTGTGGCTTTAGTTGGAGGCGCGACCCTTGCTGCCCTGGGAGCATACTTGCTGTGGCGAACCTTCATCGGCCCGATGCTTGCACCCAAAAAGTAACTGATTGATGGGCTGCGTCAGCAACGCACGCCTCACGTCGAAAGCTCTTCGAATCCCGTCCAAGACGGGATTAAGTCGGGATAGCGCACCAAACAGACTTCGTGCATCTTTCCATTGTTCGCACTGCGCAATTTCGTGACGCAAATCCGGCAGCGGCTGAGAACTCGCTCACAATAAATGCGATAGCCAAGCCCAGAGTTTTTCGACCGCCATTCGCGCGACGTCCGCTAAGGCCCGTGCTTTAGAAAGCCGTCCTTGATCGCCTGCCTTATCCCCTCTTCTATCAAAGTCTTGGCTACGTCCGGGACGCTAGTCCCGTGAGTTCCGAGCTTGGATAGTTGGTCCAAATAGTCCCAAGTTGCCACAGCGAGAGTTATTGGTCGGCGGTCGGTATCGGCCATAGGTCAGGCATAACATATGCCGTGAGGGCCTGAGTCGTTTTCGACTCGAAAAAGAGTCGAAACCGTTCATCTTTCGTTAAAGGGGCTATGGCACATTCCGAACTAGGAAAAAAAGGGCGGCCACAGGGAGGCCGCCCTAGAAGAGATCTCAGAGTGAGCCGCCCCTTCTTGACGGGGGCTGAAATGCGAAGCGCTGCGCCCCCGCAGCGCTTTGCTGGCTTTTATTGTCGCTAAAAAATCCTAATGAAACGTAAGGGGACAAGTTGCGTCGACTAGGCCAGAGCACGAACAAAGTCGCGGAGCTTGGTTAACTCCTACTACGAAGGCCGTACGGAGCCAGAACAAAACGCGGCGATTTAACCACAGCTACAACCCGACTTTCCTAGTACCTCCAGGAACCTTTATGTCTCCCGCGAACTTGGTAGTGGTCTGCGGAGTTTCGTCATGCGTAACACCCAAGAAATTGCTTGGCGGCATTTTTGGCTCAAAAACGTGATGATAGATGCCGGCAAACCTCTTCCTGCGAAAATTTATCGTCGTCCCGTAACCAGGCGAATGTCTTTGGCGCGGCGTCTGGAAAAACTTCACAGAATGCGAGCGACTCTCGAACCGCTGCGATCACGGATGGCAAAGTAGTCTCCAGGCCGGACTTCCAGATTTTGAAGCTGAAGGATTCCCCGCGGCAGCCCTGGCGTTGCGGCCTTCATCCAAGGGTAGGTGCTGCCCGATCTAGCAGAACACCCCGAAGATGATTACAGATTGAATGGCTGCTCAGTATCGCACAAGAAAGGCGGCGAGCCAGTTTGCAACAGCTTGCCGCCACTCTCAACCGTTCGCAGTGAGACTGGGGAGTCGAAGCGAACGGCCTGTCAGATTCGATCAGCCCCGCGTAACGACCGGAGCGGGAGCCTTACCTTTTCCCACCGGGGCTTTGCCAACGCATCCACTGACGCCAATGGCAAGAACAATCGAGCAAACTGCAATCAGGAATTTTTTCATGGGGCCCCCTTAATTTGAACAATTAGCCCGAGGTATTTGTACTGCCTGCAAATCCCCCTGTGGTTGCATTTCGGCAACACATTCACAGCTTCAACGGGCTCGCGGGCCATTGTTTGCTTTGGATTTTCTTCCGCGAACTGAAGTGACGGAAATCGTAACCTACCGAGTCAGCAGCGCACAGGAGAAGCTGCGCGCTATCCCGCGCATTTTTTATCGATGATGGCTTGCTCTATAGCGCTCATCTGGCCCTTCAGTTGCGATAACTGATCGGCGACTTCATCTCCGCCGACAACGGGTCGCTTTTCGTCTTGAACGCCAGTTAGCTTCGAGGCCTTCGCAGACACGGCGTACGATTCCGTCCGCAGTTTTTGGCAGCTGTAAGACTGATAGCGATTAGGTGAGACATCCGCCCCCGGGACCTCTGATGAGGTTGAGAGACATCCGCCTGGCGATAGCGCCACTATTATAGCTGGCAGGATTAAACGCATAACCGGCCTCTTAGTGATTAACGACTGTCGCAATAATAACTTCTACCAAAATATTGACTAAAAACGTTCCGTCAACCGCGCATGTGGCGGCTGGCGACTTCGGATTCTCGCAAGCCGTTCATATCGCGGTATCCAACACACGCACCGACAAATGTCTTGGCAGATTCACTGAGATCACCTTCACTCGCGTCTCGCTCTAGCAACGCCTGTGCAATGTCCTCTGTGACATCGCGAGACCATGCCTCAGCGGTGTTGAAAGCCACCACTCGTATCGGCTTGGAGTAATCGCCACGCTCGGTATTGGTGACGACATCCCTTTCGGTGGCGTTGGCCTCAGCGGTCTCGAGATAGGCACGGCCAAGTGGGCCAAAGCCATTGAACACCAAGTAGACGGTGACATCATCGGTCAGCTTGGGAGCAAGTGGTGGGTACTCATGACGCAACACTCCACATAAGTGTTGCCGTCTAGCCCGTTCGATGAGCCGCGCCCTACGTAACGGCTGGCGTTGGCCCAAGGTCCAACGTAAAAGCCTGTCCAACCGGCGTCAGAATAAAGAGTCTAAAACCGGAAACCTTCCTTGGCCCGTAATAGCTCCCCGCGTTGCGGCCCATTTTTTTTGACCCGAGAACAGGCGCGCCACAGCCGGTAGACCGGACCATGGCCGCCTGAACACCGCCCGTGGGGCTTAGGGGATCGATACACGGGCAGCAATAGTGCAAACTTTCGCCGCTCGAATTGTTCCTCGTGCAACGGGTGACTATCTGCGGGAATGCAGACCGTTACGATCGCCTCAGTGCCCACTCACGGCGTTCGCCAGCTGTCCGTCTACTGTCGGGGGCAAGCGTGAAGGCGATTGGCCTTGTCACCACGAAGCGACATTGCCGATTGATCGCTTTCTGGCCACCGAGACAATCGGAGAAATAGAGCGCCGCTGCCGGTGCACTGCCTGCGGATAGTGCAAGGCTGATATCAGGCCTGACTACAATAAGCCGTTGTTGGTGCACACGAGCGTGGGCTGGATGGCGCCGCCACGGGCGAACAAAGCGTGAAGCCCGAAAGCTGGTAAGTTCAATCGATTGAGAACGAACGGCGGACGTGTCAAGTTAGTTGCGCGCTCCGGAAGTATTCAACTCGCATTCGATTCCAGCCTCACGCAAACGACGAACTATGTCGACAGCGGTGCGCCATCGGTCCAATTCGTGCCGCGACTGATGGTCGTCCTCCTTAGCCGGGCGCCGAATCGTATTAGATGGCATTTGAGAACGTCCCCTCACTTTGACAGCGCCGACATGGCAGCTAACCCGGTCGGTAGCAACTCATGGCTGCTATTCATTGCTGCGTGTCCTGAGGGTTCGGTACAGCGGTTCCTACGTGTGTAAAAGAACGACCGCGACACCCATTGGGCACGCGGTCAAAGTCAAGGGATTCAAGTAATGAGCAAAGCGAATGTAAAAAGTTGGAACGTAAACCATAAATAAAAAGCTCATTAAGTTACAGGTTAGTGACCTCTAAAACGTGCCATCCATTGCACGTGGGGTTGCCGGCGCCTTCTCAGTGGCTGACGCCGGATGTCATCACCAGCGAGAAGAAGATCGAACGCCAGCGCTACCGCTTTCGCATCGGATACGCGGCTATGCGGGGCGTCAAAATTCGGCGCGCCTTTGCCGTCCAAGCAGACAACCTCGGCGTCAATAATCAACGGCGCACGGAGATGCTTCCTCCACGATACGCGGATAGCGTTTGGTCCAATCATTTCCGTTGATCGTGTAGAGACGCACGCGACCATCGCGAACATGGATTTGCAGCCGATAGCCGTCATGCTTCAGCTCATGCGCCCGACCAGGCCCGGAGGGTGGTTGCTTGGCGACAGTGGGCTGACAGGGATGAATGAACGCGGCAGCCGCGTTTAACGGCCTGCTGCGAGAGTTACGCGATACCATGACGGCTCATATAGTACTGGTATCTGACGAAAGAACAGAGCCGCACGACCGCGCAACACTCATTCACGTCTCGTTCAGCCTGGGCGGACGAGCTTTGGGGCCATATGGAAGGGAGGCAACATGCCTCGATCTATTAAAAGCGGAATCCTCGCTATCGCGCTTTGCTCGATTCTTGTGCCATGCGCGCTGGCAACGATGGTGCCAGTTCCTACCGCGCTGGCATCTGGCATTGCGAGAGCTGTTGAAGGCGCGCAGTACGACTACGGCAGCTGCAGGGAAGTTTGGAGGTGCGGGCGATACGCCTGCGGCTGGCGACAGTACTGCCGTTTCCCACCCTTCGGTCGCCGGCTCTGTCCACGCGGTTGGCGCATACAGGATGGCTTGTGCAAACCCTATCCCGTCTACTAAAGGCATCCAGCTTAGCCGAACAGCCCCCTTGGATTGAAGTTCGCATAAAGTACGCGCACCATCGCCTCAGTCACATCCGTTCGCGAGACGCCTCCATCGTATTCAATGGTGACTTGGAACGTTTTCCATTTTTCGATGATTTCTCTTGCGGCGACAGGAGGCTCAAATTCTGCCCGCAAAGCTATGTGCTCCCCCGTGGCGAACGGCTCATTCGTGGCAGCCGGGTCGCGCCAAAAATCCAAGTGCATAACTCAGGTATGATCCTAGTCAGCTACCGCCGATGTGTGGGACATGGCCCGTAATGTATGGACGCATGAATCGGCAGAACGAGCACGTCGCGCACCATGTTGAGGTCGCTATCAGTTCGCGAGAGGCCGAAGTACGAGCTAAGAAACTAAAACGGCTCGCAGTCGTATGCTGTGTTGTTGTTTTCCTATTGGCTTTAGCGTTGATTGTGCACTAAGGCCGCGCCCACGCAACCGCAGTGCGGTTATTTCGTGCAGCCCTTGATGTGAAACTTCAAAACAGCGCTTACCTTCGGCCAATTGCCATAATTCAGCGGTGCTTTCTATTTTTGTTTTCTGCGTGGCTGCATTGATGGCCACTTGGATTCCCTGCACATGAACAATTTTGGTCTTATCCTACGTAACATCGTTTTCTTTCTATTTCCGGTGCCCTGGTTGCTCAGTTTTGCGATTGAGCACGGTGAGAATTGGACGGCTTGGGCAGCTTATATCGCTATAGTCGTCCTCGTATTGGCGGCGGTTGTGTCAGGATGGGTCGCAAGCCGAAGGGACGGCTAAGATTTAGTCCGGTAGTTTAGTCGGCTGAACGGAAGCCGCTCACGAAGAGCGGTAGCATTTTTAATTGATACTCGTCGAGCCAATGTAAAAAGCTGAGTCCAAGCACTGCTTGGGCATGCCTCCATCACGATGACGCTTGACGTGTACGGCCATCTATTCCCGCGAACCGATGATCCGGCAGAGTTGGCGAAGTCGATCCGCGCTCTGCTGGCGTGACCGCAAAGGGCGAAAACATAAGCAATATCAATCGGCTTATGCGGATTGCGCATCCGGGCCCACCTTCAAAAATAACAGCGCGCGTTACTTACGCGGGATGCCCGCCTTGTCGACAACATTATTCCACTTCTTGATGTCAGCAGTCAGACGCGCCAGCGCCTCCTCCGGCGTGCTTGCCTTTGCAATGACCCCCACCTTACCGAGTTGTTCCTGCACGTCCGGCATGGCGAGGACCTCGCGCATCGCCTTGTTCATCGTGTCGATGACTTCCTTCGGCGTGTCCTTGGGAACGCCGACGCCATTCCAGGAAATCACCTCATAACCTTTGACGCCTGCCTGATCGGCCGTCGGCACACCAGGAAGAAGCGGCGATGGCTCCGGGCTGGAGCTTGCCAGAATGCGCAGCTTCTTGTCGGCAACCTGTCCGGCCACCGCCGGCGGGAAGTCGATCATCAGCTGCACGTCGTTGCGCAGCAGCGCCACCACAATATCCGGCGAGTTTTTGTACGGGACGATCTGGATGTTGAGACCGGTCAAGGATTTGAACAACTCAGCGCCCAGATTCTGCGTGCTGCCGACCGCGATCGTGCCGATATTCATCTTGCCGGGATTGTCCTTCGCCGCCTTGATGAAATCGCCGAGCGTCTTGTATTCCGACTGATCATTGACCGCGAACACAAGGTCGAAGGTGCCCGCCATCGAGACCATTGCGAAATCCCTGACGGGATCGAAGGGCAGGCTCTGGAACGTCGCGACACTGATGGCGGCGCCGTTGGTGACCCAGGCCATCGTGTAGCCGTCGGCGGGCGCAGTGATCACGGCACGAGCGGCGACGATCCCGCCGGGTCCGGGCATGTTCTCCACCACGACACGTTGATTAAGCTTCTGGCTGAGCTTGTCCGCCAGAATTCGCGCCGTGACATCAGCCACGCCGCCGGCGCCAAAAGGCAGGACGAACTTGATCGCTTTCTCCGGCCAGGCCGCCTGTGCTTGCGGTGCCAATGCCACGAGCATCGCCGCAAGGCCCAGCCATGTGGTCCGGCGCGCAATCATTTCAACAAGCCCCTTCGCCATAGTGCCTCACCTCCACTTTGATCGTTTTGTTGTTGTTCAAGCAAAACCATAAAGCCGTGCCGGATTGTCCACCAGCAGGCGCTTCTGTGCCAGCGCCTGCGGCGCGATTTGCGGAATCAGATCGACCAGATCGGCCTCATCCGCTTCGTGCGTGGCATTCGGATGCGGAAAATCGGTACCCCAGAGCACGCGATCCGGCGCTGCCTCGACAAGCGCATGAGCGATCGGCACCGCCGCCGTATAGGGAGGCATCGAGATGCGCTCGGACCCACAGACCTTGATCCAGCAATTTTCGAGGCGCAAAAGCTCAATCAGCGCGCGCAACGGGAGCTGATCAACACCGGCCGCTGCCGGCACCCGGCCCATGTGATCCACGATGAAGGGTAGCGGCAGCGTACGCATCATGTCCGACAGCGGAATGATGTCAGGCGCATCGACATGCAGAACGACGTGCCAGCCGCGCCCCTTGATGCGGTCCATCACCCGATTGAAGAGTGCCATATCAGGTGCGCCGCCGAGATGCTTGACGAAGTTAAATCGCACGCCGCGCACGCCGCCTCGGTCGAGAGCGTCGAAATCCTTGTCAGTGAAGCCATCATCGACGATGGCAACGCCACGGTAGCGGCGCGGGTCGGAGGCAAGGCAATCGAGCATCGCGGCATTGTCCGTGCCGTGGCAGCTCGCCTGCACAATTACCGCACGATCAATTCCGAGATGCGCGTGCAATGCCGCCAGCATCTCCTTCGGGGCATCGGCCGGCGTATAGCGCCGGTTCGACGCATAGGGAAATTTGGCGGCCGGGCCGAACACGTGGCAATGCGCGTCACAACTGCCCGCCGCCAATCTGAAGTTCGGTTTGCGACGATGAGAAAGGAATTCAGGGTTGATGTTCATGGGGGTGGCTTTAGCGAAGCGACACGCTCCCGTCAAAGCGCGGGAAGATCGCCGAGCTCCCACCCCTCCATGATGTATTCGCGGAAGGCGGAAAATCGTCGAGCGACAATCGCCGTGCGCATACCTGCCATCAGCGTCTGGTAGTAGGCGAGATTGATGGTGGACAGCAGCACCGCGCCAAGGATCTCGTTGGCCTTTGTCAAATGATGCAGATAGGCCCGCGAGTATTTACGCGCGACCGGGTGAGGACTTTCGGCATCGAGCGGGCGCGGGTCGTTGGCATGGCGCGCATTGGCGAGATTGATCGCCCCATGCCGGGTAAAGGCCATGCCGTGACGGCCGTTGCGCGTCGGCAGAACACAATCGAACATATCAATACCGCGTGCCACGGCCTCGAGGAGATCGTGCGGCGTTCCGACACCCATCAGGTATCGTGGCCGGTCGGCGGGAAGCATCGGCGTCGTTTCGGCCACGATCCGCAACATGACCTCTTGCGGCTCTCCCACCGCCAGGCCGCCAATGGCGTAACCCTGGAAATCCATGTCGGTCAGCGCTCGGGCGCTGTTTGCACGCAATGTCAAATCATCGCCGCCCTGGACAATACCGAACAACGCACGACCCTCGCGCGCCATGCTTTCGAAGGCGCGCTTGCTGCGCTCGGCCCAGCGCAGCGAGAGCTGCATCGCACGATCGATTTCCCGACGCGACGCCGGCAACTTGAGACATTCATCGAGTTGCATCGCGATGTCCGCGCCGAGCAGAATCTGAATGTCGATGGCGCGCTCAGGCGTGAGCTCGATCATGGCCCCATCAAGGTGCGAGCGAAACGTCACGGCGCGCTCATCGATCTTGCGGAGTTCTGAGAGCGACATGACCTGAAAGCCGCCGGAGTCAGTGAGGATCGGCAGCGTCCAGTTCATGAATTTATGCAGTCCGCCAAGCGCCGCGATGCGCTTGGCACCGGGCCGCAACATCAGGTGATAGGTATTGCCGAGCACGATCTCGGCGCCTGTATCGCGCACATCATCCGGCGAAAGCCCCTTCACCGTTCCTTGCGTGCCGACCGGCATGAAAGCGGGTGTCTGTACCCTGCCGTGCGGCGTAGCGAATTCGCCACGGCGGGCCGCGCCATCGGTCGAGATCAAATTGAACGAAAAGGGTCCAGACATGGCGGCTCACGGCTTAGGATAAAGCAGACACGCGTCGCCATATGAGTAGAAGCGATAGCCGGACTGAATCGCGTGCGCGTAGGCCCGCTTCATGGTGTCGAGCCCGCTAAAGGCGGCAACCAGTATGAACAGGGTCGAGCGCGGCAGGTGAAAATTGGTCAGCATCAGGTCAATCGAACGGAATTTATATCCGGGCGTGATGAAGATCGACGTTTCCCCGGAAAAGGCCTGGAGACGGTCGTCCTTGCCGACGGCGCTCTCAAGTAGCCGCAAAGCGGTCGAACCGACCGCCACAATGCGCCCGCCCTTGGACCGCACCTCGTTCAACGCGGCAGCCGTTTCGGCGGACACCGTCCCGAATTCTGCGTGCATTTTGTGACCCGCGGTATCGTCCGCTTTGACCGGCAAGAATGTGCCCGCGCCAACATGCAGCGTAACCGTCTGCAGGCCAATGCCGCGGTCCGCAAGCACCCTTACAAGGCCTTCCGTAAAATGCAGGCCGGCCGTCGGCGCGGCGACGGAGCCTTCCTCACGCGCAAAGAGCGTCTGATAGTCGGCCCGGTCTTTCTCGTCGGGCTCCCGCCGCGAGGCGATATAAGGCGGTAACGGCATATCACCGCGTTCGGCGATCGCTTGGTCCAGGATCGGGCCGTGAAATGCGAATGAAAGCGTTATCTCCCCTCCCTTATCCTTTTCTGAAACTTGAGCGTCGAGCTGGCCCAGGAAACAGACTTTTCCCTCGGTCCCGAACCTCAGGACATCGCCCACCGCAAGCTTCTTGGCCGGCTTCACGAAAGCCCGCCAACGCGAACCGTCCAGGCGCTTGTGCAATGTTGCCTCGATCGCAGGTTCGCTATCGCCCCGCCCGATGCGGCGGCCGGACAGGCGGGCCGCGATGACTCTGCTGTCATTGACCACAAGGCAATCGCCGGGCTGCAGCAGGCCCGGCAAATCCGCAATCGTGCGGTCCTGCAGCTCCGGAGCGCCACCTGGCTGCACGAACAGCAGCCGCGCCGTATCGCGTGGCGTCGCAGGCCGAAGCGCAATCCGGTCCGGTGGCAGCTCGAAATCAAAGAGGTCGGTCTTCATGATGTCCTTGCGTCATGCCCGGCCTTGGGCCCGGCATGCAAGTCTTGCGTGCTTTGCCAGTGTCAAAAACGGCGATGGCCGGGACAAGCCCGGCCATCGCGCCACTCTATGGTCTAGTCACGCGAAACTCATGCACCCATCGTCGCCTTGACGATCTTGTCCGGATCGCTGACCGGCTCGCCGCGCTTGATCTTGTCGACATTTTCCATGCCTTCGATCACTTTGCCCCAGACCGTGTACTGCTTGTCGAGGAAGCGTGCATCGTCAAAGCAGATGAAAAACTGGCTGTCGCCGGAATCCGGATTGGAAGCGCGCGCCATCGATACGGTGCCGCGCACGTGCGGCTCGGCGTTGAATTCGGCTTTGAGCTTTTTTCCCGATCCCCCGGTACCTGTCCCGTGCGGACAGCCGGTCTGCGCCATGAAACCGCCAATGACGCGATGAAACACGATACCGTCGTAAAAGCCGTCTTTCACCAGTTCCTTGATGCGCGCAACGTGCGCCGGCGCGAGGTCAGGACGCATCTCGATCACAACGTTGCCCTTCGTCGTTTCCAGCGTCAGGGTATCTTCAGGCTTGGCCATCCCAAATCCTCTCACAACTGACAATACAGAATATCGGTGCGCCTCAGCGCTCGATCGTGGCTTTTTTTATGTAGTCCATGCGCGGGAATTCCTTTGCCAGATAGGCGTTGCCTTCGCTTTGAAGGCGGCTTTGATCGGGACCGCGACCGCGCGGCGCACCCTCGCCGTATTCGGCATTGAGTGCATCCACCACGTTCATTCCCGAGATGACCTTGCCGAAAGGCGCGAAACCGGATTGGTCGAGCCGTGAGTTGTCGGCAAAATTGATGAAGACCTGGCTCGTGCGGGTATTTGGACCGGCCATCGCAAAGGTGAGCATGCCACGCGTGTTGCTCTGGGTCACAGGGTCGTCTTGGATCTGCGCCGAGCGCCAGTTCGCCATAACTCCTGGATCGCCGTTGATGCCGAATTGCACCATGAACCCGGAAATCACGCGAAAGAAGCGGACGTTGTCATAGAAGCCGTTCTTCACCAGGTTGTAGAAACGATCGGCACCCTTCGGGGCCCAGGCCCGCGTCACTTCGACGACGAAGGAACCTTTGCTGGTATCGAATCGCACTTTATATGTCGCCGGCGCCTGCTCGCGCAGCGCAGCGGGGTTGGAAAGCGGCGATTGCGCCACCACCGGAGTTGCGAACAGGGTAAAGGCGACAGCGAGCGCAGAAAACGATCTGTTGGTCATTAACTTCCCCATTGAAAGAACGACGCGTCAGCGCGCGAATTTCTTCTTCAGACGCGCAGCGACGGGGCCCGGCACGAAGGCGGAAACGTCGCCACCCATGCCCGCGATTTGCCGGACCAATGTGGCGGTGATCGGGCGCACAATCGGCGAAGCCGGCAGGAAGACGGTCTGCACGTCGGGCGCCATGGTCCCGTTCATGCCCGCCATCTGCATTTCATAGTCGAGATCGGTGCCATCGCGCAGGCCGCGGATCAGCATGCTCGCCCCCGCCTTGCGCGCGGTCTGAATCACCAGATCCGAGAAGGTGGTGCACGATAGTTCGCACTTGGCTTCGCGCGCCAGCGGCCCGCAGGTTTCCTGCAACATCGCCAGCCGGTCATCAGCAGAAAACAAGGGTGCCTTGCCGGGGTGTACTCCGATAGCGATGACCAGCCGGTCGGCAAGTCGCACGCCCTGGCGCACCACGTCGAGATGTCCGTTGGTAACGGGATCGAATGAGCCCGCGTAAAGGGCGGTTCTCGGCATAAACCGGGGTCTAACCCGCCCCCGGATGCCCCGCAAGGCCGCGCCCGCGGCGCATTTGACCTTTTCCCCGGTTGCCGCGACCGAAGCCCGCTTCGGCGCTAGACTCTCATTGGCTCTGTTCGAGGGAGACCAAATGCGCAGGATCGTCCTCGCCGCCGCGATGCTGCTGATGTGGGCGCCCTGCGCCCTCCCTCAGGATTACCCGAACCGTCCGATCCGTATCATCGTGCCGACACCCGCAGGCGGCCCGGTCGATGTCATGGCCCGGGTCCTGGCCAACGCCTTGCCGGCCGCGCTTGGCCAGAACGTGTTCATCGAAAACAAGCCCGGCGCCGGCAACACCATAGGCTCCCGGCAGGCGGCCGCTGCCGACCCGGACGGCTATACGCTCATGGTTTCGGCCGCGAGCGGCCTCATCATGAGCCCGATGATCGTCAAGAACGCGGGCTATGACGCGTCGAGCTTCGCGCCGGTCGCTTTGGTGGCCGAAACGCCCCAAGTGCTGGTGATCAATCCCGGGTTGCCATTCAAATCCGTCGCCGAACTGGTCGCCTACGCCAAGGCCAACCCCGGCAAACTCAACTACTCGACCGGCGGCGTCGGCACATTGCCGCACCTCAATGCAGAACTATTCAAGTCGGTGAGCGGCACGAATATCCTGCACGTCCCCTACAAAGGCGGCGGCCCTTCCCTCACCGCCGTTGTCGCTGGCGAAGTACAGATGACCTTCGACACCGTGAGCACTTCGCTTCAGTTGATTCAGGACGGAAAATTGCGCGCTCTTGCCATCGTTGGGCCGAAGCGCGCGCCGGAATTGCCCGACGTTTCGGCAATGCCAGAAATTGGATTCCCCACCGTTACCAGCGGCGCCTGGACCGCTCTGATGGCACCACTGGATACCCCACCCCCTGTCATCGCCAGGCTCAATGCCGCAACCAACGCAGCGCTCAGCGGCGAACCGATGAAAACAGCGCTGGCCAAGCTCGGCGCCGAGCCTCGCGGGGGTACGCCGCAGGACCTTGCCGATCACATCCAGCGCGAGATTGCCAAATGGAAGCCGATCGTCGCCACACTGAATGTCAAGGCGGAATAGGCAGAAAAACAATGAACGTTACGCGCACAAGTCTTGTCACAATTTTATCAACGCTCTTTTTCACAACACTGATCGCCGGCGCTCAGGTTGCTCCGACCGCGTCGGAACTGACGGCTTATCGCGGCCTGCATGCTGCAGCAGCCAAAGGCGACGCAACCGAGATTGAACGGCTTGTCAGGGCGGGCGCTCCGATCGATACGCGCGACAGCCGCGCGCGCACGCCGCTGCTTGTCGCAACCTACATGCAACAACCTGACGCTGCGCGTGCTTTGATGCGACTTGGTGCCGACCCCAATGCGTTGGAGTCGCAGCAATACGATATCGTAACGATAGCCGCGGTCGCCAACGACGTGCCGATGCTGAAAGTTGCTCTCGACGGCGGATGCAAAGCCACCAACGTCACCAGCCCGTATCAGGGGACTGCGTTGATCGCAGCGGCCCATCTCGGCCACGAGGAAGCCGTGCGCATACTCATTGCCGCCAAGGCGCCGCTCGATCACGTCAATAATCTCGGATGGACCGCGCTGATCGAATCGATTGTGCTGGGTGACGGTGGTAAGCGCCACACCGCCACGCTTGAGGCGCTCGTCGATGCGGGCGCCAATGTCAACCTAGCGGATCGCTCCGGCGATACGCCGCTCACGCTCGCCAAGAAGCGCGGTTTCAGCGAGATGGCAAAGATTCTTGAGAGTGCCCATGCGCGCTAAAAACCGGACATCTTTTTTGCGCGCCTTTGTAAAGTCTTCCCGCCGGGTGTCACAGGCGCGTCTTGAATCTGACTTTCAATAGTCTGCGTCCAAAGAAAGCCAGCCGTGTGTCTTCCGAATCACTTCGCCGGCGATGCTGAGTCGAACGCACTCGTTTGGATGCGTGTTAGTGTTCCGGACCGCACAGACTGAGTTCGCGCTCCGCACAAAAAACATTGCTGTAAAGATTGGCGATCCACTGCCGCCCGCTCGAGGTAACATTGAGGTAGCGGATCGCGCTCTGGATATGCGGCGATATGCTTCCCCAATAGAACTTGGGGTAGAGATCAGTAAGGTCGGCCGGCGAGCTGTAGCCGAGCTGCTTGTTCATTCCGACTTCTTCGAATTCGCAGAAAAGAGCATTGGCCTTGCGAAGGTAATGTGGGTCGCCGAGTTGGCCAATCAGATCTGCCGCGCGAACGAGTTCTCCCTCTTCGCTATCGATATTTCCCGCGCCTGGAGGCGACGGAAAGCGCGTGAACTCGATAGCATTTGCAATTCGGTTAGCGTCAAGCGTTTTAATCGAACCGAAGCGATGCATCACGAAGAGCTTTGAGCGATCGACGTGATAGGGCAACAGTGCGGCGTCGGAGGAGCCCCGCGGCAACTTCGCCTTATTGCCGGCGGCATCAATAATGTACCCGTCTTCGTCGTCACCCTTCAGAATGCCGCGAACGTAACCAATGTCGTGAAACAGACAGGCAATGATGATGTGCGCGAAATCGTTTGCATTCGTTTCGCTCAGGAGCCGTCGTCCCCTCAGAATATCGTAAGCGACGAGGGTGACCAGCAACGTATGCTCGACATTATGGTAGAGCGCGTCACTGTTGCCGATGCAATCGATGGCAAGCCTGGCGGCCGACTGGACCCGTTCAATTGCAGCCGGATCCGTCGAGCCAAACCGACGGGACATGTGATTGGCAAGGTGAGACCCCAAGGCCTCGGCCGCAAGTTCGGGAATGGTGATCATGGCTTCCCCCGTGGCCCTGACTTTGAACGTCAGACGTAGTTTTGCTCTTTTTCGCGCGAACGTCGACTGCCTTTCGGCCGCGGAAACAGGGATTTTTATCTGCTTGAAAGTGGCCCGCCGCGCCGCAATCGAGCACGCAACGAGAGGTGACACAAACGCGTTATGCGTTCGAAATCTCTTCGCTGCGACTATCGGATTTCAGGATCACGAGGTTTACGGGCACTTGAATGTCAAAGGTCATCATGAACGCGGCCTTCTGGCGCGAGCCCGCAGAGGAATGGCGCGCGGTCGCTCACGACATAATTGATCCGGAGGAAAAGCGATTGTTGCACGAGCTGGTCGCCGACTACGAACGCCTTGCGGAGCGCGCGGCGCAGCGCGAACCAAATCAAAGCCGATGCGCACTCATGATTCTGTCGTCTGACGCGGCGGTCGGTGCCTGCGGGTTCGATCTGTAGCGCACTCGAACGAGAGACAGTCGCTGCGGTTTCATCCACGGCAATGCATTTCATTCTGGGCAACGGTCAAAAAAACAGTGCGCCGATGGAGGGGAACCACCGGCGCACTCCGAACAGAAACGTAAAGGGGCTTAGCTTAACGAGCTTCAGCTTAGTCACCCCCAGTGCGTTGGGTATTATACGAAGGTCGCCTATCCCCATTCCAAAGGTATTGAGGCACGAGGTACCGCGCGGAACCAGTTCGTCAGTTTTTCCGCACGCCTTGTCGCGAGACGGTTGCGGGAACACGTAGCCGTCACCGAGCACTGACTTCAGCAGTTTGGGCTTTTTGGATGACGCCAGAATCCGCGAACTGCAGAACGCCATTCGTGGCATGACGCGCTCAACCGGGATATCTGGGATTTCATGGGCGTGCTGCAGAAATACCTCGCCACGCGCCCGCATTCCCAACGCGCGACCGTGCCGGTCCCGAATTCGTGACCTAGCCCGAGCGACGCGCGAGCGATAGCCAGATGCCACCACCAATCAAAACGATGCCCGATAGCCGGCCGAGCCATCGCGCAGGTGCTTGCTTGAGAAACAGGGCACGGCCACCGGCAGCGATCGCCCAGCCGGCATCCGTGACAGCCGCCATGGCGACGGAAACCGCGCACATCACTGCCAGCTGGTGACCAACGGGCAGCTGCGGATCGACGAACTGCGGCAGGAAGGCCGTAAAGAACGCGATAGTTTTCGGATTGGTCATGGCCACCAGGAAGCCACGGGAAACGTAGACGTGATGACGTGGCGGCGCGACCTCCGCCTGTTCCCCGGCATGCCGCCACGCCTGGATACCCAGCCAGACCAGGTAGGCTGCCCCAGCCCAGCGAAGGATTTCAAAAACTTCCGCCGAAGTCCGCAGAATCCAGTTCAGGCCGAGAGCAATGCAGGTAATCAACACTGCGTTGCCGAGCGTGGAGCCTAGTACCGTCATCAAGGCCGCGCGGATCCCGCGCGTGGCCCCGGTCGTGATCACCAATGTGACGATCGGGCCCGGCACGATGACGAGAATGAATGTGATGAGCAGGAAAGCGGAGAAGAGATGGTAGTTCATGGAACGCTCGAATTGTCATTCCGGGGCACGAGCGGAGCGAGTGAACCCGGAATCTAGACCTAAACTCAGTCCGTGTACCTGGATTCCGGGTCCGCGCTTTCAGCGCGTCCCGGAATGACGACACACCTTGCTATTCGCTGTCGCCGTCTTCCTCGCTCAGACGCTCAAGCGACACGACCTTCTCGTCCTCGGCGGTGTTGAGCACGATCACGCCCTGCGTCGAGCGTCCGGCGATGCGGATGCCAGCGACTGGCGTGCGAATGAGCTTGCCGCCATCCGTGACCAGCATCACCTGATCGGCTTCTTCCACGGGGAACGACCCGACGATCTTACCGGTCTTTTTGGTCAGCGTCATAGCAACGATGCCTTTGCCGCCGCGGCCGGTCGTTCGGTATTCGTAAGACGACGAGCGCTTGCCAAAGCCGCGTTCGGACACCGTCAGCACAAATTGCTCGGCCGCAGAGAGTTCGACATAGCGCTTCTCACCGAGTTCGATGGCTCCAACCGCCTCTTCGACGTCGGTGCCAGTCTCCTCCTCGGCTGCGCTTCCTCTGCGGATTGCACTCGCGCGCTTGAGGTAGGCCGCGCGCTCCTCGGCGGTAACATCGATGTGTCGCAGGATCGACAGCGAAATTACGTGATCCTTCTCGGCCAGCGTAATACCGCGGACGCCGCGTGACGTACGACCCTGGAACACGCGCACCTCGGGGACGGCGAAACGGATGCACTGGCCGCCGTTGGCGGTCAGGAGCACGTCGTCCTTCTCGGTGCAGATCTGCACATCGACGATCGACTCGCCGTTTTCCAGCTTCATGGCGATGATGCCGGACGGCCGAACATCGACGAAATCGGACAGCTTGTTGCGGCGAACCGTGCCACTGGTGGTGGCGAACATTACGTCGAGCTGCGCCCAGGACGCCTCGTCCTCAGGCAGCGGCATGATGGTGGTGATGGTCTCGCCCTGCTGTAGCGGCAGAATATTGATCAGCGCCTTGCCACGCGCCTGTGGCGCGGCAATGGGCAGCCTCCAGACCTTCTCTTTGTAGACCTTGCCGCGCGACGAGAAATACAGAATCGGCGCATGCGTCGAGGCGACGAACAGGCGCGAAACGAAATCTTCCTCACGCACCTGCATCCCGCCGCGACCCTTGCCGCCGCGCCGCTGCGCGCGATAGGTCGAGAGCGGTACGCGCTTGACGTAGCCCTGGTGCGAGACGGTGACGACCATTTCCTCGCGCGTAATCAGGTCTTCTTCTTCCATGTGACCGGCGGCTTCCGCGATCACTGTGCGGCGGGGCGTCGCGAACTCATTCTTTACGTCCGTGAGCTCTTTCTTGATGATCGACTGGATGCGCGAACGCGAACGCAATATATCGAGATAGTCGGCGATTTCAGTCGCGAGCTTGTCGAGCTCTGCCTTGATCTCGTCGCGGCCGAGCGCGGTCAGACGTTGCAGGCGCAGGTCGAGAATTGCTTTTGCCTGCTCGGCGGAAAGCTTTGTCGTGCCTTTTGGCGTAACTTTGTGGCGCGGATCGTCGATCAACGTCACCATCGACGCGACGTCCTTGGCCGGCCAGTCGCGCTTCATGAGGGCTTCGCGTGCCTCCTCCGGATTCTTGGCGGCACGAATGAGCCTGATCACCTCGTCGATATTGGCGACAGCGATGGCAAGTCCGACCAAAACATGGGCGCGGTCGCGCGCCTTGCCGAGCAGGTACTTGGTACGTCGCGATACGACCTCTTCGCGGAAGACGATGAAGGAATTGAGCATATCCTTCAGCGTCATCACCAGCGGGCGGCCGGCATCAAGCGCCACCATGTTGCAGCCGAATGAGGATTGCAGCGGGGTAAAGCGATAGAGCTGGTTCAAAACGACGTCGGGCACGGCCTCGCGCTTGAGCTCGACCACAACGCGATAGCCCTGGCGGTCGCTTTCGTCGCGCAGATCGGCAACGCCATCGATTTTCTTCTCACGAACCAGCTCCGCGATGCGCTCGACCATCGCCGCCTTGTTCACCTGATACGGAATTTCCGTGATGATAAAGGCTTCGCGTTCCTTACGAACGGTTTCGGTTTCGACCTTGCCGCGCATGACGATTGAACCGCGGCCATCCTTGTACGCCGAGCGGATGCCTTCACGGCCGAGGATAATGCCGCCAGTCGGGAAGTCGGGACCGGGCACGATCTTGACCAGGTCATCGATGGTCAGCGCCGGATTGTCGATCAGCGCGATCGCCGCATCGATCACTTCACCGAGATTGTGCGGCGGAATATTGGTCGCCATGCCGACGGCGATGCCGCCTGCACCATTGACGAGCAAATTCGGAAAGCGCGCCGGTAGAACGACCGGTTCTTTCTCAGAACCGTCATAGTTTTCCTGGAAGTCGACCGTATCCTTGTCGATGTCGTCGAGCAGCGCCATCGCCGGCCGCGCCAGCCGGCATTCGGTGTAACGCATCGCAGCCGGAGGATCGCCGTCAACCGAACCGAAATTGCCCTGCCCGTCGATCAGCATCAGGCGCATGGAAAAATCCTGCGCCATGCGCACCAGCGCGTCATAAATCGCCTGGTCGCCGTGCGGGTGGTATTTGCCCATCACGTCGCCAACAACGCGCGCCGATTTCACATGTTTCTTGTCGGGCGTATGCCCGTTTTCGTTCATCGAGTGGAGAATGCGCCGGTGCACGGGCTTTAGTCCGTCCCGCGCATCGGGCAGCGCACGCGACACGATTACGCTCATCGCGTAATCGAGATAACTGCGCTTCATCTCCTCGGTGATGGAAACCGGGCGCACATCTGAAGGCGGTGCGTCCCCCGATTTCGGAGGTTCGGTATCGGCCAAGGCAAGGTCCTGCGTGGAATTTTTAGCTGCGGTTTTCTAACTGATTCACGTGGCCTTTGCCAACCGAAATGGCATCCTATACAGGCTAATATTATGTGTTATTTCAATATGTTACATGTAGCAATGAGGTTCCCTTCGAGTGCCTTTTTGCCGCGCCAGAATCGCCGCAAACGAGTACCTTGAGCGACACACATGCCGCTCGAATTTCTCATCTCCGCGCTCGTCACGTTGCTTGTGGTGGTCGACCCGATCGGCCTCGTTCCGTCTTACCTCGCGATCACGCACGGCTTGCCGCAACGCGCGCGGCGCAGCGTGGCGCTGCATGCGACACTGATCGCGGCAGCGATCCTCGTCGGCAGCGCGCTGGTCGGCGACTGGCTGTTGCGCACGCTCTCGATCGGTTTGCCCGCCTTCCGCATCGCCGGCGGGTTACTGTTGTTCTCAATCGCGTCCGAAATGGTGTTCGGCGTGCGCACCGAGCGCCAGTCGCAGCAGGCCGAGCAGGCTGTCGAAGAGCACGTGCGCAATATCGCCGCCTTTCCGCTCGCCATTCCATTGATGGCCGGGCCTGGCGCGATCACTGCGACCATCCTGCTGGCGAGCCGCAGCGAAGGCGTTACCATGCGCCTTGCGATCCTGCTCGCCGTCATCGTGATTGTTTTGGCGCTTTGCTTTGTTGTCTTTGTGCTCGCGGCGCAAATCGCCAAACGGCTGGGTGTCACCGCCAATATCGTCGCTTCGCGTCTGCTTGGCGTTCTGCTTGCGGCGCTCGCTGTGCAATACGTCGTCGACGGCGTGCGCGCTGCGTTGGCAAGCTAGCTCTCTGTCACGCAGCGGAACGATCGGCTGCCACCATTCGTTGAGCCAAACTTAGGATGGCGGTTGTGAAGTCTCTGCAGTTTGTCGCACTGGTGCTGACCGCGCTGCTCGTTCCTGGCGGCGCTCATCTTTTCGCATTACCCAACAAGATCCATCTGAGCGAGAGCAGCTACTTCGTCGCGCAGACCATTTACCGCGGCTGGGCGCTGCTGGGGCGTTGTGTTGATTGCCGCGTTGCTTGCGAACGTGTCGTTGGCAGTGCTGATGCGTGCGCGGCGCGTGCCATTTATCTTTCTCGTAACCAACACGCTATGTCTATTTGCGACGCTGGCGATCTTTTTCGCTTTCGCCTTCCCGGCCAATCAGGCAACCAACAACTGGACGCAAATCCCGGCCAATTGGGAACATCTGCGCTGGCAATGGGAAGTCTCACACGCCGTGAATGCGGTGATCACATTCGTCGGCTTTTGTTCGCTGACGATCTCGACGCTATTGGCGCGCGAGTAAGCGCGAGAACCCCGTCAGAACGGAATCTCGTCGTCCATGTCGTCTTGCTTGCCGCCGGCGCCTGCCATTGCCGGCCTGCGCTCTCGCGACGCCGTCGGGCCGGCCGAGCCGAAATCGCCGTTATCGGCGCCGGCGCCACTGCCGCCCGCCCGGTCGAGCATGGTCAGCGCCGAGTTGAAGCCTTGCAGCACGACCTCGGTCGAGTAGCGATCCTGGCCGTCCTTGTCCTGCCATTTGCGTGTCTGCAGAGCACCTTCCAGGTAAACCTTCGAGCCCTTCTTCAGGTACTGCTCGGCGATCTTGGCGAGCCCTTCGCTGAAGATCACCACGCGGTGCCATTCGGTCTTTTCGCGGCGCTCGCCGGTGTTCTTGTCGCGCCAGGTCTCGGATGTGGCCACCCTCAAATTGACGATTGGACGCCCGTCCTGGGTGCGGCGGACCTCCGGATCAGCGCCCAGATTACCGACGAGAATGACCTTGTTGACGCTGCCTGCCATGATGCTCTCCGCGTGGCGATCAGCGCGCGCCGCTTCAACCGAAGCCGCTGGGCGCTCGCCGTTTGAGGACCGCGTGCCGCACGCGTCCCGATGAAAAACAAACCCACCCTAGACCTCGCGAATTGGCGTCACAAAGGGGGCGGCAAGCGCGTTGCCCCTAATCCACAGGGCTTCAGGCCACGCCGGTGAGCTGCCTCGAACGGGACCTTGTGGTTCCGTTCCCGATATGTTCTAATCCTTTCCGCACAGGTTTTCAACTGCGATTCCGGGCCTGGGCTGGCAAAGGATAGTCGTTCTTACTACGTTCCAGCCAGCAAGCCCGAACGGCCCCGCATCTTTTTGCCGGGTCGGGGGGCTGACTTTGCCCGATACGTCCCGTTCCTCAGTGCTGCGGATCCTATGGCCGAACGCTCCAGCAACGCCGTCAGCGACGCCCGCCAGATAACGATCCGCGGCGCGCGCGAACACAATCTCAAGAATATCGACGTCGCGATCCCGCGCGACCGGCTGGTCGTGTTTACCGGCCTCTCCGGCTCCGGCAAATCCTCGCTCGCCTTTGACACCATCTATGCCGAGGGCCAGCGGCGCTATGTGGAGTCGCTCTCCGCTTATGCGCGACAATTCCTCGAGATGATGCAAAAGCCGGACGTCGACCAGATCGACGGACTGTCGCCGGCAATTTCGATCGAGCAGAAGACCACATCGAAAAACCCGCGTTCGACCGTCGGCACCGTCACTGAAATCTACGACTACATGCGCCTGTTGTGGGCGCGCGTCGGGGTGCCCTACTCGCCCGCGACCGGTCTGCCGATCGAAAGCCAGACCGTGTCGCAGATGGTCGATCGCGTGCTGGCGCTGCCGGAGGGCACGCGCATCTACGTGCTGGCGCCGGTCGTGCGCGGCCGCAAGGGCGAATACAAGAAGGAGCTCGTCGAATTTCTGCGCAAGGGCTACCAGCGCGTGAAGGTCGACGGCACTTTCTATGAAATCGGCGAGGTGAAGCCACTCGACAAGAAGTTCACGCACGACATCGATGTCGTGGTCGACCGTCTGGTGGTGCGCGGCGATATCGGCACGCGGCTTGCGGATTCGCTCGAGCAGTGCCTGAAGCTGGCGGACGGGCTCGCCGTAGTCGAACTGGCCGACACCAAGGCGAGCGGCGCAACAGCCAATCGCGGCCGCAATGCCAATGCCGAACGGCTAATCTTCTCGGAAAAGTTCGCCTGCCCGGAATCCGGCTTCACCATTTCGGAGATCGAGCCGCGGCTGTTCTCGTTCAACAATCCCTTCGGCGCCTGTCCGGAATGCGGAGGCCTGGGGGTCGAACAGCATATCGATGCCGATCTGGTCATTCCCGATCGTGACGCGAGCTTGCGCAAGGGCGCCATCGCGCCCTGGGCGAAATCGTCATCGCCCTATTACATCCAGACGCTCGATGCGCTCGCGAAGCACTACAAGTTCACGCTCGATACGAAGTGGAAGGATTTGGCGAAGAAGACGCAGGACGCGATCCTCTACGGATCCGGCGAGGATGACATCAAGTTCGTCTACGATGATGGCCTGCGCGGCTACACGACCAAGAAGCCGTTTGAGGGCGTGATCACCAATCTCGAACGCCGGTTCAAGGAAACCGAAAGCGAGTGGGCGCGCGAGGATCTGCAGAAATATTTCACCGACGTGCCCTGCAAGGCCTGCCATGGCGCGCGGCTCAAGCCCGAGGCGCTCTGCGTCAAGATCGCCGGCCAGAACATCGCGCAGGTGGCCGATCTCAGCGTGAAGCGCGCCGGCGAATGGTTCTCCGCCCTGCCCACGCAGCTCAATGCCAAGCAGAACGAAATCGGCGTGCGCGTGCTCAAGGAAATCCGCGAGCGGCTGAAGTTCCTGGTCGATGTCGGGCTTGATTATCTCACGCTGTCACGCGCCTCCGGCACGTTGTCCGGCGGCGAGAGCCAGCGCATCCGCCTCGCCTCGCAGATCGGTTCGGGCCTGACAGGCGTGCTCTACGTGCTCGACGAGCCCTCGATCGGCCTGCACCAGCGCGACAACGCGCGCCTGCTCGAAACGCTCAAGCGCCTGCGCGATCTCGGCAATACCGTGATCGTCGTCGAGCACGACGAGGACGCAATCCGCACCGCCGATCACGTCCTTGATATCGGCCCGGGCGCCGGCATCCACGGTGGCGAGATCGTCGCCGAAGGCCAGGTTCAGGACCTCATCGACGCGCCGAAATCATGGACCGGGAAATACCTCTCGGGTGAACTCTCGGTGCCGATCCCCGAGCGGCGGCCGCGCAATCCGCGCCGCACGATCAAGGTCGTCAACGCGCGCGGCAACAATCTTAAGGACATCACCGCCGAGATTCCGCTTGGCCTGTTCACTTGCGTCACCGGCGTCTCCGGTGGCGGCAAGTCCACCCTGCTGGTCGATACGCTCTATGCAGCGGTTGCGCGCAAGCTCAACGGCGCCTCGCTCGCGCCCGCCCCGCACGACCGCATCGAGGGACTCGAGCATATCGACAAGATCATCGACATCGACCAGTCGCCGATCGGCCGCACGCCGCGCTCGAACCCGGCAACCTATACCGGCGCCTTCACGCCGATCCGCGAGTGGTTCGCAGGCCTGCCCGAAAGCAAAGCGCGCGGCTACGAGCCGGGCCGCTTCTCGTTCAACGTCAAGGGCGGCCGCTGCGAGGCCTGCCAGGGCGACGGCGTAATCAAGATCGAGATGCACTTCCTGCCGGACGTCTACGTCACCTGCGATGTGTGCAAGGGCAAGCGTTACAACCGCGAGACGCTTGAGGTCCTGTTCAAGGGCAAGTCAATCGCCGACGTTCTTGATATGACGGTTGAAGAGGCGCTCGAATTCTTCAAGGCCGTGCCCCGCGTGCGCGACGTGCTGGCGCTCCTGCATCGCGTTGGTCTCGACTACATCCATGTCGGCCAGCAGGCGACGACACTCTCCGGCGGTGAGGCGCAGCGGGTGAAACTCGCCAAGGAGCTCTCGAAGCGCGCGACTGGTCGCACTCTTTATATTCTCGATGAGCCGACCACCGGGCTGCACTTCCACGACGTTGCGAAACTGCTTGAGGTCCTTCACGAACTGGTTGAAGGCGGCAATACCGTTGTGGTGATCGAGCACAATCTCGAGGTCATCAAGACGGCCGATTGGGTGATCGATCTCGGCCCGGAAGGCGGTGACGGCGGCGGTGAAATCGTCGCCGCGGGTACGCCGGACGATATTGTGAAGGCGAAGCGGAGCTATACCGGGCAGTTTCTTTCGCCGGTGCTGGGCCGCGCCACGCCGAAACGGAGGAAGCGGATCGAGGCGGCGGAATAGTTGCCGTTCTTGATTACCGCCCCTGCACCGATCCCAAGCACTTCGCGAGATACACGTACGACGTTCCCGCGGTCTTGACGCACATGCCTCGGTTGGTAACCGACACGCGGTCCCTCGACTGTTCACTCAACCAGGCACACCGCCTTGGCCATGTCACCCATGCCGCCGTTTGCGTGGCTTCCCGCGAAGTCCGTGCAAAAATGCTCGATGTCGAATTCCGGCGCCGCAGCCTGTGCGCCGCCGCACATCGTCAACACAAGTGCCAACACGTTGCGAGCCATGCCGGCTGCCATACAACACCAGCCGTTTAAAATTGACTCAAATAGTCCGGATACCACAGTCCGGCTGCCGCCGACGTATTCGCTGCACCTATTTCGATACGCAATAAGGTGTCTCGGCGCCTGGGTGGCACAGGCCCGGGCGGCAGGCGCTGACGCATTGATCTTTCGAATGACCACGTTGCGCGCACCCGCTGAGACAAGCGTCGCGATTCGTCGTCATCGAGAGCGCAGCTGCCGCCTGCTGGTCACCGCGCGCGGCCGCGGCCTGGGCACTCGACAAGCTCATGGGCCCCTTCGCTGCAAAGGCGGAAACCGGCAGCACTACCGCGATAACGACGCACAAAACAAACCGCATAACGAAACCTCCGTTTTCGAACTTCACATTAACGCACAGAGGTATGTTTGGGATGCAGGTCCGGGCGGCGATTCCAGTACGGATTAGCGAGGTTTCGGGCTATGAACGCACCCAGCGCTGGATGAACTCGCCGACCTGCTCCAGCGCCTCGCGCCCTTCTGCGAGGCGCGCGTTCCACATCGCCCAGGCATGAATCATATGCGGCCAGACCTCCAGCGTGACGTTCACGTCGGCAAGGCCCAAAGCTCGCGCCAAGCGGACGGAGTCATCGAGCAGGGTTTCTGCTGATCCGACCTGAATGATCGTCGGCGGAAAGCCCCACACGTCGGCGAACAGCGGCGAGATCCGCGGATCCTTGCGATCCAGCGGCGCGGGCGCGTAGGCGCCGGCAAGCTCTTCGAGATAGGCTTTGTGGATCAGCGGATCGATGGTGGCCTTTACTTCAAGTGAAGCGCCCGACATCGTCAGGTCGGTCCATGGCGAAGCAAGCCAAGCGCAGACCGGCTGCTCCTCGCCCGCTGCACGCAACCGGTTGATCAGCGTGATCGTGAGGTTGCCGCCGGCGCTGTCGCCGCCAACCGCGATATTGCGCGCCGCGATCCCCTGCATGCGCAGGAAACGCCACGCGTGCATCGCGTCCTCGTGCGCCGCGGGATAAGGATGTTCCGGCGCGAGGCGGTAATTGACCGCGAGCGTGCGCATGCGCGCGGCCCGGCCCGCTTCGGTCACCATCCGGCGATGGCTGACAATCGAACCCGAGCAATAGCCGCCGCCGTGAAAAAACAGCAGTACGTGCGAGGGATCGCTGCCGGGCACGATCGACCATTCGCCCGGCACGCCGTCGAATTCGACTTCCTCGAGCCGCACGTCATCGGCCACGGGCCAGGTCGAGCCGATCTCATCGATGCGCTCGCGTCGCTCGCGCCAGCCGACCGGACGCGGCTTTGACGTCAGCAACGCACGAACGGCATCAATTTCCTGCTGGCTCACGCTTTCACCTTCGGCACTCAAATGCAGCGCCAGCATAGCAAGCCGGCGTGACCCCTGTCCGCAAGCGCAAAACCGGTGGTATCGTCAGGGCAGATTTCGGAGACCAACACCAATGGCGCTGGCTGTCACCGACACGCTGAATAACATCGCGCAGGAGGCTTCCGTGGTCTTTGAGGGCCGATGTTCGCTGCCATCGTTCTCGGCGCGTTATCCGTCTTTCGCCGTCGACGAGGCTTATCGCGTCAGCGCGCTCGCTCACGAAATGCGCCTCGGCAAAGGATACAGGCCGGTCGGCCGCAAGGCCGGATTCACCAATAGGCGAATCTGGGATGAATACGGCGTGCACGCGCCGAACTGGGGCTATGTCTACGACCGCAGCCTGCACGATCTCGCCACGCCTTTACCGCTTGCGCCCTACGCCGAACCGAAGATCGAGCCGGAAATCATCGTCGGGTTTTCTGCCGCGCCCTCGCCGGGTATGGATGACACGACGCTGATGCGATGCATCGGCTGGATTGCGCACGGTTTCGAGGTCGTCCAGTCCGTTTTCGCGAACTGGAAATTCACCCCGGCCGACAGCGTCGCCGTGAATGCGATGCACGGCGCGCTGCTGATCGGACCGCGCCACAATATCGGCTCGCGCGCGGCGGAGTGGATGCGCGCTCTACCGGAATTCGAGGTCGAGCTTTTTTGCGATGGCACGCTGATGGACCGCGGGCGCGGCTCGAACGTGCTTGAAGGACCGTTGTCGGTGGTCCGTCACGTGACCGGTCTGCTCAAGAGCGACCCCGACAATCCGCCGCTTGCGGCCGGCGATCTGTTTGCCACCGGCACATTGACCCGTGCGCTGCCGGTGAACGCGGGCGAGACCTGGACCACCAAACTCAAGGGCATCGCACTTACGGGCATCAGCCTGCGGTTTTGCTGACGGCCGGAACCTAAACGCAGGAACGAATCGTTTTTCGACGGGTTTTCCTGAAAACGGAGATCGACCGTGAAAACATTCGTCACAGCGATTGCCATGCTTGTGAGCGCAACCACCCTCTCATTCGCACAAAGTCTTCCCAATTACGGGCCCAACGCACCCGCCCAGGGCGACAGTTACGGCAAACCCTATAGCGGCGCGCGGCCACTGCGTACCAATGCCTATCGCCGGGCCTATGCGTATCATGGGCGCACGCATATTCGCCCCCGCCACCACTGGCCACACTGGTACGACTGAGGGCCCTCCCTTTCGCAACCGCGAACAAACATCAAAATGACGCCAGGCGGGAACCTTCGCTTACCGAGCCAATTGTCGGAGGCAAGAGAATTCCCTCGATGTGTCGGTCGTACGAGGCAGCGAAAGGGTTGGCACAATGCACATCACTGGCGAAGGTCTTCTGGTCATTCTGGTTGTCGGCGTCATTGCCGGCTGGCTCGCCGGCAAGATTGTCGAGGGCAGCGGCTTCGGCCTGATTGGCGACATGGCCGTTGGCATCGTAGGCGCTTTGATCGGCAGCTGGTTGATGCCGCGCCTGGGGATTCATCTGGCGAGCGGCATGCTGTCGGCCATCATCGTGGCGACCATCGGCGCCGTGCTGCTGCTGGTCGTCGTCAGGCTCTTCACCGGCGGCTTCTCTAGGCGTCGGTCCTGGCGCTTCTGACAAAAAGTAATCCACAGGCCCTGCGACAGATCGCCGAACCTGTGACGCGTATCACAGTCGGCTGTCGGCGATCGTCCTAGGGTTGTGGTTGAAAGGCGGACTTTTCGGAGCGCCCCGCGTGCTCTGAAAAAAAGGGCCGCCCGTTTTGCGACGGCGGCCCCGAAGAAGGCCACCGGCGGGGTGACGCCGGTGGCCGACAATTACCATAAAAGTATAACCGGGACATTTTTGACCAAATTGCAGCAATCCCCAGCTTTTGCCGGGTGCTGCAAAAAACCAATCGCGATCGATGTGACAAAGCGCACGCGAAAAAGGTAGCCAGCCACCACGCACGTGACGAACGCGTCAGGTCGGAAGTGCCATCGTACCATGGCTGTGTGTTGCACTGCGCCGGCGGGACTACCTGCGTCCGAGAAACCAGCTCGCCGCCAGCAGGACAACGCCAAGACCGCCAGCCAGCATGCCGTGCTTGGCACGGATACGCATGAGGCCCGTCTCATGTCCGGGAAAAAATGTCGGCAGCGAGTCCGCCGGCACGAGGAAATACATTGCAGCAACGATCAACAGAACGACGCCGAGAATGGTGACAATGGCTTTCATGCTGGAGCCTCCGCTATCCGCCAATCATAGCAAGACAACAATGCCATTGTCCTCACCAGTTTGGTTTGCGTTTTTTCGCATGATGGATTGCCATGACCGCCGCAATATGAACCATGCAGCACGAACCGGATTTTGCTAGGGCCGCTCCCCGACAGAATTTCATATTCCCGCACACGGTCGCCGCCGCGTCGGCGGCTCACGCGTGACGCTCTCCGTGACGCTGTCTGCAAGCTCGATCTCAACCGGCAGGCCTCATCGGCCGCGACCAGCGCCCGGCGAATGTCCGTCGGATAGATAATTGACGAAGGCCTGCTGACCCGATGCCGTGCCTGTCGTGGCGCCGGCGATCAGGAGAGCAGGCAAAAGTCCACGCAGGTTGCGTCGTGTCATGGACGCGTGCCCGGGGAAGCCTCAGTTGCAGATATTTACCGGAAGGCTTAGCAACCGATCGGACACAATTTATTGATGTCGCGGCCGCACCGAAAATCTCCATAACAGATGCGGAGATTTACAAACACAGTGTGCAAACGAAAGCGTCCGATCACGCCTGGTGCTTGTGCTTCCGCAGTCGAAACGACAGCGCGACCAGCAGGCAGCCTTCGAGAATCGCGAACCAGCCGATCATCCAGACCACCGCAAGCGCCCCCAGTCCGGGCCGCGCCAGCAGCAGAATGCCGAAGGCAACCGAGACCAAACCGCTCAGAATCAGGAGCCACTCGCCTTCCATTTCCTTGCGTAGTTGGATCGCGCCCCAGATCTGCATGACGCCGATGACGATCGCCCAGATGGCGATGAAGAACAGCAGCACCAATGCGGTGACGCCGGGCCAGGCGAAAGCAAGCAGCCCTGCGACGACGCCGGCAAGGCCGACGATGATGAGCCAGAAACGCGCGCCCATATGCCCGCGTGGGCCGGCGACCGCGCCCCACAATGCACAAAGGCCGTCGACGACTGCGTAGGCTCCCCACAGGAGCGTGAGCGTCAGCAAGGTAAGGACCGGCCAGGCGAAAGCCAGGATTCCGAAGGCTATAGCTGCGATCCCGCGCAGCAACACCAGCCACCAGTTGTCCGCCATGGTCCGCAACAGTGCGACGCCCGCAAAAGGCGGTCTTGAATCAACATGTGTGCTTGTCATCGAACGACTCCCTCAGCTTGAACCAATCTGCTTTTGGGGCTGGCGTTCCGGAGCTGAACTGCGTTCGCTCCTTCGCCTCTTTTCAAGAGACTAATGAAAATCGTACGCCCACCGGCAACGACGCGATAGTTCATTTGGAAAAATTGAAGCAGTCGGTCGGTGTTGCGGTACCACTCGAATGCAAGCCGGTACCTCGGCATCGATCTTTCTGACTGCTGCTCCAATCTCCGGGCGCAGTTCGTATAGGAGCACGCGCCGCGGGTCGATTGGACCGTCGTCCATTATGCCTTTGGATGAGGAGCGCCGGTCACACGGTCGAAGCACGAGGGCGCAGCGAGAGCCACAGGAGCAGCGCCGCTGTAACGAAGATCGTCGGGAATATGACTTCGTTGATAGCGGTCCAGCCGAATTTCTCGAGCAGCTGGCCGGAAGAAAACGAGCTCAGCGCCATGCTGCCGAAAATCAGGAAGTCGTTGAACGCTTGCACCTTGTTGCGTTCTTGCGGCCGGTGACATTGCGTCACCATCGTGGTTGCGCCGATGAACGACAAGTTCCAGCCCAAGCCGAGAAGCACAAGCCCGGTCCAGAAATGCGCCACCGAGATGCCGGAGATTCCGACGACGGCCGTTGCGGCAATCAACGCCAGGCCGATGCCGGTGATGCGCTCGACGCCGAAACGCGCAATCAGCGAGCCTGTCACGAAGCTCGGCGCGTACATCGCCAGCACATGCCATTGAATGCCGAGTGCCGCGTCGGTGATGGAATGACCGCAGCCGACCATAGCAAGCGGCGCCGACGTCATGACCATGTTCATCATGGCGTAGCTCGCGATGCCGCACGCGACGGCGACGATGAAGCGAGCGTGACGCACGATCTCCCAGAGTGGCCGCGCGCCATTGTGGTGCGCCGGGCTGAGCGTCGGCACTTTGACGAATTGCAGAACAGCCGCTGCCAGGATCGCGCATGCTGACTGGCCCAGATAACTCGCCGCAAAGAGATGCGGCGACAGGAGATCCTTGGTGAAGATGACGAGCTGCGGGCCGAGCACGGCGGCGAACACGCCACCCGCCAGCACCCACGATACGACCTTCGGACGGTAGGCATCGCTCGCCGTATCGGCCGCGGCGAAGCGGTAGGACTGGTGCGCCGCGGCGTAGAGCCCGCCGCAGAAAGTGCCGATGAGCAGCACCCAGAAATTGCCATTCATCACTGCCGAGTATGAAACAAACCCTGACAAAATGCCGAAAGCCGAGCCGCATTGCAGGGCGAAGCGGCGTCCGTAATGCCGCGCAACGACCCCAAGCGGCAGCGTGCCGAGCCACATGCCGAAAACCATGGCCGTAACCGGCAAGGTCGCAAGTCCCTTGTCGGGCGCGAGCACCGCGCCAACGATGCTGGCGGTGGAAACGATCACCGTATTGTTGCCACCGGCTAGCGCCTGCGCGACCGCGAGCACGATCGCGTTGCGACGCGCGAGCTTGTCATCGGGCTTGATGTGTTGGAACGATTCGGCCGTCGCCAACATTGAACGGGCCCCCGGAAACCGCCTCTTGTAGCGGCGATCCCCGGAAACCGCCAATGCCCCCAGTGCAGGGCAGGATTGAGCGCGATTTACCGCTTGCGGGGCGCGCGAACGGCGCGCGGCGTGTCCTCGAACGTCACCGCACCAGGATGGCGAATGCTCGCCTGCCTCGCCTCAGCGATGGTCCGGGCCCCGACCTGGCCCAGTGATGCCCGCAACTCGTCGATGTAGAGGTCGATGAGATAGTCCGGCCCGTCATCACCGAGTGCCGCCACGGCCCAAAGGAACGTCTTTCCGGCGAAGGCGGCATCCGCACCCAGTGCCAGCGCCCGCATCACGTCCTGTCCGCTGCGAATGCCGCTGTCGAGCACGATCGTTGCCTTTTTGCCGACCTCGGCAACGATGGCGGGCAGCACATCGATGGATGGCATCAGCGCCTCGATCTGGCGCCCGCCGTGGTTCGAAACCCAGATGCCGTCGATGCCGAGCGACACAGCCTTGGCCGCATCCTCCGGATGCAGGACACCCTTCACCGCCATCGGGCCCTTCCACGCATCGCGATAGCGTTTGACTTCTTCCCACGAGAAGGCGCCGCCCATGCGCGCACGCGCAAACGCGATGATCTCGTTGGTCCAGGCGCCCGGTGGTGCATAGTCGGCGATGGTGGCAAAACGCGGATAGCCGTGACGCAACAGCGCCAACATCCAGCGTGGCCGCACCATCATTTCACGGATCATGCGCAGGTTGGGCCTGAATTCGTGGGCAAGGCCGGCGTAGGTTTCGCGCGAGCGCGTAGTACGCACGGGAACGTCGAGCGTGAGCGCCAGGACTTTCGCTTCGACCGCTTGCGCACGGCGGACCAGATCAAGCCCGATCTTGTGGTCGTCATGCCAGAACCGGTAGAGCTGCAGCCAGAATACGTCGGGCGCAGCTTCAGCGGCCTGCTCGATGGTGGCACCGCCGGCAACGCTGAGCGTATAGGGAACACGCGCGCGCTGCGCCGCCCTTGCCATCAGAAGATCCGCGCCCGGCCAGACCAGCGACGGTCCGCCCATGGGCGCAACCCCGATCGGCGCCGAATAGCTTCGTCCGAACAGTTTGACGTCCACGGGCGGCAAGCTCGGCATCACGCCGTAACGCGGAGTGATCTTGATCGCGTCAAATGCACCCCAGTTATGGGCAATGCCGACGTCGTTCCCCGCACCGGTATCGCCATATTCGAAGGCGAAGTGCGGCACGTTGTGCGGCGCGCGACGGCGCAACCAGGCGCTGGTCGGAAAATGCTTATGGTGCTTTTGAAAATTCGGATGCTGGCCGACTGGCGTCACGGCCGACTTTTTCGCCGTCATATCGTGCATGGAGAAGTCCCGTTCTTTGATCGCATTATAACCGCGCCCGCCACGTCCGTCGCCTCTCAAAAATGGCTGAAGGACGTTCGCTTGAACGCAAGCGCGCGGCCGTCGCCAGTCAGAAATCGTGCGCACTCCCCGGCCTTGATCTCCCCGATCTCCGCGACCGGAACGTTGGCCGCCATGGCCGCCGCACGGAAGGCGTCGGCCTTAGTCTGCGGCACCGTGCACACGATCTCGTAATCGTCGCCACCCGTCAGAACGGATTCGATGGCGGCAGGATCGGCAGCGACCACGGCCTTGGCAGCATCCGAAAGGGGAATGCGCGGCACCTGAATATCGGCTGCCACAGCGGACCCACGACAGAGCTTCGCAAAATCACCAACTAGTCCATCTGAAATGTCCATGGCCGCCGAGGCATGCGTGCGCACGGCTTCAGCCAGCGCGTTGCGCGGCTGCGGCAACAGATAGCGAGACGCGAGATGCTGGCGCTGCGGCTCGGTCAGTTTCCAGTCCTTGCCTTTGCGCAGCATCAGGCCGAGCGCAGCATCGCCTATAGTGCCGCTCACGAACACGCGGTCACCGACGTCTGCGCCTGCCCTGCGCACCATTGTTCCTTCCGGCACGCTGCCGAACATGGCAATGGAAATCGTGATCGGCCCTGGCGTCTGATCAGTGTCCCCTCCGAACAAGGGGCATGCGAACAGCACTGAGTCCCCGCGCAGCCCCTGCGCGAAGTCCTCGAGCCAGTCATCGCCAATGTCCTTCGGCAGCGCGAGTGTCAGAAGAAAACCCAGCGGCCGTGCACCTTTCGCGGCCAGATCCGAAAGATTCACGCGCAAGGCCTTGCTGGCGACCGAACGCGCGGAGTCTTCGGAAAAAAAATGCACGCCACCGACAATCGCGTCTGTCTTCAGCACAAGGTCACAGCCCGGTGGTGGTTTAACGAACGCGGCGTCATCCGACAGGCCAAGCGCGCCGGGATGCCTCGCGATCGGCTCGAAGAACCGCGCGATCAAGCGATCCTCGGCCGACCTATCGTCGCGCCCGGACATCGTTTCACCCTGCGGCGCGGTCGAATTCGCCAGCGCGCAGGCGTCGCGCAAGTTGATCGAGCACGGCGTTGACCATGCCGGTCTCGTCGCGACCCACGAAGGCGGCCGCGACATCGGCGTATTCGGTGACGACCACGCGCGCAGGCACGTCGTTGCGATGGATCAGCTCATAAGCCCCGGCCCGCAGCGACGCCCGCAACACCGCTTCGATGCGTTTCAAAGGCCAACCCTTTGAAAGGGCTTCATCGATCAGGGGATCAAGCTCGCGCTGTTCGCGGACGACGCCAGAGACGATGTCACGAAAGAAGGCGGCCTCGGCCGGGAGATATTGCGCGCCCTCGACCTCGCGGCCGATCCAGTGGCTTTCGAACTCGGCGAGAATATCGTTGAGCCCTGTCCCGGCGAGATCCATCTGATAGAGCGCCTGTACCGCCGCGAGGCGGGCCGCGCCGCGCTTGTTCGCCTTGCGGGCGTCTTTTTCATCGCGTGCAGCGGGGGCGCCCATCAGCGCCACACCAATGCCTGCTTGAGCGCGACCATGGTCAGCGCGGCACGCGCTGCATGTCCGCCCTTGTCTTCGCCCTCGACCTTCGCCCGCGCGTGCGCCTGCGCCTCGTTTTCGACGGTAATGATGCCGTTGCCGACCGGAAGGCGCTCCCGCACCGAAAGATCCATCAATGCGCGCGCCGACTCGTTCGCCACGATCTCGAAATGATGGGTTTCGCCGCGGATCACGCATCCGAGCGCGACCACGCCGTCATAAGGGGCGCGACGGCGCCGCGAGGCGTCCATCGCGATCCCGATGGCGGTCGGAATTTCCAGTGTCCCGGGCACGGTCACACGGTCGTAGCGCGCCCCGGCGTTGTCGAGCACGCGCCTGGCGCCGTTCAGAAGCTCGTCTGAAATGCCGTCGTAAAAGCGCGACTCCACGATCAGCATATGCAGGCCGCTGTGCTTTTTCGTCCTGCTTTTCTTCTTCGCCATGCCCGAATTCCCGTTCACCGCGGTGGTAGCAAGCGGTCACGGCTCAAACAAGACACTACTTCATCTCGGCCAGCCGCGCGGCATAACGGGCCATCGTATCGATCTCGAGGTTGACATCGTCGCCTATGTGCAATGCGCCGAAAGTCGTCACGCGTAAGGTATGGGGAATGACCAGTACCGAAAATGTATCCCCCTCGACAGCATTGACCGTGAGCGAGACACCATCGAGCGCTACCGATCCCTTGGTCGCGATAAAGTGCGCGAACTCGCGCGGCGCGCGCAGCATGAAGCGGGCCATTTCAGTTAAGTCTTCGCGCCCCACGACCGTGGCTATCCCGTCCACGTGGCCGGCAACCAGATGTCCGCCCAGTTCGTCGCCGAATTTCAGCGCCCGCTCGAGATTGATCCTGGACCCCTGACGCCAGCGGCCCACCGTCGTGACACGCAGGGTCTCGGCTGCGGCATCGACCGCAAACCAGGTGCGGCCACCCTCCTCGCCGGTATCCACCACCGTCAGGCAAACGCCCGAACAGGCGATCGATGCGCCTTGGTCGATGTCCGCGCGCGAATAGTCGCAAGCGATGGTAATGCGATGCAGATTATCGGCGCGCGGCTTGACCGAACGCACTTCGCCTATGCTCGTGACGATACCGGTAAACATGATTCAGACGCGCACGAAAGTTTCGATCGTATCGACGTCGAGTTTCTCGCTTCCAAGTGAGGTCAGTCGCCCGGTGAGCATATCGAGCGGCATGCCTTCCAGCGGATCAATGCCGCCGACACCAACCGATTTGACGCCATGCAACAGAACAGCCTCGTCGACAAGATCGCTTTCCACGAAACTTGCCGCAAGGATCGGTCCGCCCTCCAGCATGAGGCGCGTGATCCCCTGCTCGGCTAGAACCTTGAGAACCTGTCGCAGGTCAAGCCGGTCGCCGCTTTCGTCGACGCGAAAAACCTTGCAGCCCTTTTCCTGAAGAATCTCCTCGGCAATCTGTGACGGCTTGCGGGACGTGAACACCCAGGTCGGGGTTTCGCGAACAGTCGCAACGACCGATGTCGAGAGCGGTAGGATCAATTTTTCGTCGAGCACCACGCGCACCGGCGAGCGCTCAAACATGCCCGGCAGACGGCAGGTCAGTTGGGGATCGTCGGCAAGCACCGTGCCGATCCCGACCATGATGGCATCGCTGCAGGCACGCATCTGGAAGACCCGGTCGCGTGCGGTTTCGTTGGTGATCGCCACCGGCTTCCGGCCCGGCAAGCCTGCCTTGCCGTCAGCGGAAATCGCGAGCTTCACCGTTACATGCGGCCGACCCAGCGTCATGCGCGTGATGTGCCCGGCATGATCGCGCCGCGCCTCCTCGGCGCAAAGACCGACCTCGACGGCGATGCCTTTCGCCCGCATGCGCTCGTGCCCCTGCCCAGCCACTTCCGGATTTGGATCTTCCAGCGCCGAGACGACGCGCGCGATACCCGATCGGATAGTGGCATCAGCGCAAGGCGGTGTTTTGCCGTGATGCGCGCAGGGCTCAAGCGTTACATACATTGTGGCGCCCTGCGCTAATTTCTTCGCGCGTCGGAGCGCCTCGACTTCCGCATGCGGCCGGCCACCATCCTGAGTCCAGCCCCGGCCAATGATGACGCCGTCTTTCACGATCACGGCGCCAACCGCCGGGTTGGGAGAGGTGCGGCCGAGATTGCGGCGGCCGAGCGCGAGAGCAAGACGCATGTAGCGCTCATCGGCTGAGGCGCCTTCCGGGCCGGGCGTTGTCTCCTCGCTCATTTGCGTGCGCTGGCCGCGGGCCGCCCGTCTTCATCGCCCGACAGTTCGTCAAGTGCCGCGCGGAAATCCTTCGCCTCGCGAAAATTGCGATAGACGGAGGCAAATCTCACATAGGCAACGTCGTCAAGTTCGCGCAAATGCTCCATGACGATCTCGCCGATCGCTTCCGAGGAAATCTCGCTCTCGCCCTGGCTCTCCAACTCACGGACGATCTTCGAAACCATCTGCTCGATCCGCTCCGGCTCGACCGGACGCTTGCGCAGCGCAATCTGTACGGAGCGCATCAGCTTGTCGCGATCGAACGGGACGCGCCTGCCAGCACGCTTGATGACGGTCAATTCGCGCAGCTGCACGCGCTCGAACGTTGTGAAACGGAAATTGCAGGTGAGACAGACACGGCGGCGACGGATCACGGCCGAATCCTCGGTCGGCCGCGAATCCTTCACCTGCGTATCGAGACTTCCGCAGCTCGGGCAACGCATAACGCCCCCAATTTCTCAGTCCTGATAAATGGGAAATCGTGCAAGCAATGACTTGACCTTGTCGCGCACCGCGGCTTCGACCAGAGAATCCTCCTCGACGTGCTTCTGCGAAAGGACGTCGATAACTTCGACGACCATCTCGCCGACCTGGCGGAACTCGGCAATTCCGAAGCCGCGCGTCGTACAGGCGGGTGTGCCGAGCCGGATGCCCGACGTGATCGTCGGCTTCGCCGGATCGAACGGAATGCCATTCTTGTTGCAGGTAATGTGCGCACGACCCAGGGCCAGTTCGGCGACCTTGCCGGTGACCTGCTTTGGCCGCAGATCGACCAGCATGAGATGCGTGTCGGTGCCGCCGGAAACGATGTCGAGGCCGTGCGATTTCAAAGTCTCGGCCAATGCCTTCGCATTCTCCAGGACATTGCGCGCATAGATCCGGAAGCTCGGCCTGAGGGCTTCGCCGAACGCGACGGCCTTCGCCGCAATCACATGCATCAGCGGTCCGCCCTGCATTCCGGGAAATACGGCCGAGTTGAGTTTCTTTGCTATGTCTTCGTTGTCGGACAGGATCACGCCACCCCGCGGGCCGCGCAGGGTCTTGTGCGTTGTCGTTGTCACAACATGAGCGTGAGGGAACGGCGAAGGGTGAACGCCGGCCGCGACGAGGCCTGCAAAATGCGCCATATCCACCATCAACATCGCGCCGACGCGGTCGCAGACTTCGCGGAAGCCGCGGAAATCGATGATGCGCGGATAGGCTGAGCCGCCGGCGATGATCAGTTTCGGTCTGTGCTGATCGGCAAGCTTCGCAACTTCGTCCATGTCGATGCGATGGTCGTCACGCCGCACGCCATAGGGTACGGGTTTGAACCATTTGCCCGACATGTTGACCGGCGAGCCGTGCGTGAGATGGCCGCCCGCGGCCAGATTAAGTCCCATGAAAGTGTCGCCGGGCTGCAGCAGAGCAAAGAACACTTCCGCGTTTGCCGAAGCACCGGAGTGCGGCTGCACGTTGGCAAACTTGCAGCCGAACAATTTCGTCACGCGCTCGATCGCAACGTGCTCGACTATATCGACGTACTGACATCCACCGTAATAGCGTTTGCCGGGAAGTCCCTCGGCATATTTGTTGGTAAGGACAGAGCCTTGCGCCTCAAGCACCGCGCGCGAGACGATATTCTCTGACGCGATCAGCTCGATTTCATCGCGCTGACGGCCGAGCTCGAGCTTGATGGCGTTGTCGATTTCAGGATCCAGATCGCGCAATGCGGCCGAAAAAAGGGTCTCAACTTCGCCTGCACGTTTCTGATTTGACGTCGCCGACATTCACATCTCCTCGCGCCGCGACCGATCGGCGCCGATCGGTGGCCAGGCGCGTGCCCCCGAAACGACGAAGCCGGTCTTCGGGAAAAGATCAGGCGCCCGGATAGAGTCCGGGATTGGCCCGGCAATAGCATATTGACCGGGACCCGCCAAGCATTGGGCTGTGGAGTGTTCTGAGGCGCAATATCTAGGGGCGTTACGTGCCGCCCCCGCCAAAAGAAAACCCCGGCCAGGACGGCCGGGGCAAATCAGTCCACCCGCAGTGGGGTTAGAGCCGATACAGAATCTGGTCAGTCCAGAAACGCTCGAGCCGATGCAGCGACTTGCTGAGCGTCGAGAACTCCTCGGCGTTGATTCCGCCGACCTGCTCAACAGTGCGCACGTGCTTTTGGTAGAGGCCCTCGATGATGTCGCGCACCTCGCGGCCCTTCTCGGTCAGCTTGATGCGAACCGAACGGCGGTCAACGCGCGAACGCTGATGATCGAGGAACGCCATTTCGACGAGCTTCTTGAGGTTGTATGAAACGTTCGAGCCGAGATAATAGCCGCGCGTGCGCAGCTCACCGGCCGTCAGTTCCTTATTCCCAATGTTGTAGAGCAGCAGAGCCTGCACCGAATTGATGTCGGAGCGACCACGCCGATCGAACTCGTCCTTGATAACGTCGAGCAGCCGGCGATGCAGCCGTTCGACCAACGTCAGGGCCTCAAGATATTGAGGCCGAATGTGATCGAGCTGCGCCTCGCGTGCGGCGGGCTCGACCGTCTTCGCGACGGCTTTCATGTTCAACGCCCCTTGTGTTTTATAACCCTGTCCCCGGTTGCAAGGCCCTGTTTTCCCCGCTCCGGATGTGCCGCACCTTAGAAGGTGCAATCTAAAATCGGCTTAAATAACACCATAAACATTAGGTTTATTTGCGAAGGTGAACGGTCTCTTGATCGTAGAATTTTACGCAGACGCGCAAGGCTTCGTTCACTCTAGAAATCCGCATCAGCCGCGGATGAATCGAATGATGCCGGAAAAGTCGCGCAACGCCTCCCCGCTTGCCACATATTGGGAATAGATGCGGGTTGCATTGGCGCCGAGTTCGGTCTTGGTTCCTGAATTCTTTGCGGCGTCCTGCGACAGTTTCAAATCCTTAAGCATCATCGCGGCGGTAAATCCTGCTTGATAATCGCGATTTGCGGGCGACGTCGGGACCGGTCCAGGTACCGGACAATATGTCGTCATCGACCAGCACTGGCCCGACGATTTTGACGAGATGTCGAACAGCTTCTGGTGATCGAGCCCGAGCTTCTCCGCAAGCACAAAAGCTTCGCTCACCGCAATCATCGACACGCCCAAAATCATGTTGTTGCAGATCTTGGCCGCCTGGCCGTTGCCGGCGCCACCCGCGTGCACAATCGTCTTGCCCATCTTTTGCAGGATCGACTCCGAGCGCGTGAAAGCCTGCACACTGCCACCTACCATGAATGTTAGCGTTGCGGTGGTGGCACCGCCGACCCCACCCGAGACGGGCGCGTCGAGCATCAGCAGACCTTTTTTGTCTGCTTCGCTGGCGACAGCCCGTGCGGTCTCGACATCGATCGTCGAGCAGTCGATCAGCAAAGTGCCGGCATTAGCATTTTCGATGATGCCGGAGGAGCCGAGATAAACCTCGCGCACCTCCTTGCCTGACGGCAACATCGTGATGACGACGTCGGCGCGCGCAGCCGCGCTCTTCGCGGTTTCGACGCCCGCGCCGCCCGACGCCTTCAGCTTGTCCACGGCGACGGAACTGACGTCGACACCTTCAACCTGATGGCCCGCTTTGAGCAGGTTCTGCGCCATCGGCAGTCCCATATTGCCGAGGCCGATAAATCCGATGCGCGCCATGATGCCCTCCCCGATTCTATTGCGGGTGTTCCTGCGCCGACTTCAGCGCCAGCCACAGGTAGACCACAAGCAAGCTGCCTTCCAGGACGCCCGTCAGCCAGCCGCCACCGAACACCTGCGGAAAAAATACTTCCACCGCCAGCATCGAGGCGACCGCCGTGAGCCAGATCACCGCGCCCCAGGCGGCAGCAAGCCAAAGGCCGACGGCGGCCACGAGATCAATGACGGCAAAAAACACGGTCGCGGTCTGCCAGGCGATCGAACGCGTTTCGAACGGAACCACTTCACCGAAGCCGATGCCGCACACCTGCGCCCAGTGATACAGACCCTTGATCATCGAGACCGCGGCCATCGCCCGCAGGAACAGAACAAGCCGTTGCGTCCAGCGGCCAACCGAACGATCGCCCTCGTGTTCGCGAACCGGCTCGAGCGTCCGGATATCCTCGGGCGCGGTGGGATGATTCACGAGATCACCAGTTCGACTGAACCGAGTGGGGCAAAATGACGCTCAACCTCGGCCTCGCCGACATCGGGCAAGGTCGCAGGCCGCCAACGCGGGTTATTGTCCTTGTCGACGATCACGGCCCGCACGCCCTCATAGAAATCGTGCCCATGGATGACGCGAGACACTATGCGGAATTCCATGCGCATGCACGTTTCGAAATCCCATGAGTTGCCGCGCCGCACCTGCGCCAGCGCCAGCTTGAGACTGAGCGGAGATTTCGAGCGTATTACGGCGGCCGTTTTCTGCGCCCATTCCGCATCGGCGCTTCCAGAGCCGCCTTCGCGGTCGAGGCCAGCAAGAATGTTTTCGACCATGTCCCCTGCAAAGAGCCGATCGATCGCCGCCCGACGTGCCGCGATTGGCTGCTCCGTTACGGGCTCGTTAAAAGCGGACAAGATCGCATCGACGGAGACAGTCGCCGCGAGGCGTTCGAGCAGTTGAGGGAAACGCTCCGACGGCACCCGATGGGTAGCAATGCCACCTGCGACTCCGTCACCGAGGCCGAAGCGTTCCCCCGTCAACGCGCAGTAGGTTCCGAGTTCGCCCGGCATGCGCGGCAGAAACCACGTCGCTCCGACATCTGGAAAGAATCCGATGCCTACCTCCGGCATGGCGAAGGAGAACCGGTCGCCCGCGACGCGATGCGAACCATGCACGGATACGCCCACGCCGCCGCCCATCGCGATGCCATCGATCAATGCGACGTAAGGCTTGCGATAGTTCTTGATCGCCGCGTTTAGTGGATATTCGTCACGCCAGAATTGCAGCGCCTCGTCATGGCGCCCTGCCTTGCCGAGATCGTAGAGCGCGCGAATGTCGCCCCCGGCGGAAAAAGCTCGTCCCTCAGTTGCGGTAATCACGACGCGCGTCACCGCGGGATCGTCGGCCCAGCGGGTGAGCTGCGTACGCAAGGCAAGCAACATCGCGTGCGTGACGGCATTGAGTGCCTTCGGCCTGTTGAGCGTGACGATCCCGGCCGCGCCACGCCGCTCGAACAGAATGTCGTCCTTGCTCAATTGAGCGCCCACAGATAGGCGGCGACCGCAAGCAATCCAAGCGCGGAGCGACCCCAATGCAGCCGTCCCCACTGGACGATGAGACCGCGTGTCTGGTCGCTCGCCTGCTCGGGCGGTGTTGATTTGAGCACTCTATTAGTGGGCATGATGATGAACATCGTATAGGGCCAGGGACCGAGGATCAGCGCCGCACCGAGCAGCCAACGCCAGTCATAGGTATAAAGAAAAGCAACGATGCCGAGCCCGCCCGACACGATCGCAAGGCTCGCCTGCATGATCGCGCCGCGTTCGTAGCTCGGCTTCCATTCGGTCAACAGCGCCCGGGTGTCGAGCTTCAACCGCGCGGGCTGCTCGGCGACGCTGACATAGACGGCCGCGCCAGCAAAGATCGCCGCCGTCGCCAGAGCCAGCTCACCGGTCCACAGAGCGGCACTCATGCGCTGCCCGCTCAATCAGGCGACCAGACTCCGGCCTTCTGCAGGCGCTCCATTGCCTGATCGGTGAACTCTGCACGTGGACCGTCGCCACCGATCACGAACATCAGGACCGATTCCTGTTTCGGATCGCCTTTGGTGACATTCTCGAAACGGCGGATCATGCCGGGCGGAAACGACACAACATCGAGCGGACCGAGATCGACAAATTCAACCTTGCCGTTTTCGTCTTCCCAGCTCGCCCGCCAGGTGCCGGTCATCGGGATAAAAGTCTCGTTGGTGTCGTGATTGTGCATCTCCGGGCCATGCCCGGGCTTTGCCTTGCAGTAGCCGAGGTTGAAGCCCTCGCTGATCTTAATCGCCGCGAGCTGCGCGGCGTGATCGCCCACCGGCGATGTCACCGCCCCGCCCGATCCTTCGGGCGGTTGAAAGCCGATCACGTTGAACAATGTACGCTCGCAGCCCGGCATCTTGCTGTCGGGCAGGCCGCCGTCGAAGCCTTTGAGGTCCTTGAAGCGGGCAATGCGCTTTAGCATGTCCTCGCGAGAGAAATAACGGCGCGGAATCTGTTCCATGGTGTCCTCTCCCTTTAATTACCGAGCATAGCGCGGCTGACGATCATGCGCATAATCTCGTTCGTACCCTCAAGTATTTGATGCACGCGCACGTCGCGCAAGACGCGTTCGATGGGATGATCGCGCAGATAGCCATAGCCGCCATGCAACTGAAGGCAGCCATTGACCACCTCGAAACCCGTATCGGTAGCAAGGCGCTTGGCCTGGGCGGCAAGGCGCGTGGCGGCCGGCTCGCCCTCCCCGACGGCAACCGCGGCGCGATGCAGCAGCAGCCGCGACGCCTCGAGTTCCGTGGCGTAGTCGGCGACGCGAAACTGCAGCGCCTGGAAATCGGCAAGGCGCGAGCCGAACTGCTTGCGCTCTTTCATGTAGGCGATCGTACGATCGAGACAGAACTGCGCGCCGCCGATCGAGCAGGCGCCGATGTTCAGTCGGCCGCCGTCGAGGCCCGCCATCGCGATCTTGAAGCCCTGCCCTTCACTACCGACCCGGTTCGCGACCGGAACGCGGCAATTTTCGAAGATGACCATTGCGGTAGGTTGCGTCTTCCAGCCGAGCTTTTTCTCCTGCGCGCCGAACGAGAGGCCCTTAGTGCCTTTCTCGACGACGATGCACGAGATTCCACGCGGACCGGGTTCACCCGTTCGCACCATCACGACGTAGACATCTGAAACGCCGCCACCCGAGATGAACGCTTTCGCGCCGTCGAGCACGTAGTGATCGCTATCGCGCCGGGCGCGCGCACTCAAACTCGCTGCATCCGATCCGGAGCCCGGCTCGGTCAGGCAATAGCTTGCGAAATGCTCCATCGTGCAAAGCTTGGGAAGAAATTTCCTGCGCACCTCGATGCTGCCAAAAGCGTCGATCATCCACGACGCCATGTTGTGAATCGAAATATAGGCCGCAGTCGAGGTACACCCTTGCGCGAGCTCCTCGAAGATCAGCGCGGCATCGAGACGGCTGAGTGCGGAGCCGCCGACATCTTCCTTCACGTAAATACCGCCGAAGCCGAGCGTCGCCGCCTTGCGCATGCTGTCGACCGGGAAGATCTCGTTCTCATCCCAGTCGCGCGCATGCGGCATCATCTCGTCGCGCGCAAATGAACGGGCCGTGGCCTGAAATGCACGTTGTTCCTCCGACAGCTCGAAATCCATGAATGGCCCCGCCTTGACGCAAGCGGCTTAGCAAGCAAGGCCGGATCGCGGCAACCATGCGGCCCTTCGTGCATTTATGGCATATGCTGGAATTTTTCGGCCACCAAAGCATCTAAAGGACAGGACCAGGCGCGGCATCCACGGAGGAACCCATGGCGACAGAGGAGAAGAAGCCCGGCGGACCCGACCTTTCAGCCGGCATTCCGGCTGCCGACCTCGCCGAAGGAGCGATGCTGACAGGCCATATCGGCGATGACGAGGTCGTGCTCGTGCGCCAGGGCGGCAGGCTCTTCGCGCTTTCGGCCCACTGCACGCATTATCACGGGCCCCTCGCCGACGGCCTGCTGGTGGGCGAGACGATCCGCTGTCCCTGGCACCACGCGCACTTCAACCTCCAGACAGGCGAAGCCATCGCCGCGCCGGCTTTGGCGCCGGTGACCTGCTGGTCGGTTGAGGAGAAAGGCGGCAAGATTTTCGTCAAAGACAAGAAAGCGCAGCCTGGTCCCGGCAAGACCGGGGAAAAGGAACGCGTGGTTATTGTCGGCGGCGGCGCAGCCGGCTTCGCTGCCGCAGAGATGCTGCGACGACGGGGTTTCGGCGGAAGCATAGCCATGCTCAGTAACGATGACGCGGGCCCGGTCGACCGGCCCAATCTCTCGAAAGACTATCTTGCCGGCAGCGCACCTGAAGACTGGGTGCCGCTGCGCGGCGGCGATTGGTACGCCGAGAACAAAATCGATCTCAAACTCAAAACCGAAGTTGCCGCGCTCGATGCCAAAGGCAAGGAACTGACTTTGGGTGATGGCACCAAGATCAAATTCGACAAACTACTGTTGGCGACCGGTGCCGAGCCGGTGAGGCTTCCGATCCCGGGCGCCGATCAACCTCATGTCCACACGCTGCGTTCATTCGCCGATTGCCGCGCCATCATCGCTAACGCCAAGTCCGCCAAACGTGCGGTCGTCATCGGGGCGAGTTTCATCGGCCTCGAAGCTGCCGCCGCACTGCGCGCCCGCGAGATCGAGGTTCATGTGGTGGCGCCTGAGAAGCTCCCGCTCGAACGCGTGTTCGGTCCGCAACTCGGCGATTTCATCCGTGCGCTACACGAAGAACATGGCGTCAAATTCCATCTTGAGGATTCTGTCAGCGCGATCGACAGCAAACGCGTGACACTCAAGAGCGGCGGCACGCTCGAGGGCGATCTCGTGGTGGTCGGAGTCGGTGTGCGACCACGCCTCACGCTCGCCGAAAACGCAGGCCTCGCCATCAACAAGGGCGTGAGCGTGAACGAATTCATGGAGACGAGCGCGGCGGGCATCTATGCAGCCGGCGATATCGCGCGTTGGCCCGATCCCATCTCGGGTGAGCGCATCCGCGTCGAGCACTGGGTCGTCGCCGAACGACAGGGGCAAGTTGCGGCGCTCAATATGATGGGCGTGAAAACACCATTCAGATCGGCGCCGTTCTTCTGGAGCCAGCACTACGACGTGCCAATCAACTATGTCGGGCACGCGGAGAAATGGGACTCCATCGACATCGAGGGCGACGTGATGAAGCGCGATTGCGTCGTACGTTACAAATCGGCTGGACGAACCCTGGCGGTCGCTTCAGTCTATAGAGACAAGGAAAGCCTTGAAGCCGGGGTGGAGATGGAACGGCGGGCCGGTTAACTGCGCCGGCGGCTCCTAGCGACACCGGGTAGCGGGACCCCATGAGACCGGCTAAAAGAACGCCGGGAGTGTACTTATGGCCATAAAGTTCGGCCGACCTTTGGAGCGGAAAATCGGCTTCGTGCCCGTCGAACAGGAGGCACGCGAGGCGACCGATAACGCCCCACTCGATCTTGCGATCCGCATGCGTCGCAACCGACGCGCCGAATGGGCCCGCCGCATGGTTCGCGAGCACGTGCTGACCACCGACGACCTGATCTGGCCGCTGTTCGTCAACGATGGGAACAACACGCCTGTACCGTCGATGCCGGGTGTGCAGCGCCTTTCGATCGACGGGCTTATTCGCGAAGCCGAACGCGCGGCCAGGCTAACCATCCCCTGCATCGCGCTGTTTCCCTACACGAACCCGAGCCTGCGCGACGATACCGGCAGCGAAGCGCTCAACCCCGACAATCTCGTCTGCCGCGCCATTCGCGCCATCAAGAAAGAGGTGCCGGACGTCGGAATCCTGTGCGACGTGGCGCTCGATCCCTTCACCAGCCATGGTCACGATGGGCTTCTGCGCGACGGCGTCATCCTCAATGATGAAACGGTCGCGGCGCTGGTGAAACAGGCACTGGTGCAGACGGAAGCCGGCTGCGATATCATCGCGCCATCAGACATGATGGACGGACGCGTCGGTGCGATCCGCAAGGCGCTCGATGCGGCAAATTTCACCGATGTGTCCATCATGTCCTATGCGGCGAAATATGCTTCGACCTTCTACGGGCCCTTCCGCGATGCCGTGGGGTCGGCAAAGACGCTGACCGGCGACAAGCGCACCTATCAGATGGACTCCGCCAATTCGGATGAGGCCCTGCGCGAAGTCGCGCTCGATATCCAGGAAGGCGCCGACATGATCATGGTCAAGCCTGGCCTGCCCTATCTCGACATCGTCCGGCGCGTGAAGGACACGTTTGCAATGCCGACTTTCGCCTATCAGGTGTCCGGCGAGTACGCGATGATCATGGCGGCGGCGGAAAAAGGCTGGGTCGATGGCGAGCGCGCCATGATTGAAAGCCTGACCGCCTTCAAACGCGCCGGCTGTGACGGCGTGCTGACCTATTTCGCCCCGCGCGCGGCGGAAAAACTCAAAGCAGGTTGACGCGACACGGGCACACGAACCCTCCTCGTCACTGGCCCGGTGACAGATGAATTCGACAGGTTGAAACTGACATGGGTGAGTTCGCCGTTGGCCAAGGCGTGTCGCGTTTCGAGGATCCGCGGTTGATCCGCGGTGGCGGCCGCTACACGGACGACATCAAGCTGCCGGGCATGGCGCACGCGGTCGTGCTGCGTTCGCCCTACGCGCACGCAAGGATAAAGTCCATCGATACCAAGGCCGCAAAGGCCGCGCCCGGCGTGTTGGCTGTTCTGACCGCCGCGGACGTGAAGGCCGCCGGCTACGGCGATCTCCCAGTGCCCGGCGGCCTCAAGCGCCGCGACGGCTCGCCGATGTACAAGCCGTGCTATCCGATCCTTGCCGAAGATTGCGTGCGCTGGGTCGGTGACTATGTCGCGTTCGTCGTGGCTGAAACGCCGGTGCAGGCGCAGGACGCCGCCGAACTTATCCAGGTCGACTACGAGGAATTGCCTGCCGTCACCGCCACGGCCGAAGCGCCAAAGCCGGGCGCGCCGCGCGTGTGGGACGATTGCCCAGACAATATCTGCTTTGTCGAACTGATCGGCGACAAGGCGGCGGTCGAGGCTGCCTTTTCGCGCGCGAGCCATATCGTGCGGCATCGCTTCGTCATCAATCGGGTCACCGCAGCCACGATGGAGCCGCGCGGCGCCGTCGGCGCCTACAACACCACAGATGGCCGGTACACGATCTATACGCCGATGCAGCGACCGCATCCGACGCGCACGGAGCTCGCCAAGGTGCTCAAGGTGACGGAAAGCAAGATCCGCATCGTCACCGGCGATACCGGCGGCAGCTTCGGAATGAAGACGCCGATTTTCAACGAGACGCCGCTGGTGCTGCTGGCGTCAAAACTCACCGGACGGCCGGTGAAATGGATCAGCACGCGGACCGAAGCCTTCCTGAGCGATGCGCAGGCGCGCGACAACGTGACGGAGGCCGAACTCGCGCTCGACAGCGAGGGGCACTTCCTCGCGCTGCGCGTGAAAACCTTCGCCGCGATTGGGGCCTATCTGCAGCATTCGATGCCGGCTTTCGTGCTCAATGCCGGCACGCTTGCCGGCGTCTACCAGACGCCGGCGATCCATGTCGACATCACGGCGGTGTTTTCCAACACGAACCCGATGCGACCCTATCGCGGCAATGGCCGCCCGGAAGCGGCCTTTGTGATCGAACGCATGGTCGACCTCGCAGCCGGCGAGATGAACATCGATCCGGCCGAACTGCGCCGGCGCAACTACGTGCCGCCCTCCGCCATGCCGTTCAAGACGGGTCTGACGTTCACCTATGACAGCGGCGAGTTCGAAAAGAACATGGACCTTGCGCTCGAACTGTCCGACCGCAAGGGCCTCAAGCCGCGCAAAGCCGAGGCGCGCAAGCGCGGCAAGCTGCTCGGCTTCGGCATTTCCAACACCATCGAACGTGCCGGCGCGCCGAGCACCGAAGGCGCCGAGGTGCGCTTCGATCGTTCGGGCTCCGTGATCCTCTTTTCGGGTTCGAATTCGCAGGGCCAGGGCCATGAGACGGTGTTCAAACAGCTGGTTTGCGATCGCCTCGGCCTCGACCCGCGCGAGGCGCAATATATCCAGGGCGATACCGACCAGGTTTTTTATGGCGAAGGCACCGGCGGTTCGCGTTCGGCGACGCTTGCCGGTTCTGCGTTTCATCTCGCGACCGAAAAGGTGGTTACCAAGGCGCGCGCGATCGCGGCACACATGCTCAAGGTCGAGGAGAACGATCTCAAATTCGACGAAGGCGTGTTCTCCACCAACAAGACGAATCGCACGCTCACCGTGAAGGAGATTGCTACCGCCGCAAATGATCTGGCGAACCTGCCGAAGGACATGGAGCCGGGGCTGTTTGCGACCGCCGTCTACGTCGCGCCGGTCAATAATTATCCGAACGGCTGCCATATCTGCGAGCTGGAAATCGATCGCGAGACGGGCAAGGTCGACATCACGCGCTACAGTGTGGTGGACGACTTCGGCACCGTGCTCAATCCGATGCTGCTGCACGGCCAGGTACATGGCGGCATCGCGCAGGGCGCCGGCCAGGCGTTGATGGAGGACATCCATTTCGACAATTCGGGCCAGCTCGTGACAGCTTCGTTCATGGACTACGCCATGCCGCATGCGCACGATTTCTGCGCCATGGAAGTCGAGAGCAACCCGGTGCCGACCAAGACCAATCCGCTCGGCGTCAAGGGCGCGGGCGAAGCCGGCTGCGTCGGCGCGCTACCGGCTGTGACGAATGCGCTGGTCGACGCGCTGGCAGAATTCGGCGTCGATCATATCGAGATGCCGGCGACGCCCGAGCGCATCTGGCGGGCGATGCAGCCACGCTAGCAGTTACGTCCGCAGATTATTCCGGACGGATACACGGGCCATCGAGCGAATAGCGTCCGGCTCCGGCCGCGCACAGTATCAGGCGACGATCATGCTCACGTTCTTCATGAAGTGAATCATGTTGTTGACGTGCTGCGGCGCGAGCGGCTGATGCCAGAAGTCGTGAAAGAAGTAGGCCGCGACGGCGCAGAAGATCGCGAGCAGGAGGGCGACGAGCCGGGTCTGCCAGCCGATGATAATCAGGAGCCCTCCGCCCGCCTCCAGGACTGCCGTCAGCACGGCCAGCACGTTCGTAAAAGGCAGTCCTTTTGAGCTGATGGCAGAGGCCGTCACGCCAAGATCCATGAATTTCTCAACGCCGGAGCTGACGAAGATCAGCGCGATAAGGACGCGGCCGATGGCCAGGATCGTGTCGTTCACTCCGGCGGCAGCGCGGATGTCGCCTTGCGTCGGATCGCCTGTCATGGTGTGCACGCTCATAGGTCACTCCGCAATAAAGTCGCTGGAAAACGCGCGGTGGCGGGGGGCGGTTGCTTGTCAAAAGCACCGCGGATGCGGCGCAATCTGTACACCCGCGGCCGCACAGCCTGTACACGGCCGCGGGTGGTATTACCCCAGTCGTGTGGTTCGTTTGCGCGGCCCGGCTGCTGCGCAGGTTTCCGTACGTCTCGGGCAACGTCGGACGCAAGCCCGCCTTCGTGCTGGCCGCCAGTCACGAGCTGTTGCTTTCTGCATCCTGCTTCCCATCTGCTGCATCGACGAGATCGGCAAGCTTTCGCCAATTTGCCGCCAAGGCGAGAAATTCGCGCCGAAGTCCTGGAGGCATCTCCTTGGCACGAACTTCGCATTGAGTGGCGTTCGCTTCATAAATCTCTTTTTTCGACTGCATGATGATGAGTAAAAAGCCTCAATGCGGTACACGGTACCCGGATTTGCCGAGGGTGCTGTAGAGGCTCCTTCCCTTCAAGCTTTACTTGAATAACTGTTTTTTAACTTAATGCTTTACTTGAATAATGTTTGACGTGGAACAAAGCTGCGATGTTGTTTTTGCAAACGTCTGTAAGCCATTGAAATAGGATCACGCCGCCGCCAGTTGGCCACGCAATGTCCGCTTTGCGCCCAAAAGCGGCCATGTGCGGTGCACAGGGCGATGTCTGCTATGGGCCCCTTCCTCGACGAGCGCGGCTATAAGATGGTCGAGGCCGGCTACAACCTCCTCGCCGTGCACAAGAGCGACCCGGTCGTCCAGCAGCTGCAGCTTCCCGGCATCCCGGCGCAATCAGCGGCCCGATCGGCTCACTCCTTTACGGCGAGGGCCACAAGCCGCATCGGTGCATACCCGTCGGCGGCGAGCGCCGCCATGATCTCCTCGGCATGCGCCGCATCGCGCGTCTCGAGCGTGACGTCGAGCTTTGCGCCCTTTGCCGGCACATCGAGAAACAGCCGCCGGTGATCGACCTCTAGAATATTGGCGCCAAGCCCGCCGATGCGCGTTGCGATAATCCCCAGCACGCCCGGCTGATCCGGGATCGTCAGCCGGAACGACACGATTCGCTCCTCGCGCTCGAGTTCGCGCACCATGATCGAGGCGAGCACTCGCGGATCGATGTTGCCGCCGCACAGGACAAGACCCACTTTCCGCCCGTTGAAGCGCCCCGGCTTCGTCAGCATCGCGGCAAGACCGGCGGCGCCGGCGCCTTCCGCCATTGTCTTCTGCAGTGTCAGGTAGGCGTTGACTGCGCGCTCAAGCTCGGCCTCACCGACCAGAATGATCTCCGCCACAAGATCGCGGATGATCGGCAGCGTCAGCTTGCCGACATTCTTCACGGCAATGCCTTCGGCGAGCGTCGGTCCGCCGAGCGGCCGGTTCTCGCCACGCAGTGCGTTCCACACTGACGGATAAAGTGCGGCCTCCGCACCGATGATCTCGATTTTCGGATTCTTCGCCCGTCCCGCGACTGCATTGCCGGCGATCAGCCCGCCCCCGCCAATCGGAAAAACCAGCACATCAAGATCGGGTTTGTCCTCAAGCATCTCCAGCGCGATCGTGCCCTGCCCGGCGACGATCTGCGAATCATCGTAAGGATGAACGAGCACGAGCCCGCGCTGCGCCTGGATCTCTTCGCAACGCGCCTGCGCTTCTGCCACCGATTCACCGTACAGCACCACTTCGGCCCCGTGCGAGCGTGTCGCGGCCGTCTTCACGAACGGCGTCGTCACCGGCATCACGATCGTTGCCGGAATGCCGAGACGCGCCGCGTGATAGGCCACCGCCTGCGCGTGATTGCCGGCCGACATCGTGATGACGCCGCGCTTGCGATCGGCCGCGCTCAGCGAGACGAGCTTTGCCAGCGCCCCGCGGTCCTTGAACGAATTGGTGACCTGAAGATTTTCATATTTGACGTGCACTTCCGCGCCAGTCAGCGCTGAGAGCTTGGGTGCTGGCAGCATCGGCGTGCGCAACACCACGCCTTCGATCACGCGGTGTGCGGCTTCGACATCGGCAAGAGTGACGCTCAAAGTTGTGCTCCGGGCCTGGACTGCTGCACCATGCCGCAAGGCCGGCGAAGGTTCCAGCACCCGGGCAACCCCTTGCGCATGCCCGATTCTTTCTCCATCTCCCGCAAAACGGGCTACGCTATAATGCGTTGAGGCCTGGAGCGAGGGCTGGCCGCATGTCGATCGATATCAAACCTCACGCCTACGATCCGGCTATCCAGCCGGAATTGTTCGACGGCGTTCTGGCGCGCCGGGTCATCGCCTTCATCATCGATTTCATCGTCATTTCGATTCCCGTCGTGCTCGCGGCCATGTTCATTTTCGCCTTCGGAATCGTGACGCTGGGTCTCGGCTTTGCGCTTTACTGGCTGCTACCGTCCGCCACGGTGATCTGGGCGATTCTCTATTTCGGCTTCACCCTCGGCGGCTGGGCTTCGGCCACCATCGGGATGCGAGTGATGGATCTTGAAATGCGCACCTGGTACGGGGCCCCAGCCTATTTCGTGCTCGGCGCGGTGCACGCCGTCGCGTTCTGGTTCACGGTCTCTTTTTTCACCCCGTTCGTGCTGCTGGTTGCGTTCTTCAACGAACGGCGCCGACTTCTGCACGACATCCTTCTCGGCACGGTGGTCATCAACAACAACGCCCGTGCATCGGTGCTGCGTTCGTCCATGCAGCCAGCGCGGACCGGATAAGCTTTGACGGCGGGCGTCCGGCGCGCGATGCTAGCGGGGAACAGGAAATGACAGGCTGATAGGTGACCCAGCACTCTCGCGATACACCGCAATTCTACCTCACGGCCCCGTCGCCGTGCCCTTATCTGGAGGGCGAGGAAGAACGCAAGGTGTTCACGCACCTGGTCGGCGACCGCGCCGGCGAGCTGAACGATCTGCTCACCCATGGCGGTTTTCGCCGCAGCCAGTCGATCGCCTATCGCCCAGCTTGCGAAGGTTGCCGCGCATGCGTCTCGGTGCGCGTCGTGGCGGCCGACTTCGCGCCGTCGCGCAACATGCGCCGCATCGCCGAACGTAACTCCGACATCGTCGGCGAAATGCGGACGCCTGCGCCCACCTCTGAACAGTATTCGGTCTTTCGCGCCTATCTCGATGCCCGCCATCGCGACGGCGGCATGGCCGACATGACGGTCCTCGATTATGCAATGATGATCGAAGACAGTCACGTCGATACCCGCCTGGTCGAATATCGGCGGCGCGGCCCCGATTCCGGCATCACCGGGCGCGGCGCGGGAGAGATGCTCGCTGTCGCCCTCACCGACGTGCTCAGCGACGGCCTGTCGATGGTCTATTCGTTTTTCGATCCCGATGAGGCTGACCGTTCGCTCGGCACCTTCATGATTCTCGATCATGTTGAGCGGGCAAACCGCATGGGCTTGCCTTATGTCTACCTTGGTTATTGGGTCGCCGGTTCGCGCAAGATGGATTACAAAGGCCGCTTCCTGCCGCAAGAGCGGCTGATGCCGGCCGGCTGGAACCGCGTGGAAAAGTAACGCGCTTCAGCCGCTGCCCAGCGCGAAATCGACCAGCAGCTTGATGTTCAGCGCAATGATCGCGGCCGCGGTTATGATGGCGAGCGCCGTTACCCAGCGCGGCGCCACCAGCACGCCCATCTTTTTGCTATCGGCGGTGAACATCACAAGCGGCACGATGGCGAACGGCAATTGCAGGCTGAGGATGACCTGCGACAGGATCAGAAGCTGCGCGGTGCCTTTTTCGCCGAACCAGATGGTGACGATCGCGGCAGGCACGATGGCAATGGCGCGCGTGATCAGGCGCCTGGCCCAGCCGGGAAGTCGTATGTCCAGAAAGCCTTCCATGACGATCTGGCCCGAGAGCGTGGCGGTCACCGTCGAATTCAGCCCGCAGCACAGCAACGCGACGCCGAACAGAGTCGGTGCGAGCGCCGAGCCGAGCAGCGGCGCGATGAACGCATGCGCCTGGTCGAGCTCGGCGACGTCGTGCATGCCCGCCTTGTAGAAGGTCGACGCGGCGAGAATCAGGATCGAGGCATTGATCAGCAAGGCGAACATCAGCGCGATCGTCGAATCGAGTGTCGCCAGCTTGATCGCCTCGCGACGGTCCTCGATGTCGTCGCCGAAACGACGCGTCTGCACCACGCCGGAGTGCAGGTAGAGATTGTGCGGCATTACGGTGGCACCCAGGATGCCGAGCGCGAGATAGAGCATGTCCGGATTGGTGACGATCTCCGTCGTCGGCGCAAAGCCGCGGATCACCGCGCCCCAGTCGGGGTCTGCCATTGCGATCTGCACCGCAAAGCAGGCGGCAATCACGCCAAGAAGCGTGACAACGAAAGCCTCCACGTAGCGAAAGCCCAGGTTTTGCATCCATAGAACGAGGAAAACGTCGAGCGCGGTCAAAATGACGCCGATCTCGAGCGGAATGTGGAACAGAAGATTGAGGCCGATCGCGGTTCCGATCACCTCGGCAAGGTCGGTCGCGCAGATCGCAATTTCGGCCAGCACCCAGAGCGGCCATGAAACGTAGCGCGGAAAAGCGTCGCGGCAGGCCTGCGCAAGATCGCGGCCGGACGCTATGCCAAGTCGCGCGCACAGCGCTTGCAGCAGGATCGCCATCAGGTTGGAAAGCAACGCGACCGTAAGCAGCGCGTAACCGAACTTGGAGCCACCGGCGAGCGACGTCGCCCAGTTGCCGGGATCCATGTAACCGACCGCAACCAGATAGCCGGGGCCGAGAAAGGCCATGAGCTTGCGGCCGAGCGAGCCGGTTGGCCGGGTGGAAATCGAACCGAAGACTTCGGCGAGCGGCGGCCGGCCTCGCTGACGACGCCAACCGGCCGGCTTGGCGATCAAAGACGGCTCCGTGCGCGCATGCATCGCAACGCCCTGAAAAATCAAATCGCTTCATCAAAATATATCTAGTTGCGAATAATTTGCAATTGCATAACGCGTGGAACTTTTCGAATTCCACTGAGTTATTGGGCGCTTGCGACACGTATTGGGGTGTCAGTGGCAAGCGTCTCGACAGTCTGGAGCATTGCCGCGCCATGAGGACCCATCGCGATCGGCTTTGCCTATGCGTTATGGCCACGATGGCGATCAGCCCGGCCTGGGCCACCGAGGGTGGCGGAAAGGGTGCGTCGGACGCGATTTTTGTCGCCCAGCTCGTCGTCCTCATGCTTGTGGGTCGCCTGCTGGGCGAAGCGATGTCGCGGCTGCGCCAGCCTTCGGTGATGGGCCAGCTGATCGCCGGCCTCCTGCTCGGCCCTTCCCTCTTCGGCCTGCTGCTCCCCGACGTGCAGCACGCGCTGTTTCCGAAGAACCCCGAACAGAAAGCAATGATCGACGGCATCTCGCAGTTCGGGATCCTGCTGCTCCTCCTGCTCGCCGGCATGGAGACCGACCTCAAGCTAGTGCGCCAGACGGGCCGCGCCTCGCTCTATGCGTCGCTGATGGGCATAGTCATCCCTTTCATTTGCGGTGTCGCCCTTGGCGAGGCCCTGCCTGACAGCATACTGCCCGATCCCGAGAAGCGCCTGATCACGTCGCTGTTTCTCGGAACGGCGCTATCGATTGCATCGGTGAAGATCGTCGCCATGGTCGTGCGCGAAATGAATTTCATGCGCCGTGTCGTCGGACAGGTGATCCTCGCCTCCGCCATCATCGACGACAGCGTCGGCTGGATCATCGTTTCGATCATCTTCAGTCTCGCTTTGAATGGCTCGGTCGAACCATTGTCGCTCGCGCAAAGCGTCGTCGGAACAGTCGCGTTCATGGTTGCGAGCCTGACCATCGGCCGGCGCGCCGTGTTCTTTACGATCCGCTGGGTGAACGATCATCTCGTCAGCGAATTCGCGGTGGTGACCGCCATCCTCTGCATCATGGGCATTATGGCGCTCATCACGCACCTGATCGGGGTACACACCGTGCTCGGCGCCTTCGTCGCCGGCATTTTGGTCGGGGAATCACCGATCCTCACGCGGCATATCGACGAACAGCTGCGCGGACTCATCACCGCCTTCTTCGCACCGGTCTTTTTCGGCATTGCCGGATTGACTGCCGATCTCACGATCATAGCCGATCCGAAAATCGCATTGTTCACGATCGGCCTCGTGCTTGTCGCCAGCATCGGGAAGTTCGGCGGCGCACTCATTGGCGCGGAGCTCGGCGGCCTTACCCGGCGCGAAGGTCTCGCGCTGGCGTGCGGAATGAATGCGCGCGGCTCGACGGAAGTCATCATTGCAACTGTCGGGCTGTCGATGGGCGCGCTCAATCAAGATCTCTTCACTATGATCGTCGCCATGGCGGTGATCACCACGACAGCCATGCCCCCGACGCTGCGCTGGGCGCTCAACCGCATCCCGATGCGGAAGGAGGAAAAGCAAAGGATTGAGCGCGAGGAGCTCGAGGAAAGGGGATTCATACCAAATCTCGAGCGCCTGCTGATCGCCGTTGACGACAGCCCGAACGGCAAATTTGCCTCGCGCGTCGCAGGCGTTTTGGCCGGCACGCATGGCATGCCCGCGACCGTGCTGCACATTCCGGATCCGAGCAAGATCGAAAGCACCATGCCGGAGGATCCCGGCAAGGCGGTCGCAGTTCCCTCGCCCGAGGACAAGAAGTCGAACGGCAAGCCGACCAACGGCAAGAAAACCCACAAGAAAGACGGCAAGAAGACGGAACAAGAGGACGAAAAGGCAGAGGCAGTCGGCGAAGCCGTGCAGCAGGTGGCCGCGCAGATCAAGAGCCAGCAGAAAGACGAAGAGAAAGCTGATGCGCCGATCGAGGTCACGACAATTGTTCACGAGCAGCCTAGCCCGGCCCTGATCGCCGAAGAAGCCGAGAAGGGCTACGACATCTTCATCATCGGAATTGAGAAGACCTCGACGCCGAGCGCCGAATTCGACAAAGGCGTGACCAATCTCGCGAAGGGCTTCGACGGGCCGCTGATCATTTCGGCTGTGCGTGACGATCTTGAGGGAAAGCCCGACGACAGGCTCAGCATTCTCGTTCCGGTCAACGGCACCGAACCGTCACGCCGTGCCGCCGAGGTTGCCATCACGCTTGCGCGTGCGACAAAGGCGCCGGTGACTGTGCTCTATGTAGCGGTGCGCACCGCCACCCGGCGCGGCATGCGTCGTGGCATCAGGACCCGCCGTCACGAGGAGGCAATACTCAAGGATATCGTGGCGATTGCTGACGGCTACAACATGAGCATTCGTACCGCGGTCCTCGCGGAGCGTGCCGCGGATGAGGCCATTCTCAGCGAGCTCGAGCGGCGCGATCACAATCTCGTGGTGATGGGTGTCGGCCGCCGTCCGGGCGACAAGCTGTTCTTCGGCGACACGGCCGCGGCGCTGCTAGCGAAATCGAAAAGCTCGTTGTTGTTTGTCGCGAGCTGACGAGATCCGTCATCGCTCCTCTCGTCCGTCATGGCGGGCTTGTTTCCGGCCTTGTGCTGGGCATCCACGTCTTTGGTCGGGCACAGAGAAAGACGTGGATGGCCGGGACAAGCCCGGCCTTGACAGCAGGTTGCGATTACAGCGGCGGTGCGCACACTGCACGCCCTGAACGGTCATGCCCGGCACTAGGCAGGGCATTACGGGGAAGAACGGTGGCTATTCCGGCTCGATTCAGTCCTCCGCTTCGGACTCCTCCTCGGCGGCGGCCTTGCCATTGCTGCTCGGCAGGCTGCGGAATTTGTTGTTCTTCGGGAAACCCTTCGGCGCGATGCGGCCTGCATCGGCGCGGTTGCCGCGCCAGTCCTCGAGCTCTTTCATCGGCAGCGTGAAGCTGCGGCCGGCCGTATCGGTCCAGGATAGGCCCGCATCGGGCCTGAACGTGGTCACGTCCGAGAGACCCTTTTCCTTGTAGCGCTGCAGGCGTACGCCGCGCCCGCGCCCCATCTCCGGTACCTGATCGAGCGCGAAGATCACCATCTTGCGGTTACCGCCGATCGCCGCCGCGAGTTCGCCGGCGACGGTCGTCATGGCGGCAGCCTTGTCCGGCGCCTTGAGGTTGAGCACCTGCTTGCCCTTGCGGGTGGTGCCGAGGCACTCGTCTTCCGCGACCACGAAGCCGTTGCCCTGATGGCTCGCGACCAGGAACTTGCGGCCGCCCTGATAGGCCAGAGCCGCCACCACATCGGCATTCTCGAGATCGATGAACAGACGCACTGGCTCGCCATGGCCGCGCCCGCCCGGCAGCTTCGCAGCGTCGAGCGTGTAGAACCGGCCATTGCTCCCGAAGATCATCACCTTGGCGGTGGTCTCGGTCGGGAAGGCGAACTTCAAAGCGTCGTCGGTCTTGAATGTGACGCCCGAGAGATCGGTGACATGGCCGCGCAGCGCGCGGATCCAGCCCTTCTCCGAAACGACCACGGTGATCGGCTCGCGCACGACCATCGCTTCTTCGATCGCGGCTTCATCGTGCGCCGGCGCAATCCCGAAGGTCGTGCGACGCTTGCCGATGTCGGTTTTTGGGCCGAATTTTTCCCTGATCTCCTTGATCTGGCCCGCAATCGTTTTCCATTGCTGGGCCGGCGATCCGATCAGTGCCTTTAGCTTGGCGTGCTCTTCGCGCAGCGCCTTTTCCTCGGTGCGAATTTCCATCTCCTCGAGCTTGCGCAAGTTGCGCAGACGCATGTTGAGGATGGCATCGGCCTGCACATCGGTGATCTTGAACGTCTTCATGAGGACGGGCTTCGGCTCGTCCTCCTTGCGGATGATTTTGATCACCTTGTCGAGGTTGAGATAAGCGACGAGGAAGCCGCCCAAGACTTCGAGACGATGCTCGATTTCCGCCAACCGATGGCGTGACCGGCGCAGCAGCACCTCGCGCCGGTGGTCGAGCCATTCGCGCAATACCTCGGCAAGGCCGAGCACCTGCGGAATGCGGCCTTTCACCAGGACGTTCATGTTCAGCGGAATGCGGCTCTCAAGCTCGGTCAGCTTGAACAGCGATTCCATCATCAGCTCGGCGTCGACCGAGCGCGACCGCGGCTCGATCACCAGCCGGATGTCTTCCGCCGATTCATCGCGCACATCGGCGACCAGCGGCAGTTTCTTTTCGTTGATCAGCTCGGCGAGTTTCTCCACTAGGCGCGATTTCTGCACCAGCCACGGAATTTCAGTGATGACGATCACGTAGGTGCCGCGACCGGTTTCCTCCTGTTTCCATCGCGCTCGCACGCGGAAAGAGCCGCGGCCGGTATTGTAGGCTTCGGCGATCGTTTCGGGCGTATCGACAATGATGCCGCCGGTCGGAAAATCCGGTCCCTTGACGTATTTGAGCAACGTCTTGCTGCGCGCTTTCGGATTGTCGACGAGGAACAGCGCGGCGTCACACAGCTCGGCCGCATTGTGCGGCGGGATGGATGTCGCCATGCCGACCGCGATGCCCTGCGAGCCGTTCGCCAGCAGATTGGGAAACGCCGCCGGCAGCACCACCGGTTCATGGTTGGTGCCGTCATAGGTTGCGCGGAAGTCGACGGTATCTTCGTCGATGCCGTCGATCAGCAACCGCGCGACTTCGGTGAGCCGCGCCTCGGTGTAACGCATGGCGGCGGCGTTATCGCCGTCGACGTTTCCGAAATTGCCCTGCCCGTCCACGAGCGGATAACGCTGCGCGAAATCCTGCGCGAGCCGTACCAGCGCATCATAGATTGCCTGATCGCCGTGCGGATGGAAATTGCCCATCACGTCGCCGACGACCTTGGCGGATTTCTTGAAAGCCTGCCCTGGATCAAGTCGCAGCAACCGCATGCCGTAGAGAATGCGGCGGTGCACTGGTTTGAGCCCATCGCGCGCATCGGGAAGCGCGCGATTCATGATCGTAGAAAGTGCATAGGCGAGGTAGCGCTCTTCTAGCGCTTCGCGTAGGGCGACCTCTTCGACCTCGCCTTTTTCAGGGGGAATCAGTCGTTTTCCCATGTCCGATAGCTAGACGGTTGTGATGCGATGAACAAGCGACGAACGCAGTGACCATCTAATCTTCCAGTATTTCCCTGTAAATTGTATGAACTCGACGATTTGGTCAGTGTTATCCCGCGCTGATCTTGTTCGGATTTAGGTTTTCACGGTTGAAGGAAGCAATGCGCCGGATTGTACTTGCAGCTGCCGCCCCGCTCGCCATTCTCGCGGCTGGCTCAATCACCCCTAACCGCGCCGAGGCTATGACGGTAAAGACACCGTCTGGGATCCAGAACGCGCTTAACGAAAACAGCCTGCTTCAGGACGTTCAGGTCGCCTGTCGCCACGTTGGCGCTGCGGGCCTTATGACTGCGGCTGGCGGCGGGTATGCCGGCGCGCGGCGCCATATTACGGCGGCTACGGCTATTATGGCGGCTATGGGTACCGTCCGTACTTCGGCGGCTATCGCCGCTATTGGTGGTAACTAGGCGACGCTCGGCAGCGCGCGATTCAGCGCCGCGATAAAATGCGCGCGCTCGTCGCCTAGCCCGATACCACGCGCCTCCAGTACGTGGCGTGTCAGAAAATAACCGGTAAGCGCAAACCCGTCGGCAATATCATTGCCGACGGGTTTTGCATCGCGCTCGCGCAGAAATGCCGGAAGGCGCAGCATTCTATCGGCCCACGGTTCGCCGGCGCTGCGTGACACCGCGCGCCCGGATTTCGGCGACACATAGACGAGGTCGCCGGCGCTTCCGGTCGCGACACAGCGTTCGAGATCGAGGCCGAAACCAAGTTCGGACAAAACCTGCAATTCGAAGCGCACGACCACCGGCGCACTCAACCTTGCGTCGTCCAGGTGGCTGAGAATGTCATCGAGCGCACTGTAGAGCGCAGTGTGCGGATCGCGTTCGGGCAACAGCCGCATCAGCGCGGCGAGATGTGTGACGCCATAGATTGCGTGAGGCGCGGAGAAAAAATTCGCTGCGCGCAAGGCAAGGCCTTCCACCGTGTAGTTGCCGAGATGCTCGTCGAGCCGAGCACGCCAGCTGGCGTTCACCGTATTGCCCGGCTGCAGCACAGGCTTGAGACGCGAAGTGAAGCCGCCGCGCACGAGGCCGAGGTGGCGTCCATGCGCGCGCGTCATCAGCTCGAGGATGGCATTCGCCTCCCCGTGGCGCTTGGCGCCGAGCACGATGCCTTCATCGGTCCACTGCATGGTCTCAACCGGAATCGCCAGTCTTCCCTAGATTAGGACTCTGCAACGACGTCACAAGTGGCACCTGAAGCGCATGGCTGCCCATCCCTCCGTCATGGCCGGGCTTGTCCCGGCCATCAACGTCTTCCTCCGTGTAATGCTCAAAGAGTGGATGCCCGGCACAAGGCCGGGCATGACGGTGGAGAGGACAACGCCAGCCATGCCGGCTGCCCCGTCACTCCTTTGGGAACTCCAATCCCATGGCGCGGTAGCGTTCCGGATCGTCGCCCCAGCCCTCCCGCACTTTCACGAACAGGAACAGGTGCACCTTGGCTTCGACAATGTCGGCAATCTCCATGCGCGCCGCCTCGCCAATCGCCTTGATCGTCTGGCCGCCCTTTCCGAGCATGATCTTGCGCTGGCTTTCGCGCTCGACGTAGATCGTCTGCTCGATCCGAATGTCGCCCGCGCGCAATTCCTTCCAGACTTCGGTTTCCACCGTCGAGTGATATGGCAATTCCTGGTGTAGCCGCTCGAACAGCTTTTCGCGCGTGATCTCCGCGGCGAGCTGGCGGATCGGCGCGTCCGACATCTGGTCGGGCGGATAGAGCCATGGTCCCGGCGGAACGCGCTGCGCGAGCCAAGTTTTGAGATCCATGACGCCGTCGCCGGTCAGCGCGGAAACCATAAACGTGGATTCAAACTTTGCGGCCTTGTTGGCGTCATTCGCGAGGGTCAGCAGCGCCTCCTTGGCGACGACATCGATCTTGTTGAGCACCAGAAGTTTCGGCGCTTTGACGTCGCCGAGCTGGCGCAGAATGTCCTCCGCCTCCTCGTCGAGGCCCTTGCGCGCATCGATGATGACACCCACGAGATCGGCCTCGTGCGCCCCGCTCCAGGCCGTTGTCACCATCGCGCGGTCAAGCCGCCGGCGCGGCGAGAAAATGCCCGGCGTGTCGACGAAGATCAATTGCGATCGGTTCTGGATGGCGATCCCGCGGATCAGCGCGCGCGTCGTCTGCACCTTGTGCGAGATGATGCTGACCTTCGAACCTACCAGCGCGTTGAGCAGCGTCGACTTGCCGGCGTTGGGCGCACCGATCAGAGCGACGAAGCCGCAATGCGTCTGGCCCCCTTGCGCGTTCGGATCAGCCATCAAGCTTGTCCGCCGACACGCCGACACGCGTGAGCATGGCCGCGGCGGCGGCCTGTTCGGCCGCGCGTTTCGAATTTCCCAGACCTTCAGCCGGCGGCCGATCCGGCAATACGACTGCAACACGGAACTCCGGATCGTGATGCGGGCCCGTACGGGCAAGCTCACGATAGGTGGGCGTCGGCAGCCCGCGCGCCTGCGCCCATTCCTGCAGCATGGTTTTCGGATCGCGCAGCGGCCGCAGCGGCTTGAGCATGCGCTCTTTCCAGAAACGCACGATCAACTCGTCAGCGGCCTTGTAGCCGCCATCGATGAATGCCGCTCCGACCAGCGCTTCGCAGACATCGGCAAGAATGGTGACGCGACGGCGACCCCCGGCATGCGATTCCGAATTGCCTAACTTGAGCGCCGGACCGAGATCCATCGCCCGCGCCACCTCGGCGCAGGTCTCCTTGCGCACGAGATCGGCCAGCCGCCGCGAAAGTTCGCCTTCGTTCGCCCGCGGGAATGCCCGATACAACATGTCGGAAATGACGAGACCGAGCACGTGATCGCCGAGAAACTCCAGTCGCTGATAGCTGGCCGCGCGATTGCCTCCTGACAAGGCGGAAATGTGCGTGAGTGCCCGTTCGAGTAGATCCTTGTCGGCAAATTTATAGCCGATCCTGGTCTCGAGCGCCGTCCTGTCCTTGGCCTTGCGGCTCATCTGACGATCGTGAACAGCCTGCTCCAGCGAACGGACACCGGCCAGCGCCAGAATTGCCAGGCGCGCTCGCCCTCGAAGACCGAGAAGAAGATGATCTGTGCCTTGCCGACAATATTCTCGAACGGCACCATGCCGACCTGGCTGAAACGGCTGTCGGTTGAGTTGTCGCGATTGTCGCCCATCATGAAGTAATGATCGGCCGGCACCGTGTAGACCTGAGTGTTATCGGCAAATCCGTTATCGACCAGGTCGAGCGCGTAGTAACTCACGTCGTTCGGCAGGGTTTCCTTCCAGCGCTTGACCGGCGCTTCGCGCGTGCCCTCTTCCGTTTCGATGAAATCCGGCGCGCGCTCGCGCTTGACCGGAACGCCGTTGATGTTGAGCACGCCGTCGACGACCTGAATCTTGTCGCCGGGCAATCCGATCACGCGCTTGATGTAGTCGGTCGAGGTATCCTTCGGCAAGCGGAACACCACGACGTCACCACGCTGGGGCAGCCAGTCGCCGGGAATTCTTCCCGAGAAGATCGGTGGCGAGAGCGGCAACGAAAATTTGCTGTAGCCGTAGCTGTATTTGGAGACGAACAGGTAGTCGCCGACAAGCAGCGTCGCCTTCATTGACCCTGAGGGAATATTGAACGGCTGAAACAGGAACGTACGGATCACCAGTGCGATGATCAGCGCGTGAATGATCACGCGCACTGTTTCGGCAACGCCGCCCTCTTTGCGCTTAGTTCCTGAGGTCACACTCATCGGCCTTTCATCCCGCATCTCGGCACACTCACCCCGGCGACCTTGTAGCGGCTGATACACGGGCAGGCAATGAACAAGGTCAGAACATGACAAACGTTTGATCCGATTGAAGGACCTAATTTCAACGTATTGCCTCCCGTGCAGGGACCGCGGAAATAATGACGATTGCTTGCGCCATCGGGCCTTCATCGGTCAGCGAAATATCGATCCTGGCTTCGCATCCGGGCGGCGTGATCGCCCGCAGCCGCGTGAGCGCGCCTCCCGTGAGTTTCATCGTCGGCCGTCCCCCTGCAAGATTGACGACACCCATATCGCGCCAGAAAACGCCGCGCCGCAGGCCGGTACCGAGCGCCTTGGCGCAGGCTTCCTTGGCGGCGAAGCGTTTGGCGTAGGTTTCGAAGGTATTCGCCCGCCCCTCGGCTTTGTTGCGTTCGGTCGTGGTAAAAATGCGGCCAAGAAAGCGCTCGCCGTGCCGTTCGATGACATCGGCGATCCTGCGCACGTCGACGATATCGGAACCGAGGCCGATAATCATGCGCCCGCTTTCTTGCGACCGCGCTCCATCGCAGCGCGCATGAATTTCACCGTCTCGGAAAGCCCCTCAAAGACCGCTTCGCCGATCATGAAATGGCCGATGTTGAGTTCGACCACCTCCGGCAGGGCGGCGATCGTCTCGGCGGTTCCATAGTCGAGACCGTGGCCCGCATGCACCTCGAGCCCGAGGCTCGCGGCGAGTTCCGCGCCGTCGCGGATCAGTTGCCATTCGGTCTTCGCCTCGTTGACGCGACCTTCGGTCAGCGCATCGCACCACGACCCCGTATGGATTTCGATGACCGGCGCACCCAGTTCGGCGGCCATCTCGATCTGCGCCGGAGCTGCCCCGATGAACAGTGAGACGCGGATTCCCACATGCTTGAGCTCGCGCACGACGGGCGCAAGCTGCGCGCGCTGGCCCACCACGTCGAGCCCGCCTTCGGTCGTCCGCTCGGTGCGTTTTTCCGGCACGAGGCAGGCCGCATGCGGACGGGTCTTGAGCGCGATGTCGACCATTTCGCGGGTGGCCGCCATTTCGAAATTGAGCGGCTTGTCGATCTCAGCTTTCAGCCGCGCGATATCGTCATCGCGAATGTGCCGGCGGTCTTCGCGCAGGTGGGCGGTGATGCCGTCGCAACCCGCGGCGATCGCGAGCTTCGCGGCGCGCACCGGATCGGGGAGACGGCCGCCGCGCGCGTTGCGGATCGTGGCGACGTGATCGACGTTGACGCCGAGGCGGAGACGTTTCATGCGTGACCCTTGCGTACGGTCTAGCCGTTCACGCGCTCCGCCTTGGCCACCACCGATTTCGCGCGCAACTGCGCCAGGATGGCGGTGAGATGCTTGAGGTCGTAGACCTCGAGATCGATCGTGACATCGGTGAAATCGGGAGCGCGCCGCGTCATGCGGATGTTGTCAATGTTCCCGTCATGCTCGGCGATGACCTGCGTGATCTGTGCCAGCGATCCCGGCTCGTTCACCGACTGTACGGCGATGCGCGCGGGGAAACGCCGTGGTGCCTGATCTTCCTCGTCCCAGCGCACGTCGAGCCATCGCTCGGGGTTGTCTTCGAATTCGCTCAAGGCTGGCGACTGGATCGGGTAAATGGTGATGCCCTCGCCCGGAGTGAGAATGCCGACAATGCGATCGCCCGGCACCGCGCCTCCATCCGGCGCAAACCGCACCGGTAGGTCGCCATTGATGCCGCGGATCGGAATGGCCGGACCCGCGGCATTTTCCGGCAGCTTGAACTTGACCGAGGTCAGCTTCTTCAGGCCGAACCAGCCGCTTTCCGACTTCGGCTTTGCCGCCATGGCGGCGGCGCGTTCTTCCTTGTAATCGGGATACATCGCGCGGGCGACGTCCGACGCTTTCAGTTCGCTGCGCCCAACTGCCGCCATGACGTCGTCAACCGAGGCGCGCGCAAGACGCGACAGCGCGCCCGTCAGGCTTTCATCGGAATAGCCGATCTTGGCGCGCTGAAAGAGCCGTTCGACGATGCGGCGGCCGAGCCCCGCGTATTGCTTGCGCACGGCGGTGCGTGTCGCGCGCCTGATCGCCGCGCGCGCCTTGCCGGTGACGACGATCGATTCCCAGGCGGCCGGCGGCGCGGTCTGCGCTTTCGACGTCGAGATCTCGACTTCGTCGCCGTTGACGAGCTCCGACGTCAATGGAGCGATCTGGCCATTGATCTTGCAGCCTACCGCGGTGTTGCCGATGTCGGTATGCACCGCGTACGCGAAGTCGATCGGCGTTGCCTTGCGCGGTAATGCAATCAGCTTGCCCTTTGGCGTGAAACAGAACACCTGGTCATGGAACAGTTCGAGCTTGGTGTGCTCGAGGAATTCTTCCGGATTCGAGCCTTCCGCCAGAAGTTCGATCGTCCGCCGCAGCCAGGCATAAGCCGTCGATTCCCGCGACAGGAGCTCGGTCGGCGAACCGACATTGTCCTTGTAAAGGGCGTGCGCGGCGATGCCGTATTCGGCGATCTCGTGCATCGCGATGGTGCGGATCTGCAGTTCGACGCGCTGCTTGCTCGGGCCTATCACCGTGGTGTGGATCGAGCGGTAATCGTTTCCTTTTGGCGTTGAGATATAGTCCTTGAAGCGGCCCGGCACCATCGGCCAGGTGCTGTGGACGACGCCGAGCGCCTGGTAGCAATCGGCCAGTGTCTTCACGAGCACGCGGAATCCGAAGATATCGGACAGTTGCTCAAACCCGACCGACTTGCGCTCCATCTTGCGCCAGATCGAATAGGCGCGCTTGCGCCGCCCGACGACCCGCGCATCGATGCCGCGGTCGGCAAGTTTCTTGGTGAGCTGCTTTTCGATCTCGGAAATCAGCAGCCTGTTGCGCTCGGTCAGCGCATTCAGCCGCGCGGTCACAACATCGTAGGCTTCCGGATAGAGCTCGCGGAACGCCAGGTCGTCGAGCTCCTCGCGCATCTCATGCATGCCCATGCGGCCGGCAAGCGGCGCGTAGATTTCGAGCGTCTCCTCGGCAGCGCGGCGACGCGCTTCGTTGGGCATATAACCGAGCGTGCGCATGTTGTGCAGACGGTCGGCGAGCTTGATCAAAAGGACGCGGACATCGTCGGCGATCGCCAGGAGCAGCTTGCGCAAGTTCTCCGCCTGCTTGGCTTCCTTGGTGACGAGGTCGAGTTTTTTCAGCTTGGTCAAACCCTCGACCAAAGTGCCGATGTCGCGCCCGAACAGGCTGTCGATCTCGGCGCGGGTCGCCTCCGTATCCTCGATGGTGTCGTGCAGGAGCGCCGCGGCGATGGTCGCATCGTCAAGCTTGAGGTCGGTAAGGATCGCGGCCACCTCGATCGGGTGCGAGAAATAGGGGTCGCCGGACGCGCGCCGCTGCTCGCCATGGGCCTTCATGGCGTAGACGTAGGCGCGGTTGAGCAGCGCCTCATTGGTGTTTGGGTTATAGCGCCGGACCCGCTCGATCAGGTCGTACTGCCGCATCATTTGCGGCTTCCGGGCCGGTTTTTCGGTGGCCGGGGCGGACGCGGTGGCCGGGACAACGGCCGGCGGGCGCGGCGCCCGGATCGGAGCCTGCTTTTGCATGCGCGGAAGGTCGGAGCGCGTGCGCGCCATATCTGCTGCCCTTTGGCTGCTCCTGATGATACCACCTCAGGATATCACGCCGTTTCATCATAGCCGCAAGGCTTTGACCAACTGGTTGACGAAAAACGACGGCCCGGCTTTTGGCCGGGCCGAGACGTGGAATAAACAGAATGACTATTCGGCGTCTTCTTCCGGCGGCTCTTCGGGCGGCGCCAGGCCTTCGAGGCCCTTGAGCAGCTCTTCCTCGGTCATGCGGTCGGCGGTTACCTCGGTATCGTCGGAATCGACGCTGGCGCCTGCGCCGGCTCCGATGAGCGGCACTTCGGGCTCTGGCTCGTCAACCTCGACATATTTCTGCAGGCTGTGAATGAGATCTTCCTTGAGATCGCCCGGCGATACGGTTGTTTCGGCAATCTCTCGCAATGCCACGACCGGATTCTTGTCGTTGTCGCGCTCGACAGTAATTTGCGAGCCCGACGAAATCATCCGCGCGCGGTGACTTGCGAGAAGGACGAGATCGAAGCGGTTTTCAACTTTGTCGATGCAATCTTCTACGGTGACACGGGCCATCGGCTCGTCACTCCATCTGGTGGAACTTGTCCTGAATTTGCCCGCTAGGTACCCCTTGGCGCATGAAATTTCAAGCGGTTTTGTCTTGGTTTAGCCGCAACCGTCTGTTACTCGACCTTCGCGCGGGCAAGCCGGTGGCAGGGGATTTTATCGGCACTGCGTGATTGCGGAGGCGGCACACCAGTTTATTGGCGAGGCCGCGATGCTCAGCTAACGGCGATCCGAAAGCGCGCGCGGCCATCCGCCCGTCGTGCGGACCGGGTCTGGAAATAAACCGTATTGGATTGTGAGACGAACCCATGACCGTATCTGGCGAGAAAATCGCTTTATTCATTGATGGTGCCAATCTTTACGCTACCGCTAAATCTCTCGGTTTCGACATCGACTACAAGCGCCTGCTGCGTGAATTCCATTCGCGCGGTTATTTGCTGCGTGCGTTCTACTACACGGCGGTGATCGAAGATCAGGAATACTCCTCGATCCGCCCGCTGATCGATTGGCTCGACTACAACGGCTATTCGGTCGTCACCAAGGCCACCAAGGAATTCGTCGACCAGACCGGACGGCGCAAGGTCAAAGGCAACATGGATATCGAGCTTGCCGTCGACGCGATGGAAATCGCGGGCACGATCGATCACATGGTGCTTTTCTCAGGCGACGGCGATTTCCGCTCGCTCGTCGAGGCCGTTCAGCGCAAAGGCGTCCGTGTCACGGTCGTCTCGACGGTTTCGACGCAGCCGCCAATGGTTGCCGACGAACTGCGGCGTCAGGCCGACGTCTTTCTCGATATCGTCGAATTGCAGACCAAGATCGGGCGTGACCCCTCAGAGCGTGCTCCGCGCGAGGGCCGGCCGCCGCGCGAGGATCGCGCCGCGTCGCATACCCCTCAGTTCCTGCAGCGGCCGCCGACTGCGCCGCAACGCGCCGGGGCGCATGTCGGGGCAGATGACGACGACGAGTCATTCGAATAATAAAGTAGCGCGTTCATCTCAGGATCCTGGGCCATGGCTGGGGCCGACGGAAAGCCTGGGCGCGATTGCCCCCGTTGCCCGCGCCTTGCTGATTTTCGAAAGACATGGCGGGCCAAGGAGCCGACCTGGTTCAATTCACCGGTCCCCTCCTTCGGCGCCCTTGATGCGCGCCTGCTGATTGTCGGGCTCGCTCCCGGGCTGCAGGGGGCCAATCGCACCGGTCGGCCCTTCACGGGCGACTATGCGGGCGTGCTGCTCTACGAGACGCTTGCAAAATACGGCTTCGCGCGGGGCATCTACGGCGCGCACCCGGACGACGGGCTGGAGCTGGTCGACTGTCGCATCACGAACGCCGTGCGTTGCGTGCCGCCGGAAAACAAGCCGACGCCACAGGAGATCAAGACGTGCCGCGACTTTCTCGCACCGGCCATCGCCGAGATGAAAAAGCTGCGCGCCGTCGTTGCGCTCGGCCGGATTGCGCATGAAAGCACCGTGCGCGCGCTCGGCGGCAAGCTTTCTGACGTTGGCTTTGGACACGGCGACCGGCATCAGCTGGGGCCGCTGACGCTGTTCTGCAGCTATCACTGCTCGCGCTACAACACGAACACGGGCGTGCTCACGCCTGAGATGTTCCGCACAGTCTTCAGAAACGTCCGCAGTTATCTCGATCGCTGAAGCCAGGCGATCACTTCGGCGGCATTCTTGTCCGGAGGAAAAACCGGATAGAAGACTTTGCTGATAACGCCGCCGTCGATGACAAGCGCCATGCGCTTGAGTAGCGTCATTCCCGCCGTGGAGAAAGTCGGGAGATTGAGAGCATGGGTGAGCGCGAGCTTCTCGTCCGACAGGATTGCAAACGGCAGATGCAATCGTGTCGCCGCCTCTTTCTGATAGGCGGTGTCCTGCGTCGACAGGCCGTAGAGTTGTGTAATACCCAGCCGCTTCAGTTCGGCCAGATTATCGCGGAACGAACACGATTGCGGCGTGCAGCCACGCGCGCCGGGGATCTGGTCCCAGCCGTCCGGCGGATCGACGCCCGGAACGCCCGTGCGCGGATAGACGTAGACGACAGTCCGGCCTTTGAGTTTCGAAAGGTTGACCGCCATGCCGTCGGTCGTCTGCAGCGCGATGTCGGGCAGTTTTGCGCCCGTGAGATGGCGTGCGCCGCCATCGTCCTGCGGTGCCGGGATATCGGGCGGCAAGAATTGCGGGTTATGCGTTCCTGGGGCTTCAGTCATTGTTGTCTCATTTTTTTCTCATTCTTAACGCCGCATGACAGAACTGTAGCTCATAAATTCCATGAGCGAGCCGTCGGGATCACGAAAATAGACCGAGGTGCCCGGCCCTTTCGCGCCGAACCTTTGCATCGGCCCCCGTTCGACGGCAATTCCGTGCGCTTTCAGATGGGCAATCGCCCCTTCAATCGGGCCCTGCCACTCGAAGCACAGATCGCTGTTGCCCGGTTGCACGGGCAGACGCGCGACCTCTGCCGGCTGTACGCCTGGCCCATGCACGTTGAGCTGTTTGTCGCCGAAGCGATAGGCCCAGCCCGTGGGGCGCTGTACCAGCTCGGCCCCCATGACCTCAGCATAAAAACTGTTGGACCGTCCCCAATCCGACACATGGATGACGCAGTGGTCCAGTTTGGTTGGCACCATATTGGGCTCCCGGGCGTTGAGTGTCACGGCAATGTTATTACCGCCGATCGTCAAGTCGGCAATGCTGTCAATGTGTAAGGCTGTTTTTCTCCTCTTTAACAGGAGCGACCTTATGACCTTTCTCAAACTCGTTTATGCGACCACCTTGTTCCTCGGCGCGGCTCTGCCCGCTGCAGCACAGACTGCCAGCGCGCCTATGAAAGGTAGCGATGGTAAGGAAGTCGGCTCGATCAATCTCACCCAGACAACGCAAGGCGTGCTGATCAACGTTTCTGTCAAAGGTCTGCCGCCAGGCGAGCATGCGATCCACGTGCACGCTGTCGGCAAATGTGAGCCGCCTTTCACATCGGCCGGCGGTCACTTCAACCCGGGAAACAGGAAGCACGGGATGCTGGCGCCGGAGGGCCAGCATGCCGGTGACATGCCCAATCTGCACATTCCGCAGAGCGGCGACCTCACAGTCGAGATCCTCAACGTCAACATCACGCTGGAAAAGGGCAAACCCAATTCGGTGTTCGACGCCGATGGCTCGGCGATTGTTATTCATGCCGGGAGCGACGACTACAAAACCGATCCGACCGGTGAGGCTGGCGGACGCATTGCCTGCGGCGTGATTCAGTAGTTAGGCGGTCATGGCCGGCAAGAACCCAAAATCGTCATGCCCGGCCTTGTGCCGGGCATGGCGGGCGGAACCGTAGTGCGTTGAATTCGGAACTGCCGAACAGAGCGCAAGGCTCAACGTCGTGGAGACGTACTAGCCCTTCATTCGCATGAGGCGGCCGCGTTCACGATCCCACGAACGCTTCTTCAGCGTCTCGCGCTTGTCGTGCAATTTCTTGCCGCGCGCCAATGCGATCTCGACCTTGGCTCGTCCTTTTTCGTTAAAGTAAAGCTTTAGCGGTACGATCGTCATGCCTTCGCGTTCGACCGCACCCACGAGGCGATTGATCTCCCGCTTCTGCAACAACAGTTTTCGCGCCCGCTTGGGCGCGTGGTTGAAGCGGCTCGCCTGCAGGTATTCCGGGATATTCGAATTAATTAGCCAGAGCTCGCCCGCGCGTGCATCGGCATAGGATTCCGCAATCGTCGCCTTTCCGGCGCGCAACGATTTCACCTCACTCCCGGTCAGCACGATCCCCGCCTCGAAGGTTTCTCCGATCGCATAATTGAAGCGTGCCTTGCGGTTGTCGGCGACCACCTTAAAGCGGCGCTCGGGTTTTGCGGCCATGGGACGTCAGATGCGATTGGCGTTCGTTCAGCGCGCTTTGAGCTCGTCGCGGATTTCGGTGAGCAGTTCTTCCGTCTTCGTCAGCGGTGGCGGTTTATCTTCTTCCTCCTTTTTCTGCTTGAACGTAAGCCGGTTGATACCGCGGATTACTAGAAACAGGATAAACGCGATGATGAGGAAGTTGATCGTGACCGTCAGGAAACTTCCATAACCCAGCACGGCACCTTGCTTTTTCGCCTCGACCAGCGTGTCGGCTGTGACCTTCGAGGAGAGCGGCAGAAAATAATTGGAAAAATCGAGCCCCCCGGTGATCGCGCCGATGATGGGCGTGATGACGTCGCCGACCAGCGAATTGACGATCGATGAAAACGCCGCGCCGATGATCACGCCGATGGCGAGATCGATGACGTTGCCGCGCAATGCGAATTTTTTGAATTCCTCGATCATGAGCTGTAATCCTGATAGGGATGAACCAAGGAGCCCTGTCATGGCCGAACTCGTCCCGGCCATCCACGTCTTTCTGAAACACCAGGACGTGGATGCCCGGCACAAGGCCGGCATGACGCAAAACTAGTTGATCAGCCCGGCGTGCACCATCGCCTGGCGTATAGCGGCTTGCGCCTTCTCGCTCGCCGGAACCATCGGCAGTCGCACCGTGTTGGCGCATTTGCCGATGAGCGACATCGCGTACTTGATCGGCGCCGGACTTGTTTCGACGAACAGATTGGTGTGCAGCAGCGCGAGTTTGTCCTGCAGCTTGAGCGCGGCCTTGAAGTCGCCCTTCAGGCAGGCCGCCTGAAACTCCGAGCACAGACGCGGTGCCACATTCGATGTCACCGAGATGCAGCCATGCCCGCCGTGCGCCATGAAGCCGAGCGCGGTGATGTCTTCGCCCGAGAGCTGGTTGAAATCCGGCCCCATCGCCGCGCGCTGCTGCGATACGCGCGTCATGTTCGCGGTCGCGTCCTTCACGCCAGCGATGTTCTTCAGTTCGAATAGGCGCGCCATCGTTTCGACCGACATGTCGACGATCGAACGGCCGGGAATGTTGTAGATGATGATCGGGATGCCGATGGCATCGTTGATCGCCTTGTAGTGCTGATACAGGCCTTCCTGCGTCGGCTTGTTGTAGTACGGCGTGACGATCAGCACGGCATCCGCACCCGCCTCTTCGGCGTGACGCGACAGCTCGATGGCCTCAGCCGTCGAATTCGATCCTGAGCCGGCGATGACAGGCACGCGCCCGTCGACCTGATCGATGCACCACTCGACAACCTTCTTGTGCTCGTCATGCGACAGCGTTGGGCTCTCGCCAGTGGTCCCGACCGGAACCAGTCCGTTTGAACCCTCGGAAATCTGCCACTCCACGATGTCGCGGAAGGCTTTTTCGTCGAGCGAGCCATTTTTGAACGGCGTGACCAGCGCGGTGAAAGAGCCCCGAAAGCTCGTCTTGGCGGTCATGGCGCGGCTTCTCCACAGAGGGTCCGGTATGAGCCCCAATCAATATCGGGTCGGCGGGGAGGATGATAGTCCTCCGCGGTGAGTAAATAGGCAGTCTGCCGTGTTTTTGCCTGCGTCGCTAAGTAGTGTCCCGGACATGTAATTTTTTGAGTACATCCATCAATATTTTTGGCCTAAAAAGCCAATGCCAGTGGCCCCGCGCTGATTCGGGTCACCGGGGACATGATCGCACGGGGTTTGATGATAGCGACTGGCCGAAGCCGCTTGAGTATCCTTTTTGCGTTGGCAGCCTCCTGCGGGCTGTGCGCGGAATCGTTTTCGACCCCTGTACAAAAGGTTCCCTTGCCGCGTCCGCGGCCGCCTCTAAATACCGCCAAGCCGGCAGCACCTGCCGTCGCTCAACAGAGCCAAATCAAACACGACGCCAACGGCCTCTCCTCCTACGCACAAGCGAATGTCGGACTGCGCGCACTTTTCGAAACTCGTGCTCACTTCAAGCCGCTGGCACGTCCCGCCGCGGGACCCTTTGCGGTCGCGCCGACGGCATCGACATCGGATGCCGACATCGCGGCCGTGAAGCGCGTGATCGAAGCCGCGCGCAAGGGCCGCGAGGCGGAAGCCAACGCGACTGAGGCGAGCATCAGCGATCCCGTCGCGCGCAAGCTCGCCGAGTGGGTGATCCTGCGCTCCGACAACACGAACCCCTCGTTCCAGCGCTACGCCGCCTGGGTCGAAGCCAATCCGAGCTGGCCACACTCTCCGCTTTTCCGCCGCCGCGCCGAGAACGCGCTGTGGGACGACCGCGTGGACGATCGAACCGTGCGCGCCTTCTTCGCCAAACAGCAGCCGGTCACCGCCAAGGGGCGCTACATGCTGGCGCGCACTCTGCTCGCGCAAGGCGACCGCGAAGGTGCCGCACGTCTCGTGCGTCAGGCCTGGCGCAATGATGATGCAAGCGAAGGCGTCGAACAACGCGTGCTCGAGATGTTCGGCGGCATGCTAACGCCGGCCGATCACAAGGTGCGCATGGATACGCGCTTCTATGCTGACGACGCCGCTGGCGGCGTCCGCGCCGCCGAGCGCCTCGGCGGCAACGAGGTCGCCATCGCGCGGGCCCGCGCGGCGGTGCTGCGTAAGGCCGGCAACGCAAAAGCGCTGCTCGACGCCGTACCCGCCGCGGCCCAGAGCGATGCCGGTTATATTTATTCGCGCGTGCAGTGGCTTCGCCTCAACAACAAGGCGGAGGATGCCAGCAAGCTGATCCTCAGCGCGCCGAAGAATCCGGATGCGCTCGTCAATCTCGACCAATGGTGGCAGGAGCGCCGGCTGCTGGTCCGCAAGCTGCTCGACGAAAATGATGCGCATGCCGCCTATCGCGTTGCCCGGGACGCTGCGACGCCCATGAAAGGTTTCTATCGGGTCGACGCGCACTTTACCGCAGGTTGGGTGGCGCTGCGCTTCCTGCGCGATCCGAAAACCGCCGCGGAACATTTCGCGCGCATTAGCGAAGGCACGCAGAGCCCGCATGCCCTCTCGCGTTCCGGCTACTGGCAGGGGCGCGCGGCAGAAGCTATGAACCAGAACGCGCAGGCCAAGGAATTCTTTGAATCGGCCGCGCAATACACGGCGACCTATTACGGGCAGCTCGCGCGCGCGCGGCTCGGATTGAAAGATCTCGGCCTGCGTGGACCGCCGGCGTTCACCCAGCAGCAGCAGGCCACGCTGAGCAATCTCGAAGTCGTGCGCGCGGCGGAAATTCTCTACAAACTCGGCGAGCGCGACATGCTAGCATCGATCTATGCCGAGCTTGGCGAAAGCGCGAGCGACATTGCCGGCATGGCCATGATGGGCGAGCTCGCCGCCAAGTACGGCGACGGCCGCGCGATGGTACTGCTCGGCGAATACGCCTATGCGCGCGGCTTGCCGCTCGATTATTACGCCTACCCGACGGTCGGCCTGCCTGACTATCAGCCGATTGCCCCACCGATCGAGGCGGCCGTCGCCTATTCGATCGCCCGCCAGGAGAGCCATTTCAACCAGAAGGTCGTCTCGAGCGCCAACGCGATGGGCCTGATGCAGGTGACGCCGGCGGCAGGCATCGATACGGCCGCCAAGTTCAAGGTCACCTATAACCGCGACCGTCTGCTGAAGGACCCGGTCTACAACATGCAAATGGGCGCGGCCGAGCTGTCCAATCTCCTCACGGGCTATAACGGCTCGTACATTCTGACGTTCGCCGGCTACAACGCCGGCCGCGGCCGCGTGCAGCAGTGGATCGCGGCCTACGGCGATCCGCGCGATCCGCATGTTGACCCGGTGGACTGGGTCGAGCGGATACCGATCGCCGAGACGCGCAACTACGTCGCGCGCATCATGGAGAACCTGCAGGTCTACCGCGCACGCTTCGGCGGCGGCAGCCGGCTAGTGATCGAGGCCGACATCAAGCGCGGCGGCGCGCACCGGTAGTTTAGCCAAACGATTTTCTCTACCGTCATTGGCGGGCTTGCCCCGGTGATCCCGCTTTGCTTTTCCTCCTCGTCATGCCCCATCCACGTCTTCCAGTCTTGCAAGGGCGGCAAGACGTGGATGGCCGGGACAAGCCGGCAAAGGTCGAAAAGGCCACGCAGGGCGTTGTTCCTGCACACCGCTGTGGAATTAAAGAACCGCGCGCATGACGTGTGGGGTTGGTGCTGTGGTGGTATGTTATAACCATCGCATGCAACACGGCGTATCCAGCTCCTTTATCACTGCGTCTGATGGCCTGCGCCTGCATGCCCGCTGCTACGGTAAACGGACGGCCTCGGCCACCCCGGTCGTCTGCCTGCCCGGCCTCGCCCGAACGGCGGCCGACTTCGAGGCGCTCGCTTCTGCTCTCTCGCACGAGAAGCCTTTCCGCCGCGTGATCGCGCTCGACTACCGCGGCCGCGGCCAATCGCAATACGACCGCAACCCGGCGAACTATGCGCTGCCGGTCGAGCTCGCCGATGTGCTCGCCGTTGTGACCGCGCTCGATGTGACGCCCGCGATCTTCATCGGGACATCGCGCGGCGGCATTCTCACGATGCTGCTGGCGGCCGTGCGGCCGACCGCGATCGTCAGCGCCGTACTCAACGATATCGGTCCGGTGATCGAGCCGCAGGGGTTGATGCGCATCAAGAGCTATGTTGGCAAGCTGCCGCAGCCGCGAAGTTTCGAGGAAGGCGCGGAGATCCTGCGCCGATTGTTCAGCGGGCAATTCCCGAAGGTGGAGATGAAGGACTGGCTTGCGAGCGCGCATCGCATGTTCAAGGAAGAAAAAGGCCGGCTGGTGCCGACCTACGACGTGAAGATCGCCACCACCATGAACGGCGTCGACGTCGAACGCCGTGTCCCGCCGCTTTGGCTGCAGTTCGACGCGTTGCGCGCGAAGCCGCTGATGGTGATCCGCGGCGCCAATTCCGACCTGCTCACGGGCGAAACGGTCGAAGCCATGCGCGCTCGGCGCAAAGCGATGGATGTCATCGAAGTGCCCGACCAGGGCCACGCGCCCCTGCTGGCCGACGCGGAGACCATCGGACGCATTGCGGAATTCGTGCACCGCTGCGACCTCACGATTCACTAGCCGCAATCATGAAAACAAAATCCCCGGCGTGTGATTCTATTTCGTCAGTCGCTACACGGCGACCAGGGATAGAAATCGCGGTGCACGCGGAAGCGGAATTGCAGTTGTCGACATTCGAGACGTTGGTGGTCGGCTTAGGCTTTTTACGGATCACTGGTCGCAAGCCAGAGGCTTTGCCAGCTATCCAGCCCCATCACAGCCCCCGCCCCCAACAAACGAATCCAAGGCCTTCCCTGACTCACTGTGACCGCATTGCGTTGACGTCGAGCCCCAGCCCTACACGCGGTCACGTTGCATGCGTCGCGAGCGCGATTGGCGTGGAGCCTCCCGGAATTCCCCAATTGGGTCCGGGGGAAACCGGGTAGGCCCGCCTAATGGGGGCGGGTCCCATCGTTTTATCAATGTCCCGCATGGTGCTTATGCCAAAAAGTGAAACTGAAAAATTCTCAATATAAAAATTCTGCTTCATTTCGCTTTGCTAGCGTCACGCACGATGAAACAGTTCGGCGTGAGTTGGGCAGACCAGATAGCTGCGCCGCGCTGCTATGAACACAGAAACGAATTGCGGCAGGCCAGGTTGCAGCTTTGGCCTCCACTTTGGCGCAAACAGTAATTACCGGTGAAATTGTTGACGCAGCAACAGGTCCGCACGTTGTCGTAATAACCGGCTCCCGGACAGCTGTGCCGGTGCTTTCCGGGATTAAGCGGCGCTACTGCTGCGCGTGTGGCATTGAACTTTGAATAAGAATCAGAAACGTGAGCACTCCCGTCGCTAGCGCTCGCATCGGTCATTCTCCCAAAGTTTTGTTCCGCGTCGTCGAGTTCTTGGATAGACCACAGGAAACGGCGCCCTATATCACGAATTATCGCAATAGGTGTAGCCCCATCTGGGAAAGTGCGCGAACAGTATCCGGACGCAAGCCGTCATCCGGATGCATCCTACCGGCTTCAATTTCACGCCGTGTTATTTCTTCCATCTTTTGCGGCTCTATCTGACCATCTGGCCGAGCCGGGGGTCATGCCCCGCATCCCCCGCCATTCATGCGGCCTCCGGTGGTGGCTCGTCGCCATTGTCACCTTTTTAACCAAGAGCGTTTAACGTGATTTCGGCCGCCCGACCGCCGAGCTTGGCTAATGTCACTGCTGCGAGAGACTGATTTCGCCATCCTCCTGTGGGCCGAGGTGTTCGCAGTGGCGCTCATTCTACTGCTCACAAGCCCCATGAGCCCAAAATGAGTCTGCTCGCGAGCTGAGTCGGAAGCGCAATTCCACCTGCTGTAGCTAGTGCCCGGGCGGATCGGAAACGGGCGAGGATGGCCAGGGCGCCAACTTGGTGCGGGCATCGCCACGGTCACGGTCATCCAGTTCAGCCAGCCGCAAATAGGTCTTCGCCACTTTCTCGAACATCGAGCGAAACAGCGGGTCAGGTTGGCGTTCCGCTTTGGCCCGGAACTCAGCCGCCTTTACTCGGTAGTCGTCACTCAAACTCATGTTGTCGCACCCACTAAACGGAGGGCGCGAACATAGGTTCGAAAAATGTTTCAGGAAGAACGCAAATCAACTTACCCACAAGTAACTTCACCCGATCCAGCCGGTATCATGCTGGCGCTCCATTGGAGACCACGACTTGGAGACCTTGCTATCTCGGCACAACCCGCACGAGGAGCGGAGAGGCGTCCGGCGTCTGAACGTAGCACGGCGAACGCGGGAAATCCCGCAGGCTTGGGTCTCGAGTATACGGCGGCCACCCGGAAAGACCCCGGGGTGGATCGTTTTATCAATGTCCCGTTACGGTTTATGAATCAAAAAAATATTAGAGAAAAATCTGTTGGCTAAGTTAATTAGCTGTCACGCCGTTGCGGCCTGCTTGCCGCTTCCGCCTCGCTCACAAAACATTTCTACGGTCTATGTAAAATTGCGCCTTCCCGAAAAGGTGCAATGTAAGTTCTCCCCAATCTGGCTCCAAATCGTATGTGTCAACTTGCTGTGCTTGCCACATAACCTCATTTATCGCGCTCTCAATTTGACGATTAGCATCGTAATCATCATCACCTTCCGTCTGCCGAGTGACATGCATTGCGATGCCCGAAAGGAAACTTTTGACATCCCAACTGAAAAGCCGGACATAATCCAGTTCAATGTCTGTGTACAAATTTGGAGTTTCTGCGGTGTATGGAAAGCCGGGACGAATTTGGAGCTTTCCGACAGGCACTTGATTGTAGAAGATTTGGTAGCGTCTGCCGTAGGCGGGCATGTCAGAAGATGTAATTCTAATATTAGGCAGTTCCTGTAGTCGCCACGGTGTTGGCTCTGGTCTATCGCGAAACCACCAGTTTACGACGGCGGCAAAATCTAAAAAGTCGATAAAAAACCGACGTTCGTAATCTTCGTGAAAGAACCCAAAATTGGTTGTCTGCTTTTCCCGGTCCAATGGCTTCGGCGTAATTGGCCCGGAGCTCTGTAATTCTGTAATGAAACTCTTTTTCGGCTGCTGCTGCGGAGGCTTGTCCGCTTTTCGCTTGAGCATTTTCCAGATCGAGATCGTCACCAATGCGTTGATGGCAACGATGATTACAAGAACGTCTAACGAAATCCACCCGAAAGACATCTAAGCTCACCCTTGTGGAGCTTAGCGAATACGCCGATCCCCACCCAACGATGTCACGATTGTGCGTTCGGTTGTTTTTCTTTCCCACTTATGATGGCAGCGGTCAGTGCTGGACAGAACGCCTCGTCCATCTCGCGCAATCGCTTGCGCTCGGCTCGGTCGATAACTTCCTAGTTGAACCACGGTTCGTCAATTTTCAGGCCACTCGTCACGGTACGCCCCCACCAACTTGCTATTTTTGCTGTAGCTTACCCATGTTCGGTTCTCATCCAAGAAGAAGTTTCACGGACGGCGCATAAGATGCGGGTTTGCAAGGTGCGCTAACTGAGCGAGTAATTACCTCGAAGGGTCGAGGACATCATGCGGGCAAGTCTGGGTAACGCCCTTTATTGGTTCGGCTGTATCGTCGCTGCGCTTTGCGTTGCCTTGGGCGTGTGGATATGGGCCACCGACAACCCTGGAGCAGCCAATGCCGGTGTGCTGATTGCGTATATGCTCGTAGGAGGCATAGCGTGGGTGACCGGCTGGGCCTGCCGGTATGTGCTGTCAGGAATCTGATTTCCCTTCCTCTGCCTCTCTCACCACTAACGGAGTGGCGGTGGCATCAGGCGCTTTGCTTAATGTGGGCCGCAAGCACTTTAACAAAGTCGTCTATAGCCATTTTGGCTCGCAGGCCGACCGTAGCCTCTTTGATCTTGGCAATTTCAATCCGGTAGCAAATTTCGTCTAAGCTTGCTCCATTATCCAACGCCAGTGAAATGTCCCTGTATAAATCATCCTCCACTTTCAGAATTTTCTTGGTGTCGGCGCGAAATGCTTGTTTATCGTCTAGGTCCGCCTGGTACGCCTTGTTCGTAACAAGGATTAGCCTTCGCGCGTTGATTTCAACATTAAACAGGCTTTGCCGCGCTGCTTTCTTATTAAGCCCGCCAAACATCAAGCCCTCCGACTCGGCTAAAGTGGCCGTGTAGGGTAACTCCGCATAACGGGTCGCTCGGTGATTTCGCTGAATGATGCACTTCTAAAAACCATGATGACGGTTGCCGTCGACATCGCGCCAGAAAAGCAGTCGATCCCCTACTCAGTCACACTGCTTAGCCTTTCTAGCCTCTGCGGCTGCTAAGGGGGTGGTTAGACTAGTTATGGCACCAGTAGTGGAGCCAGGGTGGCCCGCGTGTATGGCCCCACTTTCGAGGCCAGGCTTCCGGATTTTGATGGCGTTGCGCTTGGCAAGTGGCACCACTTTCGGGGCCAGGGTGGCCCCACTTTTGCGGCTAGGCGATATGATTTCCTTTGGCTCGAACACGGTGCCATCCCAGAGCAGGAAGTCTCGGGTTGGGGTTTTGCCGAGACACCATTCCTCGGTCAGTCGCCAGTGTGGTGCCTTGCCCCGCCCTTCAACCCCGAGTCCGCCGGGACTAATCATCACTATGAAGCCGTAGTGTTGCAGTTCGTGAAACCACCGCTGAACGCAGTCTCTATTTGAACCAAGTTTCTTCGAAGCATCGCGGGTGGATGTTGTAATTCCATTTGAGCAGGGCGTAGGGCATCCTTGCGCCATTCGACATCGCAATCCATGCAGGCGTTTTCATTGTCTCTTTGTAGAGCGGCACAAACGGCGGAAGCTTGGTTCGTCGGTGACGGTTGCTCATGACGTGCCACGCTCGCAGAACGTGCCGCGCGGCGACGGAATAGTCTCGGCGATCGATGAAGTCGGAAGCAATTTGTTGCAGCCCTTGAAATCGAGGGGTCCGGTGGCTACAACGGCGCTGTCCAAAGCAATCCGATGAAGCCTAGCGAGGCGCTGTCCTTCCCCAGGAGGCAGCGCTTTTCCTTTTATGCGGCGTTGTGTTGATCGCGCTCCGCAAAGTGCTCACCGAGCCACGCGTCGATTTCATCCTCAGCCCATGCGACTGTTGCGTCGCCGATCTTGAGCGGGCGAGGAAATCTCCCGGCCTTGATCAGCCGGTTAATGTGCCGCCTCGTCCACACAATGCCTTTGAGCGGGCGAAGGTCTGAATAGCTTAGGACGCGCATGATCCGATCCTCGATAACGATTGTCGTTATCGTAGGCACTACCACGCACACCTACATTTCATGGGGTGCCGGAATTACGCAAAAACAGTACCCCCGCGCGGATCACAACACCTTCGGCAAATCCGGACACTTCGCCCCGCATGGATCATTCATGTTGTGGGCCTGCTTCTTCGGGCAATCGGCGGTGATCTCATCCAGCCAATCAATGATCTTGGCGTCGCGGCCCCGTTCCTCGATCAACCGCTGGACCCGGTAGCGACCGGCGCGACTGCACTTGGGACAATGAACATAGAGCACATCGAGCTTGCCGATGAGATCGCCGAAGACGACTGCGCCGTCGCGAGCCATGCTGTGATCGTCTGCGCCTTGTTGCCCAGACTGTTGCCCAAACTCAAAATTTGATGATCGGTTTGTCTGCTAAGTGGTGGTCGGGGCAGCAGGATTTGAACCTGCGACCTTCTGGTCCCAAACCAGACGCGCTGCCAGACTGCGCTATGCCCCGCCGGACACCGGCGTTCGATACACGCTTCGGTATGGTGCCGCAAGCAAACCTCAGCGGGCATTGAAGATCGGCGCGGCAACACGGTCGCCGACCGCGATTCCAAGTTTCTGCGTTGTCCCGCCGATAACCTCAAGGACGGCTCGGACGGGTCCGTTCGACGGGATAAGCCGCGTCGACAAGGGCTCGGTGTTCTCGGCGATGCGCAAGATGCGGCCGTCACCGCGGATGAAAATCATGTCGAGCGGAATATAGGTGTTCTGCATCCAGAAGCTGACTTCCTGGTCCCGTTGGAAGTCAAACAGCATTCCTCGCCCTTCGGGCAGTTCCTTGCGGTACATGAGCCCTTTCGCCCGATCGGCATCATTGTCCGCAATTTCAACCGTGAAGACGTGGACGCCGGTCTTGCTGGCAATTTCAACTGTTTGCGGGCCGACTGGCCGAGCCAGGCTGGCCGCGACAAAGAGGCCGACAAATGCAAAGGCAAGCCATTTGAGCGAGCGCATGGCACGCCCTTTACGCGGCCGCGCTGCCAGCGGCAATCGCAAAATCGGAGATCTAGTGGGACGCCAGTCCCAACGATCCGCCGTCCGGCCTAACCTCGGCCGCCATCAGACCCTTTGGTCCCGGTCCAAAGCGCACCAGAACTGTCTGACCTGGGCGCAATTCGGCAATGCCGTAGCGCCGCAAGGTTTCCATGTGAACGAAAATGTCGGGAGTTCCATCGCCACGGGTAAGGAAGCCGAAGCCACGTAGCCTGTTGAACCATTTGACTTGCGCCCGCTCGAGCCCGCTGGTCGGCGTCACAGTTACGTGAGTGCGCGCCGGCGGCATTTGCGCGGGATGTATGGCCGTCGACTCGTCCATGGAAACGATGCGGAATGCCTGCAGACCCTTGGAACGTTGCAGCACCTCACACAGAACCCGAGCACCCTCGTAAGCGGTCTGGTAGCCGTCGCGGCGCAGACAAGTCACGTGCAGAAGTATGTCTGGCATCCCGTTGTCAGGGACGATGAATCCGAAGCCCTTGGAGACATCGAACCACTTAATGACGCCGCTCAATTCGATGAGATTGGTCGCCGTTTCATCGACGAGCTCTCTGACCGCTCCTTGGCGGAGATTGGTGCCAGTCATTTTCGATTCGACCCCGTCCGACGCCATGACGCCAAACGCCGCCACCTTGCTGGCGCCTCTTGCTGGGCGCTTAAACGAATCTTGCGGAATCGAAGATAACACCGGCCTCCGAACGGCAAAGGGGCAAAATAGGCTTGCACACAGCTCTATACACAGCGTAGCGCGCGGCGAATCAGTGCGCGATGAAAGGACTTAGCGCGTCGCCGATGTCATTGCGCACGACCAGATCGGCAATTTCGTCAAAATCCGTGGGCTCTCGATTGATAATGACGAGGGCTGCACCACTTCGCTTGGCCATCAACGGGAAACCTGCCGCAGGCCAAACCACAAGAGAGGAGCCGACAGCGAGAAAAAGATCGCAATTTCTGGTCAATTCCTCGGCGCGTTGCATCGCCTCCAGCGGCATCTGCTGGCCGAAGGAGACCGTCGCGGTTTTGATGTGGCCGCCGCATCCGCAATCGGGTGCGCGCTCGCCCAAAGTATCGAATTTTTCTTTTACCCAAGACAATTCGTATCGCTTTGCACAGTCGAGACAGAGGGCATAGGTCGTGTTGCCGTGCAGTTCGACGACGTCAGACGCAGCAATCCCCGAAGCCTGATGCAGATTGTCGATGTTCTGTGTGATGAGCGCAGGACTTTTGCCGGAACGGTAGAGACTTGCCAAAGCGCGATGGCCCCTGCCGGGCTTCGCCTTCGTGAAACTCTGCTCCATGGCAAACCGTCGCCGCCAGGCTTCGTCCCGCATCTCCTGGCTCGTTACAAATGCATCGAACGGTATCTGTTTGTTCTTTGTCCAAATGCCTCCTGGCGAGCGGAAATCAGGAATTCCACACTCTGTGGAAATGCCCGCCCCCGTAAAGGGAATGATGACCGAAGCATTTTCGATCAGCTGTCGTAAACGCTCGATCGCAGTGGGAAGATCGGAGGCGATCATTTGTGTATAGTCGCTGCCTTCTGTCAGTCAGTGAGGTTTAGCCTATGCGATATCTGCACACTATGCTGCGCGTTCGAGATCTCGACGCTGCGCTCGATTTTTATTGCAACAAGCTTGGCATGAAGGAAACCCGCCGCCGCGTGGATGAGAAAAACAGGTATACCCTGGTGTTCCTGGCCGGACCGGCCGACGAAAAATTGGTTGAAACAAGCAAAGCTGCCGGCCGACCCGGACCGGAATTGGAACTCACCTACAACTGGGATACCGAAGACTATGGCGAGGCCCGCCATTTTGGTCATCTCGCCTTCGAGGTCGACGACATCTACGCCACCTGCGAACGGCTGATGAAAGCCGGCGTAACGATCAACCGGCCGCCGCGAGACGGTGTCATGGCTTTCGTGCGTTCCCCGGACAAGCAATCGATCGAGCTCCTACAGAAGGGCGCACCCCTGCCCGCCCAGGAGCCTTGGAAGTCGATGCCGAATACCGGCAAGTGGTAAGCTCGCTTGCCGCTGGCGGCGAAGGTCTTTATACCCCGACCCCATCCGTGAGCCGCCTTCCGGCAGCGGCTTTAGCGCCCTTCGTCTAGAGGCCTAGGACACCGCCCTTTCACGGCGGTAACAGGGGTTCGAATCCCCTAGGGCGCGCCAATAAAGTCAGGGTTTTTTGAATGGCCTTCTGACGGGGGCAAAGACACGAGCAATTCCGCACCAAACTTGAATTCGCGCTCACCCCAATGCGCGACGAGATGCGCGCCAACTACGACGGCGCGTTAAAGTTCGCCGAAGCGGCCATCAAATCGGCATTCGCATTGAACGGCGGTGGCGCTGTCGCGTTGCCTGCCCTGACCGCGCTCTTAAAAATCGAACCCAAGCCCGCTGCCACTTGCAGTGGCCGTTGGCGCGTTTGTTGTCGGCCTCGTTTGTGCGGCGGCCACGAGTTTCCTTGGATACCTTAGAGCAGTGCGCCCGCGCAACCATTGTCCGACACGCCACCACCTTTAAGCAGCCGTTCAACGGCCAATCGACGTTAAAGAGACGTTTTTGATTGCTCGTTCATTGAAACTGCGCAGGGCCGACGTCTGCACTGGCGTTGCCAGCCTAGTTGCATTCATCGTCGGCGCGGTAACCTCTGGCCTGATTCTGATTTACTACCGGCAATGACGCTGCGCCTTCTAGCGCATGGAAACGCGCGAAGGCATCCACTGGACTAATGGGCCACCGAACTAATGGGCCACTGGACTAATGGGCCAATGGCCTGTCGACGGTGTTTCTCTACAGTCACTGCCATTGGCAATCATGCAGCACAGATAGCCCCAATCTACCTTCGACGTATTCGTGCGTGCAGCATCCTTGAATCGGGGGGCTTAGGATGGAAGGCCGGTTGCAAATTTCAATGCGCGACGAAGCCGGCTATTCCGACCAGCGAGCGAGTTGGTGACGGTTCGTTATGATCAATTTGGCCATCCAGTGTGTCGATGCCCTTTAGCGCCTCAGAGGCAATCAACACGGGTTCAGTTGACCCTTTTTTCAATTGGCAGCGGATAGAGTCGTGAAGGCGCACAGCAATATCCGGATCCGCATTCTTGTGAAACTCAGAAACGTACGGCCACGCAAGCCTGTAGGCTAATTGGTATAGCTGAATATTTCGCGCAATCCCGGTCATCCGATCGCTGTGTGCCCTGTTAGCCGACTTCGTCAAACAATCGCTTTTCTATGGCTGCCTTCCGCCAGGCTCGCACCGCCTTTAGCGCGGTTCTGTCTATTGTTCTGAGTTGGTGGCCAAGAAACTCGCCGACAGCAATCCAAAGATTATCTGCGTGTTGATAGACATTCAGGGCATACCCCTGACCGAACACATCCACTGAGTGTCGGATCATTGTTGTTGCCAATGATTTGGTGGACCAACTTTTTGGATAAGCGGCTGGCGGTGTTGCGATCAAGTCTTGAGCCCCACTATATAAGTTTCCGATTGCCCCACTGGCGAAAACCCCGTCGGCAGTGGTGAGCGCCAGGCCGACGGGAAGAAGTAAGAGACCCATGAAGGTTTCGTAGAACGGCCTTCACACGAGAAGCTTTACTGATTTGGGAACCGTTGGCTGTGACCGCCATCACAACCGCGACCGCGCAGTGGGAAACAGCGAAGGCACAGCTGGCGACTAGCGCTATCGACGGAACGTTTTAAAAAAAGCGCTTTTTTGTGATGGCCAGCACACGGCAGCGGGATATTCGTGATGGCCATCACAGAAGCGCCGGCTGGGAGCGCGTATTTCTCACAATCGCAAGAGCTGAAATTCTCGGGTGAAATCCCGAGTAGTGTAGGAGAAAGGAACATGTGTAACCGTAGTTGGATTTACGCGCTTCCTTTGACGGTCCTGTTCGCGCTGCAAGCGACCACCTCGCTCGCCCAAGAAGCGATCGGCAAAGCCACCTCGATAAAACCTCAGGCTGATGGGAGCCATAGCGGAACGCTTTCAGCTGGCTCCACCGTTTATTCGAAGGAGACGGTCCGTACGGGCGGTAGTGGTCAGGCCGATTTGCGATTTCACGATAGCAGCAACCTTA
>JBPYDR010000025.1:0-77921 GCA_051986235.1 Pseudolabrys sp.
GGCACATAGGCCACGCCTTGCGGTGCTTGACCAAGCGGTATCGTAGCGACGACTTTGTTTTCGAGCGTGTCAATGACGGCGGCCGCGTCTGCATTCTCTAGACCAACATATATGCGGTTTCCGTCGCCCGAAGGCCATAGACCATGCGGCAAGGGGCCAGTCGGGATCGTTGCCACCTGCTCGAACGTGTCGGTCTTAAACACTTTTACCGCATTCAATCCGCCAACCGTCACGTAAGCAAATTGTCCATTCGCATTGCGCGCGAAGTTGACGTGATTAGTGATGGGTCCCGTGTCGATCACTTTGACAATATCGAACGGTGGCCGCGCGTTAAGCACCATGGTCTTGCCGACGTCCTTGAGCGTCAGCCAGACCTGCCTACCATCCGGGCTCGCTGCGATGTCCGGGCAGAACGGACTTTCCTGTTTCACTTGCCCGACGATCTTATGCTCGGCGGTAGCAATGACGACGGTTTCCGGGCTGAAACTGGAGCAAACATATCCATATTTTCCGTCAGGCGAAAAAATCGTCATACCTGGGCCGTTTGGCACCGTGATGCGGGTCTTTTCCCTGAAAGTTTGTCCATCGAGGACCGCGATATAGTTCTCGCCGCGAACGCTGACCCAGACCTCTTTGCCGTCGGGGGTAAAGAACGCTTCGTGTGGTGAACGGCCGACGTAGGCGACATGCTTGATTGCGTTTGTTGCCGTATCGATGAACGTCACGGAATTTGAGCCGATGGAAATTACCGCAAGCGTGCGATGGTCGGGCGAAAAACCCATGCCGTGCACCAGCAGCTGCCCTTTGTAGAGCGGACTGAGATTTGCAGGCGTAGTGTCTCCAAGCCGGAGGACGCCGAGCAACCTGTTATCAGCCGGATCGATGACCGATATCGTGTTCGAGAACTGATCGGACGTATAAAAGCGATCTTTGTGACTGATCGCGATGTCAGTCGAACTCGCAGCTCCGGGGGCCTGGCCGGCAAACGCGGGGATGACACTGGAAAGCAAAAACGCGGATATGAGGCGAAGGTTCATGACCAATATCCTTGACGGTTGTGTCGCGTTTATCTGAGTAATCGGGGGCGGCATCACGGATACGATGCGGACCGCTCGTTCAGACTACGCTGCATCAGCTCGATTTCTTGCTGCTGTTCAACGATGATCCCCTCGGCGAGACGGCGCAAAACGGGATCGTGTCCGTAAATTAATTCCAGCTTCGCCATGTCAATCGCGCCTTGATGATGAGGAATCATCATTGCCGCAAAGTCGCGGTCAGGATCGTTCGTTGGCTTCGCAGCAATCATCGCAGAATCCATCCGGTCCATCGCCTGCATCATTTGCGATGCAAATGTTGAATCCGCAAAATTGATCAGGCCAGAATTCGCATCGTCGTGATGGTGACTCTGCGCGAGCGCAATGCCGGTAATCGATGCAACCAGCATCAAGGTAACGACATTTATTCGGAACATTACGATCCTCCGATGCTCTATCCAAAATGAGATCAGTTTGAACGGGGAGTCCTACGTTGGTGATGCTGCCCTTACAACGACAAGCGGAGCAACGCGTCGTAGAAGAAGTGACGCTCTATTTACTCAAAAGATACTCTGAATGGTATCAGAACGCCGTCACCACGATTTGCGCACGAACTGCTCGCCTCTTTCGACACACCAAACGCATGTCCGCTTTGGGTAAACAGGAGACATATGCGGGGCAAAAAGCCTGTCGCTTTACCCCCGAAAGGGACGCTGAATGCGTTCATTTGAATGTCTTAGGGATTTTTGCTGACGCCTCTATTACGAAATCTTAATCGCAACCCCGCACACTTAGATTGGCCCCCTTAGGGCGGCGCCGACCGTTGCCTCCCGAATCTGGGGAGGGGCCCTGGGGCCGCGCACGTGGCGGCGCGGTCCCACTCCGCTTTACCCCCAAAAGCGGACATGCGCGGTGCAAATTGGGGATGTCCGCCTTGGGCCAAAAGCAGACATCGCACTCTTATTCGATCACCTCGTCGGCGCGGCCGTCGGCTTTGGCCAATAGCGGACATTCACTCGGCGACCTCGTCGGCGTGGGCGATGAGTGTTGGCGGCACGGTAAGACCCAGGCTCCTGGCTGTCGAAAGGTTGATGGACCGCGCGAAGTTAGTCGGTTGCATCACTGGAAGGACGGAAAGCTTTTCACCCTTGAGAATGGGCCATGTTCAGGATCGGATAACACAATGAGGGCCTTGATCTGCGCTGGGGAGATGCCGACCATGGGACTAATTAATGGCCATGGGCGGGAGGTTGGACTATGTCGAATTTTTCGGCTGTCTTGGCCTCAACGGCTCGCAAATTGATACCAATCCTCGGCTGGATTCCCACCTATCAACGCGAATGGCTGTTGCCGGACGTTCTTGCAGGCGTCGCGCTCTGGGCGGTAATGGTGCCCGAAGGCATGGCTTACGCCGGTATTGTCGGTGTGCCGCCGATCATGGGCCTCTACACAATAGTCCCAGCGCTACTCGCCTATGTGCTGCTTGGCACGTCGCGTCAACTCGTCGTCGGACCCGACACCGCTACGGGTCTCATCTCCGCGGTAACTGTTGGCGCCATCGCAACCCAGGGTACTGCGGAATTTAATACGCTCACCTCCACCCTCGCGGTCCTGATCGGCTTCTTTTTCCTTTTGTTTGGACTTATGCGCATGGGATGGGTTGCTAGCTTTATCCCCACTCCTGTGATGCGCGGCTTCATCGAAGGTCTCGTCTACGTCACGATCATTGGGCAAGCGCCGCATCTCCTTGGCATCAGTGGTGCGTCGGGCAACTTCTTCTCGAAACTATGGAATGTCCTGGAGCATCTGCCGGATGTTTCGGCGGCACCGGCATTGACCGGCGTTCTGTGCCTCGCAGCAATGCTATTATTTCGTTTTCTGGCGCCCAGCATACCGGCGGCGCTCGTCGTCCTCGCCGCGGCCACGATATTGATCGGCCTCCTCGGCGGAGACGCGACTGGGGTACACGTGGCCGGCCATATCCCATCTGGGTTGCCCCACCTCACGCCACCAAACCTCGATGCCACCAAGTTGTATGAGCTGGCGCCCGGTGCGCTCGCCATCGTGCTGGTCGGATATGCCGAGGCACTCGGTGCAGCAAAAGCGGCTGCAATGCAGAGTGGCGGTGACATCGATCCGAACCAGGAATTGATCGCACACGGACCGGCAAACGTCTTGAGCGGCCTTTTCGGGGGCTTCCTTGTTGTGGGCAGCCTATCGAAGACTTCGGTGGCTACGGCTGCAGGCGCTCACAGCCAGGTCGCCAATCTTGTCGCGGCAATCATTTGTCTTTTCACGCTGATTTGGCTGACGCCCCTGTTCCGAAACATGCCGCAGCCGGCACTCGCCGCCATCGTCATTGTAGCGATGCTTCATCTCACGAAGCCCCGGTACTTGCGCGACCTATTCGCCCGAAGCCCCTGGTCGTTTGCCAACGCTGTAGTCGTCATCGGCGCGGAGTTGACGTTGGGTGTGTTGCACGGCATCGCCTTGGGCGTTGTGCTGTCATTGTTGACGTTGATCTATAGAACCAGCCATCCGCATGGAGCAGTTCTCGGTCAACTTCCAGGTACTGAAGCCTATCGCAACGTACAGCGCCATCCCGAGGCAATTACTTTTCCTGGGTTGCTAATTTTGCGAATAGGCGGCGACCTCTTCTTCGCGAGCATCGGCCACGTGAGCGAGGCATTAGAAGCCTCACTGGCTGCGCGACCAAACATAAAGCGGGTGCTTCTGGATTTTGGTCCTGTCAACTTCACTGACGTTAGTGCAAGCGACGAGTTGTTAAGACTCATCAAGGCGCTCCAAAGCCGGGGTATCACATTCGCTTTCGCGCGAGTGCGCGACGTTGTCCGAGACGATATGCGGCTCGCAGGGATAGAGACCGTCGTAGGCGTGTCCAACTTCCATGAACGGATAACAGATGGGGTCCGTGCTTGGCAGCTGTACTGCCAGTCGCTTCGTGAGTAGGTAAGCACGGCTCTTGAGACTCCTTTCGTATTTTCTCCTGGCACCTGAGCACACGTGCTGGGATGTGGTCGCCCCCGCCCAGCCGGACGGCGCGGCGAACCAGATCGACCATGACGGGCTCCCGGCCATTTTGAACGTATCTATTTGGTCCGTAAGGGCGGCTTTGCGACCCATTTTGAAAAAAGTTACGGCGGGTCACCGCGGAAACTCGGACTCTGACTCCGAGAATCTAGGTTCGAATGATAGTTCCCCCGCTACTCGCCCCCAATTTCACCCGCCGAAACTCCCAGACAATTCAGATTCAAAGACGATTCATTGCGTGGATGGTCTGGCACGCTAGACCTGAACGGGCTGGCCAATAATCAAATTGTGGCTCATCCTGATGGGGGCTGCTGAGTACCAGCAAAAACCGCGACAGGGAGGGACAGGCCGTGGCTCAGACCATAGAGGCATACGTCGGCAACGCGCTCGACGAGGCAAAGATATCGCCGCTGCACCGCAGAGTCGTCGCACTCATCGCCGCGGGATATTTCTTCGACGTCATCGACTTTACCATCTTCGGTTCGCTCGTGCCGTACATTCTGTCGTCGAAGTTCGCGAGCGGCGCGGAAGTCGCGCTGGTCGGCAGCGCGACCATCTTCGGCATGTTCATCGGCACCGCGGGACAAGGTCAGTTCAGCGACCGGTTTGGCCGCCGCTTCATCTATCAGTTCAACCTGCTGCTGTTCGGTGTGTTCACCATCATCGGTGCATTCGTACCGAACGTCACGATGCTTGTCATCTGCCGATTCATCGCCGGGCTCGGTCTTGGTGCCGAGCAGCCGCTGGCCTTCGCCTATGCCGGCGAATATTCACCCAAGCTCATTCGCGGACGCATTCTGGCGATCGTCCATTTCATCGGCGGCGCCTGCGTGTGGCCACTCGGCACGGCGCTGGTGCTGTTGCTCGGCACCGCGATCTTCCCCACCGCGCCGGACACCGTATGGCGGTGTGCATGGGTCATCATCGGCGCCGGTGCGCTGATCGTGTGGGTTTTCCGTTTCTCGCTGCCGGAATCGCCGCGCTATCTGGCGACGCATGGCCGGGGGCAGGAAGCCCTCGACGTCCTCAAGCGCCTCCAGATCAAGAATGTGCCGGCGCTGAGTTCGCTCTCGACTGATGCGGCGAGCAACACCAAGAGCGATCCCTTCGCGGTCGTATTCCGGATGTTCCCCACCCGCGTCATCGCCGGCATGATCTGCTTCACTGCGTTCTTCGGTGTCGCCATCGGCCTTGGCGCGTGGTTGCCGAACATGATGAACGAGAAGGGCTTCACGATCACGAAGTCGCTTCAATACACACTAGCGATGAACTTCGCGGTGCCGTTCGCGAGCCTGTTCATGATGTACGCGCTCGACAAATGGGGCCGCAAGGTCACGTCGGTCTGTGCGTTTATCGGAGCCGCCATCATGGCGATCGTGTTCGCCAATGCGGGCGCGCCGACGGAGCTGATGGTAGCCGGATTCGTGATGGTGTTTTTCATCCAGGTGGCCGGCAACGCCATGCAGATCTTCGCCTCGGAAGTGTTTCCGACGAACGCGCGCGCATCCGGCTTCGGCTGGGCCGCCGGCGTGGGCCGTCTCGCGACGGCGTTCATCATGCCGTCGATCCTGCTGATCCAGCAGACCTATGGGCTCATGACCGTGTTTGTTTTCCTTGCGACCCTGCTGCTGATTGCCGCCGCATCGGTCACCCAGCTCGGCCCGGAGGCAAAGCAGCGAGGGCTTGATGAAATCGCACCGCCGACGCGGCGCTTCATTGAGGCGGACAATGCATTCTGGCTCACCTTGAGTGGCGCGATATGCATTCTGCTGTCGGTGAGCTGGTGGCTCTACTTCTATCTGGCGGCCAAGCGGGTTTCGAGCACGCTGGTGTGCCTCCTCTACACCAACGACACTTGTTCGCAGCTGGTGGCCACGGCGACCAGCCAGGGCAAGGTGGGTTACTACCCGTTCCTGACCTGGATCGGCATCCTCCTGATCCTCGGCGGCGTCTTCATGACGAAGCGCAAGCCAGCGTCGACGGCAAGGAAAACGGCCTGAACCGACGGTATTATCTGATGGGGCCCGGTTGGCGCGAGTCGGCCGGGCCTCGAAATTTACGAGTTGCGTGATGAATTCACCCGCAGGCGCTGCCGCATCGAACGTCCGTTTCCTGTCGCGCAGCGACCAGGGCGGCCGACCTGATGGCGTGCAGGTTATCCTGCACAAGGGACACGCCTTCATCGGTCATATGTTCAGCGACGGTTATTCGGTCGTGGACGTGCGCGATCCGCTGAACCCGAAAATGGCCGCGTTCATCGCCGCGCCGAAGAACACCCGGTCGCATCATCTGCAAATTCATGGCGATGTCCTGCTCGCCGTGAATGGTCCGAACATCTGGGCCATGCAGCAATACGCGACGCAGCAGGATTACTATGCAAAGTCGCTGATCGATTCAGTGCAGACAGAGCAACCGTTCGCCGCGGGCATGCGTGTGTTCGATGTATCTCATCCCGCAACGCCGCGCGAGATTGCCTTCCTGCATATGCCCGGCTTCGGCGCGCACCGGATTTGGTGGGTGGGTGGCCGCCATGCCTATGTGTCGGTCCATTTCGAAGGTTTCATCGACCACGCTTTGGCGATCATCGATGTGTCCGATCCAACTCGGCCGAAGCTGGCCGGTCGCTGGTGGTTGCCCGGAATGAACCGCGCCGGTGGCGAGGTCGCGCCCGCTTCGTTCGGCAAGCGGACAGCGCTGCATCATCTCATAAGCGCCGGAAATCTCGGCTTTGCGGCATGGCGCGACGGCGGCTTTACCGTCCACGACCTAAGCGATCCGCCCAATCCAAAGCTGCTCAGTCATCGCAACTACGCACCACCGTTCGGGGGCGGCGCGCATACACCCTTGCCGCTGCCAAAGCGCAAACTTCTTGCTTTGGCCGATGAGGCAACGTCGGCGAACTGCGCGAACGGCTTGGCCTATACCTGGATGATCGATGTCAGGGATCCGTCAAATCCAGTGTCGATCGCCACGCTGCCGACGCCCGCCGAAGAAGATTTTTGCGCCAAAGGTGCCAAATTCGGGCCGCACAATCTGCATGAGAACCGCCCCGGCGCCCTGCAATCGGAAGACCTTCTGTTCGCGACCTATCACAATGCCGGATTGCGCATCTATGACATCCGCGACGCGTTTGCGCCCAAACAGGTCGGCCACTACGTGCCACCGCCTCCTAAAAGAATTGTCGACCAGCGGCCAAATCCGGCGAAAGTCATTCAATCCTGCGACGTTTTTGTCGACACCAACGGCGTGATGTACCTCACCGACACCAACGCCGGTCTCTACATTCTGCAGTACGAAGGAAAATGATGGAGCGCGCCGGAATGCCGAAAAAGTTTGGACGTCTCGCCCTGCACATGTGGACAATCGATACCACGCCGCTTGCGACCGCGCTCGATGCGGCAAAACAGGCGGGTTATGACGCGGTCGAATTGCGTCGAACGGACTTCAAGAGATGCTTCGACGCAGGCATGACTAATGTACAGGTGCTCGATCTCATCAAGAAAAGCGGCATCCCCTGCGGCGTGCTTGGCGTGGAATACGGCTGGCTTTTCGCGACCGGCGATGAAAGCAAGCGCCTGTTTCAGGTTTTTCGGGAATCCTGCGAGAACGCAGTCTCGCTCGGATGCGACACATTGATGAGTGCGCCCGGTCAGGTGAACGGCCCGATCAAGGATGCGATCAAATATCTCAAGGACGCCGGCGATATTGCCGCCGAGTCCAAATTGAAGCTCGCGATCGAATTCAACTCGCAGCACGACGTTCTCAACAGCCTCGGCGTTCTCACCGAATTGATCGAAGGAGCCGGCAAGCCAAATTGCGGCTACCTGATCGACGCCTATCATTTCACACGCAGCGGCGCCGGCGGCCGCGGCTTCGCAAGCGTGCCGGCCGACAAGATCTTTTGCTTTCAGTACAGCGACCTCTCCCCTAACCCGGTCACCGGCGTACGCCGGCCCACCGATCGCCTTCCGCCGGGCAAAGGTGTCGTCAAATGGCGCGAGATGCTCGGGCTGTTGGCAGAGAAGGGTTATACGGGTTACCTCAGCTATGAAGCACCCAATCCCGAACAATGGGCTCGCTCGCCTTACGATGTCGCGCGCGAAGGATTCGAACTAACGCGCAAATTACTGAGGGACTTCGTCCCTGACTATGTCAATTGAGGTTTATCATGGCAGCAGAACAAGAACTTCCGCTCTTTCTTGGCTTGAATGACAAGTCGGTCACCGACATTCCAAAAACCGTCGACAAGCAGCGCTACATGAGCAGTGGAGCGCCGAAGGCAACCAATCCCGGCAAGTGGGTCGAACAGCCGCGTATGCCGATCCCGACAGGCGAACACGCAGTCATTGAATGCCAGGGCAAAATTCACTCTGTCGCGGGCTACGCAAAGCATCGTGTCGACCAGAATTTTCATCAGGTGTTCGATCCGAAAGCCGGCAGCTGGTCGTTGAAGGCACCCTTCCCGCTCCCCTGCAATCACGTTGCCGGTGTCTCACTCGATTCAAAAATTTACACCTTCGGCGGATTTATCGAACAAAACCGCTGCCCCCATTCGAAATGCTTCCTGTACGACACCGCGACCGATCAATGGGCGCCGATTGCAGGCCTGAGCCGGCCTCGCGGCGCGATGTCTGCGATCGTGCTCGATGGCAAAATCCATCTGCTCGGCGGGCGCGACGTGCGGTCCGTGGAATGGCACGAGATCTATGATCCGTCGACCGACAAGTACACGATCCTCGGGGGAATGCGCGGTTCGACCGGTACGCAGCCTTTTGTCGGTCAGCGCGATCACATGGGCGTTGCAGTTGTCGACGGGAAAATCCATGCGATCGCCGGACGCATGGATTCGTATGACTTCAACACCGGGCTGAACGCCGTCTACGACCCAAAGACCGACGCCTGGACGTTCCGCGCGCCCCTGCCGACGCCGCGCAGCGGTCCATCATGCGTGTATATCAACGGCAAGATTGTCGTATTTGGCGGGGAAGCAACGGGCAAAGTCTTCGGTACCAACGAGGCCTATGATCCGAAGTCCGACAGCTGGGAACAGCTCACGCCGATGGCGATCCCGCGTCATGGCCTGCATGGAGCGACATGTGCCGTTATCGGCAACATGGTGCATGTGCCTGGCGGGGGTCCTGTACCGGGAGGACAGGTTCAAGGCGCTTACCACGACGCATTCACCTTCGGTTGACGCAAAAAAACGGCCGCCTGGAGGCGGCCGTCACCCATGTTGGACAAATGGTCGCGTCAGCGTGCCGGACGCAAGATTAGCTCGGCAACACCAGCCGCGACATTGAGGCCCGCCTGCCCTTGCACCGAAAGTGGCTGCAGAGCGATGGTGCGGTCCGAACCGCCAACCAGCACATTGGCGCCAAGACCACCGCCGACCGTCGCTTCAGCGGTGGCACCGCTATAATTGCCGGCGAGCGCGCCAAACCGGCGCGTGGTCGGTGCATACACTGCCCAGACCATTTCGCCGCCTGCCGTTGCCCCGACATCGAGCCCGAACTTATTGATCGCACCGACATACACCTCACGCGGTCCCGGCTGGGATGGCGTGAACATGCAGCTCACTTCTTTGTGTGACGCGATAATTAAGCCAATGCCGCCGGAAATGTCGCAGGTCAATGTTCCGGCCTTAACGCGTTCGGCTTGCGCCATCGTCGCGACAGGTGATGCCACCGTCGCGGCAACCGCCAGGACCGCAAGAACGCTCAATGGCCTTTGCATCGCAAAACTCCCTTGGCAATTTATGATGGCATATCAACGCGATTGGAACTGACAAGTTCCAGGGAGAGTCTTCAGGAGAGGCAACGACCGGCAAAATTCGCGCGTGCACCAACGGAAAGTGCGCTGAATGCGGGTTCGCACCCGACCGGCATCGTCGGTGTCGTCTTTGGCGATATCGGTTGATTTGCCAACGGCACGTGCAATCGATCACCTTTGCGCGTGCGGTCGACCGCCTGACCGCTCAAATCGTTTTGGACCGAATGTCTGGCAGTGACGGCAAGACTGAACCCGGCTGGAACCACGAGGGCGTCCAGCACCAGGGCGACAACGGCCGCCACGAGAATAGACGATATGAAATTATGCATCGCCCGTTTCCACATTCGTCTCAGGCTTTGGCGTGAGCAGCCGCAGCGTGAGCACCACAGAAAACGGTCGGCGGAGAAATATGTTCCGGAAACGATTACCGTAGAGCGAGAATTTGATTTGCCGGGATCACGATATGACAGTGCAATCCGTCCGGATCGAATTCGAGTTCAACTTTGGCATCGAGGGCACGCGCGAGATTGCGTTCGATAACGATGCTGCCGAACCCCTTTCGGCGCCTGGCTTTGACTTTCGGGCCAAGCTTTTCGCGCCAATCGAGTTCGACGGCACTGCCGTCGACGTTTTCCAGCCGGTTCCACGTAATCGCCACGCGTCCGGCGGGCACTGACAGGGCACCGAACTTTGCCGCGTTGACCGCAAGCTCGTGCAGCGCGAGACCTAAATTCTGCGCAGCCTCGGGCTTGATCGCGATGGCTGGCCCTTCGATTGAAACCTGCGCAGCCACTCCATCGAGATAGACGCCGAGTTGTGAGCGCACGAGCTCGCCGAGTGACGCGCCATACCAACTCTCGCGAATAAGGAGGTCGTGCGATGCCGCAAGTGCCTGCAGCCGCGCGCCGAACTGCGTCAGGAAAGTCTCGACCGATCCGGTATGGCGCGCTGTCTGGCGCGCCATTGCCTGAATGACTGCAAGCAGGTTCTTTGAACGATGGGTCAGTTCCCGCAGCAACAGCCGCAGATGGGCCTCGCCCTCCTTGCGTTCGGTCACGTCGACTGATGCGCAGGTCAAACCAACGACTTCACCGGCTTCGTTACGCAACGGTTCAATGTGTAAATCGTGCCAACGAATTCCGAGCGCATCCTCGAGCGGAACCTCAGCCCTTTTCGCTTCACCGCTCGCAAGGACAGCCCGTTTCAACGCAATCATGGCAGCACCTGCTTCCGGCGACAGAATTTCCGCATCGGTGCGACCAAGAATGTCTTCGATGTTTCGGCCAAGCATCGGATTGCTGATCGAGGTGTAACGAAGATCGCGATCCTGGGTGTAGACCGTTACTTGCGAACCACGCAGCGCGGTTTCATAACGTGCAAAGCGCGCTCTCAGCAGGTTTAGTTCCCACGCTTGCGCGTTAACCTGTTCCTGAAGCTGCTGATATTCGTTCTCGAGTTTGGCCAGTTCGATCTCTTGCGCCCCGGACATGTTGCGCACCATTCGTTTCGTTACCTGTCAATGCCCGGCGCGACCGAGCACGCACACTGACTTCGGCAACCAGGGATCCAATGAATCAGTGCATCGGAAAGCCTGTCAACGAACGAGGTCACGCGAGGTGCTTGTTGTTGCGCCAGGGCGCGCAATTTCTGATCCAACAAGTTGCAACTGAAATCAACGCCGTAACCCACAAACCGTTGCATTGCCTTGGAACTTCAGTGTTGACGACACCGCAAGCTACGCCGCCCGGCGAAACGCGGCGATGCAGTGATACTTGGCCGATCTGGAGGAGACGCGCCGGCCATCTAGCTCGCGCGCCGTTCCCGCCGTCGCGCGTTACGTTCGAAAAACAGGGCCTGGCTGAGGACCGCCGATACAGTCGACGGTTGGAACGGTTTTGCAATCAGGAAGGCCGGCTCAGGGCGCTCGCCAGTCAAGAAGCGTTCCGGATAAGCGGTGATGAAAATGACGGGCACTTCAAATGACCGTAACATTTCATTGACCGCATCGAGTCCGGAGCTGCCGTCGGCAAGCTGAATATCGGCGAGAATGATCCCGGGCCGCTTTGCTTTTGCAAGCGCCACGGCTTCGGCGTGTGTACGCGCAACACCTAGCACACGGTGGCCGAGGCTCTCCACGAGTCCCTCCAGATCGAGCGCGATGAACGTTTCATCCTCAATGATCAGAACATCGGTTGCGATCTCCGCCGCAAGCTCGCGACCCGATTCCTCGACAAGTTCACGCAGCTCCGGCGCATCGATGTCCAGGACCTTCGCAGCGTCATCTTCGGACAGCCCTTCAAGAGCAACCAGGAGAAAGGCCTGACGGGGCTTCGGAGGAATTTGGGACAAATGGCGCTCAACGGGTTGGCTCGGGCTAGCGCCCGACGACTTGCCGTTCAGCGCAACGGAATTCCAGATCTTCGTGAAAAGCCGGTAGAGGGCGATCCGCGTGGAAAGTGCCGTGTCCAGCACCTTCGGGTCCTGCACCAGCGCCTCCAGGGTCGCTGCAACGTAGGCATCGCCTGACGTCTGGCTGCCAGAGAGAGCCCGGGCGTACCGGCGAAGATATGGCAAATGCTGAGCAACTGCTTGAGATGTCGACAAGAATCCCTCCCGAATCAATCGCCTTGCGGTCGATCGTGGGCTACGCCCCTACCTTCCAATCAACCTGTAGCGCCTCAACGCCGCCGCCGCAAAAAAGTTCCGTTCCGGGGGAACCATCCGCCAGCTCAAAGGTTTGCTCAGAACCAAGGGGACAGCCGGCGCCCGCCCGGGCCTCGGAAGTTGGGGTCGAACAATGAACGAACGCAAGCCCGTGGGACAGCAAAATCCGATGGAAGCAACCGCGGCCCGGAACAAAAAAGTCAATGCGAAGCCGGCCAAGCTAGGGCGCGACGTACAAGCGCGCCTCGGCCAGCAATTGCGCGCCATGTATGACGAGGTCGTGAGCCAGGGTGTGCCTGATCGGTTCAACGACTTGATTAATCGCCTTGATGGCAGCGGAAAAAAGGACCCGCAATAATGCCCATGGACGAGTCGGTCCGCAAAGCCGTTCTCGCTGCGGTGCCAAGTCTCCGCGCATTCGCTATTTCCCTTTGCGGAAATGTCGATCGTGCGGACGATCTGGTACAGGAGACCTTGTTGCGTGCACTCGCCAATATCGATTCCTTCCAGCCCGGCACCAATATGTCTGCCTGGCTGTTCACTATTCTGCGCAATCACTTCCGTTCGGAATATCGTAAACGGCGTCGTGAGGTCGAAGACAGCGACGGACATCACGCCGAGTCGCTCAAGTCGCAACCTGATCAATATGGTCACGTCGAATTTCGTGAATTCCGTGAAGCGCTGGCCCAATTGCCTTCAGACCAGCGTGAGGCGTTGATCCTGGTCGGCGCCTCAGGTTTCTCGTACGAGGAAGCAGCCGGAATTTGCGGATGCGCGGTCGGTACGATCAAGTCGCGTGTCAATCGGGCGCGCACACGGCTGGCCGAACTGCTCCACGTCAACAGCGCCGAAGATTTCGGCCCCGACGAAACGACACGCGCCGTCCTAGCAAGTGGCGGAGAATAAGCCTCGCGCCCCCCAATTTCTTTAGACAACAAAAAAGCCCCGTGCGAGGATCCTCGCACGGGGCTTTTTCACTCTTACGCTGACGCTACACTACGGGACAGTCCTCCCACGAACCAAACCAGCAACCACTGAAATGGCGAAGAGCACGATCGCTACAAAGAATACGATCTTGGCAGCCTCGACGGCGACACCGGCGATCCCGCCAAAGCCAAGCAATGCAGCAACGAGTGCAACAATCAGAAAGGTAACGGCCCAACCCAGCATTGCGGCCCTCCGTGTTTTTACGGCGGCACAGCGGCCGCATGCCGGAGCAACGTCAGGCTGACCCAATTGTTCCGGATTGTTTTAAGATCGCTGGCCTCGGCAAGTTGCCAGCGGCGGGAACCGGCCCAATAATGAGGATGTTTTCACCAAGTCATCGGACAAATTCATTGGATTGGACACCGGCCTATGCGTCGCGGAAAGAATACGGGGCTGAAGACGTATCGGGCCAAACGCAGATTTGGCGTCACCGCCGAACCGAAAGGTAAGGTGGCCCGCAAACGCGGCAACGCATTCATCATACAAAAGCACGCGGCGACGCGACTTCACTACGACCTGCGGCTCGAACTCGATGGCGTGATGAAAAGCTGGGCGGTCACGCGAGGACCGAGCCTCGTGCCAGGCGAAAAGCGGCTGGCTGTCGAGGTCGAAGATCACCCGATTGCCTACAACAAATTCGAAGGCACGATCCCGCAGGGAGAATACGGTGGCGGGACGGTGATGATCTGGGATCGAGGCCATTGGGAGCCCGAAGCTGATCCGCACAAAGGCCTGGCGAACGGCCACCTGGCATTCAAGCTCTACGGCGAGAAGTTGCACGGTGGTTGGCACCTCGTGCGAATGCGTCGCAGGCAGGGAGAAAAGCGGGACAATTGGTTGCTCATCAAACAACATGATGGCACGGAGCGATCCGCACGCGATGAAGATATTTTGGAAGAGAACCCCCATTCGGTCGCCACCGGTCGGACCATGGACGAAATCGCGAGTGGTCCGAAGAAGGAATGGCAGACCAACAGGCCCAGTAAGGCGAATCAACGTTCCGGAAAAATAAAAGCCATCAAGCGCGGAACGGTGCGCGAGGCTACGGCCCGCTCCGCCACCAACGCAAAACCCGCGGTCGCCGAAGCTGTTCGTGCCGCGCCCAAATCAAACCTGGCGAGATTCGTGTCCCCTGCCCTTGCCACGCTCGGCGACAAGGCACCCGACGGCGACAATTGGGTGCATGAGATCAAGTTTGACGGCTATCGCATCCAGGCTCGACTTGAACGAAAAAAAGTAAAGCTATTGACCCGCAAAGGTCTCGACTGGACCGAGAAGTTTCCCACGATAGCATCCGCAATTTCGAAGTTGCGAGCCAAGAGCGCTATGTTCGACGGCGAATTGGTGACGGAAGACACCGATGGCATTTCAAGCTTTTCTTTACTGCAGCAGGATCTCAAGGACGGGCGTCACGACCGCATGGTCTTCTACATATTTGATTTGCTGCACCTTGATGGCGCCGACCTCACGTCTCTACCGCTTTCCATGCGCAAGGAGGCTTTGGCCGGCTTGCTCAGCGGCCTTCCGGAACGCGGTGCATTGCGTTTGAGCGAGTCTCTGACCGGGTCGGGGACCGCTTTGCTTCGGCACGCGTGCAAGATGGGTCTCGAAGGAATCGTCTCAAAACTGGCCAACGCTCCTTATAACTCCGGGCGTTCTCATGAATGGATCAAGACCAAATGCTCGGATCGTCAGGAATTCGTCGTTGCAGGTTTGGTACCCTCGACAGCTGACGCACGCGCCGTCGGCGCGTTGGTGCTCGGTGTCTATGATGGCAATGAACTCAAATACGCAGGGCGCACCGGGACGGGTTTTACTCACGAAATGGCGCGCTCGCTTTATCGCAAGCTTAAGCCCATCGAGACAGCCAAGACGCCATTTGAGTCGATCCCGGCAGAAGAGCAAGGCGCGCGAAAACCTGTTTGGGTGGAGCCGAAGATGGTGGTCGAGGTCGATTTCCGCGGCTGGACACACGGCGATCGCGTTCGACAGGCATCGTTTCAGGGCATTCGCGAGGACAAGCCGGCCAAGGACGTTGTTCGTGAAAAGGCCATGGCTGCCAAGACCCGAAGCACGGGCGTACGGCGAAGCGCTCCCCTCAAAAATAACGATACCAGCGTCGCTGGAGTGCATCTCACGCATCCCGACCGGATTTATTGGGAAGATGTCGGCATCGCCAAGCGCGCTCTTGCCGACTTTTATGTGCAGATATGGAGATGGATGCGACCACATTTGGTCGGTCGGCCGATATCACTTTTGCGCTGTCCGGAAGGCGCATCAGGACAATGCTTTTTTCAAAAGCATGCGCGCGCCGGCATCCCGGTCGAGCATCTTCATCTCGTGCCGGAAAAAAGCGACAAGATTATTTCTGTCGACGATCTCGACGGCGTGATCGCGTTGGTACAGGGAGGTGTTCTCGAGATTCACGTGCGCGGGAGCACTATCGATCACCTCGATAGCGCTGACCGGCTTGTATTCGACCTCGATCCGGGGCCGGAAACCGGGTGGAAAGACGTCGTCGCGGCTGCGCGGGACGTCCGCGATCGGCTCGAAGGCATAAAGCTCGAGTGCTTTCTGAAGACGTCTGGCGGGAAAGGCCTGCACGTTGTGCTGCCGATTGCCCCCACCCCCTGGGAACGCGCCAAGATATTCGCAAAAACTGTCGCCGAAGCGATGGAAGCAGATCAACCCGACCGGTACGTCGCGACGGCTACAAAGGCCAAACGAAACAGACGCATTTTTATCGACTACCTGCGGAATAGCCGCGAAGCAACGGCCGTTGCGCCCTACTCGACCCGCGCGCGCCCCGGCGCGCCTGTATCGGTCCCAATCGACTGGTCCGAGTTGAGCAGTCTCAAGAGCGCGAGCCAGTACACCGTTCAGAACCTTGTCCAGCGGATGTCTCGCCTGCGAAAGGATCCGTGGGCCAATATCGGCCGCACGCGCCAGCAATTGCCGAAATTCAGATAGGTGCACGACGATTGTCGCGCTCGCGCCGAGATGACCCTTGACCACCTCGAGGGGCGCAAGAACACCGGGCTCTGTACCGCCAAGCGCCGCGCACATACTCCGGTACACCACGACAAGACGTTGTCGCGGAAGGCTTCATAATTTTTGAATCATTTGTTGGAACCATAACTCGGTGACATTCGTTCGCCGATGTGGATTGACATTTTTCGACAGAACGTCGCCATTACCCGGAGAATTACTCGGGTAGGACGAAGGGCGTATCATGTTATTCCGTAAATTGATTGTGCCCGCACTAATCTTTGTACCGAACATTTTATCTGACGGAGCATTTGCTGAGAGTTCGCGCCAATTTTCAGGATTGGCTGCTTATTACAGCACCAACTACTCGGGACGGACGGCTTGCGGGGATCGTTACAATCCGGCGAAATTCACTGCCGCTCATCGCAGCCTTCCGTTCGGCACGCGACTGCGCGTGACCGATCCAAGATCGCAGCGCAGTGTGGTCGTCGTGGTCAATGACCGCGGCCCCTTCACCAAAGGACGGGTGCTTGATCTCTCCCTTGCGGCGGCGAAGGAGCTGCGGATGATGGATCGTGGCCTCGTGAAGGTGACCGCGGTCATCGAATAACCGGCGGAATTCTTTCACCAGCTCACCAGCCTGAGCTGATTTCAGATATATTCCCTTTTGATCCGCTCGGCTTTCCCAAAAATCCCAAGGACACACACATATGCCCGCAAAGCGCCCGGCGCCACGCCTCGCAATGGTTGACGAAACACGCATGACTGAAGCGCAACGCGCATTGCTGGACGCGATCCGATCGGGCCCTCGTGGGGCATCCATTACTCCACGTGGTCCCTTCGCAGTCTGGATGCACGCGCCGGAGCTGGGGCATTTTGCGCAGGCCCTCGGCGGTTATAGCCGCTACAAGACCTCGCTATCGCCCCGCCTATCCGAATTCGCCATCCTGTGCACTGCCCAGCTGTGGCGCGCCCAATATGAATGGTTCGCGCATGCCCCGATCGCTGAGAAGGCCGGCGTCAGCCCGAAGACCATTGAAAATCTGCGGCTCGGTCGTCCGCCAAAATCAGCACAGAGGGACGAGCGAGCAATCTACGAATTCATCCAGGAGCTTTACAAAACCAGACGTGTCAGCGATCGCACCTACAAGAAAACGCACTCATTTCTTGGCGACAAGGCGACCGTCGAACTGGTCGGCATACTCGGCTATTACGTGCTTATTTCGATGACACTGAACGTGTTTCGGATGTTGCCACCGGAAAACGAGAAATTGGCATTCCCGGAGCCTAAATAGCGCGGAAAATTTAGTCCCGGCACGAACGCGGTCGCACCGGGACTTGCGTCAGAAAGGGATTGTCAGCAGACCATCGATCAGCAGCTGCGGCGCGTCTTGATGATCACGTTGCCGTTCGGCAACCTCGTACGCACGCGCACCGTGCGGCATTCCGCGTGATGCCTGTACCAACCATAGTGATGTCCGCGGTCATAGTCCCTATGAACCACAACATCGTTTCGATCATGAACCACAACTTGCGCGGACGCAGGGATAGCGCCTAGGAGCAATGTCCCCACCGCCGCACCCAGAACGACCATTCTCATCTCAGCCTCCTTCATAACCCCCGGATCAGAAACGCGGAAACTTCAAAATTGTTTCCTAGTGAGGGGTCCCCGGTGGTCGAATGATGCACGATGACATGGTAGACTTTGATCGTGCCTGACAAGGAACTCTCTCCTTCGGAAGATGAAGGACGCGTCATCGGCTTCAGACGCGGCAAAGTGCTTGCGCGGCCCGATCCGTCGCCGGTCGAGAGCTTGTCGAAATACGAACAGGACCAGGACCAAGACGACTATCGCCACCGCATGATCGTGAATGCAGTGGTATTTGTGTTTGTGGTCGGATTGATCGGCGCGGCCGTCTGGCTCGCCGATACCATGGCGACGATGCAAAAAAACCAGGACTGTGTGCTGTCCGGACGCCGTGGTTGTACGCCAATCGAAGTGACAAAGGACCGCTGGTAGGCCCCGCCCCCGAGAATTCTGGCTCCCAAACCTTTGAAAAACTGTTGGTGGTCAGACTTTTCGCTAAGTGGCCGTCACCATTGAACTTGTCCCTATGCTTCGGTATACGGGCATCCAATCGCTAGCGGTGGGAGTGCGGATTGGGGGTTGTTGCGCGTTCAGGCGCCGTGGCCGCCTGCTTGCCAGAACTCCAAATCAACCAGAGAGTTAGATATGTCTTCAACGTTCGAAACCATCGCCAATATTATCGCTGAAACTTGCGATATCCCGCGCGACTCCATCAAACCCGAAAGCCACGCGATCAACGACCTGGGTATCGACAGCCTGGACTTTCTTGACATCGCTTTCGCGATCGACAAGGCGTTCGGGATCAAGCTCCCACTCGAACAGTGGACCCAGGAAGTCAACGACGGCAAGGCAACCACCGACCAATACTTCGTGCTCAAGAACCTGAGCGCCCGCATCGACGAACTCGTCGCTGCCAAGGGGGCATAAAGCGCGGGTCACATGCGTCTTGAGTACTTTCAGCTGATCGATCGCATCGTCGACCTCAAAATCGCCGACCGCAAAATTACCACCGAGGCGACGGTTCCTGGCACCAGCACAATTTTCGAAGGCCATTTCCCGGGCTTCCCGCTCATGCCCGGAGTGCTGCTGATCGAAGCCATGGCGCAGACTTCGGGCTGGCTGATTGTCGCCAGCAATGGTTTTTCCCGCATGGCTTTCCTTGCTGCGGTTAAGGACGCCAAGTTCCGAATGTTTGTAACACCGGGCCAGAAGTTGTCGGTCAGGGCAGCTCTCATGCACGAGGGTTCCGGCTATGCGATCACGAATGCAAGCATCACGCTCGACGGCAAGTCGATCTGCGATGCGACGCTGACTCTCCGCATTCTCGATTTTCCGAGCGAGGAAATGAAACTGCGGATGCGCGAAGCCGCAGCCCGGGTCGGCTTCCCGGCCGAGGTCCCTGCCAATGGCTGAGAGCACCCGGGAGGTCTGGATCACCGGGATTGGTGTTGTTTCTTGTCTCGGCGAAGGCCCCGATGCCCATTGGCAAAAGCTGATGGAGGCGCATCCAGCCGCCGACACAACGACTTTCGCGCCCTTCGTTGTGCATCCATTGGCAGCAATCAATTTCGACGGACAAATCCCGAAGAAAGGCGATCAGCGCCAAATGGAAAACTGGCAGCGGATCGGTACTTATGCGGCCGGGCTTGCGCTCGATTCGGCAGGAGCGAAAGGCAAAACAGATATTCTCTCGCGGATGGACATGATTGTCGCCGCCGGAGGTGGCGAGCGCGACCTGACCGTCGACTCGAATATCCTCAGCGGTATCGCACGCGCTGCGAATCCAGATGCCTTTTTGAACGAAAGATTGATGAGCGATCTGCGGCCGACTTTGTTTCTGGCGCAGCTTTCGAATCTGCTGGCGGGCAATATCTCGATTGTGCATGGCGTGACAGGATCCTCGCGCACCTTCATGGGTGAAGAATCCGCCGGGATCGATACCGTGCGTATTGCTCACTCACGTATCGGCGCGGGACAAAGCGACATCGCCTTGGTCGGCGGCTCCTATAATGGCGAGCGGCCCGACCTGCTGATGCTCTACGAGTTCGCTGAGCTCGCGCTCAAAAATGGATACGCGCCGATATGGGAGCGCGGCAACACGAGGGCCGGTTTTGCGTTGGGCTCGCTGGGCGCTTTCCTCGTCATGGAGGCGCGAGATCATGCTGAAAAGCGCGGCGCTAAACCTTTGGGTCGTCTAAGTGCTGTTGTCTCCGATCGCGCGAACCGAAAACCTGGAACGATTGCGCAGACACTTTCGAATCTGTGGAATCGACTGACGGCGAAAATAAAAATCAACCATGGAGCTGTTCTCTCCGGTGCGACCGGTGTCCATCCCGCGACCGCTGAGGAGCGCCAATTTCTGGAGTCGCATGGCGATCTTGCGGTGCGTGCCACCGGCTCATATCTCGGGCATGGGCTGGAACCACAATTTCCTATGAATATCGCGCTGGCCACGGTGGCTCTCCGACATGGTAGTCTGTTTCCGCCGTGCGATACGACGGGTCTGGAGAAACCATTCACCGGCGATTTGACCCAAGTATTGGTGACCGGGGTGGGACACTGGCGAGGCGAAGGCCTCGCTTTGGTTGAGCGAGCTGGCTAGGGAGGCCGAGATGGCAACGGGCAGAGACAAGATGGGACGGCCGCTCGTGGTAGTGACCGGCCTTGGCGTTGTGACGTCACTCGGAGCCGGGAAGGCTGATAATTGGGCCAAACTGACAGGCGGCGAGTCCGGCATCAAGACGATCACTCGATTTCCAACCGATGGTTTGAAAACACGCATCGCCGGTACGATCGACTATCTGCCTCCCCAATCCAGCAATGCTGCACTGACGGAGTCATTCGCCCAACTGGCCGCGGACGAAGCTGTCACACAGTCCGGTGTCAGTGGGACAGGTCGATTTCCCGGCCCCCTCTTCCTCGCTGTTCCGCCAATCGAGATGGAATGGCCCCAACGTCTCGAATTCGGTGCGAAGTCGGGAGCCAACGACAAGATCACCTATGCGGACATGCTTCGGGTAAGTGCCGGATTCCCCGCCTATCATCATCGTTTTCTACTTGGCTCGGTTGCCGACAATCTGGCTGAAAAATTCGGCACGCAGGGTTCGCCAATTTCGCTCTCAACGGCCTGCGCTTCGGGCGCGACAGCTGTTCAGCTAGGCGTCGAAGCAATTCGTCGTGGTGAAACCGATTCGGCGCTTTGCGTTGGCACGGATGGGTCTATCAACCAGGAGTCGGTTATCCGTTTCTCGCTGCTCTCGGCGTTGTCTACCAGCAATGATCCGCCGCATACGGCGGCCAAACCGTTTTCAAAGAATCGCGACGGTTTTGTAATGGCTGAGGGCGCCGGCGCCCTCGTGCTGGAAAGCTACGAAGCGGCTAAAGCGCGCGGTGCAAAGATTCTCGGTCTGGTCGAAGGCTGCGGAGAGATGACCGATGCGTTCCATCGCACACGTTCGAGTCCCGACGGTAAGCCGATAATCGGTTGCATCGCGAATGCCATCGGCGATGCCGGCCTTACTCCTAACGACATCGACTATGTCAATGCTCACGGCACGAGCACGCCCGAAAATGACAAAATGGAATATCTTGGCTGCGCAACCGTATTCGGCGAGCGTATGAAGGCACTGCCGATTTCTTCCAACAAATCCATGATCGGCCACACGCTTTCGGCAGCGGGAGCGGTGGAGGCCGTGTTCACACTCCTCACCCTGCAGCACCAGCGCATTCCGCCTACGATCAATTACGCTGTTCCCGATCCCGCGATCCCGCTCGACGTCGTGCCCAACAAGGCACGGGATGCGAGCTTGCGCCACGCCATTTCGAATTCATTTGGCTTCGGCGGGCAGAATGTTTCGCTGGTCATGGGGCTTGAGCCGGCTTGACAGCCGGCCCAGCGAATCTGCCATGCGTGCGTTAAGACTCATCGCTGATCGCAAGCTTGAGCTTGCCGATATCCCTCCTCCTCCGCCGCCCGGCGAAGGCGAAGTACAGGTCCGGGTCAAAGCGGTTGCGCTGAACCACCTGGACCTCTGGGGATTCCGCGGCATGGCCTTTGCAAAGCGGCAGCTGCCTTTGGTCGTCGGCGCTGAAGCTTCGGGTGAGATTGCCGCTCTCGGTCCAGACGTGACAAATTTCGCGCCGGGCAACAAGGTCGTGATGTATGGTGCCATGACATGCGGGCGATGCGCAGCTTGCCGGGAGGGCCGCGACAATCTGTGCGAAAATGTCGGCGGGATCATGGGCTTTCACATCGACGGCTTCGCCCGCGACCTCATCAACCTACCCGCACGACTTGTGATCCCGGTGCCTTCGAGTGTTTCTCTGCGTGACGCCGCTTGCGCCCCGATAGCCTTTGCTACTGTCGAACATATGCTGTTCGACAATGCCAAACTCAAGCCCGGAGAAACCATCCTGGTGCATGCCGGGGGTTCCGGCATTGGCTCAGTCGCTATCAAGATGGCCAAGGCTCTAGGCTGCACTGTTATCACGACAGTCGGAGACGACACCAAGGCTGAGAAGGCCAAAGCACTCGGCGCGGATCACGTCATCAACTACAAAACAGAGCGCTTTGAGGGAGTGACCCGCAAGCTCACGGCAAAAAAGGGCGTGGACGTGGTATTCGAACACGTCGGTGGTGAGGGCTTTAACGGATCTCTGCTCTGCCTGAAGCGCGGCGGACGCCTGGTAACTTGCGGTTCGACTGCCGGTCCCACCACAACAATCAATTTGATGCAATTGTTTCAGCAGCAATACAAGATCCTCGGCTCATTCGGCGCGTCCATGCGCAACATCCGCGACAGCCTTTCGAAAATGGCCGCGGGCATCGCGCCGATCATCGATACCGAGGTGACGCTCAATGATTTTGAACGTGGCCTCGCCCGGCTGGAAAGCCGACAGGTATTCGGCAAGGTCATCGTGAACTTCTAGCGCGTGATCCCGAAAAGTGGGGGGTCGGAATTCGGAGAAAATCATGCGCGGTCCAAATATGAGCGTCCTGCGATGAAGCGCTTGTTTCGCCGCCTGCGGCGCCGCATCAAGCGGGTGAGCGATGCACTCATTGGCGCCCTTGCGATCGGCGTACTCAAGACTGTTCGGATGGTCGATCCCGACAAGATGGCGGATCTCACCGGATCCGTGATGCGCCGGATCGGACCCCTCCTCCCGGAAAGCAGAATCGGCCGCGCCAACCTTGTGGCAGCGTTCCCGGAAAAATCCAAAGCAGATATCGAGGCAATCCTGCGCGGATGCTGGGACAATCTAGGCCGCATGGGCGCCGAGTTTGCGCACCTCGACCGGCTGTGGAGCTACGACCGGGAGCAGCCGATGCGGGGGCGCATCGATCTCGCGCAACCGGACATCGAGCGATTTCACAAGTTGCTGGATGATGGCAAGCCGGCGCTGATTTTCGCCGCACATTTGGCGAATTGGGAACTGCCCGCAATTTGCGCGACCACCTACGACCTCGACAGCGCGGTGCTCTACCGGCGGCCAAACATTGCGCGCATCGATCGATGGCTGACGGAAACCCGCACCGCGCAGATGGGTGAACTGATCTCGACCGATCTCGATGCGCCTATGAAAATTGCGCAGGCGCTCGAGCGCGGCGCACACGTCGGTATACTCGTGGATCAGTATTACAGCCGCGGCGTTCCGGTAACCTTCTTCGGCCGCCAAACGCTGGCGAATCCGCTACTCGCTCGCCTCGCGCGACATTTCGACTGTCCGATCCACGGCACCCGCATTGTACGGCTGGAAAATCACCGATTCCGCGCCGAATTGACTGAAGAAATCAGGCCGGCACGCGACGCCAACGGCAAGATAGACGTTGCCGGCACAATGCAGATCATCACCTTCGTGGTCGAGCAATGGGTCCGCCAGTGTCCGGAGCAATGGCTGTGGATGCATCGACGCTGGCGATGTTAGCGCCGATTCCCGTTCAGCGACCTGTCTTGATCTTCGTCCACAACCTATTCACGACCCGCTGCGATTTCTGGTCGCGGGCGCTGACGGTGTAGAGCCGATCCATTGTGGCCGCGTCGGGATAGACGCTCTTGTCGTCAAGCACTGACTTGTCGAGGAATTTTTGACTGGCCAGGTTTCCGTTTGCGTAGGCGACCAGATTGCTGTTCTTCGCCGCAACCTCTGGACGCAGCAGATAATCGATGAATGCGTGCGCCTCATCAACGTGAGCGGCATCCTTCGGAATAGAAAGGTTGTCGAAGAACATCTGCGCGCCTTCCTTCGGAATGGCGTAGCCGATTTCGACCCCGTTCTTGGCCTCTATAGCGCGCTTCTGCGATTGCTTGATATCGCCCGACCAGCCGACCACAAGGCAGATTTCTCCAGCGGCCAGTGCGTTCAGATACTCGGAAGAATGAAACTTGCGGACTGAGGGCCGGATCTTCATCAGAAGTTCGGTCGCTTTATCCAGGTCTTTTGGATCGTTTGAGTTCGGATTCAGTCCGAGAAAATGCAGCGCAGCGGGAATGATATCGTCCGCGGAATCGAGCATGTGAACCCCGCAATCTTGAAACTTCGCCAGATTTTCCGGTTTGAATACAATGTCCCAGCTATCGATTGTCGCGGTTGGACCAAGCCGCTCCCGCATTGCCTTCACGTTGTAGCCAATGCCGGTCGTGCCCCACATATAGTTTACTGCGTACTGATTGCCCGGGTCATAGACGGCCAACCGTTTGGCAATATCGGGCCAGACGTTGCCCAGATTCTTGAGTTTGCTCTTATCCAACTTTTGAAAAACGCCGGCTTTCACCTGTCGTTCAAGGAAATAGGCAGTGGGCACGACGACATCGTAGCCAGACTTTCCGGCGAGCAGCTTTGTCTCAAGTGTCTCATTGGCATCGAAAGTGTCGTACTGAACCTTGATCCCGGTTTCCTTGGTGAAGTCTTCAATGACCTTGGGATCTATGTAGTCAGACCAATTGTAGACGTTTACGACACGCGCGTTCTGCGCAACGGCCTGTGTTGCCAGAAGGCCCGTTGCAAACATGACCATGCGCCATCTGGGGAACCTTGCGCCCAAATATTCGAGCATCACTCCCCCAAACCCTAACCCGCGCGGGTCGGAAGCCCCGCTGCCTTCCAGGCTATGATACCGCCTGCGAGGTGCGCCTTGTAGGGGAAGCCATTGTCCTGGGCCGCGAGCGAAGCCGTCACCGACCGTCGTCCCGATCGACAGGCGAATACAACCTCCTTGCCTTCAGGATCTGGAATTGCCGTGGGATCGAAGCACGACAGTGGCACGGCAACCGCCTCGGGATAGCTTTCCATCGCGGTCTCATTCGGCTCTCGTACGTCGACCAGGAGAATGCGCCCTTCCCGCAGACCGGCGGCAACCTGTTCAGGCGTAAGGTTGGTCACCTCATCCTCGCGCGGATTTTCTTCGGCCATTTCGTCGAACTCCATTACTCAACAGGTTTTAACCAGAATTTCGGCCAGACGCACTTCTTTTTGGCTCAGATGGTCACCTGAGTGCCAACCTCGACGACGCGCCCGGTCGGAATTTGATAGTAGTCGGTCGCGTCGTTGGCCACGCGTGTAAGTCCGATAAAAAGACGATCCTGCCAGCGGGGCATACCTGAATCCGCGGCGGGCTTGAGCGAACGGCGCGAGAGGAAGAACGACGTTGACATGATGTCGAACTGCCAACCAAGCTTTCGCGCAATTCCCAGCGCCTTTGGCACGTTCGGCGTTTCCATGAACCCGAAGCGCAAGACAACCCGGGAGAACGTCTTGCCTACAGGCTCGATGCGCACCCGTTCCGAGGGGTCTATCCGGGGCGTGTCGGCCGTTTCGATTGTAAGGATGACATTTTTTTCGTGGAGAACCTTGTAGTGCTTAAGGCTATGCAACAGCGCCGTCGGAGCACTGACCGGATCGCTTGTAAGAAACACCGCCGTACCTGGCACGCGTGCGGGCGGCTTCTTTTCAAGGCTTTTGACAAGTGATTCAAGCGGGGTCTCGAGACGTCTCGTCTTCTCGAACAGCATCCGGCTGCCGCGCCGCCATGTATACATGATCGTCATCACGATCGTGCCGAGCGCGAGCGGCACCCACCCGCCCTCAAAGATCTTGAGCAGATTGGCTGTGAGAAAAGTAAAATCAATTAAGACGAATGGCAGCATCAACGCGAGAGCTCCGGCCCAAGGCCACTGCCAGACACGCCGAATTACGATGATTGCCATTATCGCCGTGACGACCATGGTACCTGTCACGGCAATCCCGTAGGCCGAGGCAAGCGCGCTCGATGAGCGGAACAAGGCAACCAGCAACAGTACGCCGACCAGAAGTAGTGTATTGACGCGTGGCATGTAAATCTGCCCGAAAAGCGCTTCGGAGGTGTGACGAATCTCAAACCGAGGCAATAGTCCGAGTTGAATGGCCTGCCGTGTCAGGGAATAGGCACCGGTTATCACCGCTTGGCTAGCGATAACCGTCGCAACGGTTGCCAAAAGCACCATTGGCAACAATGCCCAATCCGGGAAAAGCAGGAAGAAGGGATTTTCAACCGATTTCGGATTGGCCAAAACCAGCGCCCCCTGCCCCAAATAGTTGATAAGCAGCGCCGGAAGCACGACGACTAGCCAGGCTGCGCGGATTGGACCGCGACCAAAATGTCCGAGGTCGGCATAGAGCGCTTCAGCACCCGTCACGACCAGAAAAACAGCACCGAGTGTATAAAATCCGACAATGCCGTGATGGAGAAGGAAGTTCACGCCATACCAAGGATTGAATGCCAGCAAAACTCTCAGATTCTGTCCGACGTGCCAGATCCCTCCTGCGGCGATGGCCACGAACCAAAGCATCATGATCGGCCCGAAGAACGCGGCGACACTGGCTGTACCGCGTGACTGCACGGCGAACAGACTGACGAGAACAAGCACGGTAAGGGGAACGACGTAGGCGTCGAACGCAGGCGTTACAATTTTCAAGCCTTCGATGGCCGAGAGCACCGACAGTGCTGGGGTAATGATGGCGTCACCGTAAAACAGTGCGCCGCTGATGATCCCGAGAAGGATTACGGCGCCGCCGCGACGCATTAGCGAGCGCGATGCAAGGGCCATCAATGCGAGCGTACCACCCTCACCGTTGTTATCGGCGCGAAGCAGAATCAGTACGTATTTGGCTGTCACTACAAGCAAGAGCGCCCAGATGATCAGCGATAGAATGCCGAACACAACCGCTTCGCTTGCGGGATTTCCGGAGCCCGTTGCCGCCAGAACCGCCTCGCGCAGTGCGTAGAGTGGACTGGTGCCGATGTCGCCGTAGACAACACCGATACTACCCAGGGCTAGGGACCAGAAACCAACTTTGACCGACGCGTCGCCACCATTCGTGGCCGCTGCCGAGCCGCCAGGCAGGGCGGCGGTACCGTGGGACATGTTCGGCCTTAGGAATTTTGCTTTGCAAAGAAACCGCGGGACGCGGCTTATAACGTCCCGGCGAAGGCTACAGCACATCCATTTGCGCAATCCAGTGTGGCGAGCCATGCAAGACCCGCACCGGCCGGCTTATTTTTATATAGAATAATCAGGTGCTTATCGAGTCGGCCTAGACAGTCACCTGAGTGCCGACTTCCACCACGCGCCCGGTGGGTATCTGGAAAAAGTCGGTTGCATCGCTGGCCGAACGCGCAAGCGCAATAAACAGATGGTCCTGCCACGACGGCATTCCCGATTTCGCGGAGGGCTTCAGCGCGCGCCGCGACAGGAAGAATGACGTGGACATGATGTCAAATTGCCAGCCGTGCTTGCGCGCGATCGCGAGCGCCTTCGGCACGTTGGGTTGTTCCATATAACCGAACTTCAGAGACACTCTGGAAAAATGTCTCGACATCGGCGTAATCCGCACTCGCTCCTCTTCGGGCACGCGCGGAGTATCGGCGGTTATGATCGTGAGGATCACATTGTTTTCGTGCAGAACTTTGTTGTGCTTGAGGTTGTGCAGCAGCGCGGTCGGAGCAAATTCCGGATCACTTGTCAAAAAGACGGCAGTCCCCGGCACGACGTAAGGCGGCTTCTTCTCCAAACTGCGGAACAAAGTGTCGAGTGGCACTTCCGTGCGTCGCGTCTTGCTGATGAGGATATTTGTTCCGCGCCGCCAAGTGATGATCAGGAGCACCATGGTCGCGCCAAACAGAATCGGAGCCCAGGCGCCCTCAAACAGTTTGAGGAAATTTGCGGAGAAGAATACGACATCGACCACCACAAAAGGAGCGATCAACAGCAGCGTGTGCCAAAGAGACCACCGCCATCCCTTCCAAATCACGACGAAGGCAAGTATCCCGTCCACGACCATCGTTGTAGCGACTGCGATACCGTATGCGGAAGCGAGCGCGCTCGACGTACGGAAAAGGCCAACAAGGAGAAGCACCCCGATCATCAGCGAGACTGTGACGCGCGGGATGTAAATTTGGCCAGCGTGCGAGGCCGATGTGTGCAAAATGGTGAGCCGTGGCAACAGTCCAAGCTGGATCGCCTGATGCACAAGTGAGTAGGCCCCCGTGATAACCGCCTGACTTGCGATCACCGTCGCCGCCGTCGCCAGTACAACCATCGGCAGCAAGAGAGTCTCGGGAACGAGCTTGTAGAATGGGTTCTCGATCGCTGAAGGTTCCGCCAGGACTTTGGCACCCTGCCCGAAATAATTGATCAGCAGCGCGGGCAACACGAGGCCGAGCCACGCAATCTGAATGGGTTTGCGGCCAAAGTGGCCGAGATCTGCGTACAGAGCTTCGCCGCCGGTCACGACAAGGAAGACCGCGCCGAGGGTGACTAACCCGATGGTGCCGTGATGAAGAAGGAATTCAACGCCATAGTATGGATTGATGGCGTAGAGCACTGTTGGATCGTCGCGAATATGAAGTCCGCCGGCGACCGCGACGGACACAAACCAGACCACCATAATGGGCCCGAACATCGCCGCCACTTTGGCGGTGCCACGGCTTTGCGTTGCGAACAAAGCAATCAGGATGATGACCGTGAGTGGCACAACGAATTCGCTGAAGCCAGGGCTTACGATCTTGAGTCCCTCCACTGCAGAGAGAACCGAAATCGCCGGGGTAATCACCGAGTCCCCGAGGAACATCGATGCGCCGACCACGCCGACAATAAAGACGAAAGCTGTACGCCGCCCAAGCGCACGGGTTGCCAGCGCAGTGAGCGAGAGAGTGCCACCCTCTCCATTGTTATCGGCGCGTAGCAGGATGAGGACGTATTTGAGAGTCACCGTTATGATGAGCGCCCAGACGATCAGGGAGAGGACGCCAAGCACAACGCTTCGGCTGACTATGTGATCACCACCACTTGCCGCAATCGCCGCCTCGCGGAACGCGTAAAGCGGACTCGTGCCAATGTCGCCGTAGACAACACCGACACTTCCCAACGCCAGCGCCAGAAGCCCGGACGGCGCGTCATCGCGTAGATGTGCGGGCGCCGTGGTCTGGTTCGCGCCTTCACTCATGGAACATGCCGTGGTCCGCGTTAAAGCCGGGCCTTATATCACTGCATCGGGCCTGGGAATACGGGACGAATGGCGCGAACTGACGGTTCCGTTAAGAGGTCAAATTGTCCGGCAGCGGCGGTTCTTCACGCGTCAAGGTGATCGTGACACTCCGGTTCGGCGACATATAGGGGTCGTCAGGAAAAAGCGCATGGAACCAGCTATAACTTGATCTTGGCCTGATCCTGGGTCGAGAACGCACCTCGACGCTTTGCCACGTCTAATTCGAAGGCACCGCGTCAGGTGGGCACTGCTTCCGCTCCCTCGTGCACATTGCCTGCTTCTTCGGTGTGCCGATTCTTCTCTGGCAGGTAGGCAAGCAGCATCTCGCGCACTAGCGTCGTGCTCTTGCCTTCACGAATCATCAGAATCCCGTCGATGATCAGCGAGCGGTTGATTTACACATCCACCAGCTTCAGGTGCAGCTTGTCGGCAATCGGCAGACACAGCAGGTTGGCGACCGCGGCACTGTAGAAGATCGCCAGCAATGCCACCACCAACGCGCACGACTTGCCGTTCATTCTGTACGCGCAAAGCCGACCCTAGACTGGCGCTGTTAAAGGGCGGTAAAGGCTATTGGTGGAGAAAAATAGCGCGGGTGGGAAGCCCAATGCGTGACCCACCGCCGAAAAGCTGCAAAAATCGACCCAAAATAGGCGGAAATGCCGCAGGCTGTCCCGGGCGTTTCAAGAAATCGAAGGAATGCGACCCATGCGTGAGATTGGCCATTTTATAGGGGGCAAAGCCGTTAAGGGGACCTCCGGCCGCTTCGGTGACGTCTTCGACCCTAATACTGGGGAGGTCCAGGCAAAGGTCGCCCTCGCCAAACATTCCGAGGTCGAGCACGCCGTCGCCAATGCGCAAGCCGCGCAGCCCGGCTGGGCCGCGACGAATCCGCAGCGTCGTGCGCGCGTCATGTTCAAGTTTCTCGAGCTGATCCAGAAGGAATTCGATACCCTCGCCAAATTACTCTCCTCCGAACACGGCAAGACCGTTCCGGATGCGCGCGGTGACATTCAGCGTGGCGTTGAAGTGGTCGAGTTCGCATGCGGCATCCCGCATTTGTTGAAGGGCGAATTCAGCGAAGGTGCGGGTCCCGCTATCGACCTCTATTCGGTCCGTCAGCCCCTTGGCGTCGTCGCGGGCATCACTCCGTTCAACTTCCCGGCAATGATTCCGATGTGGAAATTTGCGCCCGCAATTGCGTGCGGAAATGCCTTCATCCTCAAACCGTCAGAGCGCGATCCTTCCGTCCCAATGCGCCTTGCCGAGCTCATGGTGGAGGCAGGATTGCCGCCGGGCATACTCAACGTCGTCAATGGCGACAAGGAAGCGGTCGACACGCTGCTGACCGACCCGCGGGTGATGGGCATCGGTTTCGTGGGTTCGTCAAACATTGCGGAATATATCTACGCAACCGGTTGCGCCAACGGCAAACGCGTACAGTGCTTCGGCGGCGCAAAGAATCATATGATCGTAATGCCTGACGCCGACATGGATCAGGCGGTGGACGCGCTCGTCGGTGCGGGCTACGGCTCCGCAGGCGAACGTTGCATGGCCGTCTCGGTGGCCGTCCCGGTCGGCAAAAAGACGGCTGACATACTCGTAGAAAAGCTTATCCCGCGTGTCGAGAGCCTGAAGATCGGTCCTTCCAACGATCCGCAAGCCGACTATGGGCCACTGGTGACGCGGGCGCATCTGAACAAGGTGAAAGATTACGTCGATCTGGGCGTCAAGGAAGGTGCAAAACTCGTTGTCGACGGCCGCGGCTTCAAGCTGCAAGGCTACGAGAATGGGAACTTCATGGGCGGCTGCCTGTTCGATGGCGTCAAGCCGAACATGCGCATCTACAGGGAGGAGATTTTCGGACCGGTCCTGTCAGTCGTGCGTGCAAAAGATTATGAAGAAGCCGTGCGGCTGCCATCTGAGCACGAATACGGAAATGGCGTTGCGATCTTCACGCGAGATGGTGATGCAGCTCGCGATTTCGTCAATCGCGTGCAGGTCGGCATGGTCGGCGTGAATTTCGCCATTCCTGTGCCGCTCGCCTACCACACATTCGGCGGCTGGAAACGCTCCGGCTTCGGAGACCTCAACCAACACGGCCCGGATTCAGTCCGTTTTTACACCAAGACCAAGACGGTGACCGCGCGCTGGCCGACGGGCACAAAGGAAGGCGCGGAATTTGTCATTCCGACCATGAAGTAAGGACATCATGTCGGAATACCAGCTTTATTGCTTCGCGCAGTCAGGGAACGCCTACCGTGCAGCCCTGATGCTCAACCTTATCGGCGCCGACTGGGAGCCGATCTGGGTCGATTTCTTTAGCGCAATGATTCAGCGGACGCCGCAATTCCGTTCCGATGTCAACGAAATGGGCGAGGCCCCTGTTCTCGTGCATGACAAAAGGAAGCTGACCCAATCGGGTGTGATCCTGACCTACCTCGCGGGCCGCAGCGGGAAATTCAAACCGCAAGGTGAAGAGGAAGAACTCGAGGCACTGCGTTGGATTATCTTCGATAATCAGAAAGTGAACGGATTTCTCGGCCCGTTCCGCTTTCTCAAGAATTTTGCCAAACCGGCGGGAGACCCAGCTGTGCTGGCGTTCCTCAAGGGACGCATCGACAGCAACCTGGCGATCGTCAACAAACGGCTGACCGACCGGCCATTCCTGTTAGGCAATAGGCCGACGATCGCGGACGTTTCAATGACCGGCTATCTCTACTATCCCGCCGACGAGTTTGGTTTCGACGTGGCAAAGGATCACCCCGCGATCGGAGGGTGGCTTGAGCGCATGAAGACGCTACCCGGTTGGAAGCACCCCTACGACCTTATGCCGGGTTATCCGCTGGGAAAGAAATAACGTCAGTTCAGACGCGCGGGTCGGTCGTCACCCTGATCGCGGATCGGTTGACTGGATGGCACCTCAGCTGCGGACGTGGCCGTGGTTGCCGCTGCCGCGGCAGCAACCGCATCCTTGCGTTGGTGCTCGCGATAAGACAGCCAGCCGAGCGGCAGGCACCCAAGGTAAGCGAGCGTCCCAACGGTGAGTACCTGCCACGGATAGCTGACGAGCATGGCGAAGAACAAAACCACCATGACAAAAACCGGCAACACCATTTCCGGCGGCACGCGCTTGCCGACGCGCTTTCCGGAGAAGACCGGCAGACGCGAGACCATCAACAGCGCAATCAGCAGCGTGTAGAAGAAGGTGAGCCACACTATCACGAGGCCTGTCGGCGCGCCGAGAAAGGCCACATAGATCGGTAGCAGAACGGTGATGGCGCCAGCCGGGGCCGGAATGCCCGTAAAAAAATTACCGGCCCAGATCGGCTTGTTAGGATCGTCGATCATCACATTGAAACGGGCGAGCCGCAGGCCCGCACAAATCGCAAAAACCAGCGCGGCAATCCAGCCAGCCGATTTGAGTTCGTGCAGGCCCCAGAAATATAGAATCAATGCTGGCGCCACACCGAAATTAACGAAATCGGCGAGGCTGTCTAGCTCGGCACCGAAGCGCGAGGTCCCCTTGAGCATCCGCGCAATCCGGCCATCGATCCCGTCGAGCAACGCTGCAAATACGATGGCGGCGAGCGCAAGTTCAAGCTTGTCCTCCACCGACAGCCGGATCGCGGTCAGACCCGCGCAGAGCGCAAGCAACGTGATCAGGTTTGGCAGCAAGGTCCGAACCGGGATCGCCTTGAAGCGACGCCGGAATGGCGGCGGAGCAGGATCGAACGGCGGAAAGACCATGCCCGGAATATAGGCCCATAGCGGCGCCGGCGCCACCACACGGCGGAAACACCTTTCGCCTCGTCTCGTTAACGATTTACCCGCTGCGAAATGCCCGGCCAGCGTCGCCCGCGCGAAGATCGGCAAGGACGGTTTCACCCGCGATCGATGTCTGACCAACGGCCACCAGCGGCGGCGTCCCCTCCGGCAGATAGACGTCCAGCCGCGAGCCGAAACGGATCATACCAAAACGCTCCCCGGCTCCGACGGACTGGCCGGACCGTACGAAGCAGACAATCCGCCGCGCGACTAGGCCTGCAATCTGTACAACCGCAACTCGCGCACCCGCCGTGGCGATCACCAGGCAATTGCGCTCATTGTCGACACTCGCCTTGTCGAGATCGGCGTTGAGGAATTTGCCGGCGTAATAAACGATTTTCTCGACCTTTCCGGCGACCGGACTGCGGTTAACATGGCAGTCGAACACACTCATGAAGATGGAAATCCGCGGCAGTGGAGTGTTGCCGAGATCAAGGTCGGTCGGAGGAACCGCGCTGGTGACCTGGCTTATGCGACCGTCTGCCGGCGCCAGCACCAGGCCGTCCCTTACAGGGGTCACCCGCGGGGGATCGCGGAAGAAATACGCGCACCAGATTGTTGCCAGCGTCCCGACCCATCCGAGCGGGCTCCAGAGCCAAAACAAGATGAGGCTCGCCAATGCAAAGGCCCCGATAAAGGGATACCCCTCCGGAGTTATCGGAACGAGTTGCGAGCGGATGGAATCATAGATCGACATGCCGCTATCTTACTCTGCTGCGTCGGCGCGCGCTTCAAGCGGCACCGGATCGGCGGCACTGATGGGGTCGTCCACCGGCGGGGGGTTGCGATTCGGCGCGGTCTTTTCGTCCTCGCCAGCCAAGGCGAGCTTCTCGCGGGCCTCTTCAGCCTCACGCTGGCGATTCCACATGCTGGCGTATAGGCCATTTCCCGCAAGCAGCGCATAGTGCGTACCACGTTCGACTATCTCGCCTTGATCCAGCACGATGATTTCATCCGCTCCCACAATGGTGGAAAGCCGATGCGCTATCACCAACGTGGTGCGATTGCGCGATACGCGCTCCAGCGCATCCTGAATTTCTTTTTCCGTATGACTATCGAGCGCGGAGGTCGCTTCATCGAGTGCCAAAATGGGCGGTCCCTTGAGAATGGTACGTGCAATCGCCACGCGCTGCTTCTCACCGCCTGATAGCTTGAGCCCCCGCTCCCCGACTTCCGTTTCGTAGCCCTTTGGTGCCATACGGATTAGCGGATCAATCTGGGCGAGCCGCGCCGCTTCCTCCACTTCGGCGTCGGTTGCTTCCCACCGGCCATAGCGGATGTTGTAACGGATGGTATCGTTGAACAGCACCGTATCCTGCGGAACCATGCCGATCACCTGACGCAGCGATTTTTGGGTCACAAGCGCTATGTCCTGACCGTCGATGAGGATGCGACCACCGGAGAGATCGTAGAAGCGAAATAGCAGCCGCGAGATCGTGGACTTGCCCGCTCCGGACGGCCCCACCACAGCAACCGTCTTGCCCGCCGGAACATCGAAGGTAATGCCCTTGAGGATGGGCCGCGCCGGATCGTAAGCGAAGCTGACATTCTCAAAGTGAATGTTGCCTGCCGCGACTTTTAGTGGTGGAGCGTCGGCGACATCCTTTATCTCCGACTCACGTGCGAGGATGGAGAACATGATTTCAATGTCGGTGATCGCCTGCTTGATCTCGCGGTAGACCATGCCCATGAAATTAAGCGGCTGATAGAGCTGGATCATCATCGCGTTGATCAGCACAAAGTCGCCGACAGTTTTGGTGCCTTCCTTTATTTCGAAAGCGCACATCACCATGGCGGCAGCAAGTCCGCAGGTGAAGATTACGGCTTGACCTGCGTTGAGCAGGGCAAGCGAAGTGTAGGCGCGGACGCTGGCATCTTCGTAGCGGGCCATTGAGCGGTCGTAACGCGTCGCTTCGCGCTCCTCGGCCGAAAAATATTTGACCGTCTCGTAGTTGAGCAGCGAGTCGATCGCCTTGACGTTGGCATCGGTGTCGCTGTCATTCATCCTGCGCCGAATCCCGATCCGCCATTCAGTGGCGCGGTAGGTGTAGGTCATATAGACCGCGACCGTGGCCATGATCGCCGCCACGTAACGCCAGTCAAATTGCCACATCAGCACGGCAACGATAAGCAGCAGTTCTATGATCGTCGGCGCGAGTTGCAGGATCACCATACGGACGATCGTTTCGATTCCGTTGCGTCCGCGCTCGAGCACGCGTGTCAACCCGCCGGTCTTTCGCTCGAGATGAAATCGGAGTGACAGCTCGTGCATGTGCACAAAGGTGCGGTAGGCGAGCCGACGAACAGCATGCATCGCCACCTTGGCAAACAGGCCGTCGCGCAATTGCGTGAGCGCCGCCATCAGGATCCGCATGCCGCCATATGCGATGGTCATCGCGATCGGCGCAGCGACGACCCAGAACAACCAATCGGCGGTGGCGATCGGCGCGGTACCCTTGCCGGCGAGCGCATCCGTGGCCCACTTGAAGGTGAACGGGACTGCGATCGTCGCGAGCTTGGCCGCCAGGAGTAGCATCAGTGACCAGACGACCCGCTGCTTGAGATCGCGGCGATCTGACGGCCAGATGTAGGGCCATAGGTGGACAAGGGTCGTCAGAAGTGCCCCGCGATTCGCGGATACGTGTGATTCGCCTTCTGCTGGCCGACGGTGGTGATGATTACTCATTGAGGCTGTTCATATAGGCGGTTTCGGGCTTGTTGGCACCCTTTCCGCCCAGCACCGTAGCTCCGTCATGGATTTTTGGTAGTTCGCCTTGACGATGCCGCAACCACAACGCACATCCATATGTATGAACAAGATCGAAAAAAGCAGCAGCAAAATCCGAAAAATTTGCGTCTATTGCGGATCGGGCCCCGGCACCGATCCGGCCTTTATTGCGAGCGCCCGCGCCTTCGGCGCGATTCTCGCCAAAAATGGCGTCGGGCTGGTTTTCGGCGGCGGCGCCGTCGGCATGATGGGCGCAATCGCAAAGTCGGTTCTTGATCACGGCGGCACCGTGACAGGAATTATTCCCGAGTTTCTGGTCGCACGTGAACATGCGATGCGTGGGACTGACAACCTGATCGTTACGCGCGACATGCACGAACGAAAGCGCAAGATGTTCGAAATGGCGGATGCCTTTGTTGCGATGCCAGGTGGAATAGGAACACTTGAGGAAGTGGTCGAACAAATCACCTGGGTTCAGCTCGGCCGCCATCGCAAACCGATACTGCTTGCGAACATCAAAAACTTCTGGGAACCCCTCTGCGCACTCATCGACCACATGAAGAGCCTCGAATTCATCCGCGAGGATCTCAGTTTCGATTTGCTCGTGGCGGACCGCGTCGAGGACATTCTGCCGAAGTTGCAAGGGGCAGCCGACTCGGTTTCGCCGGAGGAAAAGGAAATGCCTGCCGTGATCGCCAATCGGCTGTAGCGAGCTACTTGGCGATGAAAGTCACCGCCTCGATCCGATTGCCGTCGGGATCGCGAATGAAGGCGGCGTAATAGCGGTCATTGTATTCCGGCCGAAGGCCGGGCGCGCCGTCGCAGGTGCCGCCGCCGGCAAGCGCTGCAGCATGAAACGCATCGACCGCTCCTGTCGAAGCGGCTCGCAGACAAACATGAACGCCACTGTCGGTTTCGACAGCTGTCATACCGGCGCGGCGATTAATCCAAAACTCCGGGTATTTCTTGCCGTAACCAATGGCCGCATTCGGCCACTCGCGAAGCTTCATGAGCCCGAGCGGCGCCAGCACTACACTATAGAATGCCTCAGCAGCCTTGATATCGCGCACAGCGAGCGAGATGTGATCGATCATGGATGCCCCCTTCGCGTACTATCTCACGCAGGTGCACCCGACTTCACGAGCTTAAAAATGATCGAATCCATCAAAGCCTGGAATGAAGCATCGATGATATTGGGCGAGACACCAACGGTGGTCCAGCGCTCGCCCTGCTCATCCTCGCTTTCGATCAGCACGCGCGTTACTGCTTCCGTACCGGAATTGAGGATGCGCACGCGATAGTCGGCGAGCTTGAGCCCCGCAATGTATTTCTGATACTTGCCGAGATCCTTACGCAGCGCGAGATCGAGCGCATTGACGGGGCCGTTGCCTTCCGCCGCTGAAATCATGTTGTCGTCGCCGACCTTCACCTTGACAACCGCCATCGTGACGGTGACGCGCTGGCCTTTGGCGTTGTTGCGCTGCTCGACGTTGACGTCGAATTGAGTGACGTCGAAATAGTTCGGCACCTTGCCGAGTGTGCGCCGAGCGAGCAGCTCGAACGAAGCATCCGCCGCCTCATAGGCGTAACCGATGGCTTCACGCTCTTTCACTACCTCAAGAAGCCGGCCGATTCGCGGGTCATCCTTGTCGACTTTTATACCTACGCGTTCGAGCTCCGCCAGGACATTCGATTTCCCCGCCTGTTCCGAAACCAACACCTTGCGGCGATTGCCGATCATCTCGGGGGCGACGTGCTCGTAGGTCGCGGGATCCTTCATGATGGCGGATGCGTGAATGCCGGCTTTCGTGGCGAATGCACTCTCACCCACATAAGGCGCGTGTCGGTTGGGCGCGCGATTGAGCCGCTCATCGAGAGCATGAGAAACATGCGCGAGCTTCTTAAGCGCGGTCTCAGAAACCCCGATGTCGAAAAGTTCGGCGAATTCAGGCTTCAACTTGAGGGTGGGAATGATTGAGACCAGGTTTGCATTGCCGCATCGCTCGCCAAGGCCGTTGAGCGTTCCCTGGATTTGGCGCGCTCCGGCGCGAACGGCGGCGAGTGAATTTGCAACCGCCTGCTCCGTATCGTTGTGCGCATGGATTCCGACATGATCGCCGGGAATTACCTTCACGACTTCGCGGACAATACTTTCGATCTCGTCCGGAAGCGTACCGCCGTTGGTATCGCAAAGGACGACCCAACGCGCGCCTTCGTCATACGCGGCCTTGGCGCAAGCGAGCGCAAATTTCGAATTGGCCTTGTAGCCATCGAAGAAATGTTCGCAGTCGAGCAGAACCTCCCTGCCCTTTGCCTTTGCCGCGCGGACGCTCTCGCGGATCGACGCGAGGTTTTCCTCTTCGGTTGTCTCGAGAGCAACTTTGACATGGTAGTCCCAGGACTTGGCCACAAAGCAGATGGCGTCCGCCTTCGCTTCGAGCAACGCTGCAAGACCCGGATCGTTGGATGCCGAACGCCCCGGCCGGCGTGTCATGCCAAATGCAGTGAAAGTCGTGCCAAACCCGCGATCCTTGCCGAATAGTTCGGTATCGGTGGGATTGGCGCCCGGATAGCCGCCTTCGACGTAGTCGATGCCCAGGTCGTCGAGCATCGAAGCGATTGCTAGTTTGTCAGCGAGTGTGAAGTCGACGCCGTTGGTTTGGGCGCCGTCGCGCAAGGTCGTGTCGAAGAGGTAGAGGCGTTCGCGGGCCATTGCCTTCACCACAGGTAGTAGTTCGCTGCCAATGCCACGGCAACGAGGATGGCGATCACGCCGAACACGATATGGTGCCGCTGGAGCTCCATCAGGCGAGCCGATACACAACATAAAGGGCGATAAGGACGGCCGCGGCCAGCACGCCGTACTTAAGCACGATGTAATAGAGCCAGTGACGCGGAAACGGAGTGTCGGGCTTGGTCATGAAACCTCCCGTTTGGCGGCAAGCTGCTTGTGCAGGGTAGTATTCGCGAGCCACTCGTCGCCAATAGATATGGAATTGCGCTGCTGCGCGACATAACCACGTTTTTCGAAGAATGCGCGCGCGCTGTCACTCGCATCGACCGCAAGTTTGGTCACACCGCGCGCTCCGGCGAGTTTCTCAAGCGCTTCGACCAGCATGGCGCCGACACCCTGTCCTGTCGCAGCGGGATGCACATAAAGCATATCAATCTTGTCTTTGTCCTCCAGCGAGGCAAATCCGACGGGAGATCCTTCCAGGGTCGCAACCAACGTCAGCTGCCCTAAAAGCTTCGCCGCAAAATCGCCGACGTCGTCCGCGGTGGAAGCCCAGGCCTCCTGCTGCGCTTCGCTATAGTCGTCCGCGGTCAACTCCTCGATGCTGTCGCGAAAGATTTCCCGCAGCAGCGGCGCATCCCCTGGGAGAAATGGGCGTACACCAAGCTTGGGATGTGCAACGGCCATCATCGCGCGATCTCCCAGGTGGTACCGTCCTTTGAGTCCTTTAGCACGACGCCCATCGCCGCGAGCTCATCGCGTATGCGGTCGGATTCTCTGAAGTCTCTTGCAGCGCGCGCAGCTGCCCTTGCCTCAATGAGGTTGACGATCTTCGTCTCGTCGATCGAAACATGGGCCGGGCGAAAAGCTCTCCATTCATCCGTCGGGAGCTGGAGGAGACCGATGAGTTGCGCGCTCGCCTTCAGACCTTCTGTCGCGGATTTTGACCCTTTCGCAGCCTCGCTGCGCAATTCATGCAATGCTGCAAAGGCCTTCGGTGTATTCAGATCGTCATATAGCGCATCAAGCACGTCGGCGCACAAATAGCCCGGCCGGACATCGGCAGTCAGTTCGTACCAGTGATCGAGATTTTTCCGCGCCTCGCGAAGCCCTGCCACCGTCCAATTGATCGGTTGCCGATATTGGGTTTGCAGCATCGCTGCACGCACAACTTCCCCCGGCCAGTCTCTCAGCAATTCATGAATAGTCACGAAATTGCCGAGGCTCTTGCTCATCTTTTCGCCTTCGACCTGGAGAAACCCGTTGTGCATCCAGAAATTCGCCATTACCGGAGTATGAAACGCACATCGCGATTGTGCGATCTCGTTTTCATGGTGCGGAAACACAAGGTCAATTCCACCACCGTGAATGTCGAAGGTCTCTCCGAGGTGCTTCCACGACATCGCAGAGCACTCGATGTGCCAACCGGGCCGCCCTGGAGGCTTGATTCCGCCGGGTGATGGCCATGCGGGCTCGCCCGGCTTCGAAGGTTTCCAGAGAACGAAATCCTGCGGGTCCTTTTTGTAAGGCGCGACTTCGACGCGCGCGCCAGCAATCATCTCGTCGAGCGAACGATTGGAGAGTCTGCCATAATCCTTCATCGACGGAACATGAAAGAGAATATTGTTCTGCGCCACGTAGGCGTGGTCCGACTTTAAGAGCCGCTCGATCAGTTCTTTCATCGGCTCGATGTATTTGGTGGCGCGCGGCTCGTACGTAGGATCGAGACAGCCGAGCGCCTGTGCGTCGCTATGGAAAATCTCGTAGGTCTCCTTCGTGAGCTGTCCGATGGCAATGCCCCGCTCGGCGGCGCGCGAGTTGATCTTGTCATCAACGTCCGTGACGTTACGCACGTAAGTGACCTGTTCCTTGCCATAGATGTGCCGCAGCAAGCGGAAAAGCACATCAAACACGATCACCGGTCGCGCATTGCCGATATGAGCGAAGTCGTAGACAGTTGGGCCGCACACATACATGCGCACGCGAGCAGGATCGAGCGGGGTGAAGACCCGCTTCTCGCGCGTTAGCGTATCGTAGAGCTTGAGTTCCATGGCAGATGACATTCCTCGGCCCCGCTGGCCGGGCGTCGTGTTATCTCAAGTTTGAGAAAAGACGGCCGTGACCAGCGCGGACAGCGCTAGCGAATAATCTGCGGGCAAATGCCGCAGATATGGTTAAGGCCGTTCATGGCGGCACAATGATTTGTCGGACGCAGCCCGTCAAGGGTAGTGGAATTGGTGCGAAACACGGGAAAAAATCATCATAACCGCCAGGGAGGTTGCAGGGTTAAACACCGCTTAACGATTTGTCTGCATTGTCGAAACAAGCTTCCCCCAGCAAGTCGGGCGCGCCTTATGCGGACACCTCTGGTCGGCCTCATCGTCGCGCTTTGCGTTTGTTTCGTCACGTCCGCAAATGCCGAGCGGCGAATGTTTTTCGTCGCCAGCGATTCGGACGGCTATGGCATAGACCGTTGCCTTGCGTCCGGTGCCAAATGCGGAACGGCGGTGGCCAATGCCTATTGCAAAAGACAATCCTTTGCAGAGGCGGCAACCTTCCATAGGGCAGACCAAAGCGACATAACAAGCCCCATTCGCGCCGACGGTGCGAACAGCTGCCGTCGCAGCAGCTGCGACGTTATCGCCATCGTGTGCACGCGTTGACGTAATCGAATCTACGCCCTACGCCCATCCACCGAGTAGGAGCCGGGGCCTGCGACCATGAGGGCGATGAACCCGCCGACAATCGCCATGTTTTTCCAGAAGTGCGACATCTGATTAGGGTCGCCAAAATTGCGATGGGCGATAAGCGCCGCGATCAGTACATAAATCGCGCAGCCGAGCGCCACGAGGCAAGTCTGATAGCCGAAAAGGATCAGCAAGCCTCCACCGAGTTCGACAATCACGGCGAGTGCCGCAAATAGCGCCGGGGCCGGAAGGCCTTGCCTTCCCATGTAGGCAACCGTCCCCGCGTAGCTGGTCAGCTTGAAATAGCCGTACAACACAAAAAGCGCTCCCATAAACAAACGAGCGACTAGCGCCGCGAGATCTTCGTATTGGTTTAGTTCTGCCATTGTCGTCCCCTGCTCTCGTGAACGCCTCGACATGAACAGGCTACCATACGCGCAGATACGTCGCGCCAATTTCATGTGTTGGGATACTTCCCAAGTTTCACAGAGTGCGTTCAGCCCTGAAGCGCTGCCCACATTTCCCTGTCACGCTCAGCGGTCCAGATCACCGGCCAGTCGATGCCGCGCGCCTCGTCATAGGCGCGCGATATGCTGAACGGCAAACAATGTTCGTAGATCGCAAAGTTCTTGAATTTCGGGTCCAGAGTTAGTCGCACGAAGTCGAACGTATCTTTCAACGACCTGCCTTTCGCGACGCTCTCTTGCACCGAGTTGTAGAGCGTGGAAACGAAGTCCGAAGTCTGAGTGATGCCCTCGGTAGCCGTCTCCGGCGTCGCCAGCGCCTGACCGCGGCCAGGCACAATCGCGTTGGCTTGCAACTCGGCGAGATGATCAAGCGTCGCCAGCCAGTCGGTGAAGTGGGCGTCACCGCAGTAGCACGCCGATTTGTTCTCGACGAGATCACCGCAGAATACGACACCTGCATCGGGAACGACCGCAATCACATCGCCGCCAGTGTGGCCCCGTCCGATATGCATGATGCGGACCTCTCGTCTTCCTAGCCAAACGGAAATTTGATCGGGAAAGGTCATCGTCGGCCTGGTCAAGCCCGGAATCGTCTCTGCCGAGCGGAAAAGACGCGGGAAGCGCGCGATTTCGGAATCCATATCCTGCCTGCCGCGCTCCGCAATCAGCGCGCGCGTTGCGTCTGACGCGAGAATCTCAGCGTTCTTGTACGCAAAAGCACCGAGTGTTCGCGCCGCGTGGTAATGCGTCAGCAAAAGATACTTGATTGGTTTGTCGGTAACTTTCGCCACGCGGGCAATCACATCAGCGGCAGTCACCGGTGTCGCTTGGGCGTCAACAATCATAACTGCGTCGTCACCGATGATGACGCCAGAGTTTGGGTCGCCTTCCGCGGTATAGGCATACAGCCCTGCGCCGATCTGATCGAACGAGATTTTCCTTTCGTCCAAATCTTCGGTTGAAGCGAACCCTGTCACTACACGCACCTCATTGCCACTCACAGCGCTTATGTCCAAACAAGAGCAGAATCCCATGAATGGCGAACGGATCGTTCAATGATAGCTAAACAACTCCCTCACCCGCCGAATTTCGAAGATCGCCTTTTCCACGGTGTCCCGCTCAGTCACCTCCAGCGTAGCACGACACGTGCGGACGACAGCTAGTTGCGCGAAAGTCATAGTCTCTTGGAACAGCGGGTCGCGCTAAGCGTTCTCAGTGTCGGACGGGACTTAGCGAGCGCTGAAAATTATTGTGGTCTCAGATTTTTTGCCCAATCCATCCTTCCCATTGCACACGTTGCGGAACCTGAGACGTCCGGGCGGTTGGCAGCGCTTCGTTTCTGGCCGTCCTCCCGGAAAAAGGCCCGTCTGAACCTAGTTTAGAATCATTGCAAACTATTTGAATTTCGGCCAAGATTTTCGGCAAGCGCGAGCGCCCAAAGCCAGCCGGATGGTCCGGCGCGCACCATTGCATCAGCCCCGAAATGACCAACGAAACCGCTCAGAAAGCGCGAGATTGCACGGTCGATCCGGTCGCACTCAAGCTCGAAGAATTTTTGCCATATCGTTTGAATGTCTGTGCCAGCCTCGTCTCGAACGCTCTCTCGAAAATCTACGCCGAGCACTACAAGATTGGAGTGCCGGAATGGCGTGTGCTTGTCACATTGGGGCAATTTGGCGCCATGACCGCGAAGGCAATCGGCACACATAGCCACATGCACAAGACCAAGGTACCGCGCGCCGTCGCTTTCCTGGAAGGGCGTAAACTTGTTACTCGTCGTGCCAATCGAGCCGACCTGCTCGAAGCTTTCCTGTCCCTTACCGCAACTGGTCGCGAGGCCTACAGAGAACTTGCGCCGATTGCGCTCGAATTTGCACGCGATTTACTGGAGACGGTCAATGCAGCTGATCGAGCGGCGCTCGATCGCGCTCTCATAAAATTGACCGAACGGTCAGCAAAGCTCGCGCCCCGTATCGCCAACTGACGCCGCCCCGGCTAGATTGCGACCGTATAAGCAGAGGTCCATCTGTGAAGCTTTATTCCTATTTTCGTTCTTCCGCCGCCTATCGCGTGCGCATAGCGCTCAATCTCAAAGGTCTGCCTTATGAGATGGTACCGATCCATCTCACAAAGGATGGCGGCCGGCAACACACGCCGGAGTTTCGTGTAATAAATCCACTAGCGCGAGTTCCTGCGCTCGAACTGTCTGGCGGTGAAGTGCTGACGCAGTCCCTCGCAATCATCGAGTACCTAGACGAAACTCAGCCTGAACCACCTTTACTGCCGAAAGACGCGCTCGGCCGCGCCAAGTCGCGCGCGATCGCGCAAATGATCGCTTGCGATATTCATCCACTCAACAATCTGATTGCTTTGCAATACCTCAAGCGTCACCTCAAGCACGAGCAGCCTGACATTGATACTTGGTATCACCATTGGATCACCCAGGGGTTTACCGCGCTGGAAGAGATGATCAGTCCGGGACCTTACGCCTGCGGACCGCGCGTCACCGTCGCTGACATCTGCCTGGTGCCGCAAGTCGCCAACGCGCGGCGCTTCAAGGTACCACTCGACAAATTCCCGAAGATCGTTGCGATCGATGCGGCCTGTCTGAAACTTCCCGCCTTCGATAAAGCAAGGCCCGAAAATCAGCCGGACGCCGAATGACGCCGCAACGATAGTCTTTACCTAGATCCGCATCGCACTTCCTCAACCTCAGCGAACTGCCGTGACCACTCATAAGCTCGCACGCGTCGTTCTCTGGATGTTGGGTGCATTACTTTCTTTTTCGATCATGGCCGTGTCGATCCGCGAACTATCTCGCGCCGGCCTGAACATTTTTGAGATCCTCGCCATTCGCAGTGGCGTCGCCCTGCTGTTCATGCTGACACTGTTGGCAGTGTGGCGAGATTTGCGTCTACACGTCGTGCCACGGCGAATGGGCCTTCACCTCTTGAGGAACACGGTACACTACGCATCACAATTTTCATGGGCATTGAGTCTCACGATGCTGCCACTTGCTACTGTATTTGCGCTGGAGTTCACGATGCCAGCGTGGACGGCCGTGCTTGCTGTCTGGTTCTTGCACGAACGCATGACCCTAAGCCGTCTCGGGGTGGTGGTGCTCGGTTTGGTCGGCGTGCTTGTCATCCTGAGGCCGGGTGTCGCTAGCTTTAACCCCGCAGCGATTCTGGTTCTGTTGGCAGCGTTTGGTTACGCCATCACCATGATTACCACTAAGAAGCTCACGGCAACGGAAACTACATTTGCCATAATTTTCTGGATGGCCGTCATTCAATTCCCCCTCTCGTTGATCGGGAGTAACCCGGCGGCATTTCTGAGTCTCGATGTCCGCCACCTCATGCCCGCCATCGGCGTTGGAACGGCCGGACTTACGTCACACTATTGTCTAAGCAACGCTTTCCGCGCTGGAGACGCCACTTTGGTGGTGCCGCTTGATTTCATGCGCATCCCGCTCATCGCAGTGGTCGGCTGGGCTTTTTATGGTGAACGACTCGACGTTTTTGTGTTACTCGGAGCGTTAATAATTGTGTCCGGCGTTCTCTGGAACCTGCGTTCTGAAGTCGCAAGAGCGCATTGATTGCGAGGCTCGATCCAGCATGAATTTCGGACTAAAGTGCCCGCGCATGACGGAATCATTCCGCAACTTCGCCGGCACGCTTGTCGCAGCTTCGTTGACCTTTGGCGCGGCCCACGCACAGTCGTCGAATCCGATCTGTCCGCGGCTTGAAGCACAACTCGCAAGTCTCGACAGGGGCAATACTGATCCCGCACGGGTCGAACAGATCCGCCGCACAGAGGAGATGGTCAATCGCCAACAGTTCGAAGTCGATCGGATGGTAGCTCAGTCGCGCCGCATTGGTTGCGAAGCGTCCGGGTTTTTCTCGATCTTCAGTAATCCGCCGCCGCAATGCGGTGGAATCCTTAGGCAGATTGGTCAGCAGCGCAATGCGCTCGAGCGCATGCGGAACGACCTGGAGCGCCTCAATGGTGGTACCGCAGAGCGCGCTGCGCAACGCAGAGGATTGCTCATCGCTCTGGGCGACAACGGATGCGGACCGCAATATCGCGCCGCGGCTCTTGCCGGGCAGCAAGGAGGCTTTTGGGATCGTTTGTTTGGCGACAATGGCGGCGGCAGTGTGGTCTCAACCCCGCTCGGCCCGATGAGTGGGACGTTTCGCACGGTCTGCGTACGCACATGCGACGGGTTCTATTTCCCGATTTCCTACTCAACTTCGCCGGATCGATTCCGTGATGACGAAATGGCCTGTCAGCGCATGTGTCCGGCCTCTGAGGTGTCGCTCTATACCTATCATAATCCGGGCGAGGAAATGGCACAGGCAGTCTCCCTCAACGGGCGGCCGTACTCAGAATTGCCGACTGCTTTTCAGTACCGCAAATCCATGAGCCCAGAGTGCAGTTGTCGCAGGCCAGGTGAAAGTTGGGCACAGACTCTGAAAGCGATCGGTCCGGACGATACGGTCGTACCCGGCGACGTCGTCGTCACCGAGCAGAACGCCAAGCAGTTGTCGCAACCGCGCGTCGACGGCAAGCCGATCCGACAGGACCAGCGCACAGCCGCGCCGGCAACCGTACCGGCGGCTGCGCCGAACGCCGAAGCATCGGGCCAGACAGATCCAACGAAACGCAACGTACGCACCGTTGGCCCAACTTTCTGGCCAGCGCGGTGAAGCGAACGCTCTCAATAATCGAATGCTTCTGACTTTGTTGGCTTGCCCGTAATCAACGAAATATCGGGCGCCGGCATCGGCGTTCCCGAATCGCGGAAACGGTTTGTTATCGGGTAGCGCCGATCGCGACCGAAATTTTTGAGTGTCACTTTTACTCCCGGAGCGGCTTGGCGCCTTTTGTATTCCGCGGTGTTGATCATGCGTTCAACGCGCGTGACCGTGTCGCGATCAAACCCCGCATCGACAATTGCCGATATCGGCTCCTCACGCTCCACCAGACGCTCCAAAACCGCATCGAGTACGGAATAAGGGGGTAACGAATCCTCGTCTTTCTGGTTTTCCCGTAGTTCCGCGGTCGGTGGCCTTACAATGATATTTTCCGGAATGACCGGTCCGTCCGGGCCTTTGGCTTCAAGCGGCTTCCAGCTGTTCCGCAGTCGGGCCAGTCGGAACACTTCGGTCTTGTAAAGATCCTTGATCGGGTTGAACCCGCCGTTCATGTCGCCATAGAGGGTTGCGTAGCCAACCGACATCTCCGACTTGTTTCCAGTCGTCACCACCATCAGATTGAATTTATTGGAAATCGCCATCAAGATGGTGCCGCGTGCGCGTGCTTGCAAATTTTCTTCAGTGACATCCCGTGGCACACCGGAAAAAACCGGCTTCAGCGCGCCTTCGAAACCTTCGACTGCCGATGCGATTGGCAGAATTTCGTAACGCACGCCGAGCGCCTTGGCACAAGCAGCGGCGTCGTCGAGGGACGTCTGAGAGGTGAACCTGTAGGGCAGCATCAAACAGCGCACGCGGTCCTTACCCAAGGCATCAACCGCCATCGCTGTGCATATCGCGGAATCAATGCCTCCCGACAAACCCAGCACGACACCCGGAAAACCGTTCTTGTTCACGTAGTCGCGAAGACCCAACACGCACGCAGTGTAGTCGGCACGATCCGCCTCGACGCCATCTACCACCGGGCCGTTTTCGCAACGCCAGGTTCCGTTGCGACGCACCCAATTTGTAGTGACGGTTGCTTCCTGGAATCCGCCAAGCTGGAAGGCTAACGAACAATCAGCGTGTAGGCCAAATGACACCCCGTCGAACACGAGCTCGTCCTGGCCACCGACCTGATTGACGTAAATGGTCGGTAGTCCCTGCTCGGAAACTCGCGCAACCGCGATATTGAGCCGCACGTCACCCTTCTGCCGCCAATAGGGTGATCCGTTGGGCACCAGCAACATCTCGGCTCCGGTTTCCGCCAGGCACTCAACGACTTCCGCGCCCCAAATATCTTCGCAAATCGGAATTCCCAGGCGCACGCCACGGAAGCTTACGGGCCCCGGCATCGGACCGGAGGCAAATACCCGTTTTTCATCGAACACTCCGTAGTTCGGAAGGTCGACCTTGTAACGCAGCGCTGCGATCGAACCGCCGTCGAGCAACGCGACAGCGTTATAAAGCCTTCCGCTATCGAGCCACGGCGTTCCAACCAAGAGCGCCGGACCCGGCGAGGCGGTTTCACGCGCAAGCGTCTCGATTGCCGCGCGGCATCCGGCTTGAAAAGCCGGTTTAAGCACCAGGTCCTCTGGTGGATAACCCGCAATGAACAACTCGGGAAAGACCACCAGATCCGCGTTACCGGCCGCGGCTCGTGCGCGTCTGACCTTTTCGGCATTGCCAAAAATATCACCGACCGTTGAGTTGAGCTGTGCGATCGTGATCGCGAGTTTGTCTGTGGGGCGCGTACTCATGGCAAACCTCTAGCGCTTTGCCGGCCCGCCGATCAATGGGCAGTCCTGCAGGTCTACCCCCACAAGATCGTTACTTGAAGGTTCTGGCGCTGGGCGGAGAAACACCCAGATCTATGATGCTGACGGTGTCCGCAGCCGGGTTGGCAGGTACAACATTTGCGCCATTAACTAATACGGCCTTGTTGTCATTCGCAGATACTAAAATCTGCGCAGTGGCACCAACAGTTAGTAACGGCACTAGGGCCAGCGCGAAGCCGAGCTTCGCAGGCCGCCAACGCAAGCTTGTCATGTCGCCTCCCCTGCTCGGATATATTTGTTGCCAAGTGCCAGTCGCGCCGAGCCGCCGCTAGTCTTGCCGACACTAACACCAAACTGGAGGAAATACTTCCGGCTCTAGAGGCCTGCCACAGCCGGAATCGGCTTGACCAGCACCAATCGTTCTTTCTTCAGTAACCCAGCCAACAGGAAAGCAAGATCAATCGCCTGTTCAGCGTTGAGCCGCGGGTCACAGACCGTATGGTAACGGTCGTTGAGATCAGCTTCGGTGATAGCGCGCGCCCCACCGGTGCATTCAGTTACATTCTGGCCTGTCATTTCAAGATGCACGCCTCCGGCATACGTCCCTTCGGCCTGATGAATCTCGAAGAATCCACGAACCTCTTCCAAGATCAGATCGAACGGCCGGGTCTTATAGCCGGTCGCCGATGTGATCGTATTGCCATGCATTGGATCGCACGACCACAACACGACTCTGCCCTCGCGCTTTACCGCACGAACAAGAGTCGGGAGATACTCACCGACTTTCTCCGCTCCAAAGCGACCGATCAGTGTTAAACGCCCGGCTTCGTTGTCCGGGTTGAGAATATCAATCAGCCGCAGCAGATCGTCCGCCTTGAGTGAGGGGCCACATTTCAGACCGATCGGATTCTTGATGCCGCGCGCATATTCAATGTGACCATGATCAAATTGCCGCGTACGATCACCGATCCACAGCATGTGACCGGACGTTGCGTACCAATCGCCCGTGGTTGAATCGACTCGCGTTAACGACTCCTCAAAGCCGAGCAAAAGCGCCTCGTGGCTCGTGTAGAAATCGGTCGTTCGCAGCTCCGGATGACTCTCAAGGTCGAGGCCGCAGGCCTGCATGAAGCCAAGAGCTTCGGAGATGCGATCGGAAAGTTCGACGTAACGTCTCGACTGCGGGCTGTCCTTGACGAAACCAAGCATCCACTGACGAACGCTGCCAAGATTGGCATAGCCACCTTGTGCAAAAGCGCGGAGCAGATTGAGCGTCGCAGCCGATTGCCTGTATGCTTCGATTTGCCGACGCGGGTCAGGTCGTCGAGCATCTTCGGTGAAAGCGATGTCGTTTATAATGTCGCCGCGATAGCTGGGCAGTTCTTTACCATCGCGCTTCTCGCTCGGAGAGGAGCGCGGTTTTGCAAACTGGCCGGCAATGCGACCGACTTTCACCACCGGCGAAGCTGCCGCATAGGTCAGCACGACCGCCATCTGCAGGAACATGCGGAAAAAATCGCGGATATTGTTTGCACCGTGCTCGGCAAAACTTTCTGCGCAGTCTCCGCCCTGCAGCAGGAAAGCTTCACCCTTTGCGACTCGCGCCAGCTGCTTTTTCAGGTTGCGCGCCTCGCCCGCAAATACAAGTGGAGGAAAAGTCGCAAGCTGTTTTTCGACGTCAAGCAACGCCTGCCGGTCCGGATAATCCGGAACCTGCTGAATTGGCTTCGTGCGCCAACTGTCCGGCGTCCACCGCTCGGCCATCTCGCTACTCCAGAATTTGGCCGGCGTTATACACGACCGTGGCCTTGGCAAGCCACTCTTTCTGGCGGATTCGGTTATTTTTGGGCTTACTCGGCCGCCGCTCGGCCGTAGCTCAGGGCCTTTTCGCGCATGGTCACAAGCTCCTCCGCGGCTGTCGGGTGGACGGCCATGGTCGCGTCAAAGTCCCTTTTTGTGGCGCCCATCTTCACCGCAATTCCCACGATCTGAATCAGTTCGGCCGCGTCCGGTCCGATAATGTGGCAACCCACGACGCGCTCGGTGATCCCGTCCACCAGGAGTTTCATGAATGAACGCGTATTGCGGCCGGAAAGCGTCGCCTTCATAGGGCGGAAAGTGGTTTTGTAAACATCGACTTTGTCCAGTCGTTCGCGAGCTTGCGTCTCGGTCAATCCCACGACGCCGATTTCGGGCTCGGAAAAAACAGCTGTCGGCACATTGGTGTGGTCTACCGGCGTCGGTTTTCCGCCGTAGACGGTATCGGCGAACGCGTGACCTTCCCGGATCGCCACAGGTGTAAGATTGACCCGGTTGGTCACGTCACCGACCGCATAAATGTTCGCGACTGAGGTCTGCGAGTAGGCATCCACTTCGATGCCGCCATGTTCATGAATGCGGACGTTGCTGGCCTCGAGGCCGAGCCCTGTGACGTTCGGTTGCCGCCCGAGGGCAAACATCACCTTGTCGGTGGCCACTTCCATTCCGTCATGCAGATGCGTCACGTACTCGTCGCCGGACTTATCGATCCGGGCGACGGTATGGTCGGATACTACAGTGATTCCGCGTGAGCCCATTTCGTTCCGCAGGTGCTCACGAATGTCATCGTCAAAACCCCGCAGAATGTTCACGCTGCGGCAGACCAACGTAACCTCGGAACCAAGACCGGCGAAAATACAGGCGAATTCTACGGCGATGTAGCCGCCGCCGTGGATGAGAATGCGTTTTGGCAACTCCGGCAAATGAAACGCCTCGTTGGACGAGATTGCGTGCTCGCGGCCAGGAATTTTTGGTCCCATATGCGGCCAAGCCCCGGTCGAGATCAGTATCGTCTCTGCGCGAACACGGGCCCCGGTGGCTAACCGCACAGTATGAGCATCTTCCAGCGTGGCCCGGCCCTTTATGAGGCCGACATCGAAGCGCTCCAACGTCATTGTGTACGCAGCTTCAAGTCGAGCGATTTCTCGGTCCTTGTTGGCGATGAGAGCCGGCCAGTCAAATTTCGGCTGTCCCACAGTCCAGCCGTAACCTGCGGCATCTTCAAATTCACCGAAGAACCGCGACGCGTAGACCAGTAGCTTCTTTGGAACACAGCCGCGGATGACGCATGTGCCGCCAACCCGATACTCTTCGGCAATCATCACTTGTGCGCCATAGCTTGCAGCGATTCGCGCGGCCCGCACGCCGCCAGATCCGGCTCCGATGACAAACAGGTCGACGTCGTGATCGGCCATCCGTCGCCCCATTACACTGGCGAGGACCGCCAGCTGAGCGCGCACTTCTCCATTAAAGCGCGTGGCCTCTCTTTTTCAATTCGTCGCGCATCTTTGCGACGACTTGATCGGAAAGTCTATTTGCCCAATCCTGCGCAAACTTCATGCTCGCGTCGACCACCTTGGGTTGCTCGGTCAAAAGCTTTATCCCGGAAGGAGTCTTGTAAAAGGCGAGAATTTCCTTGAGTTCTTGCTCTGAAAAATTTGTAGCGTACAGGCGCGCGACCTCGTCATTCAGTTCCGAAAAGCGCGGCTGGAGTTCGGTACGCAGCTGAGCCGAAATCTCGTTCAGGTCCTTGGCCAGGCTCGGATCCTGCTGCAGATACAGAACTTTCGCCTGCTCAACAACGCCCGCGATCAGCGGGCTGAATAGGCTCGTCGCGCCAGCGACCGCAATCAGTTCTTTCGCGGTGGACATAGCGGCCGCCGATGGCTGTTGTTGTGCGTTCGCAGCCGGCCCGACTGTGGCCAACAATATCGCCAGCGCGGCCGGTCTGGCGCCGTTTTTGATGGCCTCAATGACACGCATTAGAAAACTCCATTTAGCTAGAGATATCACGATCGTTCGATGATCGTCACGCCGTCGGGACCGGCAACTATGGCCTTGTGCGCGAGGCCGATAAACAGGCCATGCTCTACAACGCCAGGAACGCCCGAAATCGCATGCGCCAAAGAAGCCGGGTCGTCAATCCTGGCTAGCGCGGCGTCTAGAATCCAGTGACCACCATCCGTGACAAAAGCATGTCCGTCCTTGTTCCGACGGAGCGTCAGCGGACCGAGGCGCTGAACTGACCCGATTGCCTTTTCGAGCGCACGACGGGTGGCCGCCAAGCCAAATGAAACAACTTCAATCGGCAGCGGAAACCGACCGAGGACGTCAACGGTCTTGCTTTGATCGGCGATCACAATCATGCGGGTAGAGGCTGCCGCGACGATCTTCTCCCGCAAAAGCGCACCGCCGCCGCCCTTGATCAGGCAAAGGTCGGGACCGATTTCGTCAGCGCCATCTACGGTGAGATCTAGCTCAGGTACCTCGTCCAACGTCGTAAGCATGATTCCGCAGCGTCTTGCGTCGGCAAAAGTCGTATCCGAAGTCGGTACCGCGACGATATCAAGGCCGCAGCGCACTCGTTCGCCGATCAGCTCGACGAAATGCTTCGCTGTTGATCCAGTCCCAAGTCCAAGACGCATGCCCGATCGCACAAACTCAACAGCTTGTGCAGCGGCAGCGCGTTTCTGGGCGTCGGCGTTCATAGGTACCGGCTAGACAGTCGAGCATCGATTGACCTTGGCGATGTAACGTCTATCTAACCTCGATCGCCTCTCGTGAATAGCCGAAATTTTCCGTATCCATCGTGTTGGTAAATCGAGACTTGCAACGCTAGCGAACGAAGGATAGCGATCGAGTATGTCCGGTCCTACTATCGTTTTTGACCTTGATGGCACATTAATCGACACCGCGCCCGATCTCGTCGCGACTCTCAACATCATTCTGACGCGGGAGGGATTGTCGCCTCTGGCCTACGAGGCAGCGCGAAATCTGGTCGGCGGCGGTGCGAAGGCCATGATTGCTCGCGGGCTTGAAGCCGAAGGGCGCCCCTGTCCGGCGCCGCGGCTCGAAGAATTGTTTGCGGATTTCATCGCGTATTACAGCGAGCACCTCACTGAATGCTCGCAGCCTTTTCCAGGAGTGACCGATACGCTCGATGCGCTTTCGGAACGTGGCTATCAATTTGCAGTGTGCACGAACAAGATTGAGCGGCTTTCGACAGACCTTCTAAAGCACCACGACCTCGCTGAGCGGTTTGTCGCAATCTGCGGGCCGGATACCTTCGGAATCGAAAAGCCTGATCCGGAAATTCTGCGTCGCACGGTGACGCGGGCCGGCGGAACGCTAGAACGGGCCATCATGATCGGCGACTCAATTGTCGATATTCACACTGCGCGCGCGGCAGGCATTCCAGTCATTGCGGTCGACTTCGGTTACAGCGAGCGTCCGGTGGCGGAGTTCGGACCTGACCGGACCATCAGCAGTTTCGCGCAGCTGCCCATGTCGGTTGCGGCTGTTGCGCAGAATATTTGACGCTCTGGTGCCCAGCTGATCCTGGCGTGGTACGAGAAAAAACGGCTACCCCATGTTGCGCGCGCGCGACGACGCTCGTATCCTTGCTTTGGGGCGAGCGGTGCTATGCCGCTTGAGCGGGATTGTCTGACATGATCTACCGATTTCTTGCAGTTATCGGCAGTGCCGCTGCGCTCGCCGCGTGTTCATCTGACATGGCGGGATTCAAATCGGGGCCTTTCCTGGACACAGTAAGTCTCGAATCCGAACCACCGGGCGCCGAAGCAAAGGCTTCCAACGGACAAACCTGTCGTACTCCGTGCTCGCTCGCGCTGCCGGTCGACGCCTCGGCGTCGATAACCTTCACCCTCAACGGCTACCAGCCGGAAACAGAAAAGCTTGAGGCGACCACAGCGACCGGTGAACCGCCGAGGCTGCGTCCCAACCCGGTGCTTGTTGAATTGTCGCCGGGGGCGCCATCGACGGCAAAAAAGTCGACCAAACCCGCGACAAAGAAGCCGGCTACGCGGCCCAAGACTACGGCGGCTCCGCCACCCCCTCCACCCATGACGGCCGCGCCGGCTCAGGCCCCATCATCACCTTGGCCGACAAATCCGCCGGTCGTACGCCAATAAATCGGCGCGACGTTTCGGCGTAAATCGCGAGAACTTGCTCCGATTGCCGACGCTGGCCAATATCGGGCAGAATTCCTATATGTAAGGTTGCAAGCCAGGGATCGGCCGCGCGGGCAATGGATGGCAATAGTGGTCAGCTCCGCTTCGACAATTGAAATTGATCGCCCCGGGCAGAAACCGCGGGCTCTGATTGACCCATTCCAGCGCGCCATCACGTATTTGCGCGTATCGGTCACTGATCGATGCGATTTCCGTTGCGTTTACTGCATGGCGGAACATATGACGTTCCTGCCCAAGGCCGATCTGTTGAGTCTTGAGGAACTCGATCGCCTCTGTAGCGCATTTATCGCGAAAGGCGTTACCAAGTTGCGGCTGACCGGCGGCGAACCGCTGGTGCGTCGGGGAATTATGACTTTGGTCCACTCCTTATCGCGCCATCTGGCAAGCGGCGCGCTTGAGGAACTGACGTTGACGACGAACGGCTCGCAGTTACAGACCTACGCTTCCGAGCTGAAGGCGTGCGGCATCGATCGTGTCAATGTCTCGCTCGATACACTTGACCCTGAAAAGTTTCGCGCCATTACCCGCTGGGGCGATTTAAACAAAGTGATTGCCGGAATCGATGCAGCGCAGACAGCAGGCTTGCAGGTCAAAATCAATGCGGTAGCTCTCAAGGGCGTGAATGAGGATGAAATTGCCGATCTACTTGAATGGAGTCACGGAGGCGGCATGGACTTCACCGTAATCGAAGTCATGCCACTCGGCGATGTAGATGAGTCGAGACTCGATCAGTATCTCCCGCTATCGATCGTAAGATCGCGACTGGCCGAGAGCTATACGCTTGAAGATATCGATTATCGTACTGGTGGCCCTGCCCGCTACGTGCGCGTGAAGGAAACCGGTGGGCGGCTGGGTTTCATTACGCCTCTCACACACAATTTCTGTGAGTCATGCAATCGCGTCCGGCTCACGTGCACTGGAACTCTTTACATGTGTCTCGGTCAGGATGATGCGGCTGACCTGCGACGTACGCTGCGCGCCTCGGAAAACGACGAGTTCTTGAACCGGGCAATCGACGAGGCGATCATGCGCAAGCCCAAAGGCCATGATTTCGTGATTGACCGTCGCCATCAGAAGCCGGCGTTGCGGCGCCACATGAGCACGACCGGTGGATAAAGCCACGAGCCGCCCGTCGGTATAGGCCAGGCCCCATTCATTTTCACTGTCTTTCCCCGGCTAAACGAGGCCGTATAGCTTGTTAGCGTGGGGTTCGGCCTCGGCCCATCGTGCGACCAATTTCTCCATTGACGCCTTATGCCAGCATCGGATTAAGGTGGAGGTCTTGGCACTGCGCGTTGGCAGGACCGAGGTCCGGGGGACACGATCTGGGGGTCGGGGAAACATCCCAAGCCTCTGTGGGGAGAGGGTGTGAAGGTTCTACTTTCACTCAGTCGAGGAATCGACTGGCTAAATACCCAATTGGCCGTTGTCGCGAATTGGCTGGTCTTGCTGGCCGCTGTGATCAGCGCCGGCAATGCCGCGAGCCGTTATGTGTTCAGCGAAAGCTCAAATGGCTGGCTCGAAATCCAGTGGTACATGTTCGCCGGGATGGTTCTTCTTGGTGGGCCTTACACACTCAAGATGAATGAGCATGTGCGCGTGGATCTTGTGTACGGCATGGTGTCCGAACGGACGCGGATCTGGATCGACATCGTCGGGGGAGTTTTGTTCCTCCTGCCAATCTGCGTGATCCTGACTTATTTCACTTGGCCGTGGTTCGTTGAATCCTGGAACATCAATGAAGCGTCATCCAACGCGGGCGGCTTGCTGCGCTGGCCGGTGAAGTTACTTCTGCCGGTCGGTTTCTTTTTGATGGCGCTTCAAGGCATCTCTGAGATTATCAAGCGTGTGGCGGCGCTTGAGCATGCAATCGACGCCGACTTTACATACGAAAAGCCGCTGCAATGAGCTGGATCACCGAACATCTCGCACCTCTGATGTTCGTAGGCATGATTCTTTTCATGCTTATCGGATATCCGGCGGCATTTTCACTGGCAGCGACCGGTCTGTTTTTTGGCTTTCTCGGTATCGAATCCGGTCTGATCCGTCCGGATTTTCTCGGCAACCTCACCTATCAATTATTCGGAATCATCTCGAACGATTTGCTGCTTGCGATCCCGTTCTTCACCTTCATGGGCGCAATCCTCGAGCGCTGCGGTTTGGCGGAGGATTTGCTCGATTCCTTCGGCCAGCTTTTCGGACCAGTCCGAGGCGGACTTTCATATGCAGTGATTTTTGTGGGCGCGGTTCTGGGCGCCATCACGGGTACTGTCGCTGCCTCGGTCATCGCCATGGGCGTGATTTCCATGACCCCCATGCTGAAATACGGTTACTCGGTCCGGCATACCATGGGCGTGATCGCCGCATCAGGAACGATTACGCAACTTATCCCCCCCTCGCTGGTGCTCGTTGTGCTCGCGGACCAGATGGGCCGATCTGTCGGCGATATGTACGCCGGCGCTATTGGTCCAAGCGTCATTCAAGTGTTGTTGTTCTGCGGTTGGGTGCTGATTGTCAGCATCATCTGGCCAGAAACCGTCCCTGCTCTTCCGAAAGAGACGCGCACGTTGCAGGGCTGGGCCCTTTGGAAACGGTGCATGCGCGGCATGGTCCCTTCCCTCGGTCTGATCTTTCTTGTGCTCGGTACGATCTTCATGGGCCTCGCAACGCCGACCGAAGCCGGAGCCATGGGCGTGATCGGCGCGCTGGCACTTGCATTCTCCTACGGCACGCTGACGTGGCCGCTTCTCTATCAGGGCATGGCGTCGACGATGCGGATCACGGCGATGGTGGTCTACATCCTGATCGGCGCACGTGTATTCAGTCTCGTCTTCCAGGGTGTCGGTGGCAAAGTATGGATTGAAGACCTCCTGACCTCGCTGCCCGGAGGACAACTCGGCTTCCTGCTTTTTGCGAACGCTTTCATTTTCGTCATCGCATTCTTCCTCGACTTCTTCGAGATCGCCTTCATCATTATTCCGCTGCTGGCACCAGCCGCCGACAAGCTCGGCATCGATCTGATCTGGTTCGGGGTACTGATCTGCGCCAACATACAGACGAGCTTCATGCATCCGCCTTTTGGGTTTGCGCTGTTCTACCTACGCGGCATCGCACCGAAATCGATCAAGACATCCGAGATATACTGGGGAGCGATCCCCTGGATCGGGACGATGGTCATACTCGTCTGCATTGTTATCTTTTGGCCACAATCCGTGACCTATTTCATCGATAAGTCCACCAAGGTCGACCCCTCCAAGGTCAAGATCGACATCGAGTTACCGGATATGGCGCCGCCGCTCAATTTCGACATGCCGAAGCGCTGATGTCTAAACGGAAAGCAAAAAAGCCCTGGAGCTTTCGCTCCGGGGCTTTTGCATTTGCATGTTTTGCTATTAGCCGCGCGATTTGCGGATCATGAACGTGTCGTAGGCGAGTTCGGCCACCTGGAACCACTGGTATCCGTTACGCGTGAACTCCATCATCGAGTCGTTCACCTTCTTGAAACTTGCATTTTCTTTCGCGATCTCGCCATGCAATTCCATGGCAGCGTTAAAGCTTGCTTCCATGATCGGCGGAGAGAAGGCGTGCAGTTTGGTGCCGGCGGCGAGAAGTTTCCGCAAGGCCTCGGGATTGAGCTTGTCGTATTGCGCCACCATCCAAATGTTGGCGAAAGACCCCGCTTGTTCAAGAACGGCCTGATAGTTCTTTGGCAGCGAGTTCCACTTGTCCAGATTGACGAAGCCGAAAATCATTGAGCCGCCTTCCCACCATCCCGGATAGTAGTAGTGCGGCGCGATCTTATAGAAGCCCAGCTTCTCATCGTCGTAAGGACCAACCCACTCGCAGGCATCAAGAGTGCCTTTTTCGAGCGCGGGATAAATATCACCGCCGGCGATCTGTTGCGGTACACCGCCCAGCTTCTGCAGCACGCGCCCGGGGAATCCGCCGATACGCATCTTCAGACCCTTCAGGTCGTCGAGTGTATTGATCTCCTTGCGAAACCAGCCGCCCATTTGACAGCCGGTGTTTCCGACTAGAAGAGAGTGCACGTTGTATTTCTTGAAGAACTCGTTGAGCACTTCCTTTCCGCCGCCGAGCGTGTACCAGCCCTGGTTCAAGCGCTGGTTCGGTCCGAACGCTACCGAGGTCCCGAAGGCGAAGGTCGGGTCCTTGCCGAAATAATAATAAGACGCAGTGTGGCCGATCTCGACATTGCCTGCCGAGGCCGCATCAAGCGCTTGCAAGCCCGGGACGATTTCTCCTGCAGCGAAAGTCTGAATCTGGAATTTGTTGTCGGTTGCTTCTGCGACCGCTTTCGCCATGATTTCGCAGCCACCCCACAGCGTATCAAGCGACTTCGGCCAACTCGCGGTCATGCGCCATTTGACTTCCGGCAGCGATTGAGCAATCGCCGGCGCGGCAACCGCACTAGCGGCCATTCCGAGGCCAGCCGCCTTCAGGAATTGTCGTCGTTTCATTTTCCTCCCCCTTTTGCGCCCTTCCGGATTTTTCCGGTGTGCATTTTGACTATATTTGGAGCCTCAGGCCCTAACCGCGGACGCGGAGGGCCCGTGCACCTGAAACCAGTGTGCACCGGTTCGAAAAGACTGAAAAGTAGGTCGTGTGAAGGCCGCCTAACAAAAAGGGCCGGTTTCCCGGCCCTTTTCGGATTAGCCCCGCGCTCGTGCGCGGATCATAAAGGAGTCAAAGGCGTATTCGGCCACTTGCCACCATAGATACTCGTCGTTCTTGAAGGCTTCCATCGATTCCAGCACTTTTTTGTAGGCCGGATTCGTTGCCGAGGTTTCCGCGTTCACCTCATTCGACGCCTTGAGGCAGGCTTCCATGACCGACTGACTGAAGGGCCGCAGCTGGGTGCCGTTAGCAACGAGCCGCTTGAGCGCGGCCGGATTACGGGCGTCATAAGATGCCGTCTCTTCCACGTTGGCATAGCCGGCCGCCGCCTGCACGATCGCCTGATACGACTTCGGAAGCTCGTTCCACTTTGGCAAATTGATGATCAGGTGATTGGTCGTGCCGCCTTCCCACCAACCGGGATAGTAATAATATTTTGCGACCTTATAGAAGCCGAGCTTCTCGTCATCATAAGGACCCACCCATTCGGCGGCATCGATCGTGCCCTTCTCCAGTGCCGGGTAGATGTCACCGCCAGCAATCTGTTGCGCGACGACACCGAGCTTGCCGAGCGTTTTTCCGGCCCAACCACCGATGCGCATCTTGAGACCTCTGAAGTCTCCGGGCTCCTTGATTTCCTTGTTGAACCACCCGCCCATCTGACAGCCGGTATTCCCCATCAGCAGGCACTTTGTGTTGGAAGTGGCCGCAAACTCATCGATCAATTTCTGACCGTCACCCGCGTAGAACCAAGCATTCTGTTGGCGCGTATTAAGCCCGAACGGCACCGCACAGAACAGCGCCCAGGTCGGATCCTTACCGATATAGTAGTATTGCGCGCTGTGCCCCATTTCGACGGTGCCGTTCTGTACGGCATCGAGCACCTGCAAGCCCGGAACGATCTCTCCGGCAGCGAAAGTTTGAATCTGGAATTTCCCGTCAGTTGCTTCGGAAACAAATTTTGAGAACGTTTCACAAGCACCGAACAACGTATCGAGCGACTTGGGCCAGCTGGCGGTCAACCGCCACTTGAGAGTCGGCGAGGATTGCGCGATAGCCGGGGCGGCGATCACGGTGGCGGCAGCGCCGGCACCCATTGCAGTGAGAAATTGTCGTCGTTTCATCTGTTCCTCCATCGTGCGCCCTGACGTTTCAACCTTCGCCCCTTAGTGAATACGTCCGGGAGGCCCTTACCATGATGCCCGACCGCATAGCGCGCAAGGCGCTAACTGGCAAATCGCCTAGTTCTTTCGTCCCGGCGACACCGGACTAGGCCTCTATTACGATCTTGGGAGCGGCCTTTCCGCCCGCCCCACCCTTGAGCTGAGCAAGGACCTTGCTCGCGATATCGCGATAAATTCGCGCATGCTCGCTGTCGGGGGCGGTTGCAACTACCGGAAGCCCGGCATCCGATTTCTCGCGTATCGTCATGTGCAGAGGCACCTCGCCGAGGAAGGGTACGTCAAGGCGTTCCGCCTCATGCCGGGCCCCACCGTGCGCAAAAATATCGGATCGTGTTCCGCAACTCGGGCAAAGGAAATAACTCATATTCTCAACAACGCCGAGCACAGGAACATTCACGCGCTTGAACATCGAAACCCCGCGCCGTGCATCGATCAAAGCTAGATCCTGTGGCGTAGAGACAATCACCGCGCCCTTGAGAGGCACCTGCTGCGCCATTGTAAGCTGCGCGTCACCGGTACCGGGAGGCATGTCGACGACCATGATGTCGAGCTTTCCCCACTCTACTTCGCGCAGCATTTGGGTGATGGCCGACATCACCATCGGGCCGCGCCAGATCATCGGCGTTTCTTCGTCGATCAGGAAGCCTATCGACATCACCGTGAGGCCATAGCGCTGGATTGGTTTGAGCCGTGTGCCCCCGATGGTTTCGGGCTTCTCCTTGATGGCCAGCAATTTTGGCAACGACGGCCCGTAAATGTCGGCGTCGAGCATGCCCACTTTCATTCCAAGATCACGCAGTCCGAGTGCCAGATTGACGGCCGTGGTCGATTTTCCGACGCCGCCCTTGCCCGAGGCGACGGCAACGACGGCATCAACGCCGGGAATACCCGGCTGCACCTTGTCGGCTGGATGGGCAGCTTGACTGGCTCGCGGTGAGCTCGCGGGTCGAGATCCAGCAGCGGCTGAACCCGGACTGCGTTCCGCAGTAAGTGCCACAAGGGCCGACTGCACACCGGGGATACTGCGCACGGCCTTTTCGGCCGCTTCGCGCACAGGCTCCCAAGCCTTCACTGTTGCGGCATCGACAGTCAACGAAAAGAAGACCTTCCCGTCGGAAACGACAACATCGGATAGCACACGCGCATCCGGCAAAGCCGTTCCGCCTGGAGACGGGACTCTTGCCAATGCCGCGAGCACCTGTTCTTTCGTCACCGTCATGGTCAACCGTCCGAATGGGCCTTTTGCGCCGCCGCCACCATAGGCATGAGCGTGTGACGGTCAATGCGGTGTTCCGTGACTCAGACCTGTTGACGCACCGGCCCCTGCAATGACCTATTGGCAGATAGGCATCGGCGGCGTCTGGCCAAGGGATGTTGGATATTCTTGAAGGAGATCGATGATGGCGAAAGTGGCGTTTTTGGGCCTGGGCGTGATGGGGTACCCCATGGCGGGGCATTTGAAGAACAAAGGTGGCCACGAAGTGACCGTATATAATCGGACCGCCGCAAAGGCCGAGCAGTGGGCCAAGCAACATGGCGGGAAATCCGCCCCTACCCCCAAAGCTGCAGCCGAAGGGCAGGACTTTGTCATGGCTTGCGTCGGAAACGACAACGACCTGCGCGAAGTGACACTGGGTGCAAACGGCGCCTTCGCCGGAATGCGCAAAGGCAAAGTGTTTGTCGATCACACCACGGCGTCCGCCGAAATCGCACGTGAGCTTTATGCCGCCGCTAAAAAGGGCGGCTTTGATTTTATCGATGCCCCGGTCTCCGGTGGCCAGGCCGGCGCGGAAAACGCCGTTCTGACCGTGATGTGCGGCGGAGATGCTGAACCGTTCTCGCGCGCCGAGAAGGTAATCGCGGCTTACGCACGAGCTTGTAATTTGATGGGATCTACCGGCTCGGGACAGCTCTCGAAGATGGTCAATCAGATCTGCATTGCCGGACTGGTCCAGGGCTTGGCCGAAGGCCTGCATTTCGCCCAAAAGTCGGGGCTGGATATCGAGAAGCTCATCGCCACTATTTCCAAAGGCGCAGCGCAATCTTGGCAGATGGAAAATCGCTACAAAACGATGGCGGCGAGCAAATTCGACTTCGGATTTGCAGTTGATTGGATGCGCAAGGATCTTGGAATTTGCCTGGGTGAGGCACGCAAGAATGGCGCGCAGCTGCCAATTACAGCGCTGGTCGATCAATTCTATTCGGAGATTCAGGCGATGGGCGGCAAACGCTGGGACACATCGAGCCTGATTGCCTTGCTCAATCGTTGATTGGCAGGATTCATCCGCGCTCGGACGACCGGGATCATGCCTTCGCGCTCGGACGAGCGGATACGGCCGCGTGCCAACGTTTGATGTTGGCCGCGCCTTCGGGAATCGAAAGGCGCGCGGGCTTCATAAAATCCAGGGCGACCTGCGTGGTGATATCGGCGACCGTGTAGCGGTCGCCGGAAACAAACTCTCGCTTGGCAAGTTCACGATCGAGCATTTCGAGGAACCACGTTACACGGGGCCTGTTCGCGTCGGCCCAAGCCTGTACCTGCGGGATCTCGAGCTCTTTCATCGCAGGATGTGTGTGGCGGAAAACCGCTGCCACGTTGGAGAAAAAATTGATCTCTGCCCGGCGATTCCACATTTCGACAATCGCGGAATCTTTCGGCCCAACCCCGAACAATGGCGGGTCTGGTTGCATCATTTCGAAGTAACGACAAATCGCGATCGATTCGGTGATGATGGTACCGTCGTCGAGTACCAAGGCTGGCATTCGCTGTAACGGATTGATCGCCGCATATTCGGGTGTCTTGTGCTGCATGGCCCCAATATCGACCTGTTCGGTCGGGAGAGAGATGCCTTTTTCGGCAAGAAAAATGCGCGTGCGGCGAGGGTTTGGCGCGACTTTGCTGTCGTAGAGTTTCATTCGCCACTCCCGTCCCAGGTTTGCTTGCCCCTCAATCAAACCGAACACAGAGAAAAACTGCTGTCAAAGGGCAGTTAACCAAGCATTAACCAGGTTCTTTAGGTCCCTCTTAAGCTCGGTATTAAGGTTTTTGCGCAACGCTGCCGACTGTCTTTCCAAGTGTTTAGCGCCCATTGATGTCGATCCCAGGCGAACAACTCGATCTTGCGGCGCTGCACCCGGACACATCTTCGGTGAAGCAGCGCCTCGCCGCCCGGCATGTGCGCGAAGCGCGTGGCAGGCTGACATCGTCCAGTGGGACCCGACCGACGTTTGTCCACGAACTGCTACGCCAATACGCGCAAAACCGGATTTCAGCTTCCCTAACAATCCTGCTTCTTGTCGCAACCGTCGGGCTCATGTCGAGCTTGTGGACCGGCGTCTTCGCCGCCGGAACATGGACAGCCGCTGTCCTCATCATCCACGCCGTAATGATCACGAAGTGCCGGCGGTTCCTTGAGCGTCCAATGCACGAGGTTTCCTCCAGCGCCTGGCGGGTGAGATTAGCTGAACAGGCCCCCTCAATAGCTCCTGAAGGCAAGTTAGATCCTTCTTCGGATGAAACACGGCGGCTGGACGGCAGACCGCTGTTCCGTGCGGGCACCTAGGATTTGTAGCCTTGCGACAATCGCGCAATTGTATTCTTGCCCACGCTGACTATGGTCGCAGCCGATTCTGACCGAACCCATGATTGAAACGCCGTGCGTGAAGGTTTGTACTCTCGATGCCCGGACAGGGCTCTGCCTGGGCTGTGGTCGAACGGTCGACGAAATCGCCCGCTGGACTGCCATGGACGCTTCAGAACGCACCCAGGTGATGCGCGAGTTGCCCGACAGGCTTGCGGCCTGCAAAGGCGCCAATGCGGCAAGAGCGATGGGATGATGCCGTGAGCCGCCGCCTCGTCTGGTCACTACTGTTTGGCGTAGCTGTTTCGTTGGCAGCCCTGATCGCAAGCCGCGATCAGGATGCCATCACCAATCTGCTGCGCCACGACATCGGCTCGGTTGCCTTGAAAATCATATTGCTGGCTTTCCTCGGCGGCTTGATCTTGACGCTGTTCCGCGAGCGGCTTTCGAAGGCTATCGAGGCAACGCTGTTCTGGGCCATCGTCGGGCTGCTCCTTGTCGTCGGTTACAGCTACCGCTTCGAGCTCCGGGAGGTTGCCGACCGCGTCGTGGCCGAGCTTGTCCCTGGTCACGTGGCCGGTCACGGCCGCAACGTCGAAGTCGTCCGTGGTCATGGGGGCGATTTTGCAGTCGCCGCCCATATCAACGGAACGCGAGTTCCAATGGTACTCGATACCGGGGCCAGTTCTGTCGTTCTGACGCAAGAAGCCGCCAAGGCAGCTGGTCTACCGATCGAAGTTCTGAATTACACGGTCACCGTCGATACTGCCAACGGGCGGACAAAAGCGGCCGCGGTGACACTCGATCGTGTTGCTGTCGGCGGCCTGACCGAACGATCGGTCCCAGCGCTAGTGGTGCAGCCAGGCCAGCTCAAGAATAATTTGCTTGGTATGAGCTTTCTCAACCGGCTACAAAGCTGGGAGGTGCGCGGAGATAGACTACGGATGCGAGGGACGCCGTAGTGCAGTTAAACAATCAAGCTGATAACGAAGCGCAGCGACACCAAAAACAGGAAAACGGCGAACGCAATCTCGAGCTTACGTTGCGGCAACCAGTGAGCCAATTGAACACCATAACTCGCGGTGTAGCTCGAAACCGGCGCCATGAATATAAACCCAATCAACGACACAAAGCCCAGAGACAGCGGCGGCATCTGCGACGTGTAAGGCCACCCGGCGAGCATGTATCCGATGGTGCCAGCAATTGTGATTGGCACCCCTACTCCTGAAGAGGTCGCAACCGCTTGCTGCATCGACCGTCCATAGAATGTCAGAATTGCATTTGAGACCGACCCCCCACTCACTCCAACAAGTGACGAAATCAATCCGGTAAGAAAGCCGTAAAAAGTTAGCAACGGACGTCCCGGCAACTCATCGCCGAGATTCCAATGCTCAGTTCCCAGCAGCATTCGAAGCGCAATCAAGGTTGCGAAGATAACGAATACGATCTTGAAAAGCGGCGCCGGCGCGTAGTGTGCGATGACCGAGCCTGTTGCGACGCCCAGAACTGCGGGCAATGCCCAGACACGCACGACTCGCGGGATCACAGCGCCTTTTTTCTTGTGCGCGATGTACGAACGAATGGTCGTCGGCACAATAATCGCCAGCGAAGTGCCTATGCATGCCTGTATACGCACATCTTCGGGAACGCCGAGGACCCGAAACACCTCGTATAGGACCGGCACGATGACAGCACCGCCGCCGATGCCAAAAAGCCCGGCCAGGACGCCCACCAAGATGCCGGCGCCTGCGATCCAAAGCGCGAGAAGCGCGATCTCGCCGATCGGATGTCCCAATATCATGATGGCCCGAAAAATTTCACATCGGGGAGGAATCGTCAGGCGGCGATGTGCGCCAATTCGGTGTCCCTGTCCAGCACAAACGCCAGCGCATCTGCGAGAACGGTTGAACCGGCGCCCGGCTTGACGGCTTCAGTCGCCAGATGCCGCCGGAACGCGCGCGCACCAGGAACCGCACGGAAAAGTCCAAGAAGGTGGCGTGTGACGGCGTGCAGCCGCACACCACTGGTCAGCTGACGTTCGATATAAGGGATCAGCGCGACCGCAGCGTCTTTCGCAGACGCGAATGGTGCGGGTTCACCAAAAATCACGGGATCCACATTGAGCAATTGCCACGGCCCTTGATACGCCGCTCTGCCCATCATTACCCCGTCCAGCGCGCCGAGCTCAGTTCGCGCCTGGTCGAGAGACGCGATGCCGCCGTTGAGTATGATTTCAAGGTCGGGATGTGTCGCTTTGAGGCGATGGACAAGCGCGTAGTCAAGCGGCGGTACTTCGCGATTCTCGCGCGGTGATAGTCCCTTCAGCCAAGCCTTTCGAGCGTGCACGATCAGGGCATCAACCCCTGCCGCCTTTACGGTACGCGTGAATGCAAAAAGCGCTTCGTCCGGATTCTGATCGTCTATCCCACTCCGGCATTTGACCGTCACCGGAATTCTGACATTTGCCTTCATGACGGCAACGCAATCGGCGACCAGAGACGGCTCCGCCATTAAACACGCACCGAACCGCCCAACTTGCACCCGATCTGACGGACACCCAACGTTAAGATTGATTTCGTCGTAGCCATATTGCTCGCCAATACGTGCCGACTGTGCGAGCGCTTGCGGATCACATCCACCAAGTTGGAGTGCAACCGGGTGCTCGAATGGATCAAACGCAAGTAATCGAGCGCGATCGCCGTGTAGTATGGCGCCAGTGGTCAGCATCTCGGTATAAATCAGCGCGCGGAGCGACAATAGCCGGTGAAAGAACCGGCAGTGCCGATCAGTCCATTCCATCATCGGAGCGACACAAAATCGACGGGACAGACTCTGAGGCGCTATGTTCGGTTTATTAATCACTTGATCACTTTTATCCACAATTTCCGGCTCATTTTGCCCCATTTTACCGCCCGTGTACGACAATGTCGTACTTGCGTACTAGGCCAGCCGCGAAGCTTTTCTAACGTCCAACGTTTTGGATGGCTTCCCATTTCTGGAATGCTGTCTCGACCGCAATAAAATACTCATGCTCGGAATATTTGGGATGCTTTTTGACAGCCGCACGGGCCCGAGCAAGCCGTCCGCGCCGAGCGGGGCCAACCGAGTTTTCCGCAAGAACCTCGGTCAAGGCTTCGATGAACTCCTGATAAAGAACGGAAATATCGGCGGTGCCGGTCATGTCAGGACGTCAAGGTCAGGGCGAATACCGTACCATATGCGAAACCCACCGGTGAGCGCCGTGGGACAGGCTCACCCGCACGGGCTAAACTAACGAGCACTTAATGTGGAGTGTTGCGTCATGAACCTGAAGCCGATACCTACCATTTTGGTGCTCGCCGCCGCGTCGGTATGTGCGCACGCTCAACAATCGACCCCTGCGAAGCCGACCAAGGAGGACGCGCAAAAGGTCTTTAAAGCAATCAGCAGCGACAAGGCCAAGCTTCAGACCTTTTGCGATATCGCCAAGCTCGGTGACGAAATGGAGAAAGCCAACGAGAAGCGAGACTCCAAGAAATTCGAGGAACTGTCTCTGAAAGAGGACGAATTGGTAAAAAAAATGGGCGCCGAATATGCCACCTTGATGGACGGGATTCAGAATGTGGACCCACAGTCCGAGGATGGTCAGGAGATCAGTTCGACGATACAGGCGCTCGACAAGTTGTGCCCGCAGTAAAGGAAAGTCCGCTTTGGGCCAATAGCAGACTTGCACGGCGGGCCGTATCAAAACAAAGCGGTGCGGTAAAGAACGCGGGCGCTCAGCGCACCAGATGCGACGACGCCTTCGCTGAGACAACCGGCCGCTGTGCGGCTTCGGCGATGGCTATGCCAAGACCCTTGGCGAAGCAACCGTAGCTCCAGTCGTTCATGTGCAGTCCGTCGGGTGACACGAACGTCTGGAACGCTATGTGGTCGACTTCGTGCCAGCGCCTCATCACTTTAAAGCGGGGAAAAAGGTCGACATCCTCAAGCTTTGCAGTGCTGGCGATCAGCTCGACCATGCGCGTGGCTTCCGGTTTCACGATCAACTTTGGCGCGAACTGCGGATCGATCAGCACAATATCAGCACCGGTCGAGCGGATCTTGGTGAGACCCTCGCGGATCGCCACATTGTGGTTGTTGAGCTTATCGTCTCGGATCACCGAATTGGTGCCAAATTGCCAAAGGACCAGGTCGGGCTTTGCAGCGATCACGTCCGTATCGAAACGCTCGAGCATGTTGCCGATTTCATCGCCCCCGACGCCACGGTTAAGCACTGTGATCAGATGGCCGGAAAAGCGCTGCGTCAGCTCGACCTCCAGCTGACTAGGATAGGAGGCGACCGACGAACTAGCACCGGTTCCCGCAGTCGACGATGACCCAATCGCAACGATGGTGATCGGCTCACCGCTTTTGAGCCTCTGTGCTACACGCACCAGCGGATTGGTGAAGCGGATCATTGACAACGGCGCATCGCAAATCGGCGCGGCGGGTTCGCCGCGCGCGGCAAAAGGTAAAGCAACAACTGCGATGACTGCGGCGGCGGCAATTGGCTTCTTCGCCCAGTGAGCAAACTCGATATGCGGCAAGACAGTTTCCTAAGGGCCCGGTCAGCTAGCGACCTTGGCCGATGTTTTGGGCTGTTCGCTAGGCAAGATCGTTGATCTAGATCAAGATTCTGTAAATGACTACGCGCGACACACCGCACGACGTCCTAATAAAGGTGCGAGCACCCAGCGGAATACCGAAGACAGCGGCCCCAAATCACGGCACATAGCAGACAACGTGGTCGCCGCGATGATCGTCAACATGGTGGTCCTCTCCGATTGCGAGGACGAGACTAGGGTGGCGGTTGAGACGACTCCATTATCCATTCCGAAACACAATTTACCCAAAGGTTTAAATAATTAGGTCGAAGGTCAGTCATATCTTGTTATTTGCTGCCGCGGGGTTGTGATTTTCGCCGGATCGGTACCCGCCGCGATAGCGGGCTTGAATTGTCCGCTTTGGGCCAAAAGCGGACATTTGCAGTGCAATAGTTCATGTCTGCTTTGGGTCATAAGCGGACATCGCTCTGGGGCGAGCGAGCCCTTTTTTGGCCATGGTTTCTATGTTTCTCTGAGCACAGTGGGTATCATCCATCACGTCGGTCAGCACGCAATTTTTGAGATGCATAGTTTACAGATTCTCCATCGCAATCTCCTAACGCATATTTTGACTCGCTTTTTTTCCGTCTGTGCCGTCGTAGTGTTTTTTATCGAGAGCTTCGTCGTATCGCTCAGCGCGGATGCGGGAACACTCGATGATGTTCGGTCAAGGGATAAGTTGATCTGCGGCGTCAGCGAAGGACTCCCAGGTTTCTCGGAAAAGGACGGATCGGGGGTCTGGCGGGGCTTCGACGTTGATTTTTGCAAGGCTGTCGCGGCTGCCGTGCTTGGTGATACTGCGAAGGTCGAATACGTTCCACTGACTGCGGACGTTCGCTTCAATGCACTGACGGATCGCCGCATCGACGTTTTATCTCGCAATAGCACTTGGACTATGTCACGCGACCTCGAACTCGGCCTCGAATTCGTTGGAATTAGCTATTTTGACGGGCAAGGATTTCTTGTTCCAACTTTGCTCGGAGCCACCAGCGCTCTTCAACTCGATGGAGCTAGAATCTGCGTCGGTAGTGGGACCACATCGGAACAGAACGCGACTGATTTTTTTCAAAGCAAAAAACTTAATGTCTCCTTTCTGCGATTCACCGAAGGGTCAGAGGCGCGCGCGGCTTACGCGTCGGAAAAGTGCGATGTGTTCACAGCCGATCGTTCTGCCTTGGCTGCAGCACGATCGCTGCTGTCGGTGCCTCAAAATCACGTTATTCTGCGTGACGTAATTTCCAAGGAACCGCTAGGGCCCGTAACGCGCAAAGATGATCCGAAATGGACAGGTTTAGTACGCTGGACGCTCTTTGCTTTAATCAATGCAGAGGAACTCGGGTTGGACTCAAAATCGATTGCGACCAGCGGGCGTCAGCGAGCGATCGAGCTTGGCGCGCCCGCAAGAAGGTCACTCGGTTTGACAAATGATTGGTTCGTCAAGATGATCGTCGGTGTCGGCAACTACGCCGAGATATTCGAACGCAATCTGGGAGAGAACACGCCCCTGGCTCTAGGCCGTGGAGTGAATGCGCTATGGACACAAGGAGGGTTGCTGTATGCACCACCAATGCAGTGACCGGACTCGTCAAAGATGATCACGAAACCATCGCGGTATAGCAGCGCAACGTTACGAAAAGCGATTCGACGCATTTTCGCGTCAGCTGTTCCGTTTTGTATCGCGCTGACATTGCAGTTTTCTGATGCCCAGGCTCAGATTGTCAGTTCTCCTCGCGACCTCGCTGTTATCCGAATTAATCTCCTCGACCTGCTGGCGCACGAGCCGAATCTACCGCTTCCAATACGCCAGCGTCGCGAGGCATTAGAGGCCTACTATCAAACTTTCGGAGGGGAATTGCTCTGGCTAGCGAGTAGCCGCGCGAACGCGATTATTTCGCGATTAAAAGATGCCGAGGCCGATGGACTTGATCCAAACGACTATCCAAGTAAGCAACTCGCAGGTCTCACCGCGACCGGGCCGTCGACTGACAAACGTGGCCTTGCCATTATCGAGCTCTATTTTTCCTCGGCATTTCTTGAATATGCCTCGGACCTCAAAGTCGGCCGCTTCCTGCCGAGCAAAATCGATCCCAATTTCTTCATCGAAAGTCGCACCATCGATCAACTGTCAGCACTTAAGGATCTCGCGCAGACCGATAGCATTGATCGCTTTTTCGATGCGTGGCAACCGCCAAGCCAGCGCTATGCTGCACTTCGCACTGTGCTGGCAAAATATCGGGCACTTGCCGCCAAAGGTGGCTGGAGGACGGTCCCGTTGGGAGAGTCTATTCGGCCTGGCACGACCGACCCGCGTATACCGGCCATTCGTGCGCGACTTTCGATAACCGACGGCGCCAGCAACGAAGTCGGCGCAACTGAGACGCAACTCTACGGCAATGCGTTGGTCGAAGCGGTCAAACGCTTTCAAGCCCGTCAGGGCCTCGATGCAGACGGAGTCATCGGATCTACGACAATTGTAGCCATGAACGTACCGATACAGGAGCGCATCAATAGCATCATTCTGGCTATGGAGCGTCTGCGATGGATGCCGGAGAACCTGGGGCAACAATATTTGATCGTGAACATAGCTGGCTTCGAACTGCGTCGCGTAAACGCGGGCAAAGTCGAAGAACGCATGGCAGTCGTTGTCGGCAAGCCCTATCACCGAACGCCTGTGTTCAGTGATCGCATCCGATTTCTTGAATTCAACCCATATTGGAACGTGCCGCCGGACATTGCTGTTAACGAGGAATTGCCGGTCCTCCGAAGGAACCCGGCTGGCCTGTCCGCGCAAGGTTTTGAAGTAGTCCGGGGCAATCAGGTGACGGACCCCAGTTCAGTTGATTGGTCCAGCGTTGGGCCGGGTCACTTTCCATATCAGCTGCGGCAACGGCCGGGACCCAACAACGCGCTCGGTCGTGTAAAGTTCATGTTTCCAAATTCACACAATGTCTATTTGCACGACAGCCCCGCGCACAGTCTGTTTGAGCGCAACGTACGCGCCTTCAGTCACGGCTGTATTCGCCTGTCCCGACCCCTCGACCTTGCCGAACAGGTTCTTCGCGTGGGCGGTGTACAAGGATGGACCAGGGATCGCATCAATAGTGTTGTTGCCTCGACGAAAACTACCGTGGTCAATTTGCGTGAGCCTTTGCCCGTCCACATCACCTACCTGACAGCTTGGGCCGATGACGGTGCTGCAAATTTTCGCCAAGATATTTATGGGCACGACGCCAAATTACTTGCTGCCTTAGAAGGCAAATCCATCGCGTGGTGAGAAAGACTCGAGCCCGCGGTTTGGGTGCATTTCACAATAAGACTGTCGCACATTTCGCATCGCAATCGGCATGTCCGCTTTACCCCGAAAGCAGACATGTGCAGCGCAAAAGGCGATGTCCGCTTTGGGTCAAAAGCGGACATTTGCAACGCAAACAGGCATATCCGCGTTACCCCCAATAGCGACATGGACGATCCATTAAAGAAAGCGAAGGAAAAAGCTGCTGCGTCTTATAATGCTGCGGCTGACCATTTTGACGATGAGCCGCTCAGTTTTTGGGACCTGATTGGCAAGCACACCGTAACCAATCTGAAATTGCCGGCCGGCGCGAAAATACTTGATGTTGGTTGCGGAACGGGAGCGTCCGCGTTGCCTGCTGCACAAGCGGTCGGCGAGAACGGATTTGTGGTGGGAGTTGACTTAGCTGCACGTCTGCTTGACCGAGCGCGAGCGAAGGCCTCAGCAGCCCGTCTCGATAATGTTGAATTTCGGGTCGCGGACATGACGGCTCTCAATTATCCGGATGAAAGCTTTGACGCGGTCGTGAGTGTTTTCTCGATCTTCTTTGTCCCAGACATGGAGGGCTTGGTTCGCGAACTATGGCGCATGGTGCGACCCGGTGGGAAGCTCGCGGTGACGACATGGGGGCCTCGGATTTTTGAGCCCGCCTACTCTCGTTGGCTCATCGCGGTTGCCAAGGAACGGCCGGAACTCGCCAGCGCATTCAACCCATGGGATCGAATTACCGACGTCGAATCTGTCCGGAATTTGCTCCAGGACGGTGGAGCTAAAGACGTCGAGGTGATTCCCGAGGAAGGTGTTCAGATGCTCCGCGCAGCTGACGACTGGTGGACCATCGCACTTGGGTCGGGACTGCGCTGGACCATTGACCAAATGGGTCCCGAAATCGCAGCACGGGTAAAGGCTGACAATGTAAGCTGGCTCAAAGAAAACAGGGTCGACCGAATCGAAACGAACGCGATTTATGCGATTGGAACGAAACGATCTTGAAGGACAATATGTCCATGTCCGCTTTACCCCCGAAAGCAGACACGGCGAAGGTGGCCGGAAGGCCATGCTGCGCAAATATAGGAGGAACACCGCGAGTTAGGATTTTGGCTTGGCCTGTCGGCAGCCGAAGAAACCGGATGAAAGGTTCTTAGGAGAGCGAACCGATGAAGATTTCGGCGAAACGGATGGCGGTTTTGCGTGAGCACATTCGTGCAGAAAGCGAGCACGACATGGAGGCTTTAATCGCGGGCATGACGTCCGACTGCTTCAATGACGTGGTCGGGGTGCCGAAGCCATTCGTCGGACCGCAGCAAACTGCTGAGCGATACCGTAAACATTGGGAAGGATTCCCCGATTTTGCCGTAAGAGTCCGCCGGGTTTTGTGCGCTGGTGAAAACTGCGTCGTGACCGAAAACGAGTGGCGCGGAACTCATCTCGGGACTTTTCTGGGTTGGCCCGCAACCGGAAAGCCGGTGCGCATGCGAGCAATAGTCGTTTGGCATTTCAAGGGCGATGAGTTGTGGGGTGAAACGATATTTTTTGACAACGCCTCGCTTCTCAAGCAGATCGGCGCCTCGATCGATATTCCTCCGCCTTCGGGGCCGATGGAGCCGGCGGCATTTAAGCTTGACGAGCCGCCGTTGATCGGTCAGGGCGAAAAATTCGAATAAAACGAGATTGCCGAACTGCCAGATTGTTAGACTCGCCCTCTGCCGACGAATCGCATTGCCTTCTCCAGGGCTCAAACTGCGCGAATTAGATCAACGATTACAGCAGGAATTTGCGACCCGCAAAATGGCGTTTCGGGGTCAGTTTGCAGGGCAGCAATCCTAACCCGCTCATGTCCGCTTTGGGTCATAAGCGGACATATGCAGCGCACAAGCTCATGTCTGCTTTACCCCCAAAAGCGGACATGTGCAGTGCAAGAGCCGATGTCCGCTTTGGGCCAATAGCGGACATCCAATATTTCCGGCACTGCGAGCAATCGCGTTTTCGTCTGCGATCGCGATCTCTTATGCGCTACGACCGCCGCTGTAACTGCATCGCCATCCGCACGAGTTCCGCAAGATTGCGGGCGCCGATCCGTTCCATGACCCAGGCACGATGGTTCTCGACGGTTTTCGCGCTTATTTTGAGCCGAATCCCGATCTCCTTGCTCGAAAGCCCAACGACGGCAAGCTCCATGACCTCACGTTGACGAGCTGACAGCGAATTGAACCTGGAGTACAATTGTTTAAGTTCCGCAACGTCGGTCATCTGCTGGCGTCCGTGCTCTACCGCATTGCGGATACTGGCCAAAAGACGGGCTTCATCGAATGGCTTTTCGATAAAGTCAAATGCTCCGATCTTAATAGCCGATACCGCCATATCGATATCACCGTGACCTGTAATTAGGATAACTGGCTTGATGAAACCACGCGTGCTGAGATGATGGACGAGATCAAGGCCCGACATGTCCGGCATGCGCACATCGGAAACGACGCAATCGAATTGTGTGGAGCGATCGACGGCTTTTAGAAATTCCTCAGCGGATTCGAAGCACGAAGCCTTGACGTCCTGGCGCTCAAAATAAAGCCGCAAGGAATCAAGTACGGCCGCATCATCATCTATGAGTGCAATGTGGGTCGGATCAGGCATGGGCCGATGCCTTTACGACCGGCAGGGTGAAGTGAACCGATGCGCCCCGGTCATTTTTGTCCAACCAAATACGCCCACCATGGGCCTCGACAATCGATTTGCACAACGGCAATCCAAAGCCAAGACCTTCAGCCTTGGTGGACGAGAATGGAAGAAACGGATTCTCGAGGCGGTCGGGCGGAAATCCCGGTCCGGTATCGCTCACCCAAATGTCGATGAAGCCTGCACTGGCAGTCGAAGCCCTTATCAAGATTGAACCATGAAGATGCCTGCCCTTGCTGATTGCCTCTATAGAGTTGTGCAACAGATTGAGAAGAGCTTGCTCGATTTGGAGGATGTCCACCATAACTGGTGGAAGGTTATCAGCAAAGACAGCTCGGGCGCTGACATGGATTCGATCGAGATCATGTTGGCACAAAGCGAGCGTCTCCCTGACGATGCGTTCGACACTGCACGGGGCGCGGCTGCTACGATCGAACCGGACCAGCGCCCGTAGACGTCGCACCACTTCTGCTGCCCGCTCGACCTGAGCCACTGCTTTCTTCGCAGCGTCCGCGATGGACGTGGCGTCGGTATGGCCTGAAGACATTGCGTCGTCGACCAAGCGCGTATAGGTGCCAGCGGCCATCAGAGGCTGGTTCAATTCGTGTGCCACGGCCGCGGCAAGCTCGCCCATGCTGCCGAGTCGAGCAAGACGAGCGAGCGAATCCTTGTGCAGACGAAGCTGGGATTCGGTACGTCGATGTTCGCTAACCAGCTCTCCGGCGACGAGACCAGTCATGGCCAGGACAAGCATCAGGGCCTGAAGGGCTGTCACGTCATGCCCCCTGCCCGGGAAAAGTATAACGCCTGAAATCAATCCAAGCTGCGTAATGAGAATACCGACTGTGACCCCTTCGGACCCCGTGCGCACGGCCATCCAGACGATTGGCAGGAACAGCACGTAGAACAGCTGGAACTGTTTCTCTTCCGCATAACCGAATACAAGCGTCAACGCGGCGGTGATTGCAGCAAACTGAAGAAGTGTTTCTACAGAAAAGCGCAGCGTACGTCTCCGCGCCAAGGTTATAAGCACGAACGGCGCAACGACAATGATTCCTATGACGTCGCCGATCCAGTAACGAAGTGTCGCTGCGATAAAATCTTCTGCTGGCAGCAACCCCGTGGTGGTCATCACCGCCACATAACTTGATGCCACAAATACCGCACTAACAACCGCGACAGACATCAGCACAAACAGATCGCGCATCGACGACAGAGCTGGATCAAACTGCGTGCTCGGGCGCGACAGGAATATTAGTGCCGCTGAATAGCCACCGCCGATGAGGATTGAGGTCGACAGCTCAATGAACCATGGCAACGGGACCTGGATCTGAACGAGATCGGAGAGGAGTGGGCCGATAAAAAGGAAGGGCATCATTCGCCGGCCGAACAAGAGAATGAGAACGAAGCTCAACCCTGTGCCAGGGTTCCAGGGAGTAATGCCGAACGGTGCATATGGCTCTATGAAACTGACCCAATCGAGCAGCACGTATCCCGCGAGATAGCCGATACCAATAAAGGCCATTGGTAGGGCAAGAATGCGTGGGTAAGCCACTGGCGATCGCATCGTAGTGGCGTCAGGTTTGATCATGATGGTCTGCCATTTTCGATCCCGCGCATTTTGGGAGTAACACCTAGGTGTTCTCACCTAAGGGCTTTTGACCAGAGATATCTACCCAAGGATTCAACCGGGATTTGCCGGCGTCTTTCAACCTCTTAGCTTATCAAAGACGGTCTATCTCGAATCATCCTCGCGCAAAAGAGCGGAGGACGCGACAAGGAGTACGCCGATGAAATCGATCATCTCGCTGGGAAGAGTTTCGTACACATCGGTGGAGCAACCGTTCCAAACAACAAAGCACGACAGACTGCTAGCAGCCGCTTTGGCGACCGCAGCAGCGCTCGTCGCACTTTGGGCGCCGGCCTATTTATCGCTTCTCGATAATTTTGGCGGTGAATATGCGGTTCGCTCCGAGATGTTTGAATGGTTGCTTGTCGTGATTGCTGCCTTCGGCTTGGGGAGCGTTCTTTGCCTGGCGTGGCAGGATACGAACGATCCCACCTGGCGCGCGAACCATAAGCTGCCCCCGGTCTAATCCCGTCGGGCAAAGAACGCCCACCTTTGCCACGAACACGAGGAGTTGCGGATGCTCGATGCTTTGAGCGCTGTCGGCGTGAACATGCAGCCGCAATTCTGGATTTCGGTCGCCGAAATCATCTGGATCAACGTTCTGCTGTCGGGTGACAATGCGATCGTCATTGCGCTCGCGTGCCGCGGACTGCCGCCAAAGCAACGAGTGGCGGGTATCGTGCTTGGCACTTCTGCTGCGCTAACAATGCGCATTATCTTCACCGGTGTCGTGGTCACTCTGCTATCGGTCCCCTACCTCAAGATTGTGGGTGGCGGGGCACTGTTCTGGATTGCATTAAAACTGCTGGCGCCAACCGAGACATCTAACAAGGATCATGCGCGGAGCGAAAGCGTGCTGCGTGCCGTGTGGGTCATCGCCGTCGCAGATATCGTGATGAGCCTCGACAACGTGATTGCGGTCGCGGTTGCCGCGGACGGCAACTTTGCTATGCTGGTGTTCGGGCTCGGTATTAGCATTCCCATCATCGTGGCTGGCGCAACCATCATCATGGCGATGCTCAACTACTTCCCTGCAATCATCTGGGGGGGCGCAGTGGTGCTCGGTTGGCTTGCTGGCAACGTGATCGCCACGGATCCGGTTGTGGCTGAAGCCGCGAGGTCCTTCGGACCGACCGCCCATGAAAAAATTGAGCTGACATTTTCGATCGTAGCCGCAAGCGGCGTTTTGCTGGGTGGACTTGTCGGCCGCGCGAGACAGCCGGTGACCGATCTACCCTGATATAATCCATCTATATCGGCCACGTCGCGGTACACGGACGGTTATTCGACGGATAACTGATTTTCTTCATTCCTATGGGATAACAGGATTTAATTGTTGATTATCTGGCGCTCCCTACGGGGCTTTTCCGCGCAATAATCACAGCCGTTTACAGCCTAACTCCTCATTATCGTGGACAGATAGACAAAGAGTAATTGGCAATGTCCGCTTTGCACCCAAAAGCGACATTAATTGCGACATATGGAATGTCCGCTTTGGGCCAACAGCGGACATCGCGCCACTTATTCGATCACCTCGTCGGCACGGGCGAGCAGCGACGGCGGAATGGCAAGGCCGAGCGCCCTGGCCGTCTGCAAGTTGATGACAAACGCGAATTTGGTTGACTGCAAGACCGGCAGGTCGGCGGGCTTAGCGCCCTTGAGGATTTGACCGGTGTACGCGCCGACCTGACGCCACATGTCCACACGATCGGTGTCGTAGCTCATCAGCCCGCCGGCTTCGACAGCCTC
>JBPYDR010000026.1:0-2269 GCA_051986235.1 Pseudolabrys sp.
ATGTCAGCGATATTGCCCTGATGGCAGTACGGTTCGCCAAAGTCCTCGCCGACTTTGGTGATGCGATTGAGCTTGTCGTTCGGCAGGTCTTCGGAAAACCAATCGCGGCCGTTGTCCGTGAAGTAAAGCTGGCCATTTCTGGGATTCCAATCAAACCCAACCGTATTGCGGATGCCGTACGCGATCACTTCGGCGCCACTGCCGTCGAGGTTGATGCGACGCAGCTGACCGTGATTTTTGTCATGCAAGACGTTGTTGCCCGGCTGACCTACCTCAAAATAGAGCTTGTTGTCCGGTCCGATGGCAAGGTATTTCCAGCCATGCGCTTCGTCCTTGGGCAGATCGTTGTAGATCACGACGGGCTTCGGTGAAGAACCGATCTTGTCGTCCACATTGTCAATTTTAGAGATTTGAGATAGTTCAGAAATGTACAGCGTGCCGTCTTTGAATGCTACTCCGTTCGGACGATAGAGGCCCGAAACCAGGACGTGCACCTCATGCTTACCGTTTTTGTTGGTAATGGCGTAGACCTTGTCCTGAAGGCGCGAGCCGACGAATACCGTGCCTCTGTCGCTTATCGCTAACGACCGAGCATTGGCCATGCCGCTGGCGTAGAGATCGATCTTGAAACCCTTGGGCGCTTTGAGTTGAGCGACCGGAATTTTGTTCGCAGCAGTCGGTAGCGGCGGTGCGGGCACCGGAGCGAGCGTCAGTGCCGCTGGGTTGTGTTCCGGACGCCCGATTAGCGGAGACCCGGGCGGTAAGGGAGCCGGCGTGGTCGCCACCGGCGATTGCGCTGGCGGGGTTGTCTGCTGTGCCCAAGTTGCTGTGACAACAAAGCAAAGTATTGCGGCCAACACGCCGCACGCTGCTAGTTTATTCATGACGCCCTCCCCAATCATGGAAGGCCGGTTGCCCCGGCTTCCTGAGGCTATTGTGCGACATTTCGTCTCCTGTGTGCAATCCGTTTCGAGTGGCGGTGCGGACAATCATGCGCTCTGTCAAATCGTGCAATGTAGGTCTGCACCAGTGTCGTTCGAGCCGAACTCAACGGATGGAAGGGTGGGGGATCAGCGCTGCAGTGGTGAAGCAGGCTGCCGAGCGCGTACATCGGCGCGGCGATCGGGAAACGAACCTGATCCGCCTCAAAGAGGTCTCCGCCTCACGAGGCAAAGATGTGCGCTGAACCGATCAGCTTACTCTATGAGAAACGCAGAATGTTGCATCGCTGCGCCCTTGATCAGCGCGAAGCTGAGATGATGGCGTTTTCCCGCGAGTGGGATCGCGCCGCTCGCCGAACCGACTCGACGCCCGTATCGGGCCGACGCCAACTGTCGAAAGTGATCACGCAGATCCCGATCGCATAAACTATCGGCCAGACTGCGCGACTGTCGACGCGCGCCGACTACCGACACGCTGGACCTTCGCCCATCACGACGGCGAGCGGGAAGCGATGGCATGCCGTGTCAGTGCACCGTGCGCGGCGATCGGGGGCTTGAATCGTCGGGCGCGAGAGCCTCGGTGAAGCCGACTGGCTTTGCCCTCTCGCCATGCACTGCCCCAATCTTTAGGTAGACGCGTGCATTAGGCGGCGCGGATCGCTTTGAAAGCGGCCGCAATGCGCTGCGGCGCGCTCGGGCGCGCGTACATTTTTTCGAGATAGGCGCACAGCCGCGGAAAATCGCCGAGCAATTTCAATTCGTCCGCCAAGTCGATGAGATAGACCGTAACGCAATCAGCGACAGTGATATTTTCGCCGACGATGAAGCGGCGCCCGTTCAAATGAGCCTCGAGAACCGCGGCCATGGAAAGAAACTCCTCCTTCGCCAGCGCGATGTCAGCTGGCAAGCGTTTCTCCTCTGGATAGATCGATGTGTGTCTGGTGATCCGCCACAGCGGCTGCTCAAGCTCCGTCATCGCGAACAACGTCCAACGGTAGACCTGGGCCCTCGCTTTTAGGTCTTCGGGCATGAGGCCTTTCTCACGATACTTGTCGGCAAGATAGAGGATGATCGCCGCCGATTCCGGAACGACGACATCGCCGTCGACCAGCACCGGGACCTTGCCCGTCGGGTTGATGCGTAGGAAATCGGGATGCTTGTGTTCGCCGCGCAGCATATTGACCGGGGCGAATTCGAAGTCGATATCAAGTTCCTTGAGGGCCCAGAGCGCCCGCAAAGAGCGCGTCGGACCGAATCCGTATAGCTTCATGGCTTGCGATTCTCCTTGTGCGTTTGACGACCACGCGGCAGTCTGCATTTTCGCAAAC
>JBPYDR010000027.1:0-7171 GCA_051986235.1 Pseudolabrys sp.
TGCGGCTGTTGTGCTTTCAATCTTAAGGCGAGAGCCCGAAGTTCGACGAGCAACTGCCGCAGAGATACGAGAGAGGCTTGATCCGTAAGCTTGTTCTGCGCGTCGAACTTCGTTTTGGCATTGGTAATGTCGACGTGCGGCGTGTTGACGGGAATCATATTCAGCGAAACGCAAATGTGCCGAAAGTGAAATTGCCCGCGCGCTGTCCCCAGCGGGCTTACGGTCGCGCCGAACATGGCGCAGGCCTTTCCGCTCGCCGGTGGATGGGGAGGGCGCGAGAGCCATTCCAATGCGTTCTTAAGCACGCCCGGGATCGAGAAATTGTATTCCGGGATCGCAAAGACGAAAGCGTCTGCGGCAGCGGCAGCGCGCCGAAAGCTTTCGACCGCCGCCGGAAATCCCTGCTGCTCGACATCCGAACTGTAGAACGGCAGATCGCCAATACTGGCCTCCGAAAAGACCATTCCGGCAGGGAGCAATGAGGCGACCTCGCGCAGGACGTTCGAATTATACGATTGCGCTCGCAGGCTTCCCGATATTCCGACCAGCTTGATTTCAGACTGCATCACACTCTGCACGTTCTAGCGATCTCAGCAGGCGCCGCGGTCGCGACCGGATCAGACCTTCGATATCTCAAAGACCGAAGGATGAAAGATCTCCTCGGCACTGAGGTTGCGCGTTGCCAATCCCTGCTCGAATGAGTAGCGTGCCAGCGTCTCGATGTCGCGCGCGTTTTCGGCGACCCCGTATCGCCAGAAATCCTCGCCCATGAAATCGACGGCGTCCTGCAGATACATTTCCGGCCACGGCAGCGTGATTTTGGTTGCGGACATTTCCTTCAATTCATTGATGGCTATGCGCTTGGCCTGGACAAAGGCCTTGTAGACCGAGCCAGGCAACCATGGATATTTTTCCACCAGCGTCTTCTTGATGCCGACCAAGTGCATAATCGGAAACATGCCGGAGCGTTTGTAATACGCCAATTCGACTTCCCTGTAGTTGGGGAACAGCAACCCGACATTTGGAGCGCGCTGCACAAACGCAGACAGTTCGCGCGCACTGAACACGGCATCAAGCTCGCCGGCAATTAGCATCTTGTTCAGCGTCTTGCCCGGCTCAATCGGCTGTAGGTCGATGTTGCGACCGAGTTTCAAGGGCGTCCGTTCGTCTCGTCCCGGCTCTTCCTGGCCGCCGGTGCGCCAGTGGATTTCGGAGGGATCAAGATTGAGTTCCTCCTTGAAAATTCCCCGCATCCAGACGTTGGCGGTCTGCTGATATTCGGGCAGACCGACGAGCCTGCCTCTGAGATCCGCGGGCCTCCGAATATTGCGATCCGTCCGGATGTAGATCGCCGAATGGCGGAAGTGCCGCGACACGAATGCCGGAATGGCGGTGTAAGGGCATGCATTTCTCGAGGTCGCCATCAGGTAGCTGTTGAAGGACAGTTCCGCGACGTCGAAGTCGTGATAGCGAAAGGCGCGGAAGAACAGTTCTTCAGGGTCGAGGGGCAGATAAGTGACCGCGCAACCATCGACCTTGACGCGACCGTCCTTTATCGCCCGGGTCCGATCGTATTCGGCGCAGGCGATCGTGATAGGCACCAGCTGTGACATCCGCGGTTCTGGTATTAATGTGACATTTCAGCGTAACGCCACACTGCCAGCCGGTCAATTACTGCGCCGCGGCGCATTATGCCTGAGACAGGATGACCTCCCGTCGTTCCGCTGAGGACTGGAGGATGGCCTGAACGACCTCCACCGTGACCCGCCCCCAGCGGGCATCGTGGATCGACGGCCTGCCCTCGCGAACGGCGGCCCAGAGCGCGTCGAGCGCGTCGCCCTGCCCTCGCCATCCCGGACCGCGCGGCACATCGAGCTCCCGCGTGCCTTCAAGTCCATGGATCACGATGCCGTTCGGCGACAGCCGCATGTCGCCGCGCTGACACGTCACCACGATCAATCCAAAATGGGGAAGATACGGCTGCTCATCCGGAAGCACGCGCCCCCCAAAGGCCAGGGTCCGGTGCGCATCGAGTTCGCTCGTGCGCGCCCGAAACGCGCGCCGTGTCTCACCGTGACGATGCGCCGGCTTCTTGAGACCCCCTTCCGCGATCCAATCGTGAAACTCATCGCTATCGAAGAAATCGTACGCGCTGAACGTGACGGAAGCGGCGGCGCCATTCGCCAGGTCAAGAAAGGCCATGCAATTCCCGAGCGCTGAGCGGGCGCTATCGAGCGCGTCGAGGTTTGCACGCACTGATCTCACCGTTCCGCCAAGCAACCGGATGATTTCGACTTGATGCGTTACTTGGTTGAACGCGATGCCCCCGCCCTTTTCGCTGTCGAACTCATCGCCGCGATGTGGACGCAAAAGGAAATCGTTGTAGTTGAACATGAGGATCATGCCCAACCGGCCCAACTCGCCGCTTGCGATCATGCGGTGCATGGCGCGGATATTTGGATCGAACGCATGGGTGTGCCCGACGATCAATTGCATACCCGTACGATCGCCGGCCGCGATGACCGCATCGCATTCTGCGAGTGTGAGGGCGAGTGGCTTCTCGACAAGCACGTGTTTGCCATGCTCCATGGCGTTGATCGCCTGCTCGGCATGGAAACGGTGGGGCGAGGCGATGTAGATCGCCTCGATCGAGTCATCCCGACAGAGTTCCTCGAATTCGGCGTACACAGTCGTACCGAACCGGTCGGCGAACGCGCGCCTCGGATCGGGCAACGGGTCCATGGCGGCGCAGAGTGCGATCCGCGGATCGACGGCCGCGGCGCGAATCATGAACGCACCGGCAAGACCGAGACCTGCAATGCCAAGGCGGAGGGATTTGGCGGCGTTATCGGTCGCGTCGGCTAACATCCCACTCATTCTGAGTGCGTCGGTCAAAGCAACGTGCTGAGAGCCCCATCGAAAATCATGGTTTGATCGAGCCGGACACAGCGCTTCGCCAAGCGCCACTCCGAGCCGATCCGGCGGACGAGATCCTCTCGCCGAGCGACATAAAAGCTGCCTTCTGGCACGTTCGGCCGGCTCCGATAAGCGAGCAAGGACGAGACGACATGAAGCTCATCGGCGCCCTGGCCGTGAGAGGCCTCGATGTTCGATACGACACGGCGCGTCAGCGATGGCGGGTTTTCCGCGCGTGTGAGCTTGGGATTGGAGATTTGATCGATCCTCGACTTCAGCGCCACCGCGTTTTCATCGACAATCGCATAATCGACCGCCTCCGATCCCGCATCGCGCGAGAGCGCAAGCTTCACACAATAGTGCACGTCGTCGGTCAGCAGCGAAAGCCAGCCGGAATAGTCGCGCCGGTCAAGGAGCGCAGCCTCGCGAAACAAAAACCGCTGAATGTCGATGTAGAGATTGTTGTCGACGGCACGCGCGTGTGTGTCATTCATGCTCAGGTCTCGAAGCAAACTAGAAATTCGCTTTCATCGCCCGATCCCATTGTCGCATGAATTCGAGCTGCGCGACTTCCGTGTCAGCGGGCCTGAATGCGCGCCCCGGCCATTTGTGATCCTTTTCCGGGGCTTCAATGTAGGGCAGCGCGGTGTGGAAGCTGTACGGATATTGCTTGGCGACTGGATTGTTGCTCGCGGCTGTGGCGGAGGCCCAAAGTTCCAGATCATCCTGCTCGAAAACACCGGCGGCGCCAAAATTATGGAATCCCTTGCGCAGCACCGTTGCCTTGTAATCCGCCGAGGCTTCCTTCTCGGCGAGGACCCAGCTCAGAATTTCCATCTCCGTGCCGCTCACCGGCTGCCATTGCCGGATGATGATCGCCTTTTGCGCCGGCCCAACCTGGGTTTCGATAAATGACAGATTGGGGAAGATGGTGCCGACAATCACGCGCAGCTTGTGCAACAGCTGCATCTGGTCGAGCTGCAGAATTTTGCCGTATGCGGCCTCGAGATCCTGCGGATGCGTTTGATAAGCGTCGGACGGTAGCCCCGCCGGAAGGTAGGTTAGCGTGCAGCCGTGGCCCTGGTCCGTGACCACTTGGAAGCTGTTCTCGGCGGCCTTGGCAAATCCGGCTCGTGCCGCGCGAACCGGATCGAGCGTTAACGGCCCGACGTGGGTCGTTAAAGTGTGCTGGCTGTCGCCGACGAAATTCAACGCACCGATTTTCCAATTTGCCTTGGCGCGCCATCGGTGCGGCGGCGCCAAGACCTCCATGCCGCCGGGCGAGCGCCACAGGAAAGGATCGATGTACCAAGCGATTTCGCCAAGGTACACGTCGAGGGAGTCGATATCTTTATTCCAGCTACCAAAAATCAGACCCTTGTGGGTCTCGAGCCGGGGGATGCGCGGCAACCCAAATTCAGAAAAATCGAAATCCTTGGGGAAGTGCCGATCGAAGGTCGTCGTCAGGAGGCGTCCCGATCTCTCATAAGTCCAGCCATGAAACGGGCAGACAAAATTCCGCGTGTTGCCGGAATCCGCGCGGCAGACCTTGGCACCCCGATGCCGGCAGCTATTGAGAAGCCCATGCACCGCACCGTCACTGTCGCGCACCAGAATGACCGGCGCCGTCCCCAAGTTCCTGGAAACGAAATCTCCGGCCTTCGGAATTTCGGTCTCGTGAACGAGGAACACCCACGTTCGGTCGAAAATCCGATCCATCTCCAAGCGCCAGATTTCGTCGCTGACGAAGACTTCACGGCTGACCAGGCCCTGGCGGGCATCCACCCAGTCGCCGGGCTTCAATCCAGCGCTACGCGCGGCCATAGGGGCACCTCTGTGAAATATCACTTACTCTTCAAAATTAGTCCAACCGACATTAGCTGGCAAGGCTTCCAAATGACCTTTTTCTTTGCTTTAGTGCGCTTCGTCATCATAGACGCGGCCGAAAAGCACAAGTCGAAAATTGCAGCCCTCGCACATTATGCCAAAGCGGACCGCAAAGTCACGAAGGCGCAAAGCCGTCTCGCGCTACACCGAAAATTCGGCGGCGGCGTCATTGCGTGACGCGGCCTATGAAGCGATCAAGCACCGGATCATTACCTGCGCCTTCAAACCGGGCGAATACATCAACGAGCTGCAGCTCTCGTCCATTTTGAAGATCGGGCGAACGCCCGTCCACCAGGCACTCGATCGCTTGGACATCGAAGGGATGGTGCAAGTCATCCCCCGCAAAGGCGTGATCGTGAGGCCGGTGACCCTCAACGAGGTCATGCAGATAATCGAAGTTCGCCTCATCAACGAGCCTCACGTCGCGAGATTAGCCGCTGAGCACGCGAACGACGCTGACCTCGCCGCTCTGGAAGATGTCCTCAAGCGCGCCAAACATTGGGGCTCGCTCCGCAATGTCGAAAATATCATGCTGCTCGACCGGGAATTCCATTTGCTCATCACGCGGGCCGCCAAGAACGACGTTCTGACCGAACTACTCCGCAGTCTGCATGAGCGATCGCTCCGGTTCTGGTTCATATCGTTGAATGGGCCGAACCAATTCAAACGTGTCCTCGAAGAGCATGACGCGATACTCGCGGCGATTCGGCAGCGCGACGCCAACAAGGCCGACGCCGCCATGCGCCGGCACATCCAGTCTTTTCGCACCAATATCTCGCAATTCATCTGAAGGCCTTCGCCGCTGTTCAAGGCAGAGGGATTGCCGCTTGGGCTGCAAATGCTGGGCTTTGCCGAGCGCAACGCCGATCTCTTTCGCCGTCGCAGGCTTTCCGCAAAACCTGCAACCCGCTGTCAGTTGAGCGTCATAACGTCGGCTCTCCGCTGGCTTGCAATCATCGCCGTTCGCAGCAGGAACTGCCGTGCGCGCTCCGGATCCGCCGCGATTCGCCTCAGCTCATCGAAATTCTTTTGCCGCGTGTCCGGGTTGCTCTCTTCGAGCCGCTTCTTGTTCGCGATCGACTGCTCCTGGACAAATTCCACGGCCACCGTTCGGCGTTGCAAAGCATAAAGGTCGAGCAGACGTTCGGATTCGCTGCCAAGAAGAACCCTCGTCAGCTTGTCCACGAGATTGACCGCATCCTGAATTCCGCCATTGAGGCCCATGCCGCCGATGGGATTGTTGACGTGGGCCGCATCGCCCGCGAGCAGAACCCTGCCGGTTCGAAAAGTCGCGGCGACGCGCTGGTGCGTGACATAGATGTTGCGGTGCACGATCTCGTAGGGCCGCTTTTCTGGGAAAAATCGCTGCAGCCGCTCCTGCGCGCCGGTGTCGCTCATCAGTGAAGCGTCATCCCGCTCAGGCCCGGTCGGGAATACGGTGCGCCATAGTCCGAGCGGCCCGTCGCCCGAGACCTTGAAGCAATTGCACCAAGTGCCGGGTTCGGCGAAATAGCTGCGATACGCGTAACCCCGTTCGGCGTGAAAATCGAACGGCGTGGTGAGAACGATGAAGCGTTCGGGCCAGGTAAAGCCGTCGAAGGCGACGCCGATGCGCTTGCGGACCGTGCTGCGCCCACCATCGGCACCGATGAGATATGAACCCGAATGACTCTCCAATTCGGGCCCCCGCACCTCGACTGTGACGGAATTCTCCGACTGCCGGACATCGATGACCTCGTGGTTGAACAACACTTCGACGTGCGAAAGATGCCGTGTTCTATTCAGCAGGAGCTCCGCGGTCTTGTATTGCTCGCATTGCACCACGAAGGGATGTTGGGTGTCGTTTGCAAGAACTCCGTGATCAAATTCCGCCACAAGCCGGTTCGCGGGCCGATCCCAGAAATGAAAAATAGGGGCGACCAGTCCGACGCGCGCCATATCGCTCGATAGCCCATCCTCGGTCAGCAGATCGAGAGTGGCGGGATGGGTCGTCGCGGCGCGGGGATCGGCTTGCAGACCATCGTTGTTATCGAACAGCCTAACGGGAATGCCCCTTCGGCCCAAGATCCACGCACACAGCAGACCGACCGGGCCGCCGCCTGCGATCAACACTCTGCGGTCGGACATGAATGCTCGGCACTGTCTTAGAGATGCTTGGCGACGCTTCGCCGGAACGCCTCAATGTGCCTGCGCATTGCGCTTTCCGCCTCGTCGGCATCGTGGCCGCGAATGGCCTCGAAGATTTGCTCGTGCTGCTCTTGGAAGCTGTTGTGGTGATCGGGTGTCGTGAATGAAATGAACCAGAATCGCAGCGATCGCTCGTGCAACTTTCGCAGCACCTCGGCAAGCTCCACGTTCTTGGTTGCCC
>JBPYDR010000028.1:0-2634 GCA_051986235.1 Pseudolabrys sp.
AACGTCCGTTTCGCGCCAATCGCGTCCTAACGCATTGCAGCAAACATCCCGCTATTCGATCACCCCGTGGGCCAGGGCTGACACGGGATAAGAAAGCGTGTGGCGTAGTGTTGCCACACCATCTTAGGGTAGCTCGCCAATGCCCTATTCGAGGGGATCCTAGAATGCCGCATAAGTTGTGACGCGAAGCGGCCTGATGGCGTGCCGGATATCATCACCTCGATGGTCCAGATATTGAGGCAATCGCGTTCAAAAGTGGCTAGGACGTTAGAAAGGATCCGGTATGCCGGAGTGCTCCTTCATCGACTACCGTCTGCAGAATCGCGGCGTCGTGGTGCTCACCCTCGACAACCCACCGCTCAACCTCACCACCCTTGTTACGCTCGACAAGCTCCTGTCCGCCTGCCGCGACATTGCGGGCGACGAGCGGGTGCGTGCCGTCGTGGTGACGGGGTCGGGGAGCAAAGCGTTCTGCGCCGGTTCCGACATCAGCGAATTCGTCCATGTGCGCGACGATGTCGTTTCCCGCAAACTGGCCCGCGAGAACATGGCCTTCACGGCACTTGAGCAATTGCCCATGCCGGTAATCGCCGCATTAAATGGGGTCGCGCTAGGCGGGGGAGCCGAGATCGCGTTAGCCTGCGATATTCGCATCATGGACGAGACCGCGCGTATCGGCTTTCCCGAAGTGAAGCTGGGCATCTTCCCTGGAAGCGGCGGCATCTTCCGGCTTCCTCGCCTCGTCGGTCCGGCGAAGGCCTATGAGCTGCTCTACACCGGCGAACCGATTGACGCACACGAGGCGCATCGCATTGGCTTGATCAACCGCTTGGCGCCGGCCGGTCAGGCGCTGTCCGCCGCCGTTGCTCTCGCCGAGAGCCTGGCCAGTCGCCCCGCGCTTGCGCTCAGTCTCATCCGCGCGGGCGTGCGCGATTCGCTGAACCAAACAACGCAGGAGGCGATCAGCCGCACTCTGGCCGACAGCCATCGGGTCTTCACCGGCCCCGATATCGAAGAGGGCATCGACGCCTTTTTCGCCAAGCGCGCGGCGGTCTTCACCGCCGGACGCAACCGCACTAGAGCAAAAAGAACCGAAGGAGATTGAACATGGGCGGCTTCTCCTCGCGGCGGTAAAAGATGGTAAGCTTTGGGCAAAGCATATCCAACAATACAACACGCACCTGGGAGGACATGATGATCAATAGACGGACTCTCTTAGGCGGAATTGCATCCGCAGCGACGGCAATCGCAGCGCCGCACGTCGCGCGCACGCAGGAGGTGAAGCATTATCGCTTCGCATACGACCAGCCGAAGCCCACCGGATACGGCATCCTCGGCGACATCTTTGCAAACAAGCTCAAAGAGCTGAGCAAAGGCACGATGCTGATCGATCAGTATCCGGGCGCCCAGCTCGGACAGGAGCCGCAGGTGTTGCAGCTCGTGAAATCCGGCGATATCGAGTTCTGCATCTCGTCTTCGGCGAATGCCGCGACCGTGTCGCCGCAAGCCGGTGTGATGTCACTGCACTACCTCTTCCGCTCCGAAGGCCATCTGATCAAGGCGATGGCCGATCCCAAGCTTTCGGAGGCCTGCAAGGCGATGATCTCCGACAGCGTTCAGGGCGCGCGCATCATCGCGCTTTCCACGCTCGGGCTGCGCAACATGTATTCGAAACGGGAGATCAGGAAGATCGAGGATATAAAGGGGCTCAAGGTCCGCGTGCAGGCCACGCCTACCGAAGATACGATGTTTCCGGCATATGGGGCACAAACCGTGCACATGCCGTTCGGCAGCGTTTACACGTCCTTGCAGACGGGTGTGGTCGATGTAGCGGAGAACGGCGTGAACGTCTATCTCGCGAACAAGCACTACGAAGTTGCGCCCGTGCTTTCGATGACGGAGCATGAGGCGAACAACAGCTTCACCTGGGTCAGTGACAAAGTATGGAACAGCCTTTCTTCCGAGCAGAAGGGCTGGGTGCAGGCGGCCGCCGACGAGGTCAATAGGAACCAGCCGGCCAAGGCGGTCGCCTTGGAGCACGAATCTGCTGTCAAGCTGAAGTCCATCGGCGTCAAGATCGTCAACGATGTCGACAAATCCGGTTTCCAGAAAATCGCCGACCCTTACCTGGACAAGATGTCGGCCGATCTCGGTCCGCATGCGACCAAGATCAAGGATTTGATCCGCGGCATCGCTTGAACTGGGCGCGGAAATCCGAAGTGTTGATCGCAAGAGGCCGGCCTCTGCCGGCCTCTTGTCTGCATTGAACGATCATGACCGTCGCCGAACGCTTGGTGCTTAAGCGGCAGCGTCACCTCAAGTGGCGCGCGCTCGACCCGCTTGAAACCGTGCTGATGATGCTGTGCGGCCTCCTGCTGCTCGGCTTTTGCACTACCGTCATCTTCGACATCGTCACGCGCGAGATCGGCCGGCCCTGGCTGTGGTTGCAGGAGGTGACCTCGACCTTCTTCATTTACGCGATCTTCACCGGCACCGCGGTCGCCACACGGCGCAACGATCACCTCTATCTCACCGCCATCGCAGACACGCTGGTTGGGACAGCGCGGACTATTGTGGAGGTAGCCACGCGTCTCGTCGTGCTCGGGGTAGCGCTCTGCTTCATCTATTTCGGTT
>JBPYDR010000029.1:0-98683 GCA_051986235.1 Pseudolabrys sp.
GGCACTTGTCGGCGCGCAGCGCGACCTGCGAGTTTGTCCTGGGCTATTGTCATTTTTTTCAATTCGGCACCGAGCTAACGCAAAGCGCGGGAGGTTGACTAATGCCGAACTCCTCAGCCGAGGTAGCCCCTGCGACTCACAAATTTTTTCCAATCATCGACTGGTTTCCCGCGTATCGACGCGATTGGTTGTTTCCCGATTTTCTTGCCGGTGTGGCGCTTTGGGCGGTCATGGTGCCGGAGGGCATGGCGTACGCCGGTATTGTCGGTGTGCCGCCGATCATGGGCCTTTACACCATAGTCCCGGCGTTAGTCGCATATGCGCTCCTTGGTACGTCGCGACAGCTTGTCGTCGGACCGGACACCGCAACGGGTCTGATCTCCGCGCTTACGGTCGGTGCCATCGCAACACAAGGCACGGCAGAATTTAATACGCTCACGTCCACACTTGCGGTTCTGATCGGCATATTTTTCTTGTGTTTTGGACTCATGCGCATGGGATGGGTCGCGAGTTTCATCCCGGCACCAGTCATGCGCGGGTTCATCGAAGGTCTCGTTTACGTTACGATCATCGGGCAAGTACCTCATCTGCTCGGCATCAATGGCGTATCGGGCAATTTTTTTTTAAAGCTGTGGAATGTCCTGCAGCACCTACCTGAGGTATCGCTCGCGCCGGCTCTGACCGGCATTTTCTCTCTCGCGGCGATGCTGTTATTTCGCTTTCTGGCGCCCGCCGTACCTGCGGCGCTCGTCGTCCTTGCGGCGGCCACAATAATAATAGGCCTCCTCGGCGGCGAGGCGACCGGGGTGCACGTAGCCGGCCATATCCCATCGGGATTGCCCCATCTCAAAGTACCAAGCTTCGAACCTTCAATTTTGTACGAACTCGCACCCGGCGCGCTCGCGATTGTTCTGGTTGGGTATGCGGAGGCTCTCGGGGCAGCAAAAGCAGCCGCGATGCAGAGTGGCGGTGACATCGATCCAAATCAGGAATTGATTGCGCACGGACCGGCAAACATCCTGAGCGGGCTCTTCGGAGGCTTTCTCGTTGTCGGAAGCCTTTCGAAGACTTCGGTGGTTACAGCCGCGGGCGCCCGGACCCAAGTCGCCAATCTTGTCGCGGCAGTCTTTTGTCTTGTCACGTTGCTTTGGCTGACACCCCTTTTTCGGAACATGCCGCAACCGGCGCTCGCCGCAATCGTCATTGCCGCAATGTTGCACCTAACCAAACCCAAATATTTGTTGGATCTTTTTGCCCGAAGCCGTTGGTCATTTGCCAACACCGTCATTGTGATCGCCGCGGAGCTGACCTTGGGCGTGCTCCAAGGTATCGCCTTGGGCGTCGTGTTGGCCTTGTTGACGTTGATCTATCGCACCAGCCATCCAAGCGGAGCCGTTCTCGGCCAGCTACCGAACAGTGAAGCGTACCGCGACGTTCAGCATCATCCCGAGGCTACTACATTTCCTGGTCTGCTGATCTGGCGGATCGGCGGGGACCTTTTCTTCGCAAGCATCGGTTACGCGGGGCAGACCCTGAGAGCAACACTGGATGCACGACCGGACGTCAAGCGGGTGCTCATAGACTTCAGCCAGGTCACCTTCATCGACATTACGGCAGCCGACGGGTTGTTGAACCTCGTTAGGCAGCTGAAAAATCGGGGTATTGCCCTGGCTTTTGCGCGCGTCCGCGATGCAGTCCGAGACGACATGCGGATTGCAGGGATAGAGACGATTGTGGGTCAGAGCAATTTCTATGAACGCATAACGGATGGGGTACTGGCACGGCACTCATAATCTTTCCTGCAGCGCAAAAGCGCGTCGCTGCGCGAATTCGGACCTGAGGAGTGGCGTATGAAGCTGCAATCAATCGACATGAACCAAACTACCCGAATTGCGTCTCCTCACGGTCTCGCCCACATCCCTTCCCCGGGCGAACGGAAAGCGGCTGGAAAGCTCATGCGCGAGAAGGTCCCACGAAAGAAACTGGGCAAGTGGGAAGATCTGAATGGACGACCAAATCCGATCGACATTTTGCAGAAATCGGACGCCGGCCGACTGAAAAGGCTCGTTGCGATCCGATATGGCCGAATGGTGCAGTCGCCTTTTGCCTTTTATCGTGGGGCTGCCGGAGTCATGGCGTCTGACTTGGCACGGCTGCCGACTACTGGGCTGAATGTGCAAGCGTGCGGTGACTGCCATCTCATGAATTTTGGCGGATTCGCGACACCGGAGCGCAACATTATCTTCGATATCAACGATTTCGACGAAACTTCCCGTGCGCCGTGGGAATGGGACGTCAAGCGGCTTGTTGCATCTGTCGTGCTTGCCGGCCGGGCGAATGGTCTGTCGGACAGCCAAGCGCGTGATTGTGCTGTAAGCAGTGCGCGAAGATATCGTGAGCACATGCGCGAGTTCTCCAAGTTGGACCCGCTTGGAGCTTGGTACGCGAAAACCAGCGCCGCGGACTTTATCGAGTCCCTTCCCAAAGCCTTACGGACTAGCGTCAGCAAACGGATCGAGAAAGCCGCGACCCGCAGTGGCTCCGAACTGGATTTTCCGAAGCTCGCTGGTTCCGTTGGCGGGCAAATCCGGATCAAGGACCAACCGCCACTTATCTTTCACCCAGAAACGACCCACGACCCCGACGGTGAGGCAACACTTGAGCAGCTCATGCACGTCTACCAGAACTCGCTGGCTGACGACCACCGCACTCTGCTCGATCGATATCAGCTGGCGGATGCGGCTATTAAAGTGGTCGGCATTGGCAGCGTCGGTCGGAGATGCTGGATTGCTTTGATGATGTCGCAGGGAAACGATCCATTGTTTCTCCAATTCAAAGAGGCGGTGAACTCGGTCCTCGAACCCTATGCTGGGAAGAGCGCGTATAAGCATCACGGGCAGCGCGTCGTGATGGGACAACGTTTGATGCAACCGGCATCGGACATTTTCCTAGGATGGGCCACTGCTCCGAATGGCCGACAGTTCTATGTTCGGCAGTTGCACGATGCAAAAATCAAGCCTCTGGTCGAGACGTTCAGTGCCGAAATGCTGGATGTCTACGCTATGGCCTGCGGCTGGGTGCTCGCCCGCGCCCATTCAAAGGCCAGTGAACTATCAGCAACCATCAGTGGGTATCTCGGTGTTTCAAATGATGAGTTCGACGTAGCGATGGGAAAGTTTGCGTTGGCGTATGCCGATCAAGCCGAGCGCGACCATGCCGCGCTGAAGGCTGCTGTGCGAAAGGGTAAGATTTCCGTCAGCCAAGAACAGTCCGGAGCTGCTTGACCGAAATCGACGGATTTAACGGCAGGTCGACTTCGTGCTTATAATGTCCGCTTTGGCCCATAGCGAACATCCCTAGTGCACCGCACATGTCCGCTTTCGGGGGTAAAGCGGACATCGCGAGTAGTTGTCTATAAAGCGGCTGTAGTTCTTTAAGGGCTTCCGAAAATTTTTCGGCTGGTCACCCCGCTTATCCCTGAGCGTCTCGTAAAGTCGCGCGGAGGTTTACAGGTGCGGTACGGGCCACTCAGTTGGACCCAATTTTGGACCCAAACTCTCCGAAACTAGTCGAAACTCAGCGACACTAGACGCACTCGCGGTTCCCAGAGATAGCTGAAAAACCTGACTCAGCGACACATAGCGACACACAGCGTAACGATGCTCCCCGTCCTGTCGGCTCGGCACATGATTTTTCATAGACGCCACCATCCATCGACCCCGCGAACGCTCGCTGTAACGATAGCAGCGTCGCTGCGCGTTGCCAGCGTGGGTTCGACTACGAGTGGTCACCAAGGGAAGCGACGAGATGGCCGAGCCGGTGCCCGGCCCGAGTGACCTTTGCCGTCATATAGCGGCGGTTGTCGGCATTTATGGGTGCCTCAAGCGCCATTCGGCTGACGATCTCAATTCCCGCCTTCGAGAGGCGATCGAGTTTGGTCGGGTTATTGGTGAGGAGAATGACACGCGTGCATTCGAGCATCTCAAGCATGCGCGCAGCGACACCATAGTCGCGCTCGTCGTCGTCGAAGCCGAGGGTAGTATTTGCGTCGACGGTATCGAGTCCGTCATCCTGAAGCTGGTAGGTGCGCATCTTATTGGCGAGACCGACGCCGCGGCCCTCCTGCGCCAAATAGAGAATAACGCCTCCACCGAGGTCCTCTAAACGCGCAATCGCGAGCCGAAGCTGGTCGCCACAGTCGCAGCGCCGCGAGCCGAATACATCGCCTGTCAGGCATGCCGAATGCAGCCGCACGGGCACAGGTTTGGAGAAGTCGGGTTTGCCGACGATGATCGCAACCTCGTTCCCGCCCATCGCGTCGCGGAAGACGATAAAGCGGGCGCTCGAACCGGAATTGAGCGGCACTGCAGCTTCGCTTGCGAGCGTCAAAGACTGAATTGCATTGTCAAAAAAACTTTCCGCGGCGTCTGCTTCAACCGTTATAAGTTGATGGTCGCTTGTCGGAGCGTGCCGAGTCAGGTCGGCGGCCAGCACTGCGGGTAAGGCATGAGACAACTTGACGAGTTGGATCGCCGCCGCAGCGGCGCGGCCCGCCGGCACTGCGCTCGGCACACCTTCGCTCGTTGAGTCGCCGACAAAAGCCAGGATGGATTCAGCATCGTTAGCCGGTGAAAGCCGAACTGCCATCGACGTTCTTGTATTGATCCCCAGCGCAAGCGCACGTCGAGACGAAATGACAAGGTACGGCTCGGAAGGCGCGGATAGCGCCGTAAATTCGGCAAGCCGCGCGTCATCGAGCCCGTCAACCGGCAGCGCGAGAAGCATTTCGTTCTGGGCAGTAATAAGAATAGGCCGCCGGCCGTTGAATTCGGCGACGCCGCGGCCAACGCTGATGTGTCCCTTGTCACCGAAAAGTGTGGAGCTCGTCCCCGTCCGCACTGTACCCATTCCAGAGTTTTCCGTTATTTGCAGCTCGCCAATGTAAAGAACACCATTAGCTTGGTCATCATTCCGCTCTCAGATAGGCTCAATTTGTGCCAGCCTAATGGCTCACTGAATTTACAACGCGGTCATGCCTTTTAAGTCCCGTGGTTTGAAAGCTTTTGGTAATGGCAAGTGTCCAGGCTGACCCCAACCGCTCTGCCGGGCGCGAGTCTCACGACCCTTGGGCAGAGTTTAGCAATATGTTCCGTACCGAGGTCCAGCCCCTACCGCAACCTTGGGGTAAAATGTTCGGGCCGTTGCAGAAAGGTGCGGTGGATGACCTCGTCGTTGTCGGTCAGATCGGGCAATCGCTTGATGGCCGCATAGCCACGAAAACTGGCGATTCTAAATACATAAGCGGATCAGCGGGCCTCGCGCATCTTCATCGGCTACGATCGCTGATGGACGCTGTTGTGGTCGGTGTCGGTACCGCCATAGCGGATGACCCTTTTTTGACCGTACGCCGTGTCTGCGGGCCTCAGCCGGTACGGGTGGTAATCGATCCCAAGGGGCGTCTTGGCGCCGATGCACGGGTCTTCACGGCCGACGGCGTTCGGCGACTATTGATAGCTGCGCAAGGCATATCCTGTACGCCGCCTCCAGGCGTTGAAGTGATCGCTTTGCCATTTGTCGATGGCCAACTGGCTCCAGCGTCGATTCTGAGCGCGCTAGCCAAGCGTGGCATGCGCCGAGTGTTGATTGAAGGCGGCGCCGACACGGTATCCCGTTTTCTCGCCGCCGGTTGTCTTGACCGTCTCCATGTCGTGGTTTCGCCAATAATCATCGGTTCTGGCCGCGACAGTGTCGTCCTTCCTGAGATAGAGCGTATCGATCGTGCATTGCGTCCGCCGACCCGCGTACATCTGATCGACGACGAAGTTTTGTTCGATTGCGACCTCTCAGCTCATCGCGTGCGGATCGGGGCGGCAAATACATCGACGTGACCGACGCGAATTGACGACAGTCCTGCGGCGATCGCGCCCTTGCGGCGCATCAACCATGCGTCTGTGTCGGCTGCGGTCAGCCTGCCTGTATCAACCGCGGCGCCAGCCCAGCCCGAAAGTACTTCCAATTGCATCTCGCAGTCGTTTGAACCGATGAGCCAATCCGAATTTCCGTGTACTAAAGAATACCCATGCGATTGGAAGTGAGTGATAGCGAAGATTGCTGCGGAGGGGCCTAGCGCTGGCCCGAAACCCTTGTCAGTGCGCTGATGTGCATTGACCGCGGCAATGATGGCCGCATCGCAAGGATCGCGCGGGGTTAATTCAATTCGACCGTCGTAACTCAGCGCCGCGTAAAACGGAATTGATCGGGCGGCGAGTGTCGCTGCGAGGCGTTCGAGCCACGTCTCGGAAACGAGATCGAGCAATGCCGAGGCGGTGACCAAATCGATTGGACGTTCAAGCGCCGCATCAAGACTGCGATTTAGATCGAGTGCCACGGCCGTGGCGGCAACACGCTCAAGCGAGGTGGTGGCGTCCGCCTCAGAAAGTAGCGCGATATCGTTGTCGACCAGACGCCACTCTTGTCGCCCGGCCAGCAATGGACTCAGCGCTCTCATCGTCGATCCGGTGCCGCAGGCGAGGTCGGCGATGTGTATCGTATGGTGCTCCTTAAACGACGCGGTCACCGCGGCTAAGACTTCGACGTTGCGCGCGCGAACGTCGTGGGGCTCTCGCAGCGCCAACCATGTGGCCGAAAAGCCGCTCATCCCACGGTCTCAATTGCACGCGAAAAAATTCTTGCGGAGGCTTGCCAGGTCGGAAGGCGGGCAGCAGCCGCGCGCGCGGCGCTGTTCAGGCGCAGCCGCTCGGTCGGATCCTCGATTATCCGACGAAGCGCCTCTGCAAGTGCAGACGCATCGCCCGGCGTTACGAGGATTCCCGCGCCAGGTGGCACCGTCTCCGGTATCGCTCCTGCGTTGGTGCCGATCACCGGAAGACCTCGTGCGATGGCTTCGGCATAAGCCATACCGTAGCCCTCGAAACGCGAGGCAAGAACGAACACGTCCGCTGCGACGTAAAGCTCGGAAAGTTGATGCGGCGACACGTCACCGAGAACGGTAACTCGATCGTTGAACCGATGAAGCGCGATATCGCAATAAAGCTGAGCGGCCGCTTGTCGGTCACGTGTGCGATCGCCAACGATCGTCAGTTTCCACGGTAATTCAGTAAGCATCCCGAGGGCGGCGACCAGCACATCAAAGCCTTTCCGTGGCACGATCGCCCCAACTGACAGGAGGCGAACGACGCCATCTGTACTGCCTTGTGCCGGCGCGACTGGATCACTGCCAGGTGGTGCGATGAAAATACGCTCAGTGGGCACTGCATAATCCTCGATTAGGCACCGTCGTGTTGCGGCGCTGGTTACGACGACGGAGCCAACTGCAGCGAGTGCCGCACGTTCACTGGCGCGTAGGTTCCTGACGTTTTGGGCCGACAGCCCTGTCTCCAGAGCCAATGGATGGTGCACGACCGCCAGCAGTGCATTTCGTGTGCGAAGTAGAGACGCCGCTTCGGGCAAAGCACCGAGCGCCAGTCCATCGATCGCGACAGTGCGGCCTTTGGGTATGTCGAAAAGGGACGCCTGTGCTGCGGCGCGCGTGGTATCACTTGGTAACGGAAATCCGTCGCCCAGCCCAATGACATCGATCTGCCAGCCGAGACGGCCAAGCTCCGAGATCATCCGCCGGTCATAAGCATAGCCACCGGTCGGGGTCGCGAGATCGCCCGGCACGGCGAATGCCAGGCGCTTCACCACAGGTCCGCCTTGTACCAGGCGCGCGCCAAATGTGATTCCGAAAGTGTCACGCGTATCGCCTTGAGTTCGCGACCCTCGCGGCCGAGTTCGCCCGCGCGTGCGACCTTGGCCAGCTGATCGAAAATATGCCTGGTCAGAAATTCCGTCGTGGTATTGAAGCCCTTGAACTCCGGCACCTCGTCCAAATTGCGATAGTTCAGCGGAGCCAATACCGCCTTGAGCGCTTCGTGTGCGCGTCCGATATCGATCACAATGCCGTTGGCGTCGAGCGACTCCGCGAAAAAAGCCGCATCGATGACGAAGGTCGCACCGTGCGTTGCTTGCGCCGGTCCGAAGATTGCCCCCCGAAAAGAATGGGCGATCATGATGTGGTCGCGGACTTCGAGGGCGAACAAAAAAACCTCCTTACGGATAAGAAATGAGCTGACAGACAACGCCGCTCCTGGCGTCAAGAATATCGGGTAGCCGCCGCGGCAGGTCGCAAAAACCGACTTCCGGCGCGATGAGCGCATCGAGGCAAGGATCTGCGAGCAAACCAATTGCCGCCGCAAGCCGCCGACTGTGCGTCCAACGCGACCGGTGCGGCACGGCGATCCGGCCGACCTGGCTCGAAATCAGCCGCAAGCGACGGCTATGGAACGCGCCGCCGAGCGGAACGGTCACGGGCGTGTCACCATACCAACTCAGTTCGAGGACGGTCGCTTCGTCGCCGGCGAGAGACAGCGCGGTACGAAGTCCGGCTGCGCTGCCGCTGGCGTGAAAGACCACATCGCAGTCGCCTTTGGCAATATCGGGCGTTGCGAAGCGAACGCCAAGCTTTTGCGCGAGCTCGGCGCGCCTCTCGTTGATGTCGACGAGTGTTGCTTCCACACCGATGAGACGGCCGCACAGGAATGCGACAAGGGCACCGACCGCGCCCGCACCTACAATTGCAATTCGGTCTGCCGGTCCGGCTGCCGCATCCCACACGGCATTGAGGGCCGTCTCCATGTTGGCGCCCAACACTGCTCGCCTTGGCGGCACGGCTTCGGGCAGGCTCACAATAGCGCTCTCGGGAATGTTGAAGTGGTGTTGATGCGGGTGGAGCACGAAGACAGTGCGGCCGACATGCCTCGCCGGACCATCCTCGACCTGGCCCACGGTCGCGTACCCGTATTTCACGGGAAACGGAAATCGACCACCCATAAACGGCGCGCGCATGCACTCGAACTCGCTCTCTGGCACGCGGCCGGCAAGCACTAGTGCCTCAGTCCCACGGCTCAGCGCGCCGAAAAGCGCGCGCACGCGTACCTCGCCTGGCTGCGGGGGCGTAAGTATTTCCTCGCGGATCTCGGCCTGTCCTGGTGCGACATACCAGAGCGCCTGAGCTGTATTGGTCGCCACGATGTTCGAGCCCTATTGGACTATTGAGACATTTGCTGTGTTATATCATCAAGTTCGCACGGTCTTGCCGAGATCATAGTCGATTGTTAGAGCGTTCCGTACTTCAACCCAAACAAGCTGAGGCTTCCGGAAATTCCATCTCCGGTCGGCGTGCGCTGTTTGCCGGATTGTTCACGGCCTCCATGGCGGCATTGATCGTCCTTGCCGCGGTGGCATTGTCACCGGCAGGCTTCAGCGCAATCGATATCGTACTGATCATTTTGTTCGCGATCACGCTGCCTTGGATGGTGGCTGGATTCTGGAATGCCATAATCGGTTTCGCGATTTTGCGTTTTTCGTCAGATGCGATCGAAACAGTAATCCCTCAGGCAGCGAGCATTCGCGGCGACGAGCCGATTGTTGCATCGACGGCCATTCTGCTTTGTATCCGCAACGAATTCCCTGAGCGGATAATTCGCAATCTCCACCCATTGCTTTCCGGCCTCGACAAGTCGGGGTTTGCTGATCGTTTCCACGTATACGTATTGAGCGACACCAGCGATGCACAGATCGCTGCTGTAGAGAGTGAGCGCTTCGCGCAGTTGGCCAATGTCTGGGACGGCCGCATCGCGATGACTTACCGTCGACGCCCCGTCAACACCGGCTTTAAGGCCGGCAACATTCGGGATTTCTGCGAGCAGTGGGGTGCCAAGCACGAATTTGCCGTCTCCCTCGATGCCGATAGCTTTATGACTGCCGAAGCAACCTTGTTGCTGATCAGGATCATGCAGGCAGATCCTGAATTGGGGATTCTGCAAGGACTCGTTGTCGGCTTGCCGTCGACCAGCGCTTTTGCACGTGTCTTCCAGTTTGGCATGCGGCTCGGCATGCGCTCCTACACGACCGGAAGTGCCTGGTGGCAAGGAGATTGCGGGCCCTATTGGGGCCATAACGCAGTGCTTCGGCTCGGTCCGTTCATCGCGCATTGCGAGCTTCCCGTGTTGTCACAGGACGGAACCGAAGCCCGCCACATACTCAGTCACGATCAGATTGAGGCCGCATTGATGCGCGCCGCCGGATATTCCGTGCGCGTTCTGCCCGATGAGGGGCTTGGCTGGGAAGAGAACCCGCCAACCTTACTCGAATTCATTCGTCGCGATCTGCGCTGGTGTCAGGGCAACATGCAGTATTGGCGCTTTCTCATTATGCCCGGACTCAAGCCGGTCAGCCGTTATCAACTTGGGCTCGCAATTCTGATGTTCATCGGGTCACCGGCATGGATTGGCATGCTGGCGCTCGGTACGCTCGCGCTCGCGCTTGTTGAAACGCCCGCCGACTTTATGCGCATGGACGCCGGCATCGCTTTGTTCGTCTGCGTGCTGGTGATGTGGTTCTCACCGAAGATCGCCAGTGCGATTGACATCATGCTGCGACCCGAGCTGCAACGCGAGTTCGGTGGCCCTGCTCGTTTCGTTGCCAACTTCGGTGTCGAAGCAGTTTACTCGATCCTGCTGTGTCCGATTCTTTGGTTTGGCCACACAATTTTCCTGTCAGGCCTGCTGCTTGGTCGCGACGTCGGCTGGATCGGTCAGACGCGCGATGATCACGCCGTTCCTTTCGCGCAGGCCGTGCAAAGCCTGTGGCCGCACACGCTGCTCGGCTGTGCCACGCTTGGAATTCTGGCGACAACCCAACCCGCCGCGCTTCCCTACGCATTATTTCTTGCGGGGGGGCCTGCATTGTCGATCCCGTTCGCCATGATGACCGCGTGGCCTTCGCTCGGCAGGCTGTTCGCTCGCGTCGGTGTCGGCCGGTTGCCAGAGGAGACGATCGCTCCGGCAGGACTCGAAGCTTTGGCGCTGCCCGCCCTGGAGCTTGCAGCGTCGCCGAGAAGACAGTCAAATTCGAGCTAAGGTGGTGCTCCAAACACTCAGGACCTTACGCGGCATCGCTCGATCGCTCTATATCTACTATGGCGATCGACCTCGCGCCGCGGCCATGGATCGGCTTTATAGCCGCTTCGTTCAACCCGGCGATCTCGTATTCGACATCGGTGCGCATGTTGGTGATCGCGTCGCCTCGTTCCGGCGGTTGGGCGCGCGAGTTGTGGCCGCCGAACCCCAACGAACGCCAGCCAAAGTGCTCAGGCTGCTTTATGGGCGTAATCGAAACGTCGTTATCGAAGCAGTAGCGGTCGGGCGCGCGGCCGGAACAATCGACATGATGATCAATTCTGACAATCCGACTGTTTCAACTGCGTCCCACCAAATGGTCAGCGCTGCGCGCGGTGCGGCGGGTTGGGAGGGTCAGCGCTGGAGCCAGGCAATTCGCGTTCCGGTCACGACACTTGATTTACTGATCGCGCGTCACGGAGTGCCGACATTTATCAAGATCGATGTGGAAGGCTTCGAATACGAGGCCTTGCTTGGGCTATCGCGAATCGTCAATGCAATGTCGTTCGAGTTCACGACCATCCAACGCGATGTTGCGCTTGCTTGCGTCGAACGATGTGTCGCGCTCGGGTTTAAGCATTTCAACGCGGCGCTTGGCGAAGATCAGACGCTCGTGCATTCCGATTGGGTTGCCAGTGCGGACATCGCTGCCTGGATAACTGAGCTGCCGCACTCCGCCAACTCGGGAGATATCTATGTCTCCCTCGCCTGATGCTCCTCAGGCAGCGTCGCGGAGCTCGCTGCTTGCGGTCGCGATCCTGATAATTGCGGGATACGGCCTGACGCTTCTCGTCTTTTATCCAGGCGTCATGACCTACGATGCGAAATTTGTCTACGAGGACATTGCCAAACATACACTCGGCGACTGGCAATCGCCGGCGATGACGGTGCTGTGGGGCTTGATCGACCCGATAGCGCCGGGATCGGCCAGCATGTTCCTGCTGATAGCGAGCTTCTACTGGCTGGGCTTTGGGTTGTTGGCTTTCACGTTGGCTCGCCGGTCAGTGTTGGCCGCGATACTTGTGCCCATTATGGCGCTAGCGCCACCGGCCTTCGCCTTCGTCGGCATGATCTGGCGCGACATGCTGTTTTCAACCACGTGGTTGTTGGCTTCGGGCCTCGTTTTCGCCGCCATCGGTCGCGGTGAAAAGTTGCGTTTGACGGCGCAGGTGTTGGCCATCCTACTGTGCGCGTTTGGTGTTCTGTTGCGGCCGAATGCTGTGACCGCAGCGCCAATCCTCGGCGCCTACATTGCCTGGCCAATGAAGGTTTACTGGAAGCGGGCGGCCATTAGTTTCGTGCCCGCCATGGTTCTGTTTTTTCTGCTTGTCCAGTTCGTCTACTACGGCGTTCTGGGGGCCACACGGCAACATCCTTTGCAATCGATCATGGTGTTTGATCTCGGTGGGATCAGCCACTTCACGGGGGAAAACCAATATCCGGTTACGTGGACCCCCGCCGAGACGAAGCTGCTTTTGGAAGGTTGCTACCGACCAACCGAGTGGGACATCTACTGGCGGCTCGCGCCGTGCGAGTTCGTCATGCAAAAGCTGGAAAAGGAAGAAAAGGTGTTTGGCACCGACACCATGGCAAATGCATGGGTTTCCGCCATCTTTCGTCATCCTGTCGCCTATCTCGAGCACCGATCACGGTTCATGTGGAACTTTCTCACGGGCTCGAATCTCACGATGTGGGTAGCAGACGTCGAACGGCCGGACAGGGAGGTCTTTCTGGATCGGTCGGCCTTCGTGATGCTAAAACAGATCCATGATGTCCTGAAACCGACACCCCTGTTTCGTGCCGGCACATGGCTTGTCGCATGCATTTTTATATGCGGCTTGGCCTGGCGGCGCGGCGAGACAGCGGAGGGCGCCTTTGCCGTTGGTCTATGCGGGACAGCCGCAGTCTATGTAGCAACCTTCTTTGCCGTCGGGGTCGCGTCGGACTTTCGCTACGGCTATTTCGCGGTGCTCGCAACAATTGCCGGCGGCGCTGCCTTGTTGGTTCCTATGCCTCGATCGGCGCGAACTGCGCCTCGGTGAGCTGGGTGAAACGGCCACCGAGTCTCTTCAGTTCTTCGAATGTACCCATTTCGACGATGCGACCATGGTCGAATACAAGAATACCCGTCGCGTTGCGGATCGTGGCGAGTCGGTGGGCGATAACGAATGTGGTGCGGTTCCTCATGACTTCGTCAAGAGCCTTCAAGACGCGCGTTTCGGTGGCGGCATCAAGTGCGCTGGTCGCTTCATCGAGAATCAGGATGGGCGGATCCTTCAGCAGCGCTCGTGCGATTGACAGGCGCTGACGTTCGCCGCCCGATAGCGAGCGACCGCGTTCACCGACCAAAGCGTCAAAGCCTTCGACGTTGTACTCGATGAAATCGAGCGCTTGCGCGCGCGCCGCGGCATCACGCATCTGTTCATCGGTCGCATCGGGTTTGCCGACCCGCAAGTTTTCCGCGATCGATCGATTGAACAGCAGGGCTTCCTGGAACACGACGCCGATGTTGCGTCTGAGCGCGGTCAGTTGGACGTCGCGTATATCAACGCCGTCGATCCGGATGGAGCCCGCTTGGGGATCGAAGGCGCGGTGCAGCAACATGAGAGCGGTCGACTTGCCGGCACCGGTCGCACCAACGAGCGCAACCGTTTCGCCGGGGAGAACGACAAAGCTTAATCCGGAAACTGTCGGACGTGTGTCATCGAAGGCGAATGAGACGTTGTCGAATTCTACACGCCCAACGAAGCGGCCAGGATCGATCGTATTGGGCCGGTCGTGCATTGCGGGTGTCGTATCGAGTACTTCAAAAAATTCGCGAAGGCGCGCCGCATCGAGCGTCATGCGGTTGGCGAACCCGACCGCCTGCTCAAGACGTGCGACAACCATTCCGGTAAGCGCCATGAAGGTCGCGATTTCCCCGACGGTGATCAGGTTCTTCCGGAATAACCAGGCACCTAGAGCGATTATTGACAGAACTGCCAGCGTCGTCGACGCACGTGTAAGCACCGTGGCGACCGCCCACCAGGACAGCACCGGGTACTGCGCGGCCAGCAAGCGGTCACCGACCGACTTGAGCGCAACCACCTCCGATTCGATCCGCACGAAGCTGTGCACCAACGCGATGTTGCCAAGCGCGTCGGATGCCCTTTCGGCCAGATCAGAGTGATATGTCTGTACGTTGCGTTGAAGGGTCTCGGTCTTGTGCGACACCAGTGCGGTAAGCGCCGCAAACAGGACACATAGGACGATCAGCAAGATCGCCATCCGCCAGTTAAGAAAGAGGGCCAGCGGAACGAGGATGAATAGCGACACGAAGGCGGCGAGATGTTCGCGGAAAAATCCGAGCCAGAACGCCCACAGTGCATCTGTACCCTGCAACATGATTTTCATCAGTCGACCGGAGTGGGTTTCGCCATGATAGGCGAGCGGTAGCTGCAGGACATGTTCGAAATAGCTTGCCGTTACAGCAAGGCGCCGGCGGTGCGCCAGGCGGTCGGCAAAAAGGGCGATGAGGGTTCCGCAGAGAATCGTGAATAAGCCCAAGCCCGCCCAGGCAAGGATCAGAAGCCAGAGCCTCGTCCAGTCGACGGATTCGACATCAGCCTGCGCGGCCGCGAGCACATTGATGACGCGACCAAAAAGCACTGGCTCTGCGAATAGCGCCAAGGCCACCGCGATGTTGGCGAAAGCCAGAAGCCAGCCCAGACGGCGGTCAGCGCCGAGCTTTGCAAGGACGCGAGCGTAGAGTTGCAGAAATCCCATGGACAAATTCTAGGCGCTTCTCGCCTTATTTGTTTTCTGCGGGTGGTTCGGGGGGGGGCGCGACTGTTGGGGGCGGTGGTGGGGCCGCCGGAGGGGCGGTCGTCCACGCTTTGTAGTCGGCTTCGGAAACATTTGGCAATTTTTTTAGAAAGGCGACGATCGACCAAATCTCGTCATCCTTCGCTCCGGCCAAAGCGAAGCTGGGCATACCGGTCATGTTGATCCCATTCTTGATCACCCAGAACAATTGGGACGGCGAGCGATGGTCAACGACCTCCTTCAGATCAGGCGGATCGGGATGCAAACCCTCTGAAAACTTCGCCCAGTTGACGCCGGGTGCGCCATGACAATTCGTGCAGCCATGTGCAGAGAAGGCTTTGGCGCCGGCTTGCACGCTGGCGGGATCATTGATGGAGGCGGGAGGCTGGTCGTGCGCATAGCGATTGATCGACGCTGTACGAACTTTGACCAAAGCCCAGTTGACGATCGCTGGGTCCTCGGCAGTACCAGCGACACTGTAAAAGCCACCGAAAAAAAACACCGCCGCGCTGAGGCCGAGAATTATCGCAAGCGCGCCGATCGTCGCCAAAATGCGCATGTTCGCCTCCGTGCTCGTCCCTGAGTATAGAAGACAAATAATACATCGCCCAAGACCGGGCGTGCTTTACGTTATCGTGAACCGGTAACGCCGGAACAAACTCCAGACCTACCGTTCTTCCTGGTCCGGAGCGCGATGTGAAAGGTACGCAAGCAGTTTCATTTCGCGGCGGCCGCGTGTCACTGTGTCCAGGACGAGGCCCACAGACACGCACAAGAGCGCTGACAGCATAAGCCCGGTGGAAAGTACCGCGGTCGGCAATCGAGGTACCAGGCCCGTTTCCAGATAGGTCACGACAATTGGGATCGCCAGGGCGATCGATGAGACCGCGGTCATTGCACCGAGGCAGCTGTAGAACCTCAGCGGGCGCTCGGCCCGGTAGATATTGAAAATAGTCCGCAGAATTCGAAGGCCATCGCGCCAGGTGTTGAGTTTAGAGGTGGACCCTGTCGGTCGCGCACGATACGGCGTAACTATTTCATCGATCGCGAGGCCAAGTTCGAGTGCATGTATCGTGAGCTCTGTTTCGATCTCGAACCCGCCCGATAAAACGGGATACGACTTTACGAACCGTCGTGAAAATACCCGATAGCCCGAAAGCACATCTTTGATCTGGGACCCGAATACGAATGCGATAAACGCGGACAGAATTCTGTTGCCGGTGCGATGGCCAATACGATAGGCCGCTTGCTCGCTCTCAATGCGGCCGCCAACAACCATGTCGAGGCGATTCTCGAGAAGCCGTTTGACCATCAGTCGGACACTCGAAGCGTCGTAGGTCGCATCTCCGTCTACCAATACGTAGACGTCCGCCTCTACATCCGAGAACATGCGGCGCACGACGAAGCCTTTTCCCCGATGCATCTCCAAAAGCACGCTTGCGCCGGCAGCGCTTGCGACGGACCTCGTATCGTCCGTCGAGTTGTTGTCGAAGACATAAATCTGCGCGGCCGGCAGCGCCGCGCGAAAATCCGCGACAACCTTGGCGACGGTCGCCTCTTCATTGTAGCAAGGAACGAGCACCGCGATTTTGCGCGGTTCGAAACAGCCGCTCTCTACATCGGCTGATATGGCCTTTTCCGTCGTCAATCCGAGATTTGTCCCGTGCAGGAAATTCTTTTTTGAAGTGGCGATCGTGAAATCAAACATGATCGCTTGATGAATGCAATCTTCGGCCGTTCGTAGGACTACAAACGTACCGCAAAGCCGGAAAATATCGCCGCTTTGCCAAAGGTCACCGGTTGCCAGGTCGAACGTCCCGACCTTAGCGGACCTTCGCCACGCCTTTTACGGATTGCCTACGCCCCAGGCGCCCAAGGTGTGCATCTTCTCGGTTATCACATCGGTTTTCGCCTGCTCGGCATCCACGGCTGGAGAATAAACGTTGGAGGCGATCGCAAGTAAGCCTGCTTTTGCGTCAGGGTTGTCGAGCGCCTTATCGAACTGCCTCTCGTCGCGCCACACCCATTTGCCGCGTTTTAGCTGCGCATAGACGCGGCCAGTTTCATAATCGGCAAAATTGATGACAGATATCCAGCGAGCGCACCGCTTTAAAAAATCAACGTTGTTCTGAGGCGACAGGCTTGTGTTGTTATAGACGTCAGAGGCTCGCTGCGCCTGGATATTGATTTTCCTGAATCGTTCGATATCGATCATGCTTTTGACATCCAGAATTGTCATTTCTCCATTCCATCCGAACGCCACTGTCCGCGGGGGAGACCCCTCTGCCACACTGTTGTCGAGAAATTCGTAGTGGACTCTCTTTCCGGCTATGAGCGCCCATGTGAAGAACAACTCAGGCATGCCGGCATAGGCTTCGACATTATGAGCCAGAAGATCTTCAACCGCCTTGTACCTCCCGAGTTTCAGGCCGCGCGTCCACGCTCGTTCGACCGTTGTTTCCGGTGGTGTGATCATAAAAAACATGTAGACGAGGTCACCAAACCGCGTCAGCAATCGGCTTGACCCTTTCTCCAGATTGGGCACAAAGCTGTCGAACCGAAAACGGTCTATCAGCAAATGCGGCATCTCTCCTCGGGCAGCTCTCGCAGCCATCCGGTGATCAAGTTTTTTGTCGATGATTTCAATCTCGTGTCCGGTCAGCGTGCCGGCATATTTGTAGGCTGACCCGAGCGTTGTGTAGTCCAAAAGAAATTTTCGCCAGATATCGGGACTGATCAACGCGAACTCTTGCCACGGAAGATTGAGTTTTCCGGCCAAGAGCTTCTGCAGCGGACGCATCGAACTCTTTCCTGATGCCGATGCGCCCTTGACGTTCATCACCACCGGTTTGTCCTGGCGTGGCAAAAACTGGAAGCCTTCAGATGCAGCGGCATCTTGGACAACCGGCTGGATGGTCTCACCAATAACCTCACTGCCAAAATCGTTGCACAGCAATGTAACCGCCAACCCTTCAAGCAGAGCTTTGTCCCCCAAAAATCGACCGTGACGACCGATGATCGCGGTGCCAACCTTGTGCAGGGCAGCAAAGCAAGCCGCTTCGAGCCGGTCCTTAGTTGTGTGCGCTTTTTGCAGCCATTCCGAACCAATCCGAAGATCTCGCTCAGCAACCGACTCGGAAGGTTGTGATGGTTTTTGCGACTTGGCGGAGGAGAACAGCCATCGCTGATCGGCCGGCTGTTTTGTTGCCGTCTTATTTCGGTCTAACGCGTGCGAGAGCTCGCGTTCGACAATGGCAGAGGCCTTGTTCTTGAGCTCTTCGAAAACGCCGGCTATTTCCTCGCGATGAGGGGCGATGTATCGATTGAGAATTGTCGCGGCAATCCCACGGAAGTTTTTACCCAAATCCTCATCGTTAAGACCGTCAGGCACAGCAATGCCGGTCGTTACGTGAACCAGTAACTCGTGAATGATCAATCGCTCCACGCGAAACGCGACAAGTTCCTCCGCGGGGAGGCCGCAGAAATCGCTCAATTCGTACGCTTTTGCTGCGGTGGTTGTGACGTTCTCGGCGCGAAATATTGTCGCGAGCGGCAAATATTCGCGCGGCAGCTGTGACTCCAGGCCCGGATTCCACGCCGTATGTTTTTCCGATGGCGAATTGATATTCATGGCACAGCCGGGAACAGGTTTGCTCAATCTCGTGCGCGAACAATTCCGCTTTGCAACTCGATCCTAACGAATCCGCCGTCTGTACGTTGCATAGGCGGGTTCCCACATCTTTTTCTCAATGGCTGCCGCGATCGTGTCTTCAGGCATCGTTTCAGCAAGCCCTTCGGCCTGCGCCTGTCTAGCGACAGCAAGGGCGACTTGGAACGAAATTTTCCGTATCTCGATAAGCGCGGGGAGAAGATTGCCATGCGGGTCGTGCCTTGCGGGGGATAGCTCGGAGAGTGTGCGCGCCGCAGCGAGAAACATCCCATCGGAAATATGGCGAGCGGCGCAGGCGATCGCGCCCAGTCCGATCCCGGGGTAAACATAGGCATTGTTGTTCTGGTCGACGCGATACTCTTTGCCGTTGCGCTTGATCGGCGGGAAGGGGCTCCCGGTCGCGACAATCGCCCGGCCTTCCGTCCAGGACTGCAGATCCGCCGGTGTCGCCTCGCAGCGGTCGGTCGGATTCGACAAGGGAAAGATCACCGGCCGGTCCACGTTTTTTGCCATAGCGCGTACAACGTCTTCGGTGATCGCACGAGCTTGCCCGGAGGTGCCGATGAGCGCCGTCGGATGGGCATTTACAACAACGTCAGCGAGGCTGATGCGGTCGGGTTGTGCGCGTTTCCAGCCGGCCACACGATCGCCGCGTTGCGCGAAAGGCAACTGAAACGGTTGTAGGCCACCCATGCTATCAACGAGCAAGCCTTGTCGATCGACGAGGTAAAACCGGCTACGCGCTTCCGATTCACTCAAGCCCGCGTCAATCATGGCGAGCAGCAGCAGTGCACAAATTCCTGTGCCGGCTGATCCTGCGCCAAGCACGGCTATACGTTGCTGCGTCAGCGGCACGCCGGTGACATTGATCGCGCTGAGCAGTGTACCAACGGCGACAGCTGCGGTGCCCTGAATATCGTCATTGAATGAGCAGACTTGTAAGCGGTAGCGATTCAGCAGCCGATTGGCATTGCCGATGGCAAAATCTTCCCAATGGAGCAGGACATGCGGCCAGCGCTCGCGAACGGCGCTGACAAAAGTATCGATCAGTTCATCATAGGCAGCGCCGCGCACACGCGCTTGTCGCCACCCGATGTAAAGCGGGTCGTCCAAGAGAGCCGCATTGTCGGTTCCTGCGTCGATAAGAACCGGGAGCGTCGTGGAAGGATGTAGCCCGGCGCAGGCGGTGTAGAGCGAGAGCTTGCCGATTGGAATCCCCATGCCGCCAGCGCCCTGGTCGCCGAGGCCGAGGATGCGCTCGCCGTCGCTGACCACGATGGCCTCAACATGATCAAATCGCGAATGCGCTAGTATGCTGCGGATCTTGTTCTTGTGCGGTACGCTGAGAAACAAACCGCGCGGCTTGCGAAATATCTGACTGAATGACTGGCACCCGAGACCGACCGTCGGCGTGTACACGATTGGCAGCATCTCTTCGATGTTGCGGGTCAGCAACGCATAAAACAGAGTTTCGTTGGTGTCCTGTAGACCACGCAGGAACACATATCTTTGCAGATTGGTCGTCAAGGCACGAAATGCGTCGAGCCGGCGTGTGACCTGATATTCGAGTTCGGTAACATGTGGCGGCAAAAGGCCGTGCAGCTCGAAGAGGTCGCGTTCACTATCGGTGAACGCCGTACCTTTGTTGAGCAGAGGATCATTGAGCAGCTCGTAGCCGCTCAACATCGTTTCAACGAAATACGGTTGGTTCCGAGTCACCGCGCCCGCCCGGCTATTTTCCAGTAGCGTATCTTGCCCAATGGCCCGCGTACATCAGGATCTAACCTCTTGAGAACGCGATCCGCGACGCTGGGCGCGTGGCGGGAGGGGCCAGTCTTCACCACCACAATACGCGGCAGGTTGCTTTACCGGGCCGGCCGATGATTGCTAGGCTTGCCAGCCACCGGCAATTGTTACTGGGAGGACAACGACAATGACAATGCCATTTCGTGCTCTCTTTCTGGGCACAATCGTAGTCAGTTTATTCACGGTCGGCCCAACCGCGCACGCGCAGGACAAGACGATCAAAATCGGCGCGCTTTTTCCCATGTCGGGGCCAGGCTCTTATTTCGGCGCACAAGACAAGCAGGGCGTCGAGCTCGCGCTGGAGCAGCTCAACAAAACTGGCGTCAATGGTTACAAGTTTGTCGTTCAGTACGAGGATTCAGCCTGCAGCCCGTTGCCCGCGACCCAGGCTGCCAAACGACTCATCGAACAGTTCAAGCCCGACGTCATCATTGGCGAAGAGTGTTCGGACGCGACGCTCGCCGTGATGCCCGTCGTCGAGCAAGCAAAAGTGCCGCTGATCAACGCCGGTTCGTCGTCGATAAAAGTGACGGACCCCGGCAATCCATGGACGTTCCGGATCATGCCGAACGAAGTGATGCAAGGTATCAACATCGCCGAGAATGCATATAAGCGCATGAATGCGCAGACTGCAGTCCTGTTGTTCGAAAACACCAATGCCGGCATCGGCAATGCGCAGGTGTTCAAGGACAATTTCACCAAGCTGGGTGGCAAGGTTCTCGCCGAAATCGGGTTCGGTCGTGACGTCAATGACTTCACCTCGATCGCAACCCGCGTGGCGGGTCTCGGCAAAGTCGACGTGATTCCCACCTACACCCTTGAAGGGCAAGGCCTCAAAATCACGCAGGCCCTGGCGCAAGCGGGGATCACCAAAGGCGGTGGTGGTAACGCAATTCAGATCGGCACCATATGGCTGCCGTTCGGCTTCGAGCAAAAAGCTGGAAAGGCAGCGCTGGGTTACATCCGAATCGTTCAGTTCGATCCGACCGATACGCGTGACGTGGCCAAGAACTTCGCATCAGCCTTCAAGGCAAAATACAATGCGGATCCCACCCATCTGAACGCGCATGCTTACGACCAGATCATGCTGATCGCCGACGTGGTCAAGCGGGGCGGGAAGGACGCTCAGTCCATCCGCGATGGGCTTGCCGCCACGAAGAATTACTCCGGCGTTACAGGGAGCGTGGAGTTCGACAAGTCCAATCAGAACATCAAGATGGACACCATCCATTACATGGAGACCAAGCCGGACATGTCGTGGACAAGCCTCAAGTGGAACTGATCCGGCGATGACAACAACGATCGTCCTGCAACAGGCGATCAACGGCGTCGTACTCGGAAGTCTCTACGTTCTGGTGGCGCTAGGCCTGACGCTGATCTACGGCGTGCTCGTGCAGATTAATTTCGCGCACGCCGATTTTGTCACGCTCGGTGCCTTCGCCGCCTACTTTTTCATGCATCTCATCGGCGGCGGCTACATCCTGAGCATCGTGGTTGCTTTCGTGGTGGGCGCCGCGCTTGGGTGGGGCATCAACGCCGCGATTTTCACGCCGCTTAGACATAAAGGGAATGAGCTTCTCCCGCTAATCGCCACGATCGGCGTGTCCGTGATGATGCAGAACCTGATGCTGGCCTGGTTTGGGCCGATTCCCTATGCCTTTGAGACGCCGTACAGCAGCCAGGTTATCCGCTTCGCCGGAATCTTCGTCTCGTGGCAGAGCGTCATTATCATCATAGTTTCGACGCTGACGATCATCCTCCTCTACGCATTCATGAAGTTCACGTATCTCGGCAAGGCGCTGCGCGCGGTGTCGCAGGATCGCGAGACTGCAGGCCTGATGGGTATCAACCCCAACCAGCTCATCATGTTGACGTTCGTGATTGCGTCCGCGCTCGCCGGAATGGGCGGGGCGATGCTCGCGCCTGTTCTCGTCCTGACCCCGTTTGCGGGCACGTCCGTTATCGTCAAGGCTTTCGCGATCGTCATTATCGGTGGTTTTGGCAATGTCGAAGGGACAATCCTCGCTGGACTCATCGTCGGTCTGATCGAAAGTTACACCACGCAGTTTCTCGATCCCGGACTAATCGACATCGTCGTTTTCGGGCTCCTCTTGCTCATGTTGGCGATAAAGCCGACGGGACTCATTTCGGAAAGACGCGAAGAAAATGTCTGATCCGGCGCTCGCTCAGCATTTGCCCGGCCAGCGCGCAGTTTTGCGCTCGCGGTGGTTGGGATATCTGCTCGCGGTCGCGACCATCGCCATTTTGCCGCTCGTCTTCAACGACACCTACTGGCGAACGAACCTGACGGTCTGCGCAATCAATGTGCTGCTCGCGATCGGACTCGACTTCATTCTCGGCTATGCTGGCCAGCTGAATCTCGGACACTCCGCTTTCTATGGCCTGGGTGCCTATGTCTCGACGCTGCTGATCGTCAAAATGGGAATTCCGTTCTGGATTGCCTTCATTGCGGGTGTGGCGTTTGCCGGCATTGCCGGAATTTTTCTTTCGCTGTTCGCGGTCCGTCTGCGCGGACACTATCTTGCAATTGCCTCGCTTGGCTTTGCCGTCATCGTTCATCAAATTCTATTGAACTGGATCAGCCTGACGCAGGGGCCGCTCGGCATTTACGGCATCGCGCCGCCGCCATCACTCGTCATTGGCGGGACGGTCATCGCAGATTTTCGAAACCTCACCTCATTCTTCTATCTGGTGGCGGGGTTTGCATTTCTTTCATACATCCTGCTGAGCCAGCTTGTGCGTTCGCCGATCGGAGAAACGCTCACAGCGATCCGCGAGGATGAGGTTTCCGCCGCGTCTCTCGGCATCAACGGTACGGCCTGGAAGGTATTTGCTTTCGGCGTCGGTTCCGCAGTCGCGGGCGCCGCGGGTTGTTTCTACGCAAGCTTCGTCGGAACCCTGGTGCCGGACGCGTTTTTCATATCGGAGGCGTTCAACATCCTGGCCATGGTCATCGTCGGCGGGATGGGCACTCTGATCGGGCCGGTTTTCGGAGCCATTCTTCTCACAGTTTTGCCGGAGGTCCTGCGTGGCTTCGGCGATTTGCGCCTGGTCGTTTACGGTGCGGCATTGACGTTTGTCGTCCTCTTCATGCCTGGTGGACTCGCGCAGGCGGCTCGCGTGGTCGGCGAAAAACTGGGTCTGGTACGTTCGCCATGAGTACAGCGGCTGCAATAGCTCCGATCGAGGGGGCCATTTTGCAGGCGCAGAGTCTGCACAAGAATTTTGGCGGCGTGAAAGCCGTGTCGGACATTTCGTTCGAGGTTCCCGCTGGGTCGATATTCGCCCTCATCGGTCCGAACGGGGCGGGGAAATCGACGTTGCTCAATCTCATCAGCGGTGTTTACCGGCCCGACTCCGGTTCTTTGTCTTTCAACGGCGCGGACCTTTCGGCCTTGCCCGCGCACCGGCGCGTGCGGCTTGGGATCGCACGGACCTTTCAGAAGATTCGCCTGTTCAAACAGCTCAGCGTTTTGGACAATGTGATTGCGGGATTTCATGTTCATCACCACGTCCCGGCGTGGCAGTACGTTACACATGGTGCGGCCTTCAAGGCCGATCAACAACGGTGCCGCGAACGCGCCGAGCAATTGTTGCATTTCGTCGGTATGTCCGCGCGTCGGTATGTGCTTGCCGGATCGTTGTCGTATGGCGAGCAGCGGATGCTCGAACTTGCGCGCGCGCTTGCAACAAAACCTCATCTCTTGTTGATCGACGAGCCTGCGGCTGGTCTCAATGCTGCCGAAGTCGATGGCCTTCTCGATCGCATCCGGACGCTTCGCAGCGACGGAACGACGGTTGTTCTAGTCGAGCACAACATGGACCTCGTCATGAACGTCGCGGACCGGATCATGGTTATGGATTACGGTCGGCGCCTGTTCGAGGGAGTTCCGGTCGAAGTTCAGAAAAATCCGGCCGTGATTGCTGCCTACCTTGGCGGGGAGTTGTTGTGAGTGCGCTCCTCGAGGTCAAGGACCTGGAGCTTGCCTACGGGCAGGTCGCGGTCTGCCGGGATATTTCGCTGCAGCTCGCGCGCGGCGAGATTGTTGCCTTGATCGGCGCCAATGGGGCGGGAAAATCGACGACGCTTCGCGCGATCGCGGGTCTGCTGTCGCCGAGAGCGGGCACGATCACTTTTTCTGGCGAGGATGTCACAACGATGCCGTCGTACGAGCGGAGCAAGCGCGGTGTCGCGCTCGTTCCCGAGGGGCGTCGTGTTTTCCCGTTCCTTACGGTGCGGGAAAATCTCGAACTTGGCGGTTTCAATGTCCGCAACGACGCGGCCAAAATTCGTCAGCGTCTCGATGGCGTTTTCGCCATGTTCCCGCGGCTGTCCGAACGCAGGAGCCAGAATGCCGGTACGCTCAGCGGAGGAGAGCAGCAGATGCTGGCACTCGGCCGCGCGATGATGTCCGAACCGCAATTGCTCTGTCTCGACGAACCCTCACTCGGCCTTGCGCCGATCGTCGTGCAAGACATCTTCCAGAAAATTCGAGCCATCAACGCCGCCGGCACAAGCGTGTTGCTGGTGGAGCAGAACGCTCGCCATGCGTTTGAGACGGCGACCCGCGGTTATGTCCTGCAGACGGGTTCCGTGATCGCCAGCGGTCCCTGCGCGGAACTAAAGGTCAATCCGCGTGTGCAACAGGCCTATCTCGGCCGGATTGCGGCAGCAGTATCGCAATGACGCTCGCCGAAAAGTATTCACTGGCGCGCAAGTCCGCTGTCGTTACTGGCGCCGGTAACGGTATCGGTCGTGCAATCGCGCTCTCATTCGCGGAGGCGGGAGCGAACGTCGCCTGTGTTGATCTGGATAAGGCCGCAGCTGACGCGACTGCCGCAAAAATCGGTTCGGCGGCATTTGCTGTTGCGTGCGACGTGAGCAGTGAAAGCGAAGTCGAGGCGGCCGCCAGATTGATTCTCGCCAGGTTTTACGCCATCCATATTCTTGTGAATGGGGCGGCCGGCAATGATCCGAACGGAACGGTTCTCGAACTTGGTCTGGCCGACTGGAACAAGGTATTTGCTGTCAATGTCGGCGGGGCATTCCTGATGAGTCGCGCGATCCTTCCCGCGATGATCAAGGCGGGCGGCGGCAGCATCATTCACATTGCTTCGCAGCTCGGCAGCGTCGCTGGACCGCGCCGCGCCGTCTACTGCGCGACCAAAGGAGCGCTCATCCAGCTTGCAAAGGCGATGGCGACGGACCACGCGGCGCAGAACGTGCGGGTCAATACACTGTCGCCAGGAGCGGTCGAGACCGACCGTCTCGTAAAGCGCTTTGGTGACATGGAAACAGCCCGACGGACTGCCGCCCCGAAGCATCTGCTGCAGCGGCTCGGTCAGGTGGACGAGATCGCCCAGGCCGCGGTTTTTCTGGCAAGCGATGCGTCAAGTTTTATGACCGGTGCCGACCTTCTGGTCGATGGCGGTTATAACGCGACGTAGCGGTCTCGTCAGCGTCCGAGAATCGTGCCTGCCATTGCGCGCGGATCGCGCTTCGGCCATGCACCGGCGTCTGCCGCTTGAAAGAGATCTGACAGATGCATGTTGAAGATCGCCGGCTCCTCGAGATTGATGTTGTGACCGGAATTTCCCATTACGACGAGCGCGGCGGTCGGGATGTTCTTCTTCATGAGAATACCCGGCTCAAGGCAGGGCCAGTCCTCGTCGCCAGTCATGATAAGCGTAGGTACGGTGATGGTCTTCATCTTATCGACGAGATCGAACAGTGACGGCCGTCGTTTCTGTACACCGCGCATCGTAAGCGCGGCGCCTTCGGTGGAGTGCTCGGCGAGCTGGTCGGCGAACTCGCGCCAGCCGCGCGGGTCCTTGTTCTGGTGCTGCACACGGGTGGGGCCGAGCGCATAGGCTTCGGCGGCTTTTTTCATCGTCAACTCTTCGAAGCGCTTGGCAGAGGCTTCTGCCTCTTCGGCAAATTTGGCGCGCTCGCCGGGCGCCGCGCCGTAACCGCAGCCCGCGACTACGATCGAGCGGGCACGATTGCCGTAAGTGAATCCGAAATGAAGCGCAGCAAATCCGCCCATCGAAAGGCCGGCAACGTGGGCTTTGTCGATCTTCAGCGCATCGAGTACGGCGCGGATATCGTCGCGCGCGCGCTCCTGCGAATATTTTTCCTGATCCTTGGGCACATCTGACGGAGGATAGCCACGCGCGTTGAAGGTGATGCAGCGATAGTATTTCGCAAAGTGGCGGACTTGCTGCTCCCACGAGCGAACATCACCGGCAAATTCATGAACGAATACGATCGGTATGCCTTTGCCAGTGTCCTCATAGTAGAGCTTCACTCCATCGTCAGTCGTCAGATGTGGCATGGAATCACCGTTCAAAAAGCCTGAGCGCGCGCGGAAAGGCCGGCATCGATCGTGACGACGGATCCGCTGGTATAGCCCGAATGATCAGATGCGATGAACGCTATGGCGGCGCCGATCTCCTCGGCGGTGGCGCCACGGCCGAATGGCAACGGCTTGAGCAGGTCTTTCCAGTTGTCTTCGCTGCCGGTGCGATCGCGCGCCTTCCGTTTCATGAGGGTAACGAGACGGTCGGTCGCGACCGGGCCGGGATTGATGGCCACGACACGGATGCCATCGCGAGCGCTGACACTGCCGAGTGACTGGGTGAAGGCGGCGAGGGCGGCGTTGCCTGCGACGCCGCAGATGTATTCCGGATCGTGAGTGTCGGCGGCGTTTCCGACAACATTGATGATTACGCCACGCTTGCGCTTCTGCATCAGCGCGTAGAAAGCACGGCACATGTTGACATAGCCAAAAACCTTCAGGTCCCAGGCCTTGCGCCACGTTGCCTCGTCAACATTGAGCAGGCTGCCGCCTGGAATAGCGCCGGCATTGTTCACGAGAATGTCGATGTCGGGATAACCGCGGGCAAGCGCGTCGACCTTCTTACTGTCGGATAGGTCGGCAGCAACCGTATCCACCCTCACATTGGATTTCTGTGCGATCGCCGACTTCGCTGCCGCCAAGGCGTCACCGCTGCGCGATACGATGATGACGTTACAGCCTTCACCGGCCAGGACTTCGGCAGCGGCCCGGCCGATGCCTTTTGACCCGCCGGTGACAAGGGCGGTTTTGCCGGCAAGTTTTAGATCCATATTTTCCCCCGCGAGACTGAAGGTGAGCGACTATGACGGCCGCGCACGGGATCGGCAACCTGTCCAGCTAGCGCGTCGACTCGATCAGGCGGCGAACCCCTTCGCGATGACCGACTTGCGCGCGAAATCCGAAATCGCGCGCACCAGGCTCGATATCGAGTGAACCTCGCGCGGCCTTTGGTTTGCTGCCATCAATTTCGAGGCGCACCGGCTTGCCCGCCGCAGCGGCAGCCGCCGCGATGTCGTCGGGGGTGACTTTTTCCGGATGTGCAATGAAGTAGCTGAGCTGCTTCCGGCCTTTGGAGAAGCAGGCCTGGACAGCTGCGCGCGCGGCATCGTCGATATAGATATAGGGCCAATCGGTCATCGGCTGTATGCGCGCGGGTTTGCCCGCGAGCGCCGCGCGAACGATTTCTTCGACCGTGAATGTCGTTTCGCGTCCTGGTCCGTAGATCACGGTGAATCGCAGCGAGCAGAGGTCGAGCGGCACTTTGCCCCACAGGCCCTGCAACACCATCTCCATTGCGGCCTTCGACGCGCTGTAGGTGTTGTTCGGGCGGAGGGGGTATTGGTCGTCGACCGCTTCGTCTTCGTAGAAATTGCCTAGGGCGGCCGCCGATGAGCAGTACACAAAAGTGCTGACACCGCTTTCCAGCGCTGCGTAGAGCAGGTTGAGGCTTCCCAGCACATTGATCGCGATGACTTCGGCAGGATCGTCCGCCAGGACCATAGGCCCCGAGACGCCTCCTGCGTGAATAATGTGTGTAATTTTTTCGGCGGTCAGCAGCGTCTTGAGCTTTTGCCGATCCGAAAGGGCGTCCACCGCTTGCGTTGTAGGGGATGGCCGCGGATCAAGCCCGACGGCGCGCTGCGAGTTTTCCGCCAGCAGCTTCGTCACGGCCTTGCCAAGAAAGCCGCTCGCACCTGTCACCAGTGTCACACTTTGCGCCATATGCGCTAAACGATCCCTTTGTTGCGGAAATCAGTTACTTGAAGATCGGCGAAAAACCTCACCTAATTTATGAACTAGCCGAGCCGGCACTCCTTGTTGCTCAGGTAAATCAAGCCATTGCAACGGCGTTTTCGTCTTAAAGATTTGGGTGAGGAGGGCGGTCATCCCAATCGTCCCTTGTAAGATGAAATCACCTGGTCACTGATTGCGATGGGAATACGCGCATGCCAGTCGGTCCGTTTCTGCACGGCTGTGGCCAAGGTGATCAGCGCGTGATCCGTTCCCGGTCTGCCGATGATCTGCAGTGCAATCGGCATGGCACGATCATCAAACCCGGCAGGTATCGCGACCGCGGGAAACCCAAGAAAGTTGGCAAAACGAGTCCAGCGGCTGAGTTCATAGAGCGTTTTCGGCTTGAATTCGGGCGCGCGGGGGTCGCATTCCGTAACGGGCGGTGTCCTTATCGTCAGAATGGGCATGACGATAGCTTGGGCGTCTTTAAGTACTTTAGCGATAAAATCATTTGCGACCTGCGTTCGCGCCGAGACATTTGCTGCCAAAGTTTTCTCATCGATCTGAAGCCCCTTGCGCAGGCGTTTCGTCAACGTGACGTCAAGCGATCCAGAATCCAAGAGCGTCCGATGCGAGCGCGCAGCTTCCGCCTGCATGACCGTGAGGACAGGGGTATCGATCGCTTCGATGGCTTCCTTGGCAGCAGTGTGGCCGACCCGCATTTCGCAGCCGGCGATTGCGTCTATGGCGTCACGGCAAGCCCTTGCGATCGGCGCCTCGGCCAGATCGAGAACATCTTGGACCGCAGAGATTGCGCGGATGGGTTCAGTCGCGCTTCCGGCGAACAGAACTTGCGCGGGTTTCAGCAGGTCCGATGCGCTACGGGCGAGGATGCCAACCGTGTCCAGGCTCGGGGAAAGCGGCATCGCGCCGGCCAGTGATACGCCCCCATAGGTCGGTTTCCAGGATGTAACGCCACAGCAATGCGCCGGGATGCGCAGTGAACCGCCTGTGTCAGATCCAAGCGCGAAAACAGCGGATCCACTTGCGACGGCAACGGCGGAGCCAGACGACGACCCTCCGGTGACGAATTCGAAGTTCCACGGATTCTTCGGCGTGCCGTGCACTGCATTGTAGCCCGAAGGCTCATAAGCAAGTTCGGTCATCGCTGTGTAGCCAATGCGGCGCGCACCGGCTCGGTCGAGCTGATCAAGCACTGTTGACTGCGGAGATTGCTCCAAGGGCAGTGGTTGACCTAGCCCACCGTGCGGCAAGCGGGTCGCCGAAATAAACATGTCCTTGGCCGCATACGGCGTCGCGTCAAGGACGCCGCGCGCTTTGACCTCCCGGTGTTCGAATTCGACAAATGCTTTCAGTTGAGGCTCAAGCTTGCGCGCAAATTCGCCCGAGCTCGCAGAAAGTTGTGCACGCTCCGTCGTATCAAGCTCTATCCAATCTCGAAAACGCATCGGCACGGTCAGGAGCTTCGAATCTGCGGGACGGCGGGGTTCGGTCGCGGGTGGTTCCAAGTTCTGCAGTCATAATGCTACACAAACGAAATAGTCGCCAAGCCAAACAAGATCGCAGAATAACGAGCAACATTTCAGCCATGAGTACGGTAGTCGCGGCAGGGGGCAAGGATCTTGGCACAAAGGTGCCGCTTCTCATCATAGGGGCAGGTGCCGCGGGTCTGTGTGCTGCGCTGACGGCGAAGGAGACGGGAGTCGAGCTCGTCGTCGTGGAACGCGAGACAACGCCTTCCGGCTCGACCGCATTGTCAGCCGGCCTAATTCCTGCTGCGGGCACACGATTTCAGCGGGCCAAAGGCATTCATGACCACCCAAAATTGCTTGCCGCTGACATTGCGCACAAGGCGAACGGTGAAGTCGATCCGGCTGTCGTTAATGCGATCGCTGAGGATTCTGCGACGCTTGTCGAATGGCTGGCGGATCGTCACGACTTTCCTTTTGATGTGATCGACAACTTCAACTATCCAGGGCACTCATCGTTAAGAATGCATGGCCTGCCGAGCCGTACTGGTCGCGAACTGATCGACCGCCTGCGCACCGCAGCCGAAGTTAATGACATCGTCATTTTGAACCGAAGTGTCGTCGAACTACTTTTGGCCGACGCCGAAGGACAAGTTATCGGAGTGGAAATCGCACGCCCCGGTGGCAAGCGCGAGCGGATCGGATGCGACACGCTGATCCTTGCGTGCAGTGGGTTTGGCGGGAATCCTGATCTTGTGCGCCGTCACATACCGGAAATGGCCGGCGCAATTTATTTTGGCCATCCCGGGAATCGCGGTCACGCCGTCATCTGGGGGAGCGAACTCGGCGCGCAACTCACCCACCTCGGAGCCTATCAAGGTCATGGTTCGGTGGCGACGCCGCACAACATTTTGATCAGTTGGGCAGTTGTTATGCAGGGCGGTATTCAGGTTAACCGCGACGGTCGCCGCTTCAGCGACGAGACGCGCGGATATTCGGAGCAGGCCGCCGAAGTGCTGAAACAGCCGGATGCCATCGCGTGGGATGTTTTTGACGCACGGATCGCAGCGGTGGCTCGACAGTTCGAAGATTTTCGGCAGGCCGAAAGCGCCGGCGCGATTTTGACAGCCGATAGCGTGGAGAACCTTGCGGAGACAATGCACATTCCTGTCGCGGCCTTTGTCGCCGCCTGGAAGGAGGCTGAAAAATTAAAACTGGCCAGCGGTCAGGATCGATTTGGCCGGAAATTTCTTGCCGAACAGTTGTGTGGCCCTCCTTATCACGCGGTCAAAGTGACCGGCGCTCTGTTTCACACTCAGGGCGGGCTTGCGGTCGATCCTACCGGCCGCGTCAAGCGTAAGAACGCAACGGGGTTTCCCAACCTGTTCGCGGCTGGAGGCGCCGCAACTGGCATTTCGGGTGCGACTGCAGCGGGATACTTGTCAGGGAACGGGTTACTCACCGCGACAGTGCTCGGGCACTTGGCAGGTGAGGCGGCCGCGAGGCAAGTGACCAAGGGTTAGTTCATTCTTGAGCGGGCACAACCCAGGGCCTAAGGGCGCGATGCCCGGTTGAAAATTTAGCAATTCGATCCCGGTAACTCCCGGTGAGATCGACGTCATCCCATCCATTCAAAAGCTGGTTTCGGCTGAACGGATCAATTTCAAATGCATAGGTTCGATTGCCACACGCAATAGTCTTGCTGTCCAGATCGACCACGACGGGCCGTTCCGGATTGGCTGAGATCGCAGCCGCCATGTCAGTGATATCAACATCGGAAACGATGGCTGTCAGCAGACCGTTCTTGACCGCATTTTGTGCGAAAATATCGCCGAACGACGGTGCAACGACACAGCGAAACCCGTGGTCGTAGAGCGCATAAACCGCAGCCTCGCGTGAGGAGCCGCCGCCGAAGTTGCGACCGGCCACTAAGATCTTTGCATTTTTCCAGACGGGTTGATTAAGCGGAAAATCCTTCTCAGTGCCATCGCTATCGAAGCGTAGATCCTGAAAAAGGACCGAGCCCAGTCCTTTCGGTCGTGGCCATTTGAGATAGCGCGCCGGCAAGATTTGATCGGTGTTGAGGTTGGGCAACGGCAAAGGGCAGGCTTTGGCGCTGAGACGAACAAATTTTTCCATGCGTCGCCCCTTACAATTTCCGTCCCGCGAGCAGCGGGCGGACGTCCGCGAGATGCCCGCTGACAGCCGCAGCGGCGACCATTGCCGGCGACATCAGATGTGTGCGTGCGCCGGGTCCTTGTCGGCCACGGAAATTGCGATTGGTCGTTGACGCGCACCTTTCGCCAGATGGCACGATGTCTCCGTTGATCCCTACGCACATCGAACAGCCGGAATCTACCCATTCGAGTCCGGCATCGCGGAAAATACGATCAAGGCCTTCCCCTTCTGCCTGCCGCTTCACGCTGGAGGAGCCCGGCGAAACAAGGCCAGGCACCTTGCTCACCCGACCGGCCAGAACTGCGGCAGCAGCGCGCAGGTCCTCGATGCGAGAGTTGGTACACGAGCCGATAAAGACACGGTCGATCGGGATTTCGGTCAACTTCTTGCCCGGTGCGATCGCCATATAATCGAGCGCGTCGCGCAGATACTTCGCACGTACCGGATTTACCTCGCGCGCAGGGTCAGGGACGCGTGCGTCGATTGGCAACGCATCATCTGGTGTTGTGCCCCAGGTGACGATGGGGACAACGGCGTTACCATCGAGCTTCACTTCGCGGTCGAAATTGGCATCCGGATCGGAAACAAGCGCCGACCAGGCCTCGACGGCCCGATCGAAAGCATCGCCCTTGGGTGCGTAGGGACGACCCTTGAGATAGACGAATGTTGTTGTATCCGGCGCGACCATCCCGCACCGACCTCCGGCCTCGATCGACATGTTGCACAGCGTCATGCGCCCTTCCATGGACAGAGCGCGAATGGTGCTGCCACCGAATTCAATCGCGTGACCTTGCGCTCCATCAGCGCCAACGTTTGCGATGATTGCGAGAGCAATGTCTTTTGGGCCGACGCCGATCGTTGTGGCGCCGTCGACCGTGATGTGCATCCGCTTCGGTTTTTTTTGCCAAAGTGTTTGCATCATCAATACGTGCGCTACCTCGGACGCTCCAATTCCGAACGCGTATGCGCCGAACGCGCCGTGAGTTGACGTATGGCTGTCTCCACAAACAATAAGCAGCCCGGGTAAGGTCAAGCCTTGCTCGGGACCGACGACATGCACGATGCCTTGGCGTGGGTCACGCAAACTGAACAGTGTAATGCGGCTTTCAGTGGTATTGGCCTCAAGATTGTGGACCATCGCCGCGATCTCGGGATTGGCGATGGCCTGATCGCGGCCATGCGTAGGCACATAGTGGTCGGCAACTCCGAATGTCAGCCCCGGCTCGGCAACCCTGCGACCGCGCTCCTTCATCTGGCTGAAAGCATGGAACGAACCTTCATGTACATAGTGCCGATCGACCCAAAGCAATGAGGCCCCGTCGTCGCGACGCACAATCTCATGCGCCGACCACAACTTGTCGATGAGGGTCAGGGGCTCACTCATACTAGGTCTTCATTAACGGTTGCGGCCTTGTCGAGGGTTCGCAATATTGTAGACCAAAGTTCGAGGACCTTGAATAACCGGACCATGCCGGGGGGTTGCCCCCGCAATCGTGAAACAGAAGGGGGTCATCATGCCGAACCAAGAGAAACTTAGCCGCCGTCAGTTCCTTGCCACGACGGCGTTCGGAGCCGCGGTTACGGCTACCGGTAGCATTTCGATGCCTTCCGTTCTGCGTGCGCAGGCCGCGCCGGTCAAGCTTGGCGTACTGCACCCGGTCACAGGTGCACTCTCCTATTCAGGTCAGCAGGGTCGCCTCGGCGCCACCTTGGCCATCGAAGAGATCAACGCAGCCGGTGGCGTGAAGGGTTTAGGCAAGATTGACGCAATCCTCGGCGACGCGCAGTCCACGCCGGATGGTGGCGTCGCGGAAGTCGAGAAGATGAACTCCGCGAACGTCTGCTGCATCGTCGGCGGATACGCCAGCAATATTTGTCTGGCGACGACGCAAGCGGCGGCGCGCTATGAGCTTCCATATGTCGTTGATGTCGGCGTCGCGGACGGAATTGTCACGCGCGGACTCAAGAATACTTTCAGATTCGGTCCTGGCTTCGGTGTCATTTCGAAGACCGCATTGGCCAACTTGACCGCCATTAATGAGCAGGCCGGCAAGCCGGCCAAGACAGTGATAATTGTGCACGAGGACTCTTTGTTCGGGTCTGGACTCGCGAAGTTGCTTAACGCGCAACTCCCGCAGCAGGGTTTTGAGATCCTTGAGACGATCCCACATCCGACACCGACCCGCGATTTCAACAACGTGGTTCTCAAGATAAAGGCGCAGAATCCCGATCTTGTGATTCCTGCGAACTACTACAACGAATACGTTCTGCTCGCGCGTACGATGCAGCAGCAGCAGGTCAAGCCAAAGGGCATCTATTCGGTCCTCGGCGGCGCAGCGTCTTCGTACAAATTCGTGAAGGAGTTTCCGGACGCGGCAAGATACATCATGGACTGCAATCACTGGTTCGATCCGCGCAACGAGAAGGCACTGGCGCTGAAGAAGAAGGTCGAAGGCAAGGACCAGTTCTACACTTACGAAGTCTATATGAACTACAGCTGCGTTTATCTCATTGCAGATGCGCTTGAGCGTGCCGCGTCTGTCGACCGTGCCAAGCTTACTGACGCGCTGGCGAGTTCGACATTCGCCGGCCATGTCATGCCGTACGGCCCGACAAAGTTCGTCAACGGCCAGAACGAAGGCGCTGCGCCAGTCAATACGCAGGTGCTCGATAACGACATCAAGGTGATTCTGCCGGCCACCTTCGCCAATGCGAAGGCGGTATTTCCGCGACCGGCGTAGTTGTCATAGAGTCACGGTGGAGTTTTCTTTAAGGCTCCGCCCGTTCCATGACCGTCAAAGCATCGCGTCCGTGCTGTCGCCCACCATCCTCATCCCTGCGATCCTCAACGGCCTGTTGATCGGCGCAATCTATGCACTTGTTGCGCTTGGACTGACGCTGATCTACGGCGTCCTTCACATCATCAATTTTGCGCACGGCGCGCTGTTGAGCGCTGCCATGTTCGCAGCCTTCTTTGCCTTCCGCCTTTTGGGCCTTGATCCCTACGTTGCAGTCTTTTTGCTCGCGCCGGCATTTTTCGCACTGGGCTATGCCTTGCAACGTTTTATCATCGGTCCCGCCTCACATGGCGACGACCGCAACATGTTGTTGGTCACCCTCGGAATCGCCATCGTCATCGAAAACGCGCTCCTTTACGCATTCCGTGCCGACACGCGCACGATCGATGTTCCTTATGCGTTTCAGACGATTGATTTTGGATTCACGTTCCTCGCTGTACCGCGTGTTGTCGGCTTCGTCGCGGTATTTGGTGTGGCGCTCGTACTTTGGGTGATAATGGCCTTTACCGACACTGGTCGCGCAATACGTGCTGTTGCCAGGGAAAAACTCGGTGCTCAGCTCGCCGGTATCGACGTCGCCCATATCTATGCGGTGACCTTCGGACTTGGCACGGCGTGCGTTGCGATCGCCGCCTGCCTGTTGATCCCTACCTACTACGTCAATCCCAGAGTAGGTGATGCCTTCGTTCTCGTCGCCTTTACCATTGTCGTACTCGGCGGCATGGGCTCGGTACCGGGCGCGCTGGTGGGAGCGCTGCTTATTGGTGTCGCTGAAAGTCTATCCGGGCTCTTTCTCGGTGAGTCGCTCGGACAGATCGGGATTTTTCTCATCTTTATTGTCGTGCTCCTGGTGCGCCCAAGTGGCCTGTTCGGAGCTCATACATGAGGGCTTTCTGTCTGATCGCTGCAGTACTCGGGGTCCTGGCAGCAGTGCCGGTGGTCGTGCACTCGAACGTCACGCTCAATTTCCTCGTGGCGGCGCTCATGATCGCGCTGGTAGGGCAGGGCTGGAACATTCTCGGCGGTTACGGCGGACAATATTCGTTCGGCCACGCAGCCTTTTTTGGGACGGGCGCCTACGTCACTGCGATCCTGCAGGTGCGGTACGGAGTCAACGCCTGGTTTGGTTTTGCGGCGGGCATTGCGGCCGGTGCTGCTCTCGGCGGCGCGCTCGGTGCTCTCGTTTTCCGCTCCGGCTTGCGCGGTTCTTACTTCGCGCTCGTGACCCTCGCGTTTGCCGAAGTGTTGCGCATCATTGCAAGCGTTGCCCCTATTACCGGGGCCGGTGTCGGGACATTGATCAGGCTCGATCTAGGTATTCGGGCGCTACAGTTTCAAAGCCGCGCAGTGTTCTATTGGATCATCCTGGCCCTCGTCGGCCTATCGCTCGTGATCGCGCGGCTTATCGAGCGCTCTCGCTTCGGCGCCTGGCTGATTGCCGTGCGAGAAAATGAAGACGCGGCAAGGGCGCTTGGAGTTGATGCGAGCACCGTCAAATCTGTCGCCATGGTCATCTCGGCCGCCATTACTGCCGCCGCCGGATGCTTCTACGCCCAATATTTTCTCTTCGTCGATTCCGGCATTGCCTACGGCACCTGGATCTCGGTCGAAGCGCTATTGACACCGATCATTGGCGGCGTTGGGACAGTATTTGGTCCGTTGCTTGGCGCGCTCGTGGTCAAGACCTTGGGCGAGGGCGCAAAGCTTGTGGCGGGCGATGCTCCTGGTCTTGATCTCATTATCTATGGCGCGGTTCTCGTGCTGGTCATCTGGATCATGCCGCGCGGGCTGATCGGCGGGCTCGCACATGTGCGCAAATTGCTGGCACGGCGTGGAGCGAGGGCAGTTCCTGCCGGAGAGGCGCGCCATGGCTGAGCCGCTGCTCGCTGTAGATAGCATCACCTGCAGGTTCGGCGGCTTGCTGGCGGTAAACGCCGCTTCGCTCGAAGCACAGGCAGGGAAAATCACCGCGCTGATCGGCCCCAACGGCGCCGGAAAGACCACGCTTTTTTCGATCATCTCCGGCTTTATCAGGGCCAATCAGGGTACGGTCCATTTTTCCGGCCAGGACGTTACCGGCGAGCCGCCATACCGCCTCGCGCGGCGCGGGATCGCCAGGACATTTCAGATCGTGCAGCCGTTTTATGGACTGTCGGTCCGCGAAAACATACTGGTCGGGTCCCACCTTCGTCATCGCAAACGCGATGCGGCGCTCTCTGCCGCTGATCAGATAGGCCGCGATGTAGGGCTCGGGGAGATGCTCGGTAAGCCGGCCGACGCTTTGACCGTCGCCGGGCGTAAGCGGCTCGAACTTGCGCGTGCGCTTGCTACCGAACCGAAGGTACTTCTACTCGATGAGGTGCTGGCGGGGCTCAATCCATCTGAGATCCGGGATATCGTGCCGGTCATCCGCGATTTTTGCCGCCGTGGCATCACGATCCTGATGATCGAACATGTCATGCAGGCGGTGATGAGTCTCGCCGAACACGTGTTTGTGCTGGCCGGGGGCAGAATCATCGCCGAGGGTACGCCGACGAAAATTGTTGCAGATCCTCTCGTCGTTGAGGCGTATCTCGGCCGTGGTGCGGCAGCAAAGTTGGGAACGCAGCATGGACGCTAATGCGCTGCTCGCTATCGGGGACTTGCATGCAGGGTACGGAGAAACCGAAGTCCTGCATGGCGTCGACCTGATGGTCAGTGCGGGTGAGATCGTAGCGGTACTCGGATCAAATGGCGTCGGCAAATCGACCCTCAACCGCACAATCTCGGGAGTACTGCGTGCCACCAAAGGCTCGATCCGTTTCGCAGGGTATGCAATCGAGCGGGAAAAGCCGACAGGTATTGTCTCGCGTGGACTCATTCACGTGCCAGAAGGGCGCTGCGTTTTTCCCAACCTCAGCGTAAGAGATAATCTCGAGCTGGGAGGATATCGACGAGCACGCAATCGCCGCCCACAGAATCGGGAAAAGGTCTTCACCATTTTCCCGCGTCTCGCCGAGCGGCAGTCGCAGCGCGCCGGCAGTCTTTCAGGCGGCGAGCAGCAAATGCTTGCGATTGGACGAGGCCTGATGGCCGAACCCGTTTTGCTGATCCTGGACGAGCCGTCGCTCGGTCTTTCGCCGCTCCTCGTCGAAGAGCTCTTTGCCTTGATCCGACGCATCAATGAGCAGGGCATTGCTCTCCTGCTGGTCGAGCAGAATGTCGTGCAAAGCCTTGAAGTAGCCCATCGGGCCTATATCCTTGAAAATGGCAGCGTGGTGCTGAATGGAGCAGCCGATCAGTTGCGCAATGATCCCAATCTCAAACGCGCCTATCTCGGGCTATGACCATGGCTGACGCAGAAACCCTCCGCACACGGCTGACGCGCAAACCCATCGTCGTAGCGCCGGGAGTCTACGACGCGCTCACCGCGCATCTAGCCGAACGCGCGGGGTTTTCGACCCTCTATGTTTCCGGAGCCGCGATTGCCTACACGCGGCTTGGACGTCCCGATATTGGCCTCGTCGCGATGAACGAAGTGGCCGAGACCATTTCCATGATCGGCGATCGTGTTCGCGCCAATCTTGTCGTCGATGCGGATACCGGTTACGGCAATGCGCACAACGTTGGGCGGACGATGCGCTTGTTCGAGCGCGCCGGTGCAAGGGCAATTCAGCTCGAGGATCAGGCGTTCCCCAAGCGTTGCGGGCACCTCGACGACAAAACGCTCATTCCGCCGGAAGAAATGATCGGGAAACTCAAGGCCGCCCTCGATGCAAGACGCTCGCGCGAAACTCTGGTGATTGCCCGAACTGATGCTGTAGCGGTTGAGGGCTTCGATAGTGCCGTTGCGCGGGCCGTCAGTTACCGTGATGCGGGTGCAGATATATTGTTTATCGAAGCGCCAAAGACGCGCGCGGAACTCCAACGCATTGCACCTGTGGTCAGCAACGTGCCGCTGATGGCGAACATGGTCGAGGGCGGGAAAACGCCTCCGCTCAATGCCACTGAACTTGAGGCGATCGGCTTTTCGCTGGTGATTTTTCCCGGCGCTATCGTGCGCGTACTGGCGCGCGCCGCGGACGAATTTTATACCTCGCTGGCCACCAAGGGTACGTCGGAGCCCTTCCAGAACCGCATGTACGATTTTACGACGCTCAATGAGGTGATAGGTACACCGGAAATGATCGCGCTCGGCAAGCAATACGAAGCGAATACGAAGAAGGGCCACAACAAGTGAAGTCGCGTGGCGCTTGTCTTTTCTTTGCTGCGATTGTTGTCCTTTCGTCGTCGATGCCTGCGCGCTGTGCGGAAGACTATCCCGCACGGCCGATCAAACTGGTGGTCGGTGCACCAGCCGGCGGCACCACGGACACAATCGCGCGCTTCATCGCAGAACCTATGGCAGCCGCGCTGAAACAGCCGGTCCTGGTCGAAAACAGGCCGGGAGCGGGCGGCAACCTGCCCGCCGCCGCGGTGGCAAAGTCGCCGCCTGACGGATATACGCTGCTGGTCAGTTTCAGTAGCCATACGATCAACGCGACGCTTTATCCGACATTGCCTTACGATCCTGTTGCCGACTCCAGCGTATTCGCGCCCGCCAATCTCCCCGGTGCTGTCACCGAGAGGCTGAACACGGTCATTGTTGGTGCTGTCGCCGAGCCAAAACTGCGTGAGCAGTTGAAAAGCGAGGGTGCCACCGCCGTCGGCGACAGCTCGAAGGAGTTCGCAGCCTTTGTAAGTGAGGACATCGAGCGTTGGGCGCCACTTGTGAAATCATCCGGCGCGACGCCGAACTAGTCAGGAATTCAGCATGAACAAGGTTTTCGACACCGTCATCAAGAATGCCCGCGTCGTTCGCCCAAACAAGACGTCGGTCGATTGTCTCGATATTGCGATAAAGGACGGAAAGATCGCTAGGCTTGCGCCGGAAATTCAGGCCGATCAGGCAAAGGATGTGTTCGATGCAAAGAACTATCTTGCGTTTCCGGGCTGTGTGGATGCGCACATGCACATTGGCATCTACGCACCGCTCGCCCAGGATGCGGTTTCCGAGAGCAAGGCAGCGGCAATGGGGGGCGTGACCTCAAGCCTGAATTACCTGCGGACCGGGCACTACTATCTCAATCGCGGTGGTCCTTATCGCGAGTTCATGCCCGAGGTCTTCAGGCAGTCGGAGGGGCGGTTTTGGGTCGATTACGGTTTCCATATCGCGCCGATCGAATCCGGGCACATCGACGAGATGGAGTCACTCATCACCGAACACGGTGTGACGTCTTTTAAAATCTTCATGTTCTATGGAGGATACGGACTGCACGGGCGTTCATCGCAGCAAAATGATTTCCTGATGATCGGTCCTGACGAGCGTTACGACATTGCGCACTTCGAATTCATCATGCGTTCCGCCCAACGTCTGATGGATAAGTTTCCGGGTCAGGCCGCCTATATCAGTGTCAGTCTGCATTGCGAACTGGCGGAGATTCTCAATGCTTATACGAAGATCGTGGAGCGCGAGGGCAAACTGACCGGTTTGCACGCCTACAGCGCGGCGAGGCCTCCGCATTCCGAAGGTCTTGCCATCTGGATTGCCTCCTATCTGGCGAACGAAACCAACTGTCTGAATATCAACCTGCTGCACTTGAGCTCGCGCAAGGCCGTGGATGCTGCGTGGACGATGCAGCAGGTCTTTCCGCACATTGCGTTCCGCCGCGAAGTAACCGTCGGCCACCTTCTTTTGGATACAGACTGCAAATGCGCGGTCCACGCCAAGGTCAATCCCCCGATTCGTCCGCGCGAGGATGTCGAGGCCCTTTGGCAGGCGGTGCTTGATCGCAAGATCGATTGGATCGTCAGCGATCATGCCTGCTGCTCGGCCGAGCAGAAGTGGTCGAAAGACGACCCGACCAACATCTGGTTGGCGAAATCGGGATTTGGTGGCACCGAATATCTTCTGTCAGGCGTCCTCAGCGAGGGTAGCAAGCGCGGGATGTCGTACAATCATATGGCCGAGCTTCTGAGCTGGAAGCCCGCACAGCGTTTTGGGTTGCCGAGCAAAGGTGATATCGCGCCGAGCTATGATGCTGATATCGCAATCGTTGATCCGCACGAGAATTTCGTCGTGCGCGCCAACGAATCTGAATCCGTGCAAGGCTACTCGCCGTTCGAAGGCGCTGAACTCACCGGGCGGGTGAGGAGCACTTTTCTGCGCGGCGCTCTCGTCTATGACAATGGAAATGTCGTCGGACCGGCGCGCGGCAAGTATCTGCGAAGATAGGGGCAGGCTATGCGGATCAACCGAGAATGTTTGGTAGCCAGGTTGCGATCGCCGGAAACGAAATGATGATCAGCAGAAGCAGGAGGCTCATTGTGATGTAGGGCACGACCGCCCGAAAGATATGAGCCATCGTCACCTGCGGCGGAGCCACTCCCTTCATCGTCATCAGTAGAAGGCCGTGCGGGGGAAGGAGCAGCCCGAGCTGCATGCAGATCAGGTAAAGCACCCCGAACCAGATCAGGTCGATTTCCAGCCGTTGAACGATCGGCATGAACACGGGCAGCGTAATCAGCATCATGCTGACCTGATCGACGAAAACTCCAAGAAATATCAACAGCAACATCATCCCGGCGATGATCGCCATTGTCGACAATCCCTGTCCTAGAATGGCGGAAACGATGCCTTGCGTCGCTCCGGAAAAACTGAGGATTTGCGAAAACGTGATTGCGCCCAAGATAATGAAGAGAATCATGCCCGAGATTGCGACTGTGCCACGCACGGCCCTCATTAGGTTCTCGAAATTCAAGACACGATAGGCGGCCGCGAGGGCCATCGTTGCGAGTGCACCCAACGCGGCCGATTCCGTCGGCGTGGCAATGCCCGCCGACATCGCGCCAATGACAACGACAAAAATTGATGCGAGCGGCAAGACGTAAAGAAAGAGCAATTCGTAACGATCCCAGCCCGATTTACTTTCGATTGGCGTTGCGGGCGCGAGATCCGGTCGCGTCATAACCCGAACGACGATGTAACCGACAAAAGCGACGCTCAACATTAAGCCCGGTACGACACCTCCGATCAGCAGCTTTGAGATCGAAATTCCGGAAAGGCTGCCAAGGAGCACCGTTAGTGCCGACGGTGGAATGAGCATATCGACCGCTCCGATCGCCATGATCGGGCCGGTTGCCAGTACCGGGTTGTATCCACGCGATAGCATCACCGGGAGCATCAACGAGCCCAGCATAGCCGTAGTCGCAATCGTCGATCCTGAGATGGCGGAGAAAATCGTTCCCGCGACGACGGCGACCACGGCGAGTCGTCCTGGAACCTGCCGTATCAAACGCTCGACGCCATCGATGACCTTCAGCGCGAGTCCAGTATGAAAAAGGACCTCGCCCATCAGGATGAAAAGCGGGATTGGAGTGAGCGAGAAATTGATTGCCGCGGAGACGCTGTTGCGCGCGACCTGGTGAAGACCGGCATCACCGCCGAGAAACAGGAAAGCGCCGATCAGGTTGATCGCAATGAATGATATCGCGACCGGCATGCCGGCGAACAGAAGGACAGTCGAACCTCCCAGGAGGAGAAGCGAGGCCATCTGCCAGGTCATGATCACGCTACGTCTCCCGTGACGCCAAGCGTTCAGGCTGCCGAAACCGCGTCATCCCGCAATCCGATTTCGGCTACGGATAGTCGGTACATGCGAAAAACGAATTCGATCGCAAGAAGAGCAAATCCAACCGGCAGCGGCGCGAGCGTCCACCATTCCGGCGTGATGAGAGTCTTGATGTTGACTGATCCGGCCAGGTAGCTGGCCTTGGTGATGAGGTAGCCGTACCAGACGAAGTAGAGACAGCAGAACAGCCCGATAATGTCTCCAACCCATTCCAGTATCCACGCGATCCGAACGGGGAGGGTGCGGAGGATGATGTCGACACGAATGTGCTGACCCTGGCGCAGCAGCCAAGGCGCGACCAGCAGCGTCATTAGGTAGAGAATGTCCTCGGAAAGTTCATTACTCACCGGGATGCCGCCTCCGCCAATGTTGCGCGAGACGACATCCGCCCCGATCATCACGGTCATGAGAAGGAGCAGGAGACACGCCGCGAAAACAAGCGCGCCCAGCAAGCGCCCATACCATTCGGATAGTCGCGCCATGCCGGAAATCACCTAAGGGGGCAACGATTACTTCTTCGAGAAGAATTCCCTGAGCTTGGGCCCGTGCTCGGGGCTCTGCTTGATTATGCCTTCCCAGCCAGCCTGATAAGCTTTCGTACGATAGGTTTCGGCCGCCGCACCTTCTAACTTGATGGTCTGGATGCCGGCCTCAGCCTGTCGTTTTATATCTTTTGCATTCTCGGCGGCGAACTCGCTCACAGCCTCCGCTTCACCGCGCTCGGCCGCTTTGCTCAGCACAGCCCGTTGCGCATCGGTGAGCTTGTCCCATGTTGTCTTGTTGACGAGAACCGAAACTTCGGCGGTGTAGAATCCGGGATCGACGCGGTATTTTGTCTTCTCATGCCAGCCGAGATCGAAAATCCCGGTGATGGGCCAGCCATATCCGTCGACGACACCGCGTTCGAGCGATGTATAGACTTCGCCGGGCGGAGTTTGCACGACTGTAGCGCCGAGAGCCTGGAAGAAGTCCCGGTATACCGGCGTAATGCGAATTTTCAAACCCGTCAGGTCAGGGGCTGTTATGGGTTTGTTCAGGTAGAGATGAAAAGGATTGTTGTCGACCAGCCGCGCAAGGAAAATGGCATTCATTTTCTCCGCGTAGAGCTTGGCCATGTAGTCATAGCCGCCATTCTTGCGAAGCTCGGACATTGGGCGTTCCGTGAGCTTCCACGCGTCGGATTCCGGCATGACGTTGGTCGTGAAAGCTCCTGTCGTATTGGCGATGTCGACGACGCCGGTCTTGAGTGCGTTGCCGACCTCGAAGGGTGGCATCGCCTTTGGCCCACCAATGTAGTTGATTTGAATTATTCCTTTGCCATCCGCGTTGACGCGCTCAATGAGCGTTTCGAACCCACGAGAATAAGTTGTTTTTTCAGCAAACGCTGTAACAGCACGAAGTGTAACTTCCTGCGCATACGCGGACGAACTGATAAAAATTGTCGCGACTAAACCCAGCGCAAATTTTGCGCGCATTTTTTCCTCCCCTCGCCGAGTTCTGGCGCTCGGTCGTTTGTCATGTGTTTCCCATATTGTTATGAGTAGGTTAGAGAGTCAAACAAAGGCCGTTGGTGATTTGAGTAACAATTCCACTGTCGCGGAAGTCCTGGCAAAGGATCTTGCGGCGCTCGGCGCGCGCCGCTGCTTCGGATTGCTCGGTACCGCAAATTTCAAGATTTCGCACGGACTCGTTCAGGCCGGCGTTGAACTCATTTCGGCGCGGCATGAAGGGAACGCCGCAAGCATGGGCGACGCCTACGCCAAGGCGACCGGTGAACTGACGCTTGTGAGCGTGCATTCCGGGCCGGGTCTCACCAACGCAATCACCGGAATTGCCGAAGCCGCAAAAAGTCGCACTCCTCTGCTGGTCCTGGCGGGAGATGTCCCGACAGGCAACGTCAAATCGAACTTCTATTTTGATCAGGCCGAACTCGTAAGATCAGTCGGCGCCATTTCAGAGCGTACTTACACGCCACAATCCGCTCGAGGCGACCTGTTGCGCGCCGTGACGCGAGCCATGCGCGATCGACAAACTGTCGTGCTCAGTCTGCCGCTTGACGTGCAGGACGCAAGATTGAATGGCGCGAACGCACCGCTTGAACTGACTCCAAAGCCGGGGCGCCTACAGCCGGACCAGGAGGACGTGCGCAGGCTTGCGGAGGCCTTGTCGCGCGCGAAACGTCCACTCATCCTGGCCGGGCGCGGCGCTGTGCTGTCTGACGCCGAAGAAGGTCTGATCGCGCTGGCAGATCGCCTGGGTGCGCTGTTGGCGACGTCAATCTGTGGCCACGGCCTTTTCGTGGAAAGTCCATGGTCGCTTGGTATCAGCGGGGGCTTCTCCTCGCCCATCGCAGACGAACTGATTTCCGACAGCGATTTTATCCTCGGATTTGGAGTGAGCCTCACCCAGTGGACTACTAAAAAAGGCAAACTGATTGCGCGCGGCGCAACAGTCGCTCAGATCGATATCGAAGCGCCAAAGCTGGGCTACCAGATGCCGGTGCGATTTGCCTTGCTCGGAGATGCAAAAGCCACGGCTGAAGCCTTGTTGGCCGAGCTTGGACAGAAGGGCGCGGCGGGCGCTCAGTCAGGCCGCCGCAACGATCGCACGCGTGAGCGCATCCAGTCGGGCGACAATCATCACAGCCCTTATCCTGATGAGTCGAGCGCACAGTACATTGATCCTCGGACTCTGAGCAGGGCGCTGGACGATATCCTCCCCAGGGATCGCGTGGTCGCTTCCGACTCCGGGCATTTCTGCGGTTGGGTTCCGCGCTATCTGCGCGTCCCCAATCCAAAGGCGTCGTGTCTCAGCCATTCATTCCAGTCGGTGGGACTCGGACTTGCGTCCGCCATTGGTCTGGCTGTCGCAAACCCCGGCAAGCTCGCGGTGCTCGGCGCAGGCGACGGCGGATTCATGATGTCGATCGCCGATCTTGAAACGGCAATTCGGCTCGGCCTTCGAATGTGCATACTCATCTACAACGACAGCTCATACGCCGCCGAGGTACACTTCTTTCGCAGGCAGGGCTACTCGATCGACATCGTTCAATTTCCGGAAACGGATTTCGCTGCGATCGCCCGCGGCTACGGTGCGAGGGCAGCGACGGTGCGGACGCCTGCTCACTTGGATGCGGTACGAGCCTGGGTAGGGGAAGGGGCGCCGGGCGTTTTTCTGATTGATGGCAAGATCAATCCGAATTTTGAAGCGGACTGGCACGCTGAACATTTTCCCCGTCACGCGGCTCACACCTGAAGATAACGCTGGCGGATGCTGGGATCGGCCGCAAGTGCGGCGGAGGTCCCGGTCCAGACCACATGGCCTTTTTCGATCACGACATGATGGTCGGCAAACCGCAACAGGGCCTCGAGGTGCTTGTCGACAATCAGGATCGACTGCCCCTCCTGTTTAAGTTGCCTGAGGCATTGCCAGATCTCCGTCCGGATTTTCGGCGCGAGACCTTCCGTTGCCTCGTCAAGGATTAGAAGCTTTGGATTGGTCATCAGCGCGCGTCCGATCGCTAGCATTTGCTGTTCGCCCCCGGACAGTTCGTTGCCCATGTGGTTGCGCCGCTCGGCCAGCGCGGGGAAAAAGCCATTGACGCGATCCAGCGTCCATTGCTTCGCTCCCGGGCGTGTCGCTCCGGTGGCGACGAGATTTTCCTCGACCGTCAGCGTTGGAAAAATCTGACGGCCTTCTGGCACGAGTCCCAATCCCGCTTGGGCGATACGAAACGGCGGCAGACCGATCAGCGAGAGCCCGTCGAACGTGGCTTCACCATCTTCAGGAGGCAGTAAACCCATGAGCGCGAAAATCGTGGTGGTCTTGCCCATGCCGTTACGGCCGATCAGCGTCACAACCTCACCTTCGGCAACCGAAAAGCTTATGTCGAACAGGACCTGTGCCGGTCCGTAAGATGCTGCGAGCCGTTCGACCGAGAGCATGGCTACTCCATCTCCTCGCCGAGATAGGCGGCTACCACCTTCGGATCCGCGCGCACGGCGTCAGGGGTGCCGCTCGCGAGGATACGGCCATAGGTCAGAACGGAAATGCGGTCAGCCAGTGCAAATACCGCGGCCATGTCGTGCTCGACCAGCAGCATCGAAAAGCGACCTTTCAATCGTTTGAGAACGTCGACAAGACGTGCACTTTCCTCGTGTCCTGTACCTGCCATAGGCTCGTCGAGCAGTAGCAGCTTCGGCTGCATGGCGATGGCGATTGCGAGTTCAAGCGCCCTTTTCTCGCCGTGCGAAAGATGAGCCGCGAGTGTCTGTCCGCGCTCGGTCAGTCCTACTTCCGCAAGGGCGGCGCTTGCCGTGTCGTTGACCGTCCGTTCACGATCCACACGACCAAAAAACCTATAACTCGATTGACTGCGTGCCTGCACAGCCAAGGCCGCATTCTCCAGTGCGGAAAATCGGGGAAGCACCGAAGTGATCTGAAAGGATCGGGCCAGCCCGAGCTGCGCGCGCTTGTCGACCGGCAGTGCGGTGACGTCGACCCCGTCGAACCTGATGGTGCCGGCCGTAGGTGCGAGCAGGCCGGAAATCTGGTTTATCAGCGTGGTTTTGCCGGCTCCGTTCGGTCCGATGACCGCATGCAGTTCACCTGCCCCGATGTCGAGCGTCACGCCATCGGTTACGACGAGGCCGCCGAAGTTTTTATGCAGGTCATCAAGTTGAAGTACCGGGTCAGGCACGGCCAAGCCTTCCGCGAATTTTGTCGGCAAGGCCGAGCAATCCGCCGCGCGCAAACAGGGCAATGAGGACCAATAGCGGGCCGAAAATCAGCTGCCACTGCTCGGTGATGCCACCCAATGCTTCCTCGATCAGGAGATAGGCTGCCGCACCGATGATGGCGCCGTGCAGTGTGCCGAGCCCGCCGAGCAGGATCATGATGATCAGCTCACCGGACCGCTGCCACGACATATAAGCTGGGCTTACGAACTCCGTCGCGTTGGCGAGGAGGAATCCGGATAGGCCACCGACCGCGCCCGCGATCACATATCCGACCCGCTGAAACCGGAAAACGTCGAACCCAAGAGTTGACATTCGTGTCGGATTCTCACGCGCGCCGCGAAACACGCGCCCGAAGCGTGAATAGACGATGGCACGGAACAGCAAATAGACGGCGAGCAGAGCGAGAAGGACGAAATAGTAGAATGTGCGATCGTTTTGCAGGATCGGGAAACCGAAGAGAGTGCTGCGCAGTCGGATGGTAAGGCCGTCATCGCCGCCGTACGGTGCAAGCGACCCGGCAATAAAATACGCCATCTGCCCGAAGGCCAGCGTGATCATAATGAAATAGACGCTCTTGGTGCGCAGACACACGTTGCCGGTCAGGTAAGCAAAAATTGCGCTGGCCAGAAGCGCTGTCGGAAGGGACACAAGCGTCTCCGAAATGCCGTGCGCACCCAAAATTCCGACGGCGTAGGCCCCAATGCCGACAAACGCCGCATGTCCAAACGAGACCAGCCCGCCATAGCCACAGATAAAATCGAGTGCGAGTGCGGCGACTGCAAAGACCATCACGCGGGTAAAAAGACCGAGCACGTAGCTCTCTGGACCAAATCCTGCGGCAAACGGAACCAATGCAAGCAGCAGGAAAATGGTCGCAGGCAATCCGCCAACGCGATCGCCTTGCGGTGAGGACAAGGTATTCGAAGCGGCAAGCGTCTGATTCATCCACGGCCTCGCGCCGGAAACAGGCCGGAAGGCCGAAAGTAGAGCACCAGCGCCATCAATACATAAATCAGCATTGATGCGATGGCCGGCCCGACGGTGCGCGCCGGTGAGGGTGGCATCACCAGCCGCAGGATATCGATGGAGAATGAGCGTCCTAGCGTGTCGACCAGTCCTATCAGCAGTGCGGCCAGGAATGCGCCGCGCATGGACCCTATACCGCCGATAACGATGACGACGAAGGCAAGGATCAAGACGGTATCGCCCATCCCTGGCTCAACTGAAAGGATCGGCGCAATCATCGCGCCCGCGAAGGCAGCGAGCATCGTTCCGAAACCAAATACGATCATGAAAAGCCGATGTATATCGACACCGAGAGCCGACACCATTCGGGCGTTTGTGGCGCCTGCACGAACCAGCATACCGACCCGGGTGTGTCCCACCAGAATGTAAAGGAGCAGACCGATAGCCAATCCGGAACCGATAATTACCAGCCGCCAGACAGGGTAGAGCAGGCCTGGCATCAAAGTGATTGATCCTGAGAGGATCTCGGGGATCGGCAATGTCAGCGGTGCGGCGCCCCAAATCGTTTTCACCGCCTGATTAAGAAAAATGATGATGCCGAAAGTTGCGATCACCTGCTCAAGGTGATCGCGGCCATAGAGGTGGCGGAAGATCAGGAACTCGAGCAGCAGTCCGAAGGCCAGAGCCGCCGCCAGAGCCAGGACCAAGGCAACCAGGAAATTGCCGGTCAGCGTGTAGAAGGCGACGGCGAGATAGGCGCCCAGCATGTACTGGACGCCGTGCGCGAGGTTGATGAAGTCCATCACCCCGAACACGAGCGTGAGCCCGGCAGCAATCAGGAAGAGCAGGACGCCAAACTGGAGCCCGTTCAGAATCTGGACGACAACGAGCCCCGTGGACATTGCACCAGTCCGGCCCCATTCCTTATTTCATCGGACAATCCTTGGCGTACGGATCGGAGTATCCGGCAAACACCTTTTTATCGATTTGAGTTTCGAACTTGCCGTCCGCCCGTTGCGCCACCTTCACCTGATAGAAATCCTGGATCGGATAGTGATTGGTGTTGAACTTGAAGGGACCACGCAGCGACGTGAAGTTCGCCTTCATCAATGCCGCACGCAGTGCGTCCTTATCCGAGGTATTTCCTTTGGTAAGCTTCAGCGCGCCGTCGATGAGCAAAGCTGCATCGTAGGCCTGGAAGGCGTAAGTCGCCGGAACCGCGTTGTACTCCTTCTCGTAGTCGGCAACGAATTTCTTGTTCTGCGGGTTATCGAGATTGGGTGCCCAGTTGGCGCCGCCGAAAAATCCGACCGCAGCCTCCTTTTGTGCTGGCAGTGTTGACTCATCGACAGTGAACGCGGAGAGGAACTTGACCTTGTCAGCCAGACCGGCCTGCCGGAATTGCTTGACGAAGTTCACGCCCATGCCACCCGGCAGAAAGACAAAGATCGCGTCAGGAGAAGCTGCAGCGATCTTCGTGAGCTCGGCCGAATAGTCGAGCTGGCCAAGCGGTACATAGACTTCGTCCGCAATGTCACCCTTGAAGTAGCGCTTGAACCCGGCGATGGCGTCTTTTCCCGCCTGGTAATTCGGCGCCATCAGGAACACCTTTTTCATTCCGGTGTCCTGCGCATATTTTCCCATGACCTCGTGGTTCTGATCGTTTTGATACGAGGTGACAAAGAAATTCGGATTGCACTCCTTGCCGGCGAAATTGGAAGTGCCCGCGTTCGGACTGATCAAAATAACGCCGGCATCGGTTACCGGCTTCATGATGGCGATCAGCATATTGGAGAAGATCGGGCCGACGACGAAATCCACTTTGGTCCGGTCGACCAGTGCCTTCGCCTTGTTGACTGCGACATCGGGCTTTAGTTCGTCGTCTTCGACGACAACCTCCACGTCGCGGCCGCCCAGCTTGCCGCCGAGATTTTTCACCGCCAACTGGAAGCCGTTGCGCAATTGCTGACCAAGCACCGCGGGTGGCCCGGAAAGTGTCGCGATGAGCCCGACTTTGAGTTTCTCTTGGGCGCCGGCGGCCGTAGCCGATAGTCCGATTATGGCGCTGACCAGCGCGAGCTTTTTGTACATGTCCCTCTCCTGCGGGTGATCGTTTAACGCGTATCGTAGGTCTATTTTCACCTGTCGACCGAGCGGAAGGCAACTGGCGATCTGCACGAAATTGCCGTTCGGTGGCGGCGAGTTCACATCGCTGGAATCCTCGGCTAAGGTCTCGCCGCGTTCTGTCGCGTGGTGCGATAAAGGAGAGTTGCGTGAGCGATCAGGTCAAATTCGTCCTGGATGAAAAGGAAATTCCGAAAACTTGGTACAACCTGACGGCCGATCTCCCCAAACCGTTGCCGCCGGTCCTTCATCCGGGAACCAAACAGCCAATCGGCCCGACCGATCTCGAACCGCTCTTTCCCATGGAGCTTATTCTCCAGGAAGTGACGGGCGAGCGCTATCTGGACATTCCGGAGCCGATTCGTGACGTCTATCGGATGTGGCGGCCCGCGCCACTGATCCGTGCGCGGCGGCTCGAAGAGAAGCTGGGCACTCCGGCAAAGATTTACTTCAAGTATGAAGGTGTATCGCCTGCCGGTTCACACAAGCCGAACACGGCGGTGGCGCAGGCCTGGTACAACAAACAGGCTGGAGTGGAACGCCTGAGCACGGAAACGGGGGCCGGGCAGTGGGGCTCTTCGCTTGCTTTTGCCGGCTCCTTGTTTGGCATCGACGTCACCGTGTTTCAGGTGCGTGTGTCTTACGATCAGAAGCCCTACCGGCGTGCACTGATTGAAACTTACGGCGCACGCTGCGTTGCCTCACCGTCGAACGAGACAGATTGCGGGCGCGCGATCCTCAAACAGCACCCTAACAGTCCAGGTTCGCTCGGCATTGCCATTTCAGAGGCGGTGGAGGTGGCTGCGAAAGATCCGGCGGTGAAATATTCGCTCGGCTCGGTGCTCAACCACGTTTTGCTACACCAGACCATCGTCGGACAAGAGGCGATCAAGCAATTCGAAGCGGCGGGCGATGATCCCGATGTCGTCATCGGGTGTACGGGTGGCGGTTCGAATTTTGCCGGTCTCGCATTCCCGTTCCTCGGCTTGCAACTGCGCGGGGGACGGAAGCGGCGCGTTATTGCTGTCGAGCCAGCGGCCTGTCCTTCGCTGACACGCGGCAAATACGCTTATGATTTCGGCGACACGGCGCATCTCACGCCGCTTGTCAAAATGCACACGCTTGGGTCAACATTCATCCCGCCCGGTTTCCACGCCGGTGGTCTGCGTTACCACGGCATGTCACCGCTCGTGTCCCACGTTTACGAACTCGGCCTAATCGAGGCGCGCGCTTACCATCAAGTCACATGCTTCGAGGCCGGTGTGGAGTTTGCGCGATGTGAGGGCATTGTGCCGGCTCCGGAGGCGACGCACGCGGTACGGTGCGCCATCGACGAGGCGCTGCGCTGCAAGAAGGAGGGCAAGAAAGAGACGATCCTCTTCAATCTCTCCGGTCACGGGCATTTCGACATGCAGGCCTATATCAACTACTTCGAAGGCAAACTGGTCGACCAAGACTACGACGAAAAGGAGCTTGCCATGGCGTTGGCAGGGCTTCCGAGCGTCGCAGCGTGATCTGTTTCTATAGATTGTTCAGCGCGGAAATTTAATCTGAAGAGGAAGGCCATGATCGAGCCCTATAACGCCGTCGGCCTCATCCCCAGTTTTTGGGGCATTCGCCGGCGCGAGGAAATCAAACACAACATCGAGCACCTCAAAGGCCTCACCAAGGCGGCGTTCTGGCTTTCCAATCTCGATATTCCGGTGCGTCTGCTCGCCATCCCTGAAGGCGCGTTGATGGGATTCAATGATGAAGTGCTGGACGTGGATCATGCCGACTACGCTCGCACGTGCTGCATCGATGTTCCGGGACCTGAGACCGACGAGATCGGCAAGCTGGCGCGGCAATGGAACGTCTACATCATGGCGCAGGCCAAAGCGCGCCATAAAGACTGGAAGGATCGCTTCTTCAATATCGGATTCATTATCGATCCGGATGGCAAGATCATTCTAAAGCACTACAAGCTGTCCGCGCTGTTGCCGGTCGAGCGTTCGGTGTCACCGCACGACCTCTACGACTGGTGGATCAAGAAATATGGGCGCACGCTTGATGCTTTCTGGCCGGTTGCCGATACGAAAATCGGTCGTCTCGGAATCATGATGGCGATGGAAGGCAACTATCCCGAAAACGGTCGAGGCCTGGCGATGAACGGAGCCGAAGTGGTCTACCGCGCATCGATGCCGGCACCTTTTACTGAAAACGACATCTTCGAGATTTCCAATCGCGCACGTGCATTGGAAAACAACATGTATATCGTGGCGCCCAATATCGGCAGTTATCACCTCGATGCCGATCATTCAGTCGGGATTGATGCCGGCGGCGGTCAATCAATGATTGTCGACTACAAGGGACAGCTGGTCGGCAAGCAACGTGATACCAATGGCTCCACGTTCGTTTCCGGCGTGATCAATATCGAGGCGTTACGTCATCATCGCGAATCCGCACAGGTCACGAACTGGATGAAAGACGTCCGGTCGGAGCTCGCGCAAATCATTTACGAAAAGCCGATCTATCCGAAAAACCGCTATCTCAAGAAAGCTCCGCCGAAGCATGCAGACTACAAGCGCGATGTGATCGACAAGCAGGTGGCCTTGATGCTGAAGCGCGGCATCTGGAAGAAACCGTCGCACTGAAATGCCTCAAATCCGTAAGCCATTGATATCGTGAGGAAAGTCATGCCGTGTGGCTTCGAGAAGCTTTAAATCTAAATATTTTATGTTTGTAATATCTCGCGTTCTGCGGCATGCTGCGTCAGTCACCGCGAAAGGAGCCGACGCATGCGTGCGGCAGTTCTTGGGGGAGGTCCGGGTGGGCTCAATTTCGCGATTTCGCTCAAGCTACGCGACGCCTCGCACCATGTTGTAGTTGTTGAGCGCAACAAACCGGACGACACCTTCGGCTGGGGTGTGGTTCTGTCGGACGAGACGCTCGGCAATCTTCACACCAACGACCCCGTATCCTCCAAGGCAATTCGCGACTCTTTTGTTTATTGGGATGACATCGCCGTTCACTACCGTGGGGCAGTGATGCGGTCGGGCGGCCACGGCTTTAGCGGGATCGGCCGCAAGCGGCTTCTTAACATTCTGCAGGATCGTGCGCGCTCTCTTGGGGTAAAAATCGAATTCGAGACAGAGGCTGCACCCGTCGATAGCTACAACGACTTCGACATCGTTGTCGGCGCGGACGGCGTAAATTCCCGCGTCCGGGCGGCCTACGCAGACGCATTCAAGCCTGACATCGATGTTCGGGCCTGCAAGTACATCTGGCTCGGAACGCATCAGAAGTTCGACGATGCATTCACCTTCATTTTCGAAGAGACCGAGCACGGCTGGATTTGGGTGCACGCCTATCAATTCGATGCTGACACGGCGACCTTCATTGTCGAATGCTCGGAAGAGACATGGCGACGTGCTGGCTTCGATCGCATGAACATCGAAGAGACGATCGCGGCTTGCGAAAAAATCTTTGCCCGCAATCTGGGTGGTCACAAGCTGATGTCGAATGCGCGTCACTTGCGCGGTTCGGCGTGGCTCAACTTCAACCGTGTTCTCTGCGAACGTTGGAGCCACAAGAACGTCGTATTGCTTGGAGACGCCGCTGCAACCGCGCATTTCTCTGTTGGGTCAGGGTCAAAGCTGGCCATGGAAAGCGCAATAGCGCTCGCGACCTATCTCGACAGTGAGCCCGATATTACTTCAGCTTTTCGTCGCTACGAGGAAGAACGACGGCTTGAGGTGTTGCGGCTCCAGAACGCCGCCCGCAATTCGACGGAATGGTTCGAGGATGTCGAGCGCTATTTTGATCTCGATCCTGTCCAGTTCAACTATTCACTGCTTACACGTTCGCAACGGATAAGCCATGAAAACTTGCGCCAGCGCGATCCACAATGGCTTTCCGGCGCGGAGAAATGGTTCGAACAAAAGGCGACAGGTCACATCCCGAATTCGGCGCGACCACCGATGTTCGTGCCGTTTCGCGTGCGCGGAGTCGAGCTCGCAAATCGGGTGTGCGTTTCGCCAATGGCGCAGTATCGCGCCAAGGACGGCACGCCGAACGAATGGCATTTCGTACACTACGCCGAGCGTGCCAAAGGTGGCGCCGGGCTCGTCTTTACGGAAATGACGTGTGTTTCCCCGGAAGGCCGTATTTCGCCCGGCTGCACCGGTCTCTATGCACCCGAACAGGGCACCGCCTGGCAGCGCATCGTTGAATTCGTCCATGCCGAGACTGACGCAAAGATCGCGATCCAGCTCGGCCATTCGGGGGCGAAAGGGTCGACACAGCTTGGCTGGGAAGAAAGCGATGCGCCGCTAGAGAGCGGAAATTGGCCGGTTCTCGCACCCTCGGCCGTGCCCTGGAGTGCGCAAAACCAGATGCCACGCGAAATGACTCGCGCTGACATGGACTTGATACGCAGCCAATTCGTTAAGTCGGCGGAAATGGCAGCCCTCATCGGGTTCGACTGGCTCGAGCTGCACTACGCGCACGGCTATCTGATGTCGTCGTTCATTACGCCGATCACCAACCGTCGTACCGATGAATATGGTGGAACGCTTGAGAACCGCATGCGCTTCCCGCTGGAAGTCTTTCGTGCCGTGCGAAAAGTGTGGCCGGACGAAAAGCCGATATCCGTGCGCATTTCGGCGCACGACTGGGTCGCCCCCGAGGGCGTGAGGCCTCAGGATGCGGTCGAGATTGCGAGATTGCTGAGGGAAGCTGGCGTCGATCTCATCGACGTGTCAGCTGGCCAAACCTCGACGCGTGCCCGCCCGGTGTATGGCCGCATGTTTCAGACACCATTCTCCGACCGCATTCGCAATGAGGCTGGTGTCGCTACGCTCGCCGTCGGCAATATCTACGAACCGGACCACGTCAATTCGATCCTGATGGCCGGTCGCGCCGATCTCGTTTGCCTGGCCCGGCCGCATTTGTCCGATCCGTACTGGACGCTGCATGCGGCGGCTGACCTTCGTTACGACGGCGTGAGATGGCCGAAGCCCTATTGGCCAGGTCGGGATCAACTCTACCGCCTCAAATCACGCAGCGAAGTAATGACGGGAAAAGTCTGATGGGTATGCTCGACAACCGGCATGCTCTGATCACCGGCGGCGGCACCGGTATAGGTGCAGCGATCGCGAGCGCGCTGGCTGGCGAGGGTGCTGCTGTTTCGTTGGCAGGAAGACGAAAGGCGCCGTTGGAAAATGTCGCCGCAAGCCTTGGCAAAGCGGCGGCGATCATCGCCGACGTGACCAAAGAGGCGGATTGCGTTGCCATGGCGAGTGCGGCACGCAAGGCACACGGCCCGATTGATATCGTCGTTGCCAATGCGGGAGCTGCCGCAAGTGCGCCTGCCGAAACGATCGATCTCCCCCGCTGGCAAAGCATGATCGATGTGAACCTAACCGGTGCATTTCTTACCGTGAAGGCAGCGTTGGCCGACGTCACGCGCAACTCTGAGGGAGCGCGCCGCATCATCTTCATCGCGTCAACCGCGGGACTGAAGGGCTACCCCTATGTCGCAGCCTATTGTGCCGCCAAGCACGGCGTGATCGGGCTGGTCCGGGCTCTCAGCCTCGAGCTTCAGCCAACCGGGGTAACCGTCAACGCAGTGTGTCCGGGTTACACCGATACGCCGCTCCTCGATGCCGCAGCCGAGAAGATTTCCGCAAAGACCGGCCGATCGGCCGAGGATTCGCGCGCCATGCTCGCCAAAGACAACCCCTCCGGCCGATTGGTCAGACCGGAAGAGGTGGCCGCGGTCGTGCTGCGGCTGTGCTCGCCGGCCTCAGCTTCAGTGAACGGGCAGGCCATTGAGGTGATCGGAGGTCCACAATGAACATCGTGAGCAAGGCGCGCGTGCGCGGCTCGCCTGGTCCGATCAGCAAACAGCGCCTGCGACTGTGGCTCAGGTTATTGCGGTCGTCGCGCGCCATCGAAGCCCAATTGCGCGAGCGATTGCGCACAAAGTTTTCGATCACGCTGCCGCAGTTCGACGTTATGGCTGCGCTCGCGCGCAGCGCCGAAGGCATGACCATGACCGAGCTATCTCGTCAGTTGATGGTGTCGAACGGTAATGTGACGGGCATCATCGACCGGCTCGTGGCTGAAAAGCTCGTGTTGCGTCAGGCGCCTGTCAGCGATCGCCGATCCTTCATAGTTCGCCTCACGCCCAAGGGCGCATCGCAATTTTCGGTAATCGCGAAAGCTCATGAAGGCTGGATCGACGAAATGCTCGTGGAATTCGGGTCCGTTGAAGCTGAGTCGATCATTTCCCAGCTTGATGGACTTGTGAGGCACGTTCGCGCTCGGGAGGCCAGATCATGAAAATGAAGGAATTCAATCCCGCGCATTTTAACTGGGGTTGCGCAGGCGATGTGGCGGTTATCACGCTCAAAGGTAGCGAGCGGAAGAACCCGATAACGTTCGAATCTTATGCCGAACTGCGCGACACATTCCGCAAGCTCGCTATCGCGGATGACATCAAAGCCGTCGTTTTTGGTTCAAACGACGGAAATTTCTGCTCGGGCGGCGACGTGCACGACATTATCGGTCCGCTGCTCAACAAGGACATGAAGGGTTTGCTCGAGTTCACGCGCATGACCGGCGACCTCGTAAAAGCTATGCGCGCCTGTCCGCAACCAGTCATCGCTGCTGTTGACGGTGTCTGCGTGGGCGCCGGCGCGATGATTGCTCTGTTTTGCGACATACGGTTCGGCACACCGCAGGCGAAGACTGCATTTTTGTTCACACGCGTAGGGCTTGCCGGCTGCGACATGGGTGCATGCGCAATGTTGCCGCGCGTGGTCGGACATGGCCGAGCCTCGGAATTGCTGTTTACTGGTCGCACCATGAGCGCTGAAGAGGGCGAGCGCTGGGGCTTCTTCAATCGGCTGGTCGGTGCCGACAAACTCGACGCTGAAGCGCTGGCATTCGCGCAGAAGCTGGCCCAAGGGCCGGGTTTTGCGCACATGATGACCAAAACGATGCTTGGCCAGGAATGGTCCATGTCAATTGATCAGGCCATCGAAGCGGAGGCACAGGCGCAGGCGATTTGCATGCAGACTGCCGATTTCAGGCGCGCCTACGAAGCTTTCATTGCCAAAGACACCCCGCGCTTTGCCGGAAACTGACAGATGAGCGACAGGAGTTTTCTGCACTGGCCGTTCTTCGAGGCGCGTCATCGCGAACTGGCCGACCGACTGGAACTGTGGGCGGCCCAGTACCTTTCGGACGTCGACCATGCCGACACTGACAAGGCTTGTCGAAGTCTTGTCACCGTGCTCGGGCGCGATGGTTGGCTGAAGTTCACCGCTCCAGGTGAGGGGGACGCGGAAAAAATTGACGTGCGTACGCTGGCGCTGACCAGGGAGACATTGGCCCGGCACTCAAGCCTCGCCGATTTTGCTTTTGCCATGCAGGGCCTGGGGGCAGGGCCGATATCCCTTTTCGGCGATGCCGAGCAACGCAGAACCTGGCTCCCAAAGACCCGTACCGGCAAGGCTATCGCAGCGTTTGCACTGTCGGAGCCCGCGTCAGGATCCGACGTCGCAAACATCGCCACGATCGCCCGCCGCGACAGAAATGGCTTCGCGATAGATGGTGAAAAGACCTGGATTTCGAACGGCGGTATCGCTGACTTCTACATTGTTTTTGCCCGCACCAGCGAAGCACCGGGAGCCCGCGGACTTTCTGCGTTTATTGTCGAAGCAGAGTGCCCGGGTCTCGCAATAGCCGAGCGTTTGAGCACGATCGCGCCTCACCCGTTGGCGCGTCTTCGCTTCGATGGGTGCCGCGTGCCTGGCTCCGCTCTAATCGGTCGCGCCGGTGATGGCTTCAAGATTGCAATGGCAACGCTCGACGTGTTTCGAACGTCTGTCGGTGCGGCTGCGCTTGGCTTCGCTCGCCGCGCGCTGGATGAGACGTTGAAACGTGCGGCCAACCGCCATTTGTTTGGTGCGCCACTTGCTGATCTTCAGATGGTTCAGGGACATGTGGCGGATATGGCCCTCGAAATCGATGCTGCGGCGTTGCTGATCTATCGCGCGGCCTGGACCAAAGATATGGGTGCCGCGCGTGTGACCCGCGAAGCGGCCATGGCCAAATTATTCGCGACCGAGGCCGCTCAGCGCGTGATCGATACCGCTGTGCAGATTCACGGTGGAGACGGCGTACGTTCCGGCCATCCCGTGGAAACTCTGTACCGTGAGATCAGGGCCCTGCGCATCTATGAGGGCGCGTCTGACGTTCAGAAAATCGTTATTGCGCGTTCCGTTCTTTCTTCAGGGGAGCATTGAGATGGCGACGGCAAAAGCCCGGCCGCGACTTGGTCCGTCGGCACATGTCGATACTTTTACCCGTGACAACTTGCCCCCTTTCGACCAGTGGCCGGATCTGCTGCTTGATCGACCGGAATTTCAATATCCCGACCGCCTGAACGCGGCCGTTGAACTTACTGACCGGATGGTCGAACGCGGTTTTGGTGATCGCATTGCCTTGATTGGAAATGGTCGGCGGCGCACTTACAAGGAGCTGGCCGATTGGTCGAACCGCGTGGCCCATGCGCTGGTCGAGAATTACAGCATTAAACCCGGCAATCGCATCCTGATCCGATCGGGCAACAACCCAGCGCTTGTCGCGTGCTGGCTCGCGGCGACAAAGGCTGGTGCGGTCGTGGTCAATACGATGCCGTTGTTGCGCGCAGCCGAGCTCACCAAGATTGTCGACAAGGCACAAATCAGTCTGGCGCTGACTGACACGCGGATTGCCGACGAGCTCATCGCCTGCGCCAAGGACAGCAGGTTCCTGAAGCAGGTCGTCGGATTTGACGGAACCTCCAATCACGACGCCGAGCTTGACCGCATTGCGCTCGACAAGCCGGTGACCTTTGACGCGGTGCCGACCGGGCGCGACGACGTTGCGCTGCTCGGGTTTACCTCGGGGACGACTGGCGAACCAAAAGCGACGATGCATTTCCACCGCGACCTTCTGATCGTTGCGGATGGGTATGCACGCGAAGTCTTGAAAGTGACTTCCGACGATGTGTTTGTCGGGTCGCCTCCGCTTGCCTTTACGTTCGGCTTGGGCGGCCTTGCAATTTTCCCCTTGCGCTTCGGCGCAACGGCAACGTTGTTGGAGAATGCTTCGCCCGCGAACATGATTCAGATCATCGAGACTTACAAGGCGACGGTCTGCTTTACGGCGCCGACCGCTTACCGTGCCATGCTGGCGGCGATGGAGCAGGGTGCCGATCTTTCCTCTCTGCGCATCGCAGTTTCCGCCGGAGAAACGTTACCGGGGCCGGTCTTCGAGGACTGGCGTCGTAAAACCGGCAAATCAATGCTGGACGGCATCGGCACGACCGAGCTGTTGCACATTTTTATTTCCAATCGGGTGCACGACGCTCACCCCGGGGTCACCGGCCGTCCGGTCACCGGGTACGAGGCGAAGATCGTCGATGCCGAGATGAAATCCGTAAAGCCCCGGTCGGTTGGCCGATTGGCGGTGCGCGGACCGACGGGGTGCCGCTACCTCGCCGATGCACGACAGAAGTCTTATGTCTGCGACGGCTGGAATTTGACCGGCGACGCCTATTTTCAGGACGAAGAAGGCCGCTTCCACTTCGCTGCGCGAGCGGACGATATGATCGTATCCGCCGGCTACAATATTGCCGGGCCCGAAGTCGAGAGCGCGCTGCTCTCGCACGCGGATGTCGGGGAATGTGCCGTGATCGGCGTTCCCGATATCGAACGTGGACAGATCGTCACAGCGTACGTTGTGCTACAGGCCGGGGTCGAAGGCGATGCTGCCTGCGTGAAACGGCTGCAGGACCACGTGAAAGCAGTCATCGCGCCTTACAAGTATCCGCGCGCGGTCAAGTTTGTCGAGGCTCTGCCGAAGACCCAGACAGGCAAGATCCAAAGATTCAAGTTACGTCAGCACGGTCAGTCATGAGCGAGGACACTTTCGAGTTTCTGCAGCCAAAAAACTGGATGCCTCCTAAAGGCTATTCCAACGGAGTTGCCGCCGAGGGGCGCCAGGTTTTCATTGCCGGCCAGATTGGCTGGAATGAGCGCTGTGAGCTGGTCAGCGACGATTTCGTCGGGCAGGCGGAGCGTGCGCTCGCGAATGTTGTCGAGGTGTTGGCAGAAGCTGGGGGCGAACCTCGGCATCTCACACGATTGACATGGTTTGTTACCGACAAGGCGGCCTACGTCGCGCGGCGAAAGGAGATTGGCGAGGCGTATCGTCGGGTTATCGGCCGTCATTTTCCGGCGATGTCACTGATCGTGGTCGCTGGTCTGCTCGAGCCCGGCGCAAGGGTTGAGATCGAAGGTACGGCCGTCATCCCCAGCAAGTAGCGACGCGAGCCGGCTAGAAGGCATTACACCTAGGTATAGGGTCCGCGCTTTCTCGTTATACTTGGCGGCTACCTACGTATGCTGGTGCCCCCGGCCAGGCGCGCTCTAGTTTTCTCCCTGCAGACAAATACAAAACCCTCGGAAGTGCAGGGACGGTGCCATGACCAATACGAGCGAACGCGTAACCACCGGTGTGTTTGGTTTATCGCTGACGGCCGTATTTTTGGGCCTCCTGATACTTAACGCTCTTTCGTTCTGAGCGGCGGGGCTTGGGAGTTGCGCCATGTGGTACGTGCCCGGTGTCCGGTTCAAGCATATCGCTGCGGCTCTGCTTTTGAGCTGCGTCATCGCTGGGATTATTACCGCGCTGACAAGCCCGGTGACCGCCAGCAACGCAGTGCCCGTCGTCTCGGTCAACCGGATCCTCAAAGGCGACCGGTTGCCGGTGGCGCCGGTTACCAAGCCGAACCAGCATGATTCAACTCCGGCCGAAAAGCCGGTGCGAAAGCCGGTGATGCTCGGTTGCGAGCCAGCCTTCAGCCCGTTCGCCGAACCGACGCGAGCCCATATCATTTCCCACTGTCTGACTTGATGTGAAAGCCGCATTCGGCGGCTAGCGCGTACGATAGAACGGTCCGTTCGCCGGCCCAATTGGCATTGGTGGCCGCGGGAAGAAATCCTGCGTGGGTTGCGGCGTCGCATTTTCCGACTGCGTCTGCCTCTTGGTAACTTTCTGTGCGACCTTCTTGGTGGCGCTCTTCTTCTTCCGTTCTTCCGGCTTTGCGTCGGGGGGTGCGGAGGCCATTGCCCCGGCCGCTCCATCAGGCACCGGTGTATCGATTGCCACAGGCGACACTGGCACCGGCTGACCCGAGGAAGGATTGGCTCCGCGAGGCCAGCTAAAATTGTCTGCTCTCCCGGAAGGAGCGGCGACCGTTTCACCTTTTGCGAGGGCCTTCGTTGCGGTCGCGTCGCCGTGGATCTGGCCGCTGCCTGGCCCCCCAAGCAGGTCGTCGCCATCCTTGCTGTCCTTCGTATCTTTATCTTTCGGCGTGCCGGTCAAGGGAACAACTGGCCCTAGCAAAGGCCGCTCGGCCGGCTTTGTTGCGGACTGCGACGGTTCGATCGGCCCGGACGGGAGCGCTACCGGCACGCGGTTGTTCATGAACCGGCGCAATTCGTGCTCGACATAACGCGCAAGTTTGACCGCTCCCGCTTTAGTGAAGTAAAGGCCATCTCCAAGGCGCAGACGTCGGACCTGTCCTTCATAGTCCGGACCGTAGTTGGAATATTTGCCTGCTTCGTCCACAAACCCATCCCACACGTCGATATAGGTGATACCGGCGCGCTCAGCGCGCGAACGGTAGAGATCGTTAAGGTAGGCCGCGTCCGCTGTGGAGCGAGCGCCGCGAATTGACGGCAGGCCAACCCATATGACCGGTACGCCTTTGCTTTTGAGCGCCGCTATCGTCTCATCAATCCGTCTTGAATAGATCTTTGCCCAGTCGTCACCCCGGAATTCAGCAACACCAGTTTTCCTGATCCGTTGCATCGTGGCGACTTCTTCCGGATTGTCGGTTTTGACTGGATTGTCGGCCTTGGCTGGTTTCTGCGTCGGCTTTTTGTCTGCCTCGTCTTTGGCTGGTTGATCTTTCTGATCCTTGGCTTTTGCATCCGCCTCTTTGGCGAGGTCCTTTTCGCCAATGTCCTGGCGATCGCCTATGCCAAGCATCATGATCACGTAGTCGGCCTTCTCCTGGGCCAGCACGTCGCGCGCAGCGTGCCACCAGTCGAGGTCGCCCTTGCCGTCGTAACGGATCAGGCCGGAATTGAGCTTGTTCTTGCGCACAATGCCGATCTCCGGGGAGTCGGCAAATATGTCCTCCAGTCCATAAGCGAGCCAGTCGGCCATATCGTCGCCCATCACGATGATGGAGGTGGTCGGCGTGACTTTTGATTCGGCTTTGCGTGACGATGGAGCACGCGAGCTTTCGGTCGGCTGGGCGTGCTGTTGTTGTTGTAGCTGTCGCCGTCGAGGCGGGCCGTAATTGTCGTCTTCGCGCGGACGCGAGTTGAACGGTTCAAAAAAGTTCCGGAAAAAGCCGCCCGACTCCGGCCGCGACCGCTTATACTGGTACTGCTGATCCCAGAAAAATTGGGCGTGCGCTTCCAGACTGGCAGTCAGGCCTGTCGCCAGAATGGCTGCCGCCAGAAACCAACGCGGACACCGCACGTCACCAAGCATGTTGGTCATTTGGTAGTACGGAGTTTCGACTGCAATGGGTCGCCCTTACGTCATTCCGACGAAAGCGTGAACTACCGGAGTAGTGACCGATCGACGACGCGGTCATGGGCCCTAGGTCCATCTCGACATTGAAGTTCCAGACCGACAAATTTGTTCAATCACGAACACGGGGAAGTTGCGGAACGACAATCTCGTTCAATCACGAACGCGGGAGTAGACGGCAATGGCTACAAACCTCGTATCGCTCGTCATGAACTTTCTCACGCCCGACATGATCGGACGAATCGCCAGCGCACTCGGCCTTGATCGCAACGATACTTCCACCGCGGTAGGTGCCGGGGTCCCGGCGCTATTGGCTGCGTTGGTCGGCGCCGCCGCAAAGCCTGGCGGTTCGCAGAAGATCGCCGACGCTGCAAAACAGGAGATGGGCACGTTCGATAAATTTGCGGGCATGCTTGGCGGTGCGGGTGCATCGTCAGTCACCGACCGCGGATCGAACATACTGGCATCGCTTCTGGGCGATCGCGAGCAGAGCGCGCTGGCCAATTCAATCGGCAAATATTCGGGATTGGGAGCGGTTGCTGGAGATTCCGTACTAGGGATGTTGACGCCTCTCGTTATGGGGGCAATCGGACAGCAGCAAGGCTCCCGCGGGCTGGATGCCAGCAGTATTACCAACCTGCTGACCAGCCAGAAGGACAATATAGCCGCGGCAATTCCCTCGGGCTTCGGTCGATTGCTTGGCGGAACAGGTTTGCTCGACTCGCTCGGCGATACGGCAAAAAGAGCGGCCATGGCGGGCGGCGAGACCACGCGGGCCGCCGCTGCCTCAGTCGCGCGAACTCTTGATGATACCCGTCGTTCAGCAGCTGAGGCTGCATCGGGGTCTACCAACTGGCTTTTATGGGCCATTCCCGCGATCGCGATTGCTGCATTGCTCGTTTACCTTCTCGGCAGGCCAACGGAGCCGGTGGTTCAGCAAGGCGTCTCTACCGTCCAGAGTTTGACGGTGGGTGGGATCGATATCGGCAAGCAGGTTACCGACAGCATCACCAGCGTACGTTCAACCCTTAATGGCATTACCGATGCCGCCTCCGCTCAAGCTGCTTTGCCGAGATTGCAGACAGCTACGTCTCAGATCGACAAAGTCAGCGGCATGCTGGCGCAGTTGTCGGACGGTCAGCGCAAGATGCTGGCTGGTTTGGTCAGCCCGGCAATGTCAACTCTGAACCAGCTCTTTGACAAAGCGCTGGCAATCCCAGGTGTTGCCGAGATTATCAAGCCCACGATCGATACTTTGAGGGCCAAGCTCGCTTTGATGACTGCGTGAACGCCGATTCGGAAACATCGACCGCCGGCTTGAACCGACGGTCGATGTACTTTCCAACATGGTGTTTTGGGATCTGTCGGGTTGGAGAGAATGCCGATGGAAATTCAAAAGGGACATCACGCCGCGCGCCCGCGGGAACCCAAACACGGTTCAGACTTCATCCTCGTTGAGGATTTTCATCCGCCGCCTCGAATCGAACTCGCGCGAGAGCGGATGCTTATGTGCCGCCTGTACATGGGCCTAATCCGCAGCGTCAACGAAGATTACGGCACTGCATTTACGGTACACAATGACAGTTCAACGTTTCGAATGATTGGAATTTATGTCTTTCTCCGTACTGTCATGTGTTCGCCGGTAAGCGCCAACAAGATAGCGAATTCACTTAAACTTCCTCGTGTAACGGTCGTCAGGCGCCTGCAGGAGATGGTCAAACACGGATACGTGGAGCGCGTCGGCAACGCTTATCGAGTCACTGATAAGGTGAACGTTCCTGATCTGAAAAACAAATTGCAGCGGCGGATAGACATGATCGTGGAGACGGCGAGAAAGCTGTCGGAATTGACCGGAGCAAACTGACCGGGGTGCGGCAGCTATCGCAATATTGACTATGCGGCCTTTCGCGATCGCATCTGACGCGGCGTTTTATTGGTCCACCGCTTGAAGGCATGCGTGAAGGAACTGACCTCCTGGTAGCCGAGCAACCAGGCGATCTGGGAAATCGACAGATCCTCATCGGCCAGATAGCGCTCCGCGAGATCCATTTTAAGGTTTTCCAGTACGGTAGAGAAACTCAGCTGCTCTGAAGAAAGGCGGCGAGCCAGCGTTCGTTGACTCACGCCAAGTCGGCGCGAGATCTCATCGGCTCTGGCCTTGCCATGCGGCAGCAGGGGAACAATCGCATTTTCGACCCTTGAGCGAAACGGGCCACGTCTCTTCGGCCGACGTTGCAGTGCCTCTTCGCAGTAGCCGACCAGTATCCTGTTGAGGTGATGATCGGCGCTGACGACGGGCATTTCCTGGCTGGTCGGCGCGAACGAAATTTCGTCGCTGTGCGCATCAAACTCAACGTCAGTCCCGAAGAATTCGGTCAGCTCGGGATATTTTCCTTCGCGACGATGCGCCAGTCTTACTCGGGTCGGCACAAGTCGGGTTCCGGTCAAGTGTCGGCAGAGACGGACGAGCACCGCGGCGAAGAATTCGATCTGATGCCGATCGAGATGGCGGCTGACCCCCACATAACGGAAGGAGACGCCAACCTGATTGCCGCCTGAGTATTTCAACGAAGCTCCTTCGTTGGCGATCGAGCCATAACGCGCAAGTTGGTGCAGTGCCTCGCCCAAGGTCTCTGAAGAAGCGGAGACGTAATAAAGAAATCCTAGCTCGCGCAGATCTGGCTGTAGTGCGAGATGAAAGCCAAGCAAGTCATCCTGCAGCGCGCTTGCGGCGAGGTTTAGAAAGTTTATTTGATCGAGGACACTGAACCGCAGATTCGGATTCTTGATGTGCTGGAGCGTCAGATCCGCCTTCTTCAACAGTGGCCTGGGGTCAACGCCTTTCACTTTTGCATGCGCGTAAGCGAGTCGCGTGATCGTGCCCGTGGCATTTGGAAGAGCGCCGAAGCGCCTGGCATCAGAGAGGCTCATGAAGCTGGCTTCCTGCCTCAGGGTGGCACGCGCCGACAAAGCTTTGGCACATACTAACAAGACGCGGGTGGAAAGTCGCGCCACATGCGGTCGCATGTAACTTGGGAAAATCATGCCGGACACTCATAAAGTTATAGCGATCGTCGATGACGATCCAGAGATGCGTGCTGCGATGGCAAGCCTGCTGTCGGCATATGGATACGGCGCCGAAACCTTCGATTCGGCTGAGACATTTCTCACCTGCGCTTCGACCAGCAAGGCCACCTGTCTAGTCGCGGATATACAGCTTGGTGACATTTCAGGTGTTGAATTGGCTCATCAACTCGTCGCGGACGGCTTCACATATCCAATCATTTTCATGACTGGCCTGGACGACGAGGTCGTTCGAAATCAGGCGGCCGCAGCAGGCGGGGTCGCTTTCCTTCGCAAACCGTTTCCCGCCCAAACGCTGTTCGATGCCATCAAAAAGGCTTCTGGCTAGCCTTCGCAGTGCGCGACTTGAGCTGGCGATCGGGCAAGCTTGATTGCGAAGCGAATTAGATGACTGAAGCACGACCCGCCGGAAGATCGGTGGGAGTACGCGGATAGGCACTCGCAGGCTCAACTTCAGTCGGCTCTTGCATTTGTCGCGAGGGTTGTCGCTGAACGAGGGACATAGGGTTTGAGCCAATCCGCGGCACCGCCGGAGCCGTCGGTCAGCGCGATCGGTTCGAAGTAATGCTTATAGTCCTCTCGCGAAATGTCGGCCGGAAATTCCTCGTATTGGGGATCGAGTAATTCGCTGCCCGCGAGATAGGTTCGCGCCTTAGCCGGCGACATGCTGGACCAGACAAAGCAGTGGAGATTTGCCGCAGCAATAATGTACCAATGAATCGGGTCGTAAGTTCCCGAGTGGACGATCCGCCGCAACGTCTTCATCAGAATCGAGAATCGACTGACGATCGTCCACGGACGACGGAAAAGCTTTTCCAGAAATCCGACGATGGCATTCGTTTCATCGGCGAGATTTGAATAAGCAATCGTTTCGCCGTCGAGATCACGCAGCCGCAGGTTCGGTCTTAATTGCCCAGAAGCGAGGTCGTTCCAGAATCCTTCGGTACCAGCGAGGGGAGCCACGACGCTCAAATACACCGGCATCGGCAGCGCGGGGTGCTCACCTATCATTCGGATTTGGCGATCCATTTCCGCAACCGTTTGCAGGCGCGGATCGAAGAGGTAGCCGTACCCGATGCCAATCCCGTTCGACTCGGCGAATGCAACGTCATCAATAATGTTATGGCTGCGGCCTAGGTTCTGCTTTTTTCTGTACTTCTTGAGCAAGACCTGATCGAAGGACTCAAGGCCGAAAAACAGCGTCATGCACTTCGCGTCGGCCATGTATTTGATCAATTCCCGGTCATGCATGATATTTTGTGTCACGAGCGCCGCCCAACCGCGGATCTTCGCGTGTTTGCGCATGAGCTCGCACACCTGAAGCATATATTCGCGATCGTCCGAGAAGTTGTTGTCGAGGAAAATGATCGTCGGGTACCATCGGCGGAAACTGAACAAAGGGCTGGTCGCCAGGGCGTTGTCGATCGCAGCAGAAAGGGTTGCGAGGCTATACTTGGCGTGACCTCCGACCTCCGACGGAATTACACAGAAACTGCATCGAAAGCTGCATCCCCGAGACGATTCCATGAGATGGACGCTGGGGCTGATTCCGCTCCGGGCAAGCAGGCTGTAGTCGACTGCATAGGAGGAGATATGCATCGTGGGCGAACGGTATATGGGTTTAAGTCCGTCCCGTTCGAAATCGGCGACGACCTGTCGCACGCTATCTACCCCACCGGAGCATACGGCATCGAAAAACTGCGCCGCGAACTCAGGAAACATCGTACAAACGCTGCCGCCGGCGACGACTTTGGCCCCAGCCCGCCGGAAAAAATAGGAGAGCTGTCGCATCCGATCGAAGTCTGGCTGCAACCCAGTCAGGAAAACGAGGTCATATTTTTCTGCTTGAAAGGGATTGAAGGGGCCGTGCCAGTCCTCGTGGTACAGACGGACATCGAATCGTTGAGGGTCGATCAAAGATGCGACATGTAGTCCGCTTATCGGCTGCATGACATAGCTCGACCGCCGTTTGACTCGACCGGGCCGGAGATGTGTGCAGATTACAAGAGCGCGTCGTTTTTTTGCGCTGGTGGAAACGGAACCGTTCAAATGCCCCGGCTGACTTTGCGTGACTGATGCCAAGAACCGCACCATCGCCCCCTTCGGTCGTAATTATTAACAATAGCAATAAAATGTGCGGTGTCGGCCTGCGACATAGGGCTCAGCTAGCGGCCACCGCCAGCCTAGCTTACAATCTGAGTGGGTCCCAGCAATTCAATAGTGGCTGGGAAAGAGGACATTGGTTGGCACGGATGAACTGGTTGAATATGCTCATCCGGAAGGCGTGAAGATGGCGACTGGGTCTAATGGGACAAGTCGGTCAACTGTCCCGCAACGTCGCTACCTCACGATCCTTTTTTGCGACCTTGTGGGCTATACCGAGCTGTCGGAACGGCTGGATCCCGAGGATTTGCGGGATTTGCAGCTGCAGTACCAGCGGCTCGCCCTGACGGTAATGGAGCGCTACGGCGGCTTCGTTGCCCAGTTCAGCGGCGACGGAGTGCTGGTCTATTTCGGATATCCGGCTGCCCACGAAAACGATGCAGAGCGTGCGGTTCGTGCCGCCCTCGAGCTCCATGACCGCCTTCATGAACTCAACGGCGGGCTTCGTGGCCAGCAACTGCCCGAAATTGCCATCCGTATCGGAATTCACACTGGTCTGATCGTAATCGGTTCGGAGCTGGCCAGCGGCGGCGCGCAGGATCACAGCATTGTGGGTGAGGCGGCAAATCTCGCCGCCCGGTTGCAGGCGGATGCGCCGACCAATTCGGTCATTGTCAGCGGCGAAACGTTCGAAATGATTTCCGGGATGTTCGACTACGAATCGCTCGGACCCAGGCGGTTTAAAGGCATCAGTCGCAGCATTCCGATCTACAAGATCACCAAACCTCGCGTCGGGATTGGGCGGACATACCATCGAGGGCGCCGTGGCACGCCACATTTTGTCGGTCGCGCGGAATCGGTCGACCGTCTGGTCAGCTGCTGGAACAGCGCGAAGGAAAAATCCAGATGCGAAACCATTCTGATCACAGGCGAGGCGGGTGTCGGCAAGACAAGGCTTGCGACTGAGATCGTTAAGCATCCCGAGTTCTCCGATGCAAGCGTTCTGCAAATTCACTGCCATGACATATTTGCAAGCACGCCACTTTACTCGGTCGGGATGTTCGTGTGGTCGGAGGCGGGCCTGACCGTCGACGACGACAAGGCCATTCGTGCTCAGAAGATCGCGAATTTTCTCGACAACCTTGGACTAAAGAATCCGGAAAACGAAGACATCATCAGTAGCCTGATAGGCACGTCGCTGACTTCGGCAACCGAAGCAAGCGCACCGACACCATTCCTTTTCAAGCGAAAGCAGTTCGCCCTGTTGGGCTCGATCTTCGAGCAGATGGTGCGCAAACAGCCGACATTGATATGGGTTGATGATGTTCACTGGATCGATCCATCGTCGGCCGAACTGTTGCAGGAGCTTGTGAAGCGCCTGGCGGACACCGCGGTTCTGGTGGCTTTGACGGGCCGGTCTTTTCCAAAGAGTCCGAACCTGCCGAACACCGAAAATGCCATCGAGCTCGGCCAGCTCAGTTTGGATGAATGCTACGAACTGGCCCGCGCCATTCCGCGGGCGCAAGATTTGTCTGATGATGAGCTCAAGCGCGCCGTCGAAGCAGCTGACGGCGTACCGCTTTTCGTCGAATATCTTGTCTTGTCCCTCGTCGATCAGAAGGAGCAGGCATCGAATGCCTCGCGCCGGCGCGGCGACCTGCCACTGACACTTGCCGCCATGATATCCGAAAGGCTCGATCGGGTTGCCGATGGAAGGCGGGTCGTGCAGGCCGCAGCGTGTATCGGACGGCCTTTCACCGCCGATTTCCTGGCGGCGTTGCTGCAGGAGAACGCGCAAAACGTTGTTGAGCCGCTGGAGGCATTGATCGACGCGGAAATTCTACGCTCAAACCACGGAGGTCGCGAGGCGCGCTTCGAATTCCGGCATGCCCTGCTGCAACGCGCCGCGTACGAATCGATGGTGCAATCGGAACGGCGGGCGACCCACGCCAACATCGTAAAGCAACTGCAGCATGACAGTGCTGCGGGGCCCTTTGTCCCCGAACTGATCGCCTACCACCTGACGGCATCCGCGCAATTCCAGGAGGCGATCAAGACCTGGTTGGATGCTGGCGCTAGCGCAGCTCGACGCTCTGCCCATATCGAGGCTGTCGAAGATTTACGCCGCGGCCTCAGCTTGCTGAATGAAATTTCGTCCCCCGAGCTGCGCGCGAAGCTCGAACTGGGTCTCCAAGGCGCCTTGATCCCCTCGCTCATTTCAACGCAAGGGCCGACTTCGCCCGCCCTGTCCGAATGCTGCCAGCGCGGCCTTGCACTTTGCCGGGAAGGGGAAGCGTCGCCCCTGGTATTTGCATTTCTGTTCGGGCAATTCACCTTCGCAATGTGTCGTGGCCGGAATAAAGACGCGACGCCATTGGCCCAGCTTTTCCTCACGGTGGCAAGCGACAAGTCCTACGCGTCCGGACGCGTCATCGGCCATCGCCTGTGCGGTATGACATACATAAACGCTGGGGCGGCCTTGAAGGCCAAGGAGCAGTTCGAGCAATCGCTCGAACTTTATTCGGCAGAGCGCGACGCCGCCGCGACACAATTGTTCGGCCAGAACACGCAGGTCCATAGCCGGTCATTGTTGAGTATCGCGTTGCTCTGCCTTGGCCAGGTCGACGAGGCCCTTCAGGTCGGGCTCGACGCGCTCGAGGCGGCCGACGCCCTGCGTCATCCGCAGTCGACGGCATTGGCGCGAGGATATGTGGGCGGCTGGCTGTTCGGACTGTGCGGGGCCAAGACTGAAATGAAGCGCGAGGCGCAGCAATTGATCGCTTTGGCGGACCAGCACCGCCTTGGCCCATTCCGTCTGTTCGGCTCGGCATTTATGGGCTGGGCACTGTGCCAGGATGGCGACCTCGAAAACGGCGTGGCGATGCTGACGAAAGCCATCGACAGGCTCGAAAGCATCGATTTTCGCTTTTCTCTTCCAGGACATCTCGCGAGCTTGGCTGAGGCCCAACGTCTCCAGGGAAAACTGGAGGAAGCAAAGAAAACCTGCGCGCGCGGTCTGACAATGATATCCGAAGGTACCGATCTTTGGATCGAGGCCGAAGTCCGCCGCATCGATGCACTTGTTGCAGCCGACATGAAGGTGGAAAGTGCAGAAAAGGTCGAAGCAAAATTTCGCGAGGCAATCGAATGCGCGCGAAGTCTGGGATTCCCGATATTCGAGCTTCGCAGCCTATTGAACTTGCAGAAATTTCTCGGCTCAAACCGGAAAGACATAGAGATTGAAGCCCGTCTCAAAAAGCTGGCGCATTTGCAGAATCTTGACCGTCGTGTCGAGGCTGCGATCAAGGCGCGAGGTTACAGCCTTCTTGCAGTAGCGCATTAATCCGCACTTTGAGAATTGGAGCCGCGGACATGCTTGGTCGATTTGCCGATCATTTTTCAGCTTCGCCGGTTTCGTTCGACGTCGTGTTACCCGACAAGACCGTGCAGCATTTTGCGCCCGGCTCGCCGAGTTTTCGGGTCACCATCAGAAATAACAGAGGATTGCGTGCGATCCGAAGTATCGACGAAGGTCAGATCGGAGACGCGTATCTCGACGGCGATATCGATATCGATGGGGATATGTTGCGCCCGTTCGAATTGCGCGGCGCGATGAAGGACTTTCACCCCCTCGTTGCCGCCTGGCGTTTCATCCATCCGTTGTTGTTTGGTCAGGTCCACACCAACAAGCGTGCCATTGGCGCCCATTACGACATCGATCCGACTTTCTTCCTTAGTTTCCTCGATCCCCAGACGCCCTGTTACACGCAAGGTGTGTATGAAGACCGAAGCGAAACGCTGAGCGTCGCGACCCTGCGCAAGTTCAAATATTGCTTTGAGAAACTAGGCCTGAAGAGCGGTGACCATCTGCTGGAAATAGGTCCCGGCTGGGGCGCGTGGTTTGAATACGCCTCGCAACGCGGTGTTCGCTGCACTGGGATCAGCAATTCACAGACGTCGGTTGACTACCTCACCGGCCGCGCAAGGCAACTCGGGCTCGACTGGGAGCTGATCACAGGTGATTTCCTGCAGTACCGGACTGATCGAACGTACGATGCGATCGTGATCATGGGTGTTATCGAGCATCTGCCGGACTACGCTCGCGTGCTGGCAAAGTTCACGGAATTGCTCAAACCTGGACGATGCATCTTTCTAGATGCAAGTGCCTGCACGAAAAAATACGAGCTCTCATCTTTCATGGTGAAACACATCTATGGCGGGAACCACTCGTTCCTCGTTCTCCATGATCTCCTCGACAAGATGTCGAGAACTCCGCTGCGTGTGCAGGAAATGTTCGACGATCGCTTCAGCTATTTTCTCACGTTCCAGCAGTGGGCGCGCAATTTTGACCAGAACCGCGACACTGTCGTGGAGCAATTTGGCGAGTTCAACTATCGCCGTTTCCGGCTGTACCTTTGGGGTGCCGCCTATGAATTTCTCAGCCGTAGCCTCGATTGCTACCGAATGATCATCGCTTATCCGGAGGCCTAGCGGGCGTGCTGGTGCTGACCTGGTAAATGCGTAGATTCTTTGGCGTCAATTCTGGAGCAGAAGGACCAAAGGGAGTGGTTGCTGAATGTTGGGCGGCGCTCATCGCATTCTCTCCTTAAGTGTATTGCAGCCAAGGAGCAGAAAGAAATAAATTCCTTGTCTCCGTTTGTGAGAAGCCCGAAATGACGGCCAGATAACAGCGGCGTTTGTCAATTCCCGCCAAATAGACGATGAAACTCATTGCCCGGGCAAAACGAAGGAACCTCTTATTCCAGCGTTTATCCCGGTTCTGGGCCGCTGTATTAGTAGGAAAACCTTAGCCGACGGAAGTAGGGGAAAAGCATGGAATTTCTCAAGCACACCGAATGGCCGATGTGGTTCGGGTATGCGGCCGTGGCGTCCAGTATCGTCACGTGTGCGATGAAGACAATGATTCCCCTGCGCGTCGTCAGCATGACGTGCAACGCGCTGTTCATTGTCTACGGATTTTTCTCCGGAATTTACCCCACGCTTATCTTGAACTTGATTCTTCTGCCGCTGAACACGGTGCGGCTACAGCAGATGCGGAAGCTTATTCAAGACGTGGAGGCCGCGGCGTCCTATGGCGAAACCTCGATCGATTGGCTCAAGCCGTTCATGGCTCGGCGCGGTTTTCGCAAAGGGGACATTGTATTTCATAAGGGGGATTTGGCCGACGCAATGTATTACAGCGTGAGCGGTCGGTATCGTCTGCGCGAAATGGGAATCGAACTCCCGACCGGTCAGGTTTTCGGAGACCTGGGACTTCTCGCGCCAGATAATCGTCGCACTCAGACCATCGAGTGCGTGGAAGATGGAGAGGTCCTTACCGCCAGCTACCAGCAGGTCAAAGAGCTTTATTTCCAGAACCCGCAATTCGGATTCTATTTTCTGCGGCTGACGACCGAGCGTCTGTTCGAAAATATCGCGCGCCTCGAGGACGAACTCGTGCGCAAGAATGAAGTATTGGCGGAACTCGGCCACAAACCCGCGTGAAAAAACGAAAAGCCGGTTGAGGAGTCGTCGGACGGAACTAACGTCCCGACAAGAATCCATTCATGAGCAAACAGCTCGATTTTCAAGTCTATTTGCCACGAGCCACGCCCTCGATCGACTGTAGGGTGTAGGAAACCACTATCGGCGCGTCCGCCAGTTCGGCGCCGGTGTTGGGTGTAAAACCAAGCCCAATAGTAATGAGCAGCAACTGTCGCGACAATCGCTATGGTGGCGCGCATAATGCGTCGGTCGAACTCGGTTCGGGTATGGAAGAGGGCGGTGCCTTAAGCTCGGTGATTCTCTGATCTAGAACGATCGTGGCTTGGCTGATCCGCTCAAAATCCGGACGGACCAGCAGGCCCAGCTGAGTCAGGCGAACATTCGATCGGCTTCGTTCGAACAATGGAGCGCCGAACTCCTCCTCCAGTGTCTGAATGGCACGAGTGAGCGAGGGTTGTGCAACGCCGCAGCGGTTTGCCGCCCGGGTAAAGCTCTGTTCCTCGCAAAGCGCGACAAAGTAGAAGACCTGGTGTATTTTGACCGGCATATTTCTCTATCGGCTCGCCAGTTCCAGCGCCCCTGAAACCAGAGGCGAAGCGATAGCAGCGCCAAGCGACAGCCTATAAAATACGTGCCAGATCGCTGCGATCGCACTTTCCGGGGGGCCATAGCTGTCGGTCGAGCGCCGCTGGGACATGCCCCGGTCAGCTTTGCTGAGTGGCTGCATGGTCGGTCTCCGCTATAGAGATCGGTAGCATGCGCCAGGGCCTGCGACCGTGAGCTAGCTCACACTTGCGGCGCATTTCGAGCTGATGCGACCAACCGACCCGTCCGGACGTGTTTGCGCATTGGTCGGTCCGATATGGTATCCTTGGGAGGTTATCTTTATTGACGCGGGTTGGTGAATCGCGATGGCTCCGGGTATACGTTCTCAAACGCAACCGTTCGACAAGCAGGCGTTGCTTCGGGCGCATCCGTTCTTCAGAGACTTGGGTGATACGGTCATCGACCGCCTGGCCCCACGGGTCATTACGTCGAAAGTCAAAAGAGGCTCGGTGATATTCCGGAAAGGGGATATCGGGTCGAAGCTTTACGCAGTGCGGGCCGGCGCGGTGCGAATCAGCGCGCCGTCCGAAGAGGGAAAAGACGCAATATTCAATTTGGTGGTTCCGGGCGAGCTTTTCGGAGAGATTGCCTTTCTCGACGGCGGGCAACGGACCGCCGACGCCGTTGCTATCGACAATTGCGAATTGATGGTCATCGAACGCCGCGACTTTACCCCTTTGATTCGAGACAATCCCGAGGTTGCCGAGAGGCTGATCAAGATCCTGTGCGCGCGCATAAGAAAAACAAGCGAACAGGTCGAAGATATTGTTTTCCTCGGCCTGCCCAATCGTCTCGCCAAAGTTTTGCTGCATCTTTATCGGCCTTCGGCCACTGCCGCGCCTTCGCGCAAAATCAACGTGACCCAGCGCGAGATTAGCCAAATGATCGGGGTCTCGCGCGAAAGTGCGAACAAACAGTTACAGGACTGGCAGCGCAAGAAATGGCTGAAGCTCGAGCGTGGCGGGGTGGTTATCTTCGCGCCGCAGGCGTTGCAGGACCTTTTGTCGAAAGGCGCCGAATAGGCGCGCTACCAGGTTCAAACGAATGTCAGCGGCCGCGCGACTTCTTCCAACGGCTTTCGCTCGGCATCGGTGCCCCAACGCCATGCGACTCCACCGGCAAAAATCATAAGTGCGGATCCAAACAGGTAACCCCAGAACACGCTTACACGCGAACCTGTGTCGATGAGCAGACCGAATAGCGATGGGGCGAGAATGCCGCCAATTCCGGTGCCAACGGCATAGAAGAAAGCAATTGCCAGTGCGCGGATCTCGAGCGGAAAAGTTTCGCTCACCGTCAGATAAGCGGAGCTTGCTGCGCACGAGGCGAAGAAAAAGATGATCGTCCAGCACGCAGTCTGTGTGGCCGCATCGATCAGGTTCTGCATGAAAAGCCAACCGGTCAAGGCCAGCAGAGTGCCCGAGGCAATATATGTGAAGGCGATCATGATTCGGCGGCCGTGCGTGTCGAATAAACGGCCGATCAGCACAGGGCCAAAAAAATTTCCGACGGCGAATGGAAGGAGATACAAACCGACCCGATCGGGGGCGACACCGTAAAAGTCGATCAAAATAAGAGCGTAGGTGAAAAAAATCGCGTTGTAGAAAAATGCCTGCGCTGCCATGAGGCTCAAACCGACGAAGGTGCGACGGCGGTGGTGCTTGAAAAGAGTCTGATTGACCAACCGAAGCGGCGTCGACTTGCGGGCGCGCAGGCGCACGCGGGGAAGGAGCTGTGCGGCCGGTGGTGGTGCAAACCGGCTTTCGATTTCAGCGACGACACGTTCGGCTTCCTCGCTGTGGCCGTGCGTCATCAGCCAGCGCGGACTTTCGGGGATCCACAATCTCATGAGGAAAATGAAACAAGCTAATCCGGCGCCTATCAGAAAACCGAGCCGCCAGCCAAAATCTGGATCAATCAGCTGGGCATCAAGCAATACAAGCGAACCGAGCGCGCCCAAGGCCGCGCCAATCCAGAAAGTTCCGTTGATCACGAGATCGGTCCAGCCACGCACCCGCGCCGGAACAAGCTCCTGAATCGTCGAATTGATTGCGGCGTATTCGCCCCCGATCCCGGCGCCGGTCAGAAACCTAAACAAGGCGAAGCTCTCGAGGCTCCATGAGGCTGCGGTTGCCGCGGTTGCAACGAGATAGACAGAGAGCGTGACGAAGAACAGTTTCTTGCGACCAAGTCGATCGGTCAGCCAACCGAAGAAAAGCGCCCCGAGTACAGCGCCAGCAAGGTAGGCGCTGCTGGCGATTCCAATATCTGTATTGGAGAAGTGCAGGCTTGTTTTTAAAGCGCCGGCGAGGCTGCCGGCGAGTGTCACTTCCAGCCCATCGAGAATCCAAGTAATACCCAGGGCGGTCACGACAAGCGTGTGGAAACGACCCCACGGCAATCGGTCAAGCCGCGCCGGAATATCTGTTTCGACAACCTGCTGGTCTTGCATCATGAATGCAACGTAAATGCCGCTGCCCGGGTTAACCTCGCACGATGGACCGAGAGTTTAAAAGACGGCCGCGTTTCGCAAAACCGGGCGTAACGAAAAATAAATTATTAACCACCGGAAGGCCCTCGGTACGTGCAAAGCCCCTGTGGTTTACCTAACGGAAAATCAATGGCTCCGGACAGCGGCGCTTTGCAGCCGAATACGCGATCGATACAAGAAGTCGAGGCTTGAAACCGCGCGGACCGCCATCCAATTCTACCACCTGCGCGAGCGCGCAACAAAAGATCCGCCGAATTAACGAGCACGCCCCGATTGTCAGGACGGCATCTGTGCCGCCCGCTGCCCGGCCGTCGTTCCGGCGATTCTCCCGAACACCGAGCCGGCCATCAGACCGGTACCGCCGGGATAGTTGAAATAGAACAGGCCGCCGACAAGTTCGCCCGCTGCGTGCAAGCCGGCAATGGCCTGGCCATCGGTGTCAATCACGCGGCCAGACGTGTCGATTTTCAGTCCGCCGAAAGTGAAAGTGATTCCACACGTTACCGCGTAGGCTTCGAACGGCGGTTCGTCGACGGTGTTGGCCCAGTTCGATTTGTTAATGGCGAGGCCTTCGGTGCGACGGCCATCCTTGACGTTCGGGTTGAACTTAATATCGGTCCGCACCGCCTTGTTGTACGCTTTGATCGTTTCCAGAGCACGATCGGCGTTCACGTCGTCGAGTTTTTTCGTCAGTTCTTCAAGTGTGTCGGCGCGTACTTTGGTGACCTGCTTGATGCGGTATTCGTCACGCAGCATGGGAATGATCTTCTTATCGAAGACCTGCCAGGCGAACTGGCCCGGCTGCATCAGGATAACGCGGCCGTATTTCGCATAGGTGTAATTGCGGAAATCGGCTCCTTCGTCAACGAAGCGTTCGCCGTTGGCGTTGATCATTATGCCCCACGGATACGAATGCTTCTGGAAATTGTCGCCGACCGCGAGATCGCCGAATTCCGGTGCGTTACGGTCCCAACCGACCGCGTGGCAGCCTGACCAGTTGCCGGTCGGCATAGCACCGATGTCAAGCGCCATGCGGATGGCGTCACCGGTGTTGAATCGTGTGCCGCGAATCTTTGCGAGCTCCCAGGTCGGCCCAAGATAGCGTGTTCGCATTTCAGTATTAGCCTGAAAGCCGCCGGCGGCGAGCACAACGCATTTCGATTTTACGTCGACGGTGCGCCCGTCGTGCTTGACACGGACGCCGTGTACACCGTCATCATCGGCGATGAGCGACTGGGCGCGCGTTTTGTAGGCGACCGTAATGCCGCTTTTCTTTGCGATTTTGGTATGCGCTTCGACCAGGCCTGGGCCACCGCCCCAGGCCTCAACAGTCAGGCCGCCCCAGAATTTGAATTTCCCGTCGACCTTGTAGGCTTGGCGCCCGTAGATTGGGATAAAACGGATGCCCTTGCTCTGCATCCAGCGCATCGTCTCTTTGCTGCGCGTGACGAGCAACTCGCATAGATCAGGGTCAGTGCGATACTCCGTCACGCGGCCCATGTCGTCGAAGAACTTATCTTCGGTGTAAGTGCCGAAATCCGTGTTGGAGACCTCTTCATCAGTGAGGTCCGGCATGAGTAGGCGAAGATCCTCCACGCCATTGTAGACGCAGCGGAAGGCCCCCGCGGTGAAGCGGCTGTTGCCCCCTGACTCGTCTTCCGGAGCGCGTTCAAGGACCAGGACAGATACGCCGTGCTCGGCTGCCGCGTGGGCGGCACAGAAGGCCGCATTACCCGCACCGATAATGATGACATCACTGGAAGAAGGCAGCATGCGTTTCAGCCCATGTTGTTGTTGCACCGAACACTACCGGCGTTTGGCCCGGTCGCAAGGCTGGATTTTGTCCCCGCCAACCGACTGCAGCAAACGGCCGGTTTCGTGGTAGAAGGCCGTCAATTCACGCGATTTTCGGCGAAGTGCAAAAATGGTCGAACCAAGATGCACTTACAATGTTAAAAGTGGGGACCGACGTGAACTTTTCGCAATCAGAAATCTTTCAATGAGCGAAGTGGTGGCAATCATCTGCGCCTTGGTCTGGTTCTACCTGATCGTTGGCCGTGGCGCTTTCTGGCTCTGCGGGGTCCGCGACACGGATCACGCCAATCCCTACACGCAGCAATGGCCTGCGGTCGTTGCGATTGTTCCGGCGCGCAACGAAGCCGACCACATCGCCGCAAGCATCGGCTCGCTGTTGCGGCAGGTGTACCCCGGCTCCTTCCGCATCGTCCTTGTCGATGACGACAGCAGCGATGGAACCGCATCGTTGGCGACGCAGACAGCGGCATCTGTTCCCAGTCGGCAATTGATCGTGGTTGGCAGCAACAGTCCTCCACGCGGGTGGACCGGAAAAATCTGGGCCGTCAAGCAAGGCATCGCTACTGCCGAAGAATTTCAGCCCGAATATTTGCTTCTGACCGACGCCGATATTACGCATGCACCTGACACGCTTGCCTGGCTCGTGACGCAGGCGAGGACGGGAGGCTTTGTGCTCACGTCACTGATGGCAAAGTTACGCTGCGAGAGCCTTGCAGAACGCACGCACGTCCCCGCTTTTATCTACTTCTTTCAAATGCTGTTTCCGTTCTCCTGGGTTTCGAAGCCGCGCGCGAATACGGCAGCCGCGGCCGGAGGCTGCATGCTGGTGCGCGCGGATGCTCTTGCGGGCGCCGGCGGCATTGCGAGCATACGAAACGCGTTGATCGACGATTGCTCGTTGGCTGAGAAGTTGAAAAAGATCGGTCCAATCTGGCTCGGTCTCACCGATCGTTCGCGAAGCATCAGGCCCTATGACACGTTCGACGATGTGAAACGGATGATCTCACGGTCCGCCTACGCACAACTTCGTTACTCACCGCTGCTCCTGGGTGCAACGGTTGCGATGATGACGCTGACTTTCATTGCGCCGCCGTTGCTCGCAATCTTTGCCACAGGCTTGCCGCGTTTTTTGGGTCTGGTTGTCTGGCTTGCGATGACTATTTCATACATACCGACGTTACGATTTTATCGATTGTCGATTCTCTGGAGTCTTGCCTTGCCCGGAATTGCCGCGCTCTACCTGTATTACACGATCAAGTCCGCGTATGACCATATGCGAGGCCGGGGCGGTCAGTGGAAGGGGCGCATTCACGCTGATGCGGCAAGCCTGCGATGATTCACAGTGGCGAGTTGCGATCCGGCAAAGGTTCGCATGACGAGAATTTTCCGGTTGCGTCCCGCTTGATCAAGCGGCAGCACCGGCCTGTCATCCTGGCGTTTTATGAGTTTGTGCGGATTGCCGACGATATTGCCGATCATCCGCAGCTCACGAGTACGGAGAAAATTGACCGTCTTGATCGTCTCGAATCCAGTCTGGTGGGCAGCGGCGGCGACGAACCGGATGGAGTGAGGTTACGGGCGGTCCTGAACGAGCGCGGGCTGTCGCCGCGTCATGCCCAGGACTTGCTGAGCGCGTTCCGGCAGGATGCGACGAAACTCCGTTACGCCAATTGGGACGAATTGATCGATTACTGTTCGCGCTCCGCTATGCCGGTGGGGCGTTTTGTTCTCGACGTTCACGGCGAGGCTCGTGACACCTGGCCCGCGTCGGACGCGTTGTGTGCGGCATTGCAGGTCATCAATCACCTGCAGGATTGCGCAAAAGACTATTTGGCGCTCGACCGCGTCTATATACCTCTCGACACGTTGTCGTCCAGCGGCGCCACGGTTGAAGCGCTAAAAGACGATCGGGCGAGCCCGGCCTTGCGGGATTGTCTGCGCGGGTTGGTGGCTCGTACTTCAACTCTGTTGGACGAGAGCCGAGGGCTTGAGCCGAAGGTTGGCGACACGCGGCTCGCGCTTGAAATTTCGGTCATTCAATCATTGGCAGGCCAATTGCTCGCGATGCTGATGGTTCGTGATCCACTGGCCGAACGGGTCCATCTCACCAAAGCAGAAGCGCTTGCAACGGCTGTAAACGGCGGCGGGCGCGCTATACTGCGTCGTATGCTACGAACAATGACGCCAGCGCAGCGATACCAGACCCCATGAATGTGCAAAGTCCAGAGTTGGGAGCAGGGGCCTCACCGGCTGCGAACCGCGCGGGAGGCAGCTCGTTTTATCTTGCGATGCGCATTCTCGGCCGCGAAAAAAGAGCGGCGATGTTCGAAATATATTCCTTTTGCCGGGAAGTCGATGACATTGCTGATGAGAACCGACCCCGTCCGCAGCGCCTTGAGCTCCTTTCCGTATGGCGGAAGGACATTGAATCGCTCTATTCGGGACGTGTTCCGCTTGGACGTGAAAATCTGGCGCAGGCGATTTTGCGGTTCAGTCTGCGCAAGGATGATTTCCTCGCAGTAATCGACGGCGTCGAAATGGATGCGCGCGCGGATATTCGGGCTCCAAATCTCGGTGAGCTTGATCTTTATTGCGATCGCGTGGCCTGCGCGGTTGGACGGTTGAGTGTTCGCGTCTTTGGGATGGATGACAGCGACGGGAAAGCGTTGGCCCACCATCTCGGCCGTGCACTTCAGCTTACTAATATCTTGCGTGATATCGATGAGGATGCCGAGATCGGCCGCCTATATCTTCCGAGAGAGGCACTGACACTGGCGGGTATCGAGGGCAATGATCCAGAGACCGTTGCGGCGGACCCGCGCCTCGGCATGGCCTGTGCCTATATTGTCGAGCGGACCCGTGGGCATTTCACCAAAGCCGATGAGATCATGTCCCGTTCCCCACGCAGCGTTGTTCGCGCGCCAAAAATCATGGGTGCGGTCTATCGCCAGATGCTCGAAGGCATGGTATCGCGCGGCTGGATGCTGCCGCGAACGCGTGTTCGCGTGAACAAGTCGTATTTGCTGTGGGTTGCTTTGCGGCATGCATTTGTCTGACGCTGGTACAATCCACATCGTTGGCGCAGGTTTGGCGGGGCTGGCTGCGGCCGAACGCCTGTCGCAGTCACATTGGGCGGTTGCCGTCCATGAAGCGACCGCCGTAGCTGGCGGGCGATGTCGCTCCTACTACGATCAGTCCACAGGCATGGTCATCGACAACGGCACGCATTTGCTGCTCTCAGGCAACCACGCCGCCATTTCTCTGACCGAAGCGATCGGTTCACGATCGGGTTTGCGGGGACCCGACGAGGCGCAATTCGCCTTCGTTGATATCGCGAACGGCGAACAGTGGACCCTGCGGTTCGGTGATAGCCGGTTCCCCTGGTGGGTCTTCGACAAGGACCGCCGGGTTCCACAAACGGGTGTCGTCGACTATCTGCCGCTTGCGCGTTTGGCATGGGCTACGGCGGACAAACCCATCGGCGACATCATGAAATGTGGCGGCCCGATTTATGATCGTTTTGTGGGCCCCCTTTTACTGGCAGCCCTGAACATCGCGCCGCAACAAGGTTCGGCGAAACTTGCCGGCGCCGTTGTACGCGAAACACTCGCTCTCGGCGGCCAGGCGTGCCGGCCGTTGCTGGCCTATGAAGGGCTGGGGAGCGTATTCGTCGAGCCCGCGATTACGCATCTGCGCGGGCTGGGCGTGACGATCTCATTTGAAGATGAGCTCGTGGAACTGGTGTTCGGCAACGGGCGTGTGTCGCAGATGAAATTCGCCAAACACACGGTCGAACTGGGTGAGAGCGAGGCTGTCATTTTGGCAGTTCCACCTTATGTGGCTACGAACATAGTGCCTTCGCTGATTGCGCCCAACTCGTTCCGGGGGATTGTTAATGCGCATTTCCGTATCGTTCCGCCGACGCATCTGCCGCCGATGCTCGGCGTCATCAACGGAACCTGCGAATGGATATTCCCTTTGCCGGGACGAATATCGGCCACCATAAGCGACGGTGGTCGTCTGTTTGATTTACCGCGCACAGAACTTGCTCAGATCATCTGGAATGATATTGCCAAGGTGGCAAAGCTCCCGAGCACGCTGCCGCCATGGCAGATCGTCCGCGAACGCCGGGCGACCTTTGCTGCGACACCGGAGCAGAATGCGCGCCGGCCAGCGGCGGAAACAGCCTGGAACAATCTGATTCTTGCGGGGGATTGGACGCAAACAGGGCTTCCGGCGACGATAGAAGGCGCGGTTCGTTCAGGTTATCGGGCCGCGGATCTGGTCAAGTATCGTATGCGAGCGGCGGCATGACGAGCGTTGCGAACGAGGTGCAGTTATCGTCACGGCCGTCCGGGATTGACCCTGCGATCGAGAGGGCGGCCCATGCGCTTCTGAAAAGCCAACAAGAAGATGGACATTGGGTATTCGAGCTGGAAGCCGATGTAACGATCCCCGCCGAATACGTCCTGTTGAGGCATTATCGCGGCGAGCCCAGAGATACTGAGGTGGAGCAGAAAATCGCCGTCTATCTGCGGCGTATCCAGGGAAAGCATGCCGGCTGGCCGCTCTATCATGACGGCGATTTCGACATGAGCGCGAGCGTGAAGGCCTATTTCGCGCTCAAGATGATTGGCGACAGCCCGGATGCGCCCCACATGCGTCTCGCGCGCGAGGCGATCCTCGCTCGTGGTGGCGCAGTTCACTCCAACGTCTTCACCCGCGTGCTGCTGTCGCTTTACGGCATTCTGGATTGGCGCAGCGTGCCGGAAATGCCAGTGGAGATCATGCTGCTGCCGCGGTGGTTTCCGTTCCACCTGTCGAAAGTGTCCTATTGGGCGCGCACGGTGCTGGTGCCTCTGCTTGTTTTGCAGGCCTTGCGTCCACGCGCAAAAAACCCCCTCGGAATTAAGATCGACGAACTGTTTGTTGAACCGCCACATTCAATCGGACCAGCAGCTAAGGCTCCGCATCAGAGCTGGATATGGTTTGCGCTTTTTCGGTGCATCGATGTGATTTTACGCCCAGCCGTTAGAGTATTTCCGCAGAGTCTACGGCAGCGGGCGATCAACCAGGCCGTCGATTTCGTTACCGAAAGGCTCAACGGCGAGGACGGCCTCGGCGCGATTTTTCCGGCGATGGCCAATGCCGCGATGATGTTCGATGTCCTCGACAAAAAAGAGAACGCTGCCGTCGCGCGCAACTCCATCGAGAAGCTGCTCGTGATCGGCGCCGATGAAGCCTATTGCCAGCCCTGCGTTTCGCCAGTGTGGGACACAGGCCTGACATGCCATGCGTTTCTGGAAATCGGTAACGACGAGGCGTTTACCACGGCTGTCCGGGGGCTCGACTGGCTACGCCCGCGTCAGGTGCTCGATCTCGGCGGGGACTGGATTAACCGGCGCCCGAATGTACGCCCCGGCGGTTGGGCCTTTCAGTATGCGAATCCACATTATCCCGATCTCGATGACACGGCCGTCGTCGTGATGGCGATGGACCGCGCGCGCAGGGCAGGGGCTGGTTCGCGCTACGATGCAGCCATTGAACGCGGTGTTGAATGGATCAAAGGCATGCAAAGCCGCAATGGTGGCTGGGCCGCCTTCGATGTCGACAATGTCTTTCATTATCTCAACAACATTCCGTTCGCCGACCACGGGGCCCTCATTGATCCGCCGACGGAAGACGTCACGGCCCGGTGTGTGTCAATGCTAGCGCAGCTCGGCGAAACGCTGGATGAGAGTAAATCGTTGTCGAGGGGTGTTGCCTATCTGCGCGGCACACAGCTGCCGGATGGAAGCTGGTACGGACGCTGGGGGCTGAATTACATCTACGGGACTTGGTCTACGCTGTGTGCACTGAACGCGTGTGGCATGGATCGAGGCTCAGCCGAAATCCGCAAGGCCGTAGATTGGCTCCTATCAATCCAAAATAAAGACGGTGGTTGGGGTGAACATGGCTCGAGCTACAAACTCGATTATCGTGGCCACGAACCGGCCGCCAGCACGTCATCACAGACAGCCTGGGCACTTCTCGGGTTGATGGCTGTCGGTGAAATTGGCCACCCGGCCGTGGAGCGCGGCGTGCATTATCTCTCCCGGACGCAAATCTCGAACGGGCTTTGGGATGAAGAGCGATACACCGCGACCGGGTTTCCGCGCGTGTTTTACCTGCGCTACCACGGATACCGAAAATTCTTTCCGTTATGGGCTCTCGCCCGCTATCGTAATCTGAAGGCGAGCAATACAACGGCCGTATCGTTTGGGATGTGACGTCAGCGCGCCATGGAATCGATGCGCGTTTTTTGCTCGCTTCTGAGTCTTCCGTAAAAATCGTCGAACGCAATCTGCACTGTCGCGGCCGCATAGTTCATCGCAGCCAGCTGGTCATTGACCGAATCCAGGCGCTGCGCCGGGTCGCCCGGAATCGGCTGCACGCAATTGGCGATCAGCATCTTGGCCATGTTTGTCGAGATCTGATGAAGATTTTCAAAGCTTGCGGCCTGGTCTTTGTCCGGCCGGACTCTCATTTCAATTTCCTTGATCATGCGTTCGGCGCGCTCGGCATTTTGCGAGACGCAAGCTTGATATTGCCGGTTCATCATGGCTTCGCTCGAAGCTTTCGGTTTCTGCGGTTGCTGGACAACGAAACTGTCCATCTGCGCTTTTGTAAGTGAATCGCTGAATTCCTTCAGCGGCCCGCGTAGGGATATACCGGCGTCACGAACGGCCCACACCGTCTGGACGAATGCCCTAAGCCGCTCCGGTGGAGGAAACGCGGCAGGCGCACGGCAATCCGCTTTGATATTCTTGATCGACTGAGCGACAACTGTTTGCGCCTTTTCAAGCGCAGCCCGCTGCGCGCCAGACAGCTGCACAGACTGTTCGATACGCGCAGATGGCCAATTGGTTTCGGTATTCCCAGTATCCACACATTGGCCCATGGCCCCGTCGTTGCCAGAGTCATCTTTGACAGCCGATCCGGTGGTCGCGGTCCGTGCCAACGACCGGGGCAGGTCGAAGCGCCCGGTGATCGTGTCGGCAATCACATCAAATCCGTGGCCGCGAAGGCGGGGCGCATACTCATTCGGCCAGAATGTAAATCCGAGCATGTCCTCGTAGGCGGTCGGCCAGGCTGGGGGGCCGACCCACCCAAGGCGTGATCCGGCGATCCCCGGGATTTCCCGTGCCGCAGCTGCCCGAGGTTCGGCGGCTGAAGCTGCACGATGATGATGGCGCGCGCGCGGATAGTGCCCGAGCTGACCTAGCGCATGGCGGAACGGTCGCGTGATACCTCCGATTAGGCCGTGCGGCGAAAACTGCGCTCGAGTAACGTCAGGGAATAGAATCGCTGCGGTCAGAATCCCGCCGATGATAATAGTGCGCCCGCGCATGGCTGAACACCGAGGCCCGTTGCCACAATTCAAGCGAATGTAACTACACAACGGGCCGAGAGGCCCGTGAGTTCCAATCGAACTCTAACCGAGTCGGGGGGGGCGGCGTCACCCTGCTTGAAGAAGTTCCGGCTTTTCTTTTTCTTTTACCCGTCGAATTTCTTCGAGCTTGCTTTCGACGTGCTTCGAAAAGACGTACTGCGCAGGCCGTTGTCGATCGAGCGGAATTTCGGGCTTCATTGCGCCTTCGGTGCTGACACCGCGTAGTGCGACGCCCATGGCCTTCAGCGGGTGCGCGACAGCATCCTGGACTGCGGATGCTTCATATCCTGAATGCACCATGCAGTCGGCGCATTTCTCGTAGTTCCCGGTGCCGTAGGAATCCCAATCGGTGCCATTCATCAGTTCGTCGAAGGTCTTCGCATAGCCTTCGCCGAGCAGATAACAGGGCTTCTGCCATCCGAAGATAGTCCGGGTCGGATTTCCCCATGGCGTGCAGTGATAGCTCTGATTTCCCGCCAGGAAGTCGAGGAACAGGCTTGATTGACTGAATGACCACTTCGTCTTGCTGGGGCCTCGTCTGAAAACATCGCGGAACAGCTGCTTGGTTTTGCCGCGATTGAGGAAGTGTTGCTGGTCCGGCGCACGCTCGTAAGCATACCCGGGCGATACCGTGATGCCGTCAACGCCCAACTCCATGGCAGTGTCGAAGAACGCTGCGACGCGATCAGCCTGCGCGGTGTTGAACAAGGTGCAATTGATGTTGACGCGGAATCCGCGTTCCTTGGCATGCTTGATTGCCGTTACGGCCCGGTCATACGTCCCCGGCTGGCAAACCGAGTGATCGTGCATCTCCTTGTCGCCGTCGAGATGCACCGACCAGGTGAAGAATGTGCTCGGCTCGTATTGCGAAAGCTTCTTGTCCATCAAAAGCGCATTGGTGCACAGATAGACGAATTTTTTCCGGGCAACGATTCCGCGCACGATTTCCGGTAACTGCTTGTGCAGTAGTGGCTCGCCACCCGCGATCGAAACTACGGGCGCGCCACATTCGTCGACCGCATGCAATGCGTCCTCGACGGACATGTTCTGGTGCAGGATTGGATCCGGGTAATCGATCTTGCCGCAACCGGCGCAAGCCAGATTACACCGGAACAACGGCTCCAGCATGAGCACCAGCGGGTAGCGCTTTCGGCCGGTCAGCCGCTGACGAACGACGTAGCTACCGACAAACAGTTTCTGAAGAAGGGGAATGCCCAAGATTACTATCCTTGCTGATTTGCTGGGTACCTGTCACATCCAGAAGTTCTACAGGCACCCGGAATTCGATGTGTTCATCCTGGCCGGGCAGGGTGAAGACCTCCACCGCCTCGATGGCCCGCAGCGCGTTGATCACGTCCCGAACCATGATTTCAGGCGCCGAGGCTCCAGCCGTAATGCCAACAACCTCGACGTTATGCAACCACTCCGGCTTTATTTCGCTGCCACTGGCGATCAGGTGGCTCGGAACGCCAGCTTCGACCCCGATTTCGCGCAGCCGATTCGAATTAGAACTATTCTTCGCACCAACGACGAAAATCACGTCGACTAGCCGGGTTAGTTCCAGCAGCGCAGTTTGGCGGTTCTGTGTCGCGTAGCAGATGTCCTGCGTACCGGGCCCGACGACGTCTTTGAAACGACGGTACAGTGCCGCAATAATCCCCTTGGTGTCGTCGACGCTAAGGGTCGTCTGCGTCACGTAGGCAACCGGGGTATCCTCAGCCAGATCGAGTGCGTTTACGTCCGCCTCGGTCTGCACGAGGATCACGGGTCCAGGAATCTGGCCGAGGGTACCCTCTACTTCCGGGTGACCCGCATGTCCGATCAGGATGACTGTGCGCCCGTTGCGCAGATAGTGACGTCCTTGCGCGTGAACCTTGGATACTAGCGGACAGGTCGCGTTGAGGACGCGGAGTCCTCGCTCGGCAGCTTCTTCCTGGACCTTCTTCGCTACCCCGTGCGCGCTGAAAATCGTGATCGCGTTCGGCGGGACCTCCGAAAGCTCTTCGACAAAACGAGCGCCGCGCGCCTTAAGCGCATCGACCACCCATTTGTTGTGCACAATCTCGTGCCGTACGTATACGGGAGGTCCGTATTTATCGAGTGCGCGCTCGACAATTTCGATTGCGCGGACCACTCCCGCGCAAAAACCGCGCGGCTTCGCCAATATGACCTTCATTACGCTTTTCCTTGAACGCGCCCGTTCAATGCATTGGCCTGTCGCCGGCGTTCTGCGCGGTCGGCGAGAGACTCGATTTCGGCCGGCTGCAATTCCGGTGCGTGACGTGATCCAAACACATCGAAAACCTTGTTGACGATGCCGTTCGCGTCCAGTCCGGCCTTGGCATACATCGCGGGCGGGCTGTCGTGGTCTATGAAGATGTCCGGCAACACCATGTTGCGGACCTTAAACCCCGGGCGTTCGAGCGCGTGCGATTCGCTGAGAAGCTGCATCACGTGGGCAGCAAATCCACCAATGGCGCCTTCCTCTATCGTGATCAACAATTCATGCTCCCGCGCGAGCTGAAGTATGAGTTCCTTATCGATCGGCTTGGCGAAGCGTGCATCGGCGACCGTCGTTGAAATTCCATGCGCCGCAAGCGTTTCCGCCGCCTTGATACATTCCGCAAGACGCGTCCCGAGCGAAAGGAGCGCGACCGTGCTGCCTTGCGTGATAATGCGACCTTTCCCGATTTCGAGCGGCACGCCTTCCTCGGGCATGACAACGCCGACGCCATCGCCGCGCGGATAGCGAACGGCCGAGGGGCGATCATCGATCGCGGCAGCAGTGGCGATCATGTGAACGAGTTCGGCCTCGTCAGCGGCGGCCATGATGACAAAGCCCGGCAGACAGCCGAGGTAGGCGAGGTCGAAAGAACCCGCGTGGGTCGGGCCATCGGCCCCAACGAGCCCGGCGCGGTCCATCATGAAGCGGACTGGCAGCTGCTGGATTGCTACGTCGTGCACGACCTGGTCATAGGCGCGTTGCAGGAAGGTCGAGTAGATCGCAACGAACGGCTTATAGCCCTGTGTGGCGAGCCCGGCGGCGAACGTAACTCCGTGCTGTTCGGCAATGCCCACATCGAAGGCGCGGTCGGGGTACGCCTTGGCAAAAATATCGACGCCGGTGCCGCCTGGCATCGCCGCGGTAATTGCGACGATCTTGTCGTCTTTCGCTGCTTCTTTTACGAGGGCTTCGCCAAACACCTTGGTGTAAGACGGCGCGTTCGAAACGCCTTTCTGCTGTTTGCCGGTTGCGACGTCGAATTTTACGACACCGTGATATTTGTCCTTCGATGCCTCCGCCGGCGCGTAGCCTTTGCCCTTCTGCGTACGCACGTGGACTAGGAACGGGCCATTGTCCGCGTTGCGTACGTTTTCCAGGACTGGCAGGAGTTGACCGAGATCGTGACCGTCAACAATGCCGACGTAGTAGAAACCAAGCTCTTCGAACAATGTGCCGCCGGTCACAAAGCCGCGCGCAAGTTCTTCCGCGAGATAGGCCTTTTCCTTGAAAAATTTCGGCAAGTGATTGACGACCTGCTTGCCGATGTCGCGGATCGACATGTAGGTCGGACTCGACAACAGGTGCGTGAGATAATTCGACATGGCGCCAACCGGAGGCGCAATCGACATTTCGTTGTCGTTCAGGATCACGATCAATCGGCGGTTCATCGCGCCGGCATTGTTCATGGCCTCGTACGCCATCCCGGCGGAAATGGCGCCGTCGCCGATCACGCAGATCACGTTGTGTTGCTGGCCGGCAAGGTCTCGTGCCACAGCCATGCCCAAACCTGCCGATATAGATGTCGAGGAGTGAGCCGCACCGAAGCAGTCGTACTCGCTTTCGGAACGCTTAGTGAAGCCGGACAAGCCGCCGCCCGTCCGCAATGTCTTTATGCGATCCCGGCGGCCGGTGAGGATCTTGTGAGGATAAGCCTGATGGCCAACGTCCCAGATCAATTTGTCATTGGGGGTGTCAAAGATGTAATGCAATGCGACCGTCAGTTCGATCACCCCGAGGCTTGCTCCAAGGTGGCCGCCTGTGACGGCAACCGCGTTGATCGTCTCCGCGCGCAATTCATCGGCAACCTGTCGAAGGTGCCGTGCATTGACACGGCGCAGATCGTCAGGGCTCTTTATCGAGTCGAGGATGTTGGTGGTTGGGTCTGTCAGGAACTCATCTTTGGGCGCCGTCATGCTTTAACTACCTTCCCACACAATCGGAGGCGCTTGTGCTATTGGCAAAACCTCTCGAAATATTTGTTGTCGCCCAATATGAGCTTTGCCGGCTCTACCACGAAGTCTCTCAGTTAGCGTCAATCAATGACGCGTGCAAAAGTTCCGCCCGGAAAGAATTGATAATATTACGTCGAAGTGCAAGTGGGGGTGGCTTCCCTGTAGCCGGAAGGCAACATCTAATATGCTAGCGACTGTCGTTACCGGAATCGTGAGGCTTTGTACCCGATTCCCTTGGCCAATCATTGTCTTAGCGCTGCTGGGAGCGTTCGGATCAGCTGTCTATGCCGCGCGACATTTCGCGATCAATACCGACATCAACAAATTGATCTCGCCCGAACTCGATTGGCGCAAGCGCGAAGCGGAGTTCGAGAAGACCTTCCCTGGGCATTTCGGCTCGACCTTGGTGGTCATCGACGCTCCAACCGCGGAGTATGCGTCGCGAGCCGCTGGCGACCTGGCCGCGCAACTCAAAGCCAAGCCCCAACTTTTCCGCTCGGTCGACGACATCGGCGGCAGCGAATTCTTTGCGCGCAACGGATTGCTCTACAGGTCGACCGACGACGTCGCGAGTTTCGCCAAGGGGCTGGGGCAGGCGGCTCCTCTTATCGGCACGCTTGTTGGTGATCCAAGTCTTCGGGGCCTTACGCGCACGCTCTCGCTGGGACTTATCGGCGTGCAGAACAAGATGATCACGCTCGATGCTTTGACCAGACCTCTGTCGATGGCATCGACGACGCTCGAAAATGTGCTCGCTGGCCGGCCGGCCCCATTCTCTTGGCAGGCCATGGTCAGCGGCCAGGAGCCGGCCTCAAGCGATCTGCGTCGGCTGATCGAGGTCCGTCCTGTCCTTGACTTCTCCGCACTGCAGCCCGGTGCGGCTTCGAGCGACGCCATTCGTCAGGCGGCATCCGATCTCCAACTTACGCAAAAATATCAGGCTCGGGTGCGCTTGACTGGCTCCGTGCCGATGGCGGATGAAGAGTTCGCGACTGTTCAACACGGCGCACTGACGAACGCCATCGCCACGATCGTGATCGTCCTGACGATTCTTTGGCTTGCCCTTAAATCGGCGCGTCTCATCGTTGCGGTGTTCATCAATCTGTTCATTGGATTGGCCATCACTGCCGCGCTCGGCCTGATGATGGTCGGTGCATTGAATATGATTTCGGTGGCTTTCGCGGTGCTGTTTGTCGGTCTTGGCGTCGACTTCGGAATTCAATTTTCAGTGCGCTACCGCGCCGAACGTCACGACAAACCTGAACTTCTTCCCGCGCTCGATCAGGCTGCGGAAAAGATTGGCGTTCCGCTGACGCTTGCTGCCGCTGCGGTGGCGGCAGGATTCCTGTCATTTCTTCCTACCGACTATCGAGGCGTTTCGGAACTCGGCAAGATTGCCGGCGTCGGCATGTTGATCGCCTACATCACAAGCATCACGATGTTGCCGGCACTCATCGCCGTGCTCAATCCGCCAGGCGAGGCCGAGCCGATCGGTTATCGCGCGCTGGCCCCGGTTGACCGGTTTCTTCAGGAGTACCGAATTCCCGTCATCGTGGGGACGCTCGCCGTGGCCGTTCTTGGGGCGCCTCTACTCTATTTCCTCACATTCGACTTCGATCCGATCCACTTACGCAGCCCGGAAACGGAGTCGATTTCAACGATACTGGAACTTGGAGACGACCCGCGTGCCGGCATCAGTTCGGTCAATGTCATAGCGCCGTCTCTCGACCAAGCGGTTTCGACGGCAGAGAAGCTGCAAAAGCTGCCAGAAGTCTCGCAGACGCAGACGCTGCTCAGTTTCGTGCCGCAGGATCAGGACAAGAAACTGTCGCTCATCAAGGAATTGAGCCGACAGCTCGCCCCGGCTTTGGAAAGACCCGGCTCGAGTAAGCCGCCAACTGATGCGGAAAACGTTGCGGCGTTGAACGGCATGGCAGATCAGCTCAACAAGGCCGCAGGCAATGCTTCCGGCCCGGGTGCCGACGCCGCCCGGCGCCTGGCGGGCAATGCGGTGAAATTGGCTCAGGCGGATGAAGAAACACGCATGCGCGCAAAGAGCGCGTTCATCGTTCCCATGGAAACTGCTACCGGCCAGCTGCGTGGCTTTCTGGGTGCCGAAAAGGTCACCAAAGACAACCTGCCACAGGCTCTCAAGCAGCAATGGCTTGCGGCCGATGGACGGGCGCGTGTCGAGATAGCACCCAAAGGCAACACGAATGATACCGAGGTTCTGCGACAATTCGCGCGAGCGATCCTTTCAGTTTACCCATCGGCGACCGGCGGGCCGATCTCTATTCTTGAATCGAGCCGAACCGTTGTGCGGGCGTTCTTCGAAGCCGGATTCTACGCGCTCATCTCGATCGCAATCTTGCTGTGGATCGTTCTGCGGCGCTTCGGCGATGTTTTGCTGACTCTGGTTCCACTTCTGCTGGCGGGGGTCGTGACGCTCGAAATCTGCGTCTTGATCGGCATGCCGCTGAATTTCGCGAACATCATCGCCTTGCCCCTGCTTCTGGGGGTCGGCGTCGCGTTCAAGATCTACTACATTATGGCCTGGCGATCGGGTCGCACGAACTTGCTTCAATCGAGTCTGACGCGCGCGGTGATCTGGAGCGCGTTGACGACTGCGACGGCGTTCGGAAGCCTTTGGCTGTCGCAGCATCCCGGCACGTCGAGCATGGGCAAGCTGCTCGCGCTGTCGCTTGTATGCACGCTGGCGGCGGCGGTCTTATTTCAGCCCGCGCTCATGGGAAAACCCCGTCGAAGCAGGCGCTTTTGAACAGACATCCTCGCTCGGATCGGGTGGCGGCGTGGCTGCCGTCTTTCGATTGGCAGGCGGTTTTGACGTCGGGCGTTGCGTCGAAGCGGTCACGTCCGCTGTTTCGAAGCGCGTCCAGTTTTCTCCGCCACAGAGAAATCCAAGAAAACATCCCTGCACGCGCAGAGTATTAGGATCCACCAGCGTGATGTTGGCGGAATAAGTGTGGCCGTCCTCGGAGTTATAGATCTGCCCATCCCAGCGGTTCGCTTTGCTTGCCGTCATGCCAAGCAGGATGGGCATGCCAAGCGTCGGTCGAGAGCGCAGGTTCGGATCTGGATTCTTTTTGTCGATGCCGCCCGGCTGTGCTTCCCATGCCACCACGCCCCAAAGCCGGCCGTCACAATCGGCGATCTTTATCCTTGCGACTTGCTTGGCCACCAGCCATTGGCCGGTGGGATCGGTAGGGGTGCGAGCGGGCTGTGCTGAAGGTGCAGTGGTTATGAGCACCAGGCCTGCAATCGAGGCCAAGAAAAGGCGCGCGTTAGCGTGTTTTCGTATGCTTCGAACTGGCACGTGGGACACCTGATGTTACAAGGACCGGCGGCATTCCTAACATCGGAAATAGTCGAAATCATGCCTGGTTCCTCGACTCAATACCGCCAAAATTGCAATAAATTGGAACTCTGAAGGACGTTAGACCGTTTGCCATGCGAGTTCTTGGTTAGCCGAACAGCGCTGGGTTCATTTCGGACGGGGTTTGTATTGCTTGATATTCCTGCGGCGCTTAGCCCGCCCGCACCTGTGCCGCGAGCGGAAGCTTTAGGCCCTCTCTCACTGCTTCGCGTTCTGGCAAATAATCCACTCGAGGCATGGACATCGGCCCATTTCGAGCAACCCATTGTAATGGGCGGGTTGTCGGTTGGTCGGGTCGCCGTTATCAGCGACCCCGGCGCCATCCGACGCGTGCTCATGGTCAATGTCGATAACTATCAAAAGGATTGGTTGCAGCGCCGCGTTCTGTCGGCGGCTCTGGCGAACGGATTGCTGGCCGTGGAAGCCGATCAATGGAAGCTCCAGCGCCGGGCCTTGGCTCCTCTCTTCAATCTCAGAACCGTGCTGGGCTTCACCACTGCAATGCTCGAAGCCGCCGACGCGGCGGTCGAGCGGCTAAGCCGGCACGAAGGCGAGGTCGTGGACGTCGCCGACGAGGCGACACGTATTACGGTCGACGTGCTCGAACGCACCATCTTCTCGGATGGATTTGGCCGCAATCCGGATGACGTCCGTGCGGCAATGACCGCCTATTTCGATACGGTCGGGCGGATCGATCCGCTCGACATTTTGGGTGTGCCGTCCATTGTGCCGAGACCGAGCCGCTGGAAGTTGCGACCGACATTGAGATTTTTCGAGGAAACAATCGACGAAATCATTGCCTTGCGGCAACGGCGGTTGGCTGCCGATCCGACAAACGTTCCGCGAGATATTCTTACATTGCTGCTCGAGGCACGCGATCCCGATAGCGGCAAGGCGCTAAGCGACGTCGAGGTTCGTGCTAACATTCTGACGTTCATTGCTGCTGGCCAGGAGACAACGGCCAACTGCATCACCTGGACCCTGTATCTGCTGTCGCAGTCGCGTGAATGGCGGGAACGTGTTCAGGCCGAGGCTGAGGGCGAATGGGGTTCACTCGATAGTCTGACTGATCGCCTCGTCGTCACCCGCGCGGTGATTGACGAGACCAACCGGCTTTATCCACCAATCGCAGCGATCAGTCGCACAGCGCTGGGTTACGACGAACTCGCGGGTGAAGCGATTAAGCCCGGTACGTTGATTGTGATCGCGCCCTATGTTTTGCACCGTCATCGCGCACTGTGGACGCGGCCAAACGCTTTCGACCCAAACCGATTCTTCGGCAAGGCACGCGTGTCGATTGACCGTTTTGCCTATTTGCCTTTCGGCGTCGGTCCGCGCACCTGCATCGGCGCTACATTTGCAATTCAGGAAGCCTCGATCATGGTCGCAACGATCATGCGCCATTTCACGCTTGAAATGGTTCCAGGAAGCACGCCGTGGCCTGTTCAGAAAGTGACGCTGCGTCCGAAGGGCGGTCTGCCGATGATCGTGCGCCGGCGCTGATCCCGCGGCGACTACTGACCGTGATCTTCTAGAACCTTCAGGCAAACCTTGCGCAGGCTTTTGCGGTGTTCTTGCAGGCACCCCAGCACACGAAACGTGTCGGGAATTACGTCCCTGCAGAACTGGCGCGCAGGCAGCCTGTTCTTCCGGTGTGCCTGTCAGGAAACCTCCCTGCTGCGGGGCCCGCTTCTTTTCGTCAACCGCGAATGCGCGGTGGCGAAGATTTGCATCAGGACGAGGAGTGCGCAGATTTTGAGGTACATTGTCAGGTGCCCTGGTTTCGTGCATTGTTCGGTGACAACTGCTGCAGCAATTCCACGGTCTACGACGATTTGTGAAAAGCGAGGCGGTAGATTGACACGCGGCGGCTGTATTGAGTGCTGAACATGTCAGTGCCGTCAGATGGGGCGATCGGTATTTTGCGCGGCGCTTTTTTGGCATTCGCGCTTTTGCTTTTCATCAGCGGAACCAGTTACGCGCAAAAAACCGCGCCATTTGACCGACTGACCGGTAGTTGGTCGGGGTCGGGCACAATAGAGCTATCCAACGGGACGCATGAATCGATCAGGTGCCGCGCAGCTTATGACGCTCTAGGCGGTCAAGGCAAACTTCAGCTGAACATCCGCTGCGCCAGCGAAGGTGCGAACTTCGATTTGAGGGCCAGTGCCGACTATTCGGGCGGTGCGGTCAGTGGCTATTGGAGCGAATCAACGCGCGGCCTCTCAGGCACGATTTCCGGCAGGGCTGATGGCGATCGATTCCAGGTTGTCGCCAGGGCAGCATCTTTTGTGGCGACGCTAACGCTGATTACGCATGGCGGACGGCAGGCGGTATCGATCCGGTCGCAAGATCCGCAGTCCAGCATCAGATCCGTTTCAGTGAATCTTCGCCGATCCGGCTAGACAGCGCGCTGCTATTTGGTCGATCGCAGCAGTGAATGGTGCGACATGCGCCGTACCAGCTGACTGAGAAACATTGCGATCGGCCGCAGCATGAACAGGTCGGCGAACAGCGCCGCCACCATCGCGAAGGCACTGAGCCAACCAAACAGCCGCAGCGACGGCAAGCCCGATAGCACGGTCATGGCGAGGCCGCAGGCGAGAACTGCCGAAGTCAGAATTAGCGGCGGGCCGACGAGAATCGTCGCCCGCTCAACGCCGACCGCGGGATCGGGATCGATATCCTCGATCTGCAAACGGTTCAGAAAGTGGATGGTCGCGCTCAGTCCGAGCCCGAAGGATACGGTCAATGCGATGACGCTGGCGAACTGCAATCCCTGACCCGTCAACAGCAAGACGGTGCCCGCGAGAACAATCGGAAATAGTCCGGGCAGAATGCTGATCAGCATGACGACGGGCGACCAGAACGCCAGGCCTATAAATGCCGCGACAAAAATGATCTCGATCGTGAGCCCTCGACTCAACTTATCGATCATCAGCGCGCTGTTGCGCGCCGAGATCACGGAAAGGCCGGTAACAGCAATCTTGTAGCCGGGAAATGTCTTGCGAATGCTGTCCAGGTCGTGATCGACACGATCGACGATTGGCAGCAATTGGCTGGCATCGGAATCCGGAACGCGCCCGCTGATGATCACCGCATCCTGCTCGGCCGAAATGAATCGGCGCGTCAGATAGGGCGGCAGCAGGTCAACGTATTCCTTGAGCGTTTCAACGTCGGATTTGTTCAGCTTTTCGGCGAGCCAGCGCCGCAAGGTGTCGAGAGACCAGACATTGCCCACGCCTTTCTGATGTTCGAGCAGCGAATGGACCTCGGCGATCACCGCCAGCGTCTCTGGCGCGTAGAGAGAGGCGCCTTTCGGAAATTGGATATAGACCTCGAAGGGGTTGGCCCCGGTTAGCTTCACGTCGAGACGCTGGCTGGCTTGGACCGCTTGCTGGCGGTCGGGGACCTGGTCGGCAAGACGATAGCGCGCCTGTAGCTGCGCGTAGCCCAGCGACAAAGCCGCGACGACGATGAGGCTGATCGCGGAGTAGAGTCCCGGACGCGCCACCATGCGAACCGCGATCCAGCCGCAGAATCGGCGCAACGCGTTCAGCGCGGTGTCCATGTTTCTGACGGCCGCGACGAATTCACCTTCATTGCGAATGAGCAGCACGCCGAGTAATGGCACACCCATCAGCACGGCGATGAGGGCAACCGTGACCGCAACCAGGCCCGCTTCGCCGAAGGTGCGCACCAGGTCGGATTCCGAGAATTGCAAGGCGATGAATGACACCCCCGCGGTCGCGTGGGTCAGCACGCAGGCCGGCCCGACAATCAGCAATGCGTTGCGGAAGGCTGTGACTTTGTCGTCGCCGGCGAGCAGACGATCGCGCGCGGCAAAGGTGATCTGCATGCTGTCGGAGAAACTGATGACCATGATCAGCGGCGTCATCACGTTCAGAAACATGTTCAGGCTGAAGCCGAACCATCCCAGTGCTCCGAGCGCGAGGAGAATCGCCACCAATGGTGGTCCTGCCGCGATGATCATGAATGAAAAGCGGCGGAAAAACATGATCGCGATCAGGCAACCGACCACGAAGCCGAGCGTGTTGTAGAGCAGCCGGTCGTGTTGAATGGCATTGCGAATTTCGTGCTGCATCACCGGTACGCCGGACAATTCGCCCCTCAGTCCGGTCCCTTCGAGGTTCGTGCGGACTTCGTTGCGGATGTCATCGACAACCTTGTTGAGTCGATCCGGTGCGGTTGCGGCAGGTTCCAGTGCCAGCACCATCAAGGTGAGCTTGCCGTCGGGCGACAGCATCTTGTCGCGAATGATTTCATTCGCCATCACGCGCTCGATGAGAGCCTGGTACTCGGCTCCTTCGGGCAAGGGATTGGGGAAGAGGGGAGGCGGAATCTGCCCGTCTTTGGGCGGTTCGCGCGCTGCGAAAATCGAGATCAGGCCTCTCGTGCCGTCGATCAACTGAAGTTCGATCGCAAGGTCACGTAGCTTCTCGAGCGACGCGCGCTCCAACAATTTGTCGCCCTCAATGACGATGAGGACGTCAAATTCGTTCGAGGGGAAGCGGCGCGTTACTTCTTCGTAAGTGCGAAATTCATCCGTGTCAGAGCGGAACAGCTGGCTAAGTGAATCGTCGACTTTTACCCGCGTAAAGCCGACCGCTGCCACGATGCAAAGCAAAATGAAAACGATCGCGCACAGGGCCCGATGCGTCAGCGCAAAAAATCCGATGCGCTCAATTCCCAGCGCTAGATTGCGTGGTTTTACGACGCGCGGCTGGAATTCGATAAAACTGTCTGTTGGCGGAAGGCTGCTCACTATTCCCCCGGTCGAGCTTGCAGATGAAATGATGGACTGTCAGATGTGAAATTGCCACTAGGCCAAGGGCGAATACTCCTTAACCGCTTGTGCTGGTTCCGCCTGGCCCCAGCGGCGCTCGATATAGTCGATCACCATCTGCTTGAAATCCGCGCTCAGCGTCGCGCCGCGCAGGGTGGCGGCCTTCTTGCCGTCGATGAACACTGGCGCCGTCGGCTGCTCGCCGG
>JBPYDR010000030.1:0-40703 GCA_051986235.1 Pseudolabrys sp.
ATGTTCAAGAGCTTTACAAACAGTGCAAATACAAAGGAAGTCTTGAGAAAATCTTCTGTTTGGAATTTGTTTCAAGCGCCGCACGTCAGGTCTTTACGAATGGACTTGCATTGAAAGGCCTTAAACGCCCACCCGATCTAGCGAAAATCGCAATCCCATCCGCATGTCCAAAATCATTTGTGTCAAATGATGCAATGGTTGAGGCTTTCAACGAATGGGCAAACGAACATCTTGAAAGATGGAGTACAAGCGCGGACGCAGGAGTGATGCAAGCAATGCACGATACGTGGCCATGTTTTTGATAAAACCCCCACGCGTTGCCGATCACAACATGCCGAGTGACATCGCTTTACCGCCGAAAGAGACATTGGAGGCGTGATGCCATATCTGCTGTCCGCCTTGGGTCAAAAGCAGACATTGCATCTACTCGATCACCTTATCGGCGCGAGCGAGGAGCGATGGCGGGATCGTCACACCTAGCGTCTTTGCGGTTTTCAGGTTGACGACCAGATCGAATTTGGTTGCCTGTTCCACCGGCAGATCGCCCGCGTTGGCGCCCTTCAAGATTCGATCCACATAGTAGGCCGCTCGGTGATACATTGACGAGGCGTTTGGTCCGAAGGCCAAAAGCGCCCCAGCCTCGGCAAATGCCCTGTATTGGGAGATGACAGCCAAGGAATGTGTCGCCGCCAAATTTAGGATTTCGCCCCTGTGTTGGGTGGCGACCACATCCGCGAGAACAATGAGCACTTCGGTCCGACTGCGGCTTGCGGTCTGGAAGGCCGTGATGAGGTCGTTTTGGTTACGCACTGGCAGAAGCAGAAGCTCAAGGCCGAGCTCTCGGCTCGCAGCTTTGATCGCGCTAACGGCATTATCTGCCCCAGGGTTGGGCGCGTACCAGAGGACAGCCACTCGGGAAAGGTTCGGGAAAGCTTCTCTGAGCAGCGCCAGCCCCTTACCACTTAGCTCGTCAACCTTGAAGCTCATGCCGGTAACGTTGCCGCCCGGTCGGGAGAGATCAGTGACCAGGCCACTTTTTAAAGGGTCAGCAATCTGGGTCATGACAATCGGGATCGTCACGGTCGCTTTTTTTGCGGCCTGCACCGACGGGGTATTCAGGGCAAGGATCACATCAACCTTGAGCTCTGCCAGAATGTTGGCAAGCGCGCCGAGCCGTTGACTGTATCCCTCGGCATTCCGGACCTCTAACGCGATATCCCGACCCTCAACATAACCAAGCTCGCGAAGTCCTTGCCGAAAAGCGTCAAGAAATCCTGGGGGTGGAAGTTCCGGAGATAGAATACCAATTCTGTAACGTTTAGCGGCTTGCTGCCCATACGCCGAGAACGGCCACAAGGCCGCAGTGCCACCAAGAAGCGTGATGAAATCTCGTCGTTGCATGCGTGCCCCGTAAGGACCACACCATCTGGGATGACTGGATTATAAGAGGTTATCTTAGGTCCTTGTGTGACATTTTCACACTCAGGTGCGGATTAGGTCCGATGTCCGCTTCGGGTCAAAAGCGATGGCTCAACCGGCGTTGGCGATAAAGCCCGCGAAATACAGCCCTTGCATTGGCTCGATTAGATAATTCCGAGAAAGTGCAGGCGGCCCTCAATGCCTATACGCAGGCTACTCTTACGTACGCTGTCCGCATACAAAGGAACCTGCGCCATCGGTATCATCACAAACAAAAGATATAAGGCCACAACGATTCCGAGCCCGATTGACAGCCACTTTATTTTTTCATTGCTAAATGTGCCCATGTGCTTCGCCTACGGTAGACTATCTAAAGGCACTCGTCTTTATGCTCTATCGAGAACACATTTGCATAAAGGTTCGCGATCCACTGTTTTCCCTCTTGGGTAACTCGAAGGTAGCGCAACGCATCTTCGATGTAGGGACGTACCACCTGCCAGAAAAATTGCGGATAATTGGCCCGCAAATCAGCGGGACTGTTGTATTTAAGCCTTTCGCTCATGCCGGTTTCGCGGAATTCCCCAAACAACGCGGCCGTCTTGCGTAAATAATTGATGTCGGCGAGTTGGCCGATCAGATCCGCCGCACGTAAGAGTCCTGGAAGATCGCCCGTTGGCGCGTGCTCCTCGTCTTGGGGTACCGGAAATCGGGTATGTTCAATATTTGCTTCGATCTGACTGCTGTTGATCTGGCTGAGCCCAATTTTCCCGAAACGCTCGCGCACGAATAGTTTGGATCGAGCGACATGATAGGGCGTCAATGCAGCATCCGTCGCTCCCTCCGGAACGCTCACAGTATCCCCGGATAAATTGGTGACATATCGACCTTCGCCGTCGCCACGGCAAACTCCGCGAACATATCCAATATCGTGACACAGGAGCGAGACGATGAAATGCAACCAATCATGCGGCGTAACGCCGCCGACGCTAACGTGCCGGCCGCGCAGAATCTCCTGCCCGACCAACGTAACCATTATGGTGTGATTTACATCATGATAGGCCGCATCGCTGCCGGCAATGTTCTCAAGAGAAAGGCGAGCCACAAACCCGATGACACCGGGATAACTCGGTTCCAGCAATCCATAGGTCCGCTCGTAGGTAAGCTTGAGTTCGCTGACGAATGCTTCGATGACGATTTGTGTCGGGTTAAACATTCTGATCACCCTCGCAACTTGTGCTGTAGCGGCTTTGCGACGAAGCTTGGGGCCGTCTCAAACTTGATCTCCAGCCAATGCGCCGCATCACGACCTCGCCGCCAGGCAAGCGATATAAATTCACGATAACGCAATGCCCCCAAATTTCGGCCAGAACATCGTAGCGGGCAAAACTAGCACGCCAAGAGCCTATCTATGTCTGCTTTGGACCAAAAGCGGGCACTCCATTTTGTCGGCGCGTCGTCCGCTTTGGGCCAATAGACGGCGCGGTCATGTTGCTCGACATGCTGTCGAACTGTCGGGAATTCCGTGAGGATTTCCCGGCCTGGGAGCCGATGAGCTACCGGGAGCAACTTCCGCCTGTCGCATTTCCAGACCCGCGATATGGCGATCGCCGCCTACGACCGGGCCGATCCAACGTCCGAAATACTCTCGATACGCTGGCCGTAACGATGACGATCGTGCTAGAGGCAACTCGGGCTGCGATGGACGATGCCGACAGGCGGCCCGAGACAGTTTGCGGCACTTGCAGGCAACGCCATCGGTTGGCTGAAGCCGTTGATCGCGCGCACTGGCGCGATCATCAACGGTGAATCCGTCGGGGAGAATGCCCCTACGCCGCAGGACGTCGTCGACAGGTTGATGAAGCGATAGACCCGCGTGGCCGACGAGCGAACTTACCCGCAACGTCCATTCCTGGCAGTCAGCGCTGCCATTTTTCGCAACTGGAAAGTGCTGGTGGTGCGCCGCGCGCGCAAGCCCGCGCTCAATCTCTACACGCTGCCTGGCGGTGTGGTTGAGGCTGGCGAAACGCTTATCGACGCAGTCATCCGCGAAGTCCGTGAAGAGACCTCGCTCTTGATCGAGCCCATCGGACTTGCCGGCCACCGTGAGGTAATCGCCCGCGACAGTCAGGGTAAAGTCGAGCGCCACTTCGTCATTCTGTGTTTTGCAGCACGCTGGCTGGGAGGAGAACCCGTTCTCAGCGACGAACTCGACGATTCGCGCTGGCTCGATCCCTCCGAGCTCGGGAACTACCGCACCACCGACGGCCTGGCCGAGATTGTGACGGCCGCGACGACACTGCTGACCACGCGGTGATCCGCCTTGCGATTGCCGTCAAGCCGGCGCATACCATCGGCCCCGGGGATCTTGAGCTATCGCGTGAAACGACTTCTCACCATCGGTTCCGTACTGCTTTGTCTTAGCCTGCCCGCGCACGCGCAGAGCGATACGCCGGCGCCTTTTGACAACGATCTTCAGCGCCTCGGCGAGATCATGGGCGCGCTCCATTATCTGCGCGCGATCTGCGGAGCCAACGAGGGTCAGAAGTGGCGTAATGAGATGCAAGCCCTGCTCGACGCCGAAGCCCCAGGCGGCGAGCGGCGGCGGAAGATCGTGGCGAGCTTCAACCGCGGCTACCGCGGATTTCAGCAAACCTATCGCACTTGCACGCCAGCGGCCGACCTCGCAATTCGCCGTTATCTCGATGAGGGCGCCAAGATCGCCCGCGATATCACCGCGCGGTACGCCAACTAGCGGCCGCAATTAACCTTTTCTTTATTGAGCTCTATGGCGACAAGGATGCCGTGCTAACGTCGCCTTTGGGTTGTGGTGGCGCCCGTTTTCACGGGCCGGGGAAACGGGAAAAATGACAACGGCCGATAGTTCAAACGACGCGCACGAGCCCATTTCCGACCGCGATCAGAAGCGCGTGGCGCTCGGCTATCTCCAGGAAGCATGGGCAGAAGCGCGCCACGACGGAATTGACGGCGATTGCCTCGCACAAGCATGTCTCTTCGCGGCGCTTGCCGAGTTCGTCACCACATATGGTGAAGAGGCAGCCGCCAAATTTACCGATGGATTGAGCGGCCGGATCCGCAACGGCGAGTTCTCGATCGAGCAGCGGCAATAATCCTGAGCATCAGCTCGAAAGGGTTTCCAGAAACCGCACTCGTTCACCCTGTGCCGGCGTGGCCAGACCACCGTCCCACATCACCTTGCGTCCGCGAATGATCGTGCCGACCGGCCAGCCGGTGACCTTAACGGCGTCGTAAGGCGTCCAGCCGGCGCGCGACGCCACCCATTTGTCAGTTATCGTTTCGCAGCGCTTGAGATCGACCACCGTCACATCCGCATCGTAGCCGACAGCAATGCGGCCCTTGCCCGCAATTCCGAACAGACGTGCAGGACCAGCGCTAGTCAGATCGACAAATCGCAGCAGGGTTAGACGGCCGGCATTGACGTGATCCAACATGATCGGAACGAGCGTCTGCACGCCAGTCATTCCCGACGGGCTCGCGGGATAGGTCTTGGACTTTTCTTCGCGGGTGTGCGGGGCGTGGTCTGAGCCAAGCACATCGACGACTCCATTGGTCAGGCCGGTCCAGATGCCAATGCGGTGTACGGCATCGCGTACCGGCGGATTCATTTGCGCGCGCGTGCCGATGCGCTCATAGCAGCCGGGCGCTTCAAGCGTCAGATGATGTGGTGTCGTCTCAACGGAGGCCACGTCCTTATGTCCGGCGAGATACTCCATCTCCTGGGCCGTTGAAATGTGCAAGACGTGCACGCGCGCGCCCGTCTCGTGCGCAATCGTGACAAGCCGCTGGGTCGCCTTCAGGGCTGCGACTTCATCGCGCCACACCGGGTGCGACCGTGGATCGCCTTCGACGCGCAAATTCTTGCGTTCGTTCAGGCGCGGTTCGTCTTCGGCGTGAAATGAGGCCCGTCGGCGGATCTTCTGCAGGACCGCGCGAAGCCCAGCGTCATCCGCCACCAGCAGCGAGCCGGTCGATGAGCCCATGAATACCTTGATGCCCGCGCACCCGGGAAGACGTTCCAGCTCGGGCAAGTGCTTGGTGTTGTCGACAGTCGCGCCGACGAAAAAGGCGAAATCGCAATGCATACGATGGTGACCGCGCTTGACCTTGTCGGCCAAGGCTTCCGCGCTCACGGTCAATGGATCGGTGTTCGGCATTTCAAACACGCCGGTGACCCCGCCCATCACCGCCGAGCGAGACCCGCTTTCAAGGTCTTCCTTGTGGGTGAGACCGGGCTCGCGGAAATGCACCTGGGTGTCGATCACACCTGGCAGCAAATGCAGCCCGTTGCAATCGATCACCTCGCCAGCCGAAGCACGCGACAGATCATCGATCGCCACGAACCGTCCCGCGCGAATGCCAAGATCGCGCGGCCCCTCGCCGTCGTGGTTGACCACGATGCCGCCCTTGAGGATCAAATCGTACGTATCGGCCATGCTGGAACGTATCTAAACAGGGACTTGAGACCTGCCCGACAGCGCTTACGTTCCGCCGCGAGTTCTGGCAAGAGACTATAGAAAACAGACCCCAGAGAATTGGCATGCAGGCAGCTCTTCTTCCGGATCGCGGCGTGGTCAAAGTGGCCGGCGATGATGCCCGGCGCTTTCTCAACGGGCTGGTGACCGCTGATATGGCCAAGGTTACGCCAGCCGATCCGCGTTTTGCCGCGCTACTCACGCCGCAGGGTAAAATCATCGTCGATTTCATGATTGCGGAAGCACCGACCGAAGACGGGGGCGGCTTTTTCCTCGACTGCCCGCGGGCGCTGGCGGGCACGCTCGTCGAGAAGCTGAACTTCTACAAGCTGCGCGTCAAAGTCATCTGCGAGGATCTGTCGGAAATTCTCGGTGTGATGGTGGTCTGGGATGGCACCGGTGACAGCGAATATGGTTTGAGCTATCCCGACCCGCGCCTCTCCAGTTTGGGCTGGCGCGTCATGCTGCCGCCGCACCTTGCATCCAAAGCAGCAGCCGACCTCGGCGCAACCCTTGTGGACGCGGAGGCTTACGAAACCCATCGCATCGCGCTCGGCGTGCCGCGCGGTGGTCTCGACTTCATCTATTCCGACACCTTCCCGCACGAAGCCGACATGGACCAGCTCAATGGCGTCGACTTCGACAAGGGTTGTTACGTCGGACAGGAAGTCGTCTCGCGCGTCGAGCACCGCGCCAGCGCGCGTAGTCGTGTCGTCCCGATCGCCTACGATGAATTCGCTCCAAGCTCCGGCCTGCCAATCACGGCAAATGGAAAGCAGGTCGGGCTTCTCGGTTCAACGGCCAAGGGTCGGGGCCTTGCGCTGTTGCGTCTCGATCGTGTCGAGGATGCGGTTGCCAGCGGCACGGCGCTGGAAGCCGGAGGCATCACCATTCGCGCCGTGAAGCCGGACTGGGCGAATTTCGACTGGCCGGGCGAAGCGAAGGTAGCGACATGAGCAAGTCGCTTCTCCACCCGGACGGCATCCAGCGGTGTCCCTGGCCGAAACAGGATCCGCTCTATGTCGCCTATCATGATGACGAATGGGGTGTGCCGGAATTCGACGATCGCGCACTTTATGAGAAACTTGTTCTTGACGGCTTCCAGGCCGGGCTTTCGTGGATCACGATCCTGCGCAAGCGCGAAAATTTTCGGCGCGCGTTTGACGGGTTTGGGCCGGAAAAAATCGCCCGCTACCAGAAGCGCAAGATCGAGTCCCTGATGAAGGATACGGGCATCGTCCGCAACCGTGCAAAGATCGAAGGCGCCGTGTCGTCGGCCCGCGCATGGCTTGAAATCATGGAGAAGGGTCCGGGATTTTCAAACTTCCTCTGGGATCATCTCGACGGCAAGCCGAGGGTCAATCGTTTCCGTACGACGAAGCAAGTGCCCGCGGAAACGCCTTTGTCACAAAAAATGTCGAAAGAACTCATCGGACGCGGTTTCAAATTTGTTGGGCCGACGATCGTCTATGCGTTCATGCAGGCTGTTGGCATGGTCAACGACCATCTCGTCACGTGCTATCGCCACGCTCCTCTTGCGAAATTCAAGCAATAGCGATGACGCCAAAGCCTGCACGACGTGCGAAATCCGCATTCCGGGCGTGGCAACGCATGCTTTCGGGGCGGCGGCTCGACCTACTTGATCCCTCCCCGCTCGACCTCGAATTGGAGGATATCGCGCACGGACTGGCGCGCGTTGCCCGTTGGAATGGGCAGACTCAGGGAGCCCATATTTTTTCCGTCGCGCAGCACGCCTTACTGGTGGAAGCGCTGGCACGCGCCAAGGTTCCGCGGCTCGACCGCTACGGACGCCTCGCGGTTTTGCTGCACGACGCCCCTGAATATGTCATCGGCGACATGATCTCTCCGTTCAAAGCGGTGATCGGCGACAGCTACAAGGCTGTGGAGAAACGACTGCTGGCCGCGATTCATTTACGCTTTGGTCTTCCAGCAAAGTTGCCTGAGACGTTGCAGAACCTGATCAAGGCTGCCGACCGCAGCGCTGCTTACCTGGAGGCGACGCGTCTCGCAGGCTTCGCCGACGACGAGGCGCGAAAGTTCTTCGGGCCCCCGCCGAAGTTCTCGGCGACACTCGAACGCGACTACCTCAGCCCGTGGCCGGCAGAAACCGCGCAAGCGCGGTTTCGCGAACGTTTTGAAAAACTTCTGCGCGACTGAGGCTTTTCATCCGGACCTCCAGGTCATAAATATGTTGTGCGAATCGAGCCTGTTCCTCTCATGATTCATGTCTGTGCACTGTCACGCCTGTATGCCACGGTCGATGAGACCGGAGCGCGCCACATTGTTACCCTGCTGCGACTGGTCGACCGGGTCCAGCGACCGACACATATCGCGCCGGAAAATCATCTTGTACTTGCGGTTGACGACATCACGGCGCCAATGGATGGCTACACGGCGCCGGCTCATGATCACGTGCAGCGGCTCATCGATTTTGTCACCGCATGGGATCGCAAAGCACCGATGGTGATCCATTGCTTTGCCGGTATCAGCCGCTCGACTGCGGGAGCCTATGTGGCCGCCTGCGCCCTCAATCCCGAGCGTGACGAAATGCAGATTGCCTGGGATATCCGTCGCGCCTCGCGCACAGCGCAGCCGAATGCTCGTATCGTTTCGATTGCGGATCGGCTTCTCAAACGGGATGGTCGCATGACCCGAGCGATCGATGCGATTGGTATCGGTGACCCGGCCACCGAAGGTCATCCGTTCCGTCTCGACATCGGTTGACGAAAGCCATCCCGGCGCAGTGCTGTATGCATCGCGATATGGATAAGCGCGTAAAGAGCTACGGGGTGGTAACGCCCGAGGAGCTCAAATCCTACGATGGCCTTGGATTTCTGAAGGCGATCACCGACGGAAAACCCGCCGATCAGTGGGTTGCTGGGCTTCCATTGACCGAGGTCGAGCAAGGCCGCGCCGTGTTCGAGGGTCTGCCGGATGCACGGTGGGTTCGCGGCAACGCTGCTTGATTCAGCTTGGCTGCGCGATCATATCTCGGAAAAGGTGATGGGCGGACCACGCTCGAGCTGAAGTTCAACCTGGTGCGTCCACTGACAAAGGATACCGGGCCCGTGCACGCGGAAGGTCGCGTCATGCATCGCGGACGCACAGTCGGGACGTCAGAAGGCGATCTGAAGGATCGCGCGGGAAAGCTTTATGCGCACGCTACCACGACGTGCATGATCTTCCCGGCGAGGGATGAAAATCAATTATTGTCGGCGGCGATCGAAGGACGCAGGCCGAGCGGTTGACCGTTCTGCGAATTCGAGCTGCGGTGCACACTGTGGGCGACCGTCGTCCGTCCATGACGCGTGAATTCGCAATAGGCGAAGCCGAGCCCCGAGACAGCTCCGCGGAAGCTGTTGTCGCCGGTGCGCTCAAGATTAAAACATGGCTGGAAAAGCATCCCGCGCAACGTCGCGCAAATGTACTCGCCGCGTACCTGCAGCGTGTTGGCCGGCAATTGCGCGTAGCGAACGGCGCCTGAGCCCTGGAATTGGATGGTGCCGGCCACCGAGCCGTCGGGATTGATGCGGCCCTGCCCGCGCGTGCCTTCAAAACAGGTGTAGCTGAACATCTTGCCGATGACGAACCGACGCGCCTCGTCGGCACCCATTTCGCCGGCCATCGCCGGCAACGCGGCCATAAGGCCGGCGGTCAATGCAATGCTACGCAACATTCCCTCACTCCGACTGACGGCAACACACGCTACAGCGCATTCGGGCCGATTTTTAGGCCTAACAGATTATGCCCGGGTTTCGTCGATAAATCCTGAACGCATTTACGCGATTTTGACCACGATTCTGCCCCGCACCTTGCCCTCGAGAATCTGCGGGGCGACTTCCAAAACATCAGAAAGGCCTATTTCCCGGGTCATTGCCGCCAGTTTCTCGCGGTTCAGATCGGTTTCCAGGCGTTTCCAGGCTTCCCGGCGAAGCTCGATTGGGCACATCACCGATTCGATGCCGTAGAGGCACACCCCGCGCAGAATGAAGGGGGCGACTGAGGTCGGCAGGTCCATACCGCCGGCCAGGCCGCACGCGGCTAACGCCCCGCCATATCGGGTCATCGACAGCAGGTTGGCGAGCACGGTTGAACCGACGGAGTCGATCGCGCCGGCCCAGCGCTCCTTGGCGAGCGGGCGAACAGGGCCCATGAGCTCCTTGCGGTCGACGATTTCGGCAGCGCCGAGCGATTTCAGATAATCGGCCTCCTGCGGGCGCCCGGTGATCGCGTGCACGGTGTATCCGCGGTCGGCGAGAATGCCGACGCCGACCGAACCGACGCCGCCGACGGCCCCGCTCACCGCAATCCCTCCGTTTGGAGGACGAAGCCCATGCCGTTCGAGCGCCATCACAGCCAACATCGCGGTGTATCCGGCCGTACCGACCGCCATCGCCTCGCGAGGAGTCATCGTTTTAGGCAGCGGAACGAGCCAGTCGCCTTTGACGCGCGCCTTCTCGGCATAGGCGCCCAAATGCGTCTCGCCGCAACCCCAGCCATTGAGAATGACCTTGTCGCCGGCCTTCCAGGCCGCGTGGTTTGAGGATTCCACGGTTCCAGCGAGATCGACCCCAGCGATCATTGGGAACCGTCGTACAACGGGTGATTTGCCTGTTATCGCCAGACCGTCCTTATAGTTCAGCGTGGAATAGTCGACGCGGACGGTCACGTCGCCATCCATTAAATTCGCTTCGTCGAAATTGGTGAGCGCGGCGTTGGTACCGCCCTCGGCCTTCTCGATCACAATCGCCTTAAACGCAGCCACGCCACACAGCTCCACATCGTAGGTCGAGCGTATAGTTCTAAAGGCGTGCGCGCGCGGGGCAAGCCCCAGACATCATGATTTGCTGACTGAATCGCGCGTCAGGCGGGAGCCATGGCGGGTCGCGCGACTGGCTTTTCCACGATCGGCAGGTTGATCACTGCCGACAGCACGCCGAACAGCACCGATAGCCACCACACAAGATCATACGAACCGGTACGCTCGAATGCTATGCCTCCGATCAGCACGCCGAGAAAACCTCCAACTTGATGGCTAAAAAAGGCAAAGCCAAAAAGCATTGCCAGCCAGCGCGTGCCGAACATGACAGCGACCAGCGCAGAGGTAGGTGGAACGGTCGAAAGCCACATGAGTCCTGTGACGGCTCCAAAAACCAAGGTCGACGTCGGGCTTGCCGGGATCGTAATGAAGGCAACAATCGCCGCCGCGCGGGTGAAATAGATGCTCGACAGCAGGTAACGCTTCGGCATCCGCGTGCTGAGCCAGCCTGAACCTAACGAGCCGATAATGTTAAACATGCCGATCACGGCGAGCGTCCAGCCACCGACCTCCACCGAGAGACCACGGTCAATCAGGTAAGCGGGCAGATGCACGGTGATGAACGCCAGTTGAAAGCCACAGGTAAAGAAACCAAGGACAAGCAGCACATAACTGCGGTGACCAAACGCTTCAGCAAAAGCTTGGCGGGCTGACTGTGTCGATTGCGTCGATCGAGTCGTCGACGTCGTCTCCCCGCCGGGCGCGACCGGGGTCGCAAGCGCGACTGACAGCGGCAGAATCAACAGCGTGACCCCGGCGAAAATCAGCAGCGCCTGCTGCCAACCGAAGTTGTCCATCAGCGCGACCGCGATCGGCGAATAGAGGAATTGCCCGAAGGAGCCGGCGGCCGTGCCGGCGCCGAACGCAAGCGAGCGCCATTTTTCCGGCAGCAGCTTACCGAAAGCACCCAGCACGATATTGAACGAACAACCGGACAGACCGAGGCCGATGAGCACGCCCGCCGACAGACTGAGCTCCTCAGGCGTGGTCGAGCGCGCCATGATCGCGAGCCCAAGCGCATAGAGCGCAGCGCCGACGCAGAGCACGCGATTTGTACCGAAGCGATCGGCAATCCCGCCGGCGAAGGGTTGACCGATACCCCACAGCAGGTTCTGTATCGCAACGGCGAAAGCGAAGACGTCGCGGCCCCAATGATTTGTCTGCGACAGAGGCGCCAGAAAAAAGCCGAGCGATGAGCGTGGGCCGAAACTGATCATCGCAATGAGGCAGCCGCAAGCAACTACGACAGCAGGCGTCCGCCAATCGACGGATTTTGATTTTTCGGCTGTCGCATGCATCGCCATCAATAGCGCTCCGGCCGCACTGGCACGCGACCATATAGGAGCAACGTATTGTGCTCCCAAACGAATATTCGTGATCCGGCGCATTTGCGCCACGCATATTTGGACGTCAGGAACTATTTGCGTGCGTTTTTCTGCCGGGTCGAGGCCTGGCCTTCTTCGGACTTAAGCCATTCAGCACTATGGCTTACTGGGCCTTTTGCCTCCTCCGCCGCGGTCTCCTTTTCGGTCGTCGCCGCGTCGCCCCAGGTGGGCTCATCGTCGCCCTCACCCCATGCGCGGGGACGATAGAAGGTATGCACACCGAGCTTGTAGATCTTCTTCATCTCGTTGACCCAGTCGGGCCGCACCCAATACGCATGGTAGTGCGTAGACTTCGATACTTCCGGCATCCACAGCTTGCCGTCGAGCATGTCGCGGGCGATGCGCTTGGCGCGCTCCCAGGCATCGGGCTCAGTAACGACGTCGGGAATGCCGTCACAGGCGAAAGTGAACTGACAGGCGTTGTGCCGGTGAGCGTTCTGGTAGACGACCCCGCAGACATCGTTCGGATAGAACGGCGAGAAGACTCGGTTCATCACGACTTGCGCCACGGCAATCTGCCCGCGCACTGACTCGCCGCGCGATTCAAAATACACGGCGTTCGCGAGACACTTTTCGGCCTTTGCACGAGCGACGCCGGTCAGCGCCAGCCGCTCGGCCGGCGTATGCGGCCGCTGATCAATACCAGTCACCTCACCTTTGCTGGCAACGCTCTCCCCGGCTTTGATTTCGTTCTCCGGCGGCACAGGCGTCAGCGCCGACTGTTTGATGTCCGGATCGCCGCGCGAGGCGAGCACGACAGGCGCTTCGCCAGGTGCCCAAGGAGCAATCCCTTCGCCACTGCCTGTCATCGGTTCGATTCCGAAATAAAGCTGCGATGAGTCCTTTTTGGCACCGGGAGGCGCAACGGGAGTGAGATTGGCGGGCGGCATATCCACATACGGCAATTCGACATCGGGCGTTGAACTGCGGTCACCCGGTGTCAAAAATTCATATTTCGCATAGGGCTCGAAGCGGCCATCGGCTTCGTCCTTTGGCGTCGCCTCGGGCTCAATCGCGGAGATTGACGGAAGCGGCGGGACCGGTTCGCGATCGCGCACGATGAGCGAGTCGCTTTTGGATCTACGGTTGGCCTTGGGAAACTGCAAAGGCGCCGTCCCATCGCCAAGCGGCTGCCTTCCGATCGATCCGGTGATGGCCAGCGGATCGAAATTCGCAAGCGCATAGATGGGGGGATGCGGGATCGCGGTGCCCACGGGCCTCGGCAGACTGAACATCGCGGCATGGATCGTGCCGAAGGGAGACGCGATGAGATGCTGTTGCCAACGTTTGGTGACAGCCGGTTGTCTGGCGATCAGCGCGCCGAGATCCTGAAACGCAATCCGGCTGGGAAGGAGCGTCAGTGCGGCCGCTCCAATGGCTATCGACACGGCTCCCTTCAGCCGCCGACGCCCAGGTGACACCACGTGCTGTCCACTCAACGCCACGCCACAACGTCCCGCCACCGCCTCGCCATCGACTGATGGCGATACGACAGATTTTTATGGTCCGATTAACCTTGCGAAGGCGTTAACTTCGCGGGCGGCACGACCGCCCTATCCCGCGAGGCGCTACCGCCGTGGGTCGGCAAAGTTCGCAGTTTTCGCCATAGCGAAAGGGAAACAAAAATTAACTATATGGCAATTGCTCCAGCACAATATTGCCGACGGTATTTTTTGCGGGCCGGCATGTTCTCTTCCTTGCTGCCATCGACATGTCGAGGAGCTACGTCAAGAACATCCTTGAAGCGATGGCGACGAAAGAGCAAGGGAGCACTACGTGAAGGCCAGGCGGTTGCCGCTGACGAGCTGTCGCGTTCTAGCGCCGAGATCAGTCGTCAACTGACCCACACGACGAACATTGTCGGCCTTGCCACGAGCGCGGCGCGCGCCACCGATGGTGCGATCGGTGGGCTGGCAGACGGTGCTCAGAAGATCGGCGACGCGGTCAAGCTGATCCGTAACTCGCGGGGCAGACGAACTTGCTTGCGCTCAACGCGACGATCGAGGCCGCGCGCCCACGCGAGTCCGTGAGATCACGAAATACCTTGGCGGTCGCTGCATCTGTTGAACAGCAGAACTCAGCGACCAGCGAGATTTCATCGCCTTGGCGACGTCGCCGGAGCGGCAGCGCAAACGCGCGCCTCGGCAGAGGTCGTTCGCGACGCCTCTGAGGCCGTCCGATCACGCCGTCGCTAACCTGCGGCTCGAAGTGGAAGATTTCCTCGGCAAGGTGGCGGTCTAGTCTTCGTTTCTACCCTTGGTTCGCTGCCGACTTGCCAAGCGCAGCCTGAGCGGCCGCCAGGCGTGCAATTGGCACGCGGAACGGCGAACACGACACGTAGTCAAGTTTCGCTTCGTGACAGAACGCAACCGATGCCGGGTCGCCCCCATGTTCACCGCAAATACCGACTTTCAGCTTTGGTCTGACCTTGCGGCCGCGCTCGACCCCAATTCTGACAAGTTCGCCGACGCCGCGCTGATCGATGGAAACGAATGGATCAACTGGAAGTATGCCGCGTGCCGTGTAGATGCCCAGAAAACTGGCCGCGTCATCGCGCGAAATCCCGAATGTCGTTTGCGTTAGATCGTTCGTGCCGAATGAGAAGAATTCGGCGCTCTGCGCGATTTCATCGGCCAGCAAAGAGGCACGCGGTAGCTCAATCATCGTACCGACCTGATAGTCGACCTTCGTATTTTTTTCCTTTGCGACGGCCTGCGCCATGGCATCGATGCGAGCCTTTACGAGATCAAGTTCGGTCTTTGTTGCGATCAACGGCACCATGACTTCCGGCACCACGGGTTTGCCCGTGCGCTTGGCGGCCTCAAGCGCCGCTTCAAAAATAGCGCGCGCCTGCATCTCGGCAATTTCCGGATAGGCGATCGCAATACGGCAACCCCGAAAGCCGAGCATCGGATTGAATTCGGAAAGCTCGTTCGCGCGGGCGGCAAGTTTCTTGGGATCTTCTCCCATGGCGGCCGCCACTTCCGCGATCTCAGCTTCACCATGAGGGAGAAATTCGTGCAGTGGCGGATCCAGGAGCCGGATGGTCACCGGTCGACCAGCCATAATCTCGAACAATTCAACGAAATCGGCACGCTGCATCGGCAGCAGCTTGACGATCGCCGCGCGACGCAACCTTTCGTCATCGGCAAGAATCATCTCGCGAACCGCCTGGATACGGTCAGATTCAAAAAACATGTGTTCGGTCCGACAGAGCCCGATGCCCTCGGCGCCGAAGCGAACTGCAGCCTTGGCGTCCGTCGGTGTATCAGCGTTCGCCCGCACGCCCAGACGGCGGACTTTGTCGGCCCAACCAATCAAGGTTGCAAACTCGCCGGACAATTGCGGTTCGACCATATCAACCTTGCCGGCCAGCACCTGTCCGGTTGAGCCATCGACAGTGATGTAATCTCCTTTTTTGAAGCTTTGACCGCCGGCAACCATGGTTCCCGCTGCATAGTCGACGCGCAGCGAACCAGCGCCGGAAACACATGGCTTCCCCATTCCGCGCGCCACAACTGCCGCATGTGATGTCATGCCGCCGCGTGTCGTCAGAATTCCTTCGGCCGCATGCATCCCATGAATGTCCTCCGGCGATGTTTCTATGCGTACGAGGACGACTTTTTTGCCATCGGATTTCAGCTGCGCTGCTTCATCGGGCGAGAAAACAATCTCACCGCTGGCCGCACCCGGCGAGGCCGGCAGGCCGGTGGCGATGACGCGTCGATGCGCACGCGGATCGATGGTCGGATGCAGCAATTGGTCGAGGCTGAGCGGGTCGACGCGCAGGACAGCATCGTTTTTCGATATCAGCCCTTCGTTGGCCAACTCGACCGCGATGCGAAGCGCGGCCTTGGCCGTGCGCTTGCCCGATCGCGTCTGCAGCATCCAGAGCTTGCCCTGCTCTACCGTGAATTCCACGTCCTGCATGTCGCGATAGTGCCGCTCGAGCACGTTGTAGATACGCTTGAGCTCGGCGTAGGCCTTCGGCAACGCATATTCCATCGAAGGCTTGTCAGAATCGGCTTCCTTCCGGGCGGCCTCACTGATCTCCTGCGGCGTACGTATGCCGGCGACGACGTCTTCGCCTTGCGCATTGATCAGGAATTCGCCGTAGAGTTTCTTCTCACCAGTCGAGGGATTGCGGGTGAACGCAACGCCGGTCGCCGAGGTGTCGCCCATGTTGCCAAACACCATCGCCTGCACGTTGACCGCAGTGCCCCAACTTTCCGGAATATTGTGCAGCTTGCGATACGTAATGGCGCGCTGGTTCATCCACGAGCCAAACACCGCACCGATTGCGCCCCAGAGTTGCTCATGGGGGTCTTGAGGAAAGTCGTGGCCGAGCTCATCCTTCACGCGGTTCTTGTAGCGAACGACGAGATCAGCCCAATCATCGGCGGACAAGTCCGTATCGAGCGTATAGCCCTGCTGCTCCTTGTGGCGATCTAGCAATTCTTCGAAATGTTCGTGGCCGACGCCGAGCACCACATCGGAATACATAGTGATGAAACGGCGATAGCTGTCGTAGGCGAAGCGCCGATCGCCTGATTTCTTTGCGAGCGTCTCAACGGTTTCGTCGTTCAGACCAAGATTGAGCACGGTGTCCATCATGCCCGGCATCGAGGCGCGGGCGCCGGAGCGCACCGAGACCAGAAGAGGATTTGTCTCGTCGCCGAACTTCTTTCCGGTGATGCGACCAACCCGTGCCAGGGCTTTCTCGGCCTGATCGCGCAGATCCTTCGGGTACTGCTTGTTGTGACCGTAGTAGTAGGTGCAAACCTCGGTCGTGATGGTGAGACCAGGGGGAACCGGCAGCTTCAGATTGGCCATCTCAGCGAGCCCCGCACCCTTGCCGCCAAGGAGATCGCGCATCGAGGCCGTGCCCTCGGCACGGCCATCGCCGAAGCCGTAGACCCATTTGCCTCTGGATCGCGGGACGGCCGCCTTATCCTTGGACCGGGCCCTGGGCGGGGAGGACTTCCGCACCGCGTGTTTTTTACGCTTTAAGCTGGTACGCGCACGATTTCTTTTAGCCATAGGTCAAGCAACATTGGTGGGACGACGGCATCTAAAAGCACCGCCGCATGGGCCTGCGCAAGTCCCGATTCCGATCAGCGGAAAAGGCCCAGACCGAGCAGGCCGATCAAGATCAGATAGACCGCGACGATGATGTTGAGAAGACGCGGAATGATGAGAATCAGAATGCCGGCAATGAGCGCCACGATCGGCTGCAAATGCGCAATGCTGACGGTCATGATTACTCCCCTTTTTGGCTGGCAATGCGATTGAAAACGGCGGGAAAGCCGGACAGTTCCACTTTATGACATCGCAAAAGCACTGCGAAGTTCTATGCGCGCGCAGAGCCCAGTTATCCCTCGATCTTTGAGAAATCCGCGACCGATCGAGTCGCTTCACGAATCTCATTGAGCAGCCTCAGGCGATTCTCGCGTAAGGCTTTATCGTCGACGTTGACGGTAACTTTGTCGAAAAACGCGTCCACGCGCGGGCGTAGTTTGGCCATTGCACGCATCGCTGCCGCGAAATCTTCCTTGGTGACAGACGCCGAGGCTTCTTTCTTTGCGACGTCGATGGCTTCGGCCAACGCGTTCTCTTCGGAGAGCTGGTACTTCTTTGAATCGGGCGCGCCTACGTACTCGCGCTTGTCTTTTTTCTCTTCGATCCGAATGATGTTGGTCGCGCGCTTGTAGCCGGCGAGCAGATTCTTTCCATCATCGCTGTCGAGGAATTTGCCAAGCGCCTCCACGCGACGGACGACCATCAGCAGATCGTCCTGGCCCGGGAGTGAAAACACGGCGTCGACCAGATCGTGTCGCGCGCCCTGCTCGCGCAGCTGGACCTTCAGGCGATCGGCAAAAAATGAAAGCAAGTCATCGCCGGCCGAAAAATTTTTAACTGCCTTTTGAAAGACGCTCTTGAGAGGCAGGCGCAGCTTGTTGTCGATCACCAGTCTGATCACGCCCAAAGCTGCGCGCCGCAACGCGTAAGGGTCTTTCGATCCTGTCGGCTTCTCGTCGATCGCCCAGAATCCGGTCAGCGTGTCGATCTTGTCCGCGAGCGCCACGGCCACCGAAACTGGCTCAGCAGGCACGAGATCGTCAGGACCTTTCGGCTTGTAGTGATCCTCGCAAGCGTGCGCGACAGCTTCATCTTCGTTCTGCGCCTCGGCGTAGTAGCGACCCATCAGCCCCTGCAGCTCGGGGAACTCGCCGACGACGTCCGTCAAAAGATCGGCCTTGCACAGGTCAGCGGCACGCTCGGCCTTCGCGGCGTCGGCGTCGACATTCGGCGCAAGCTGGCCGGCGAGTGCCCTGATACGAGCAATGCGCGCAGCCTGCGTGCCGAGTTTCTCGTGGAACACGATGTGCTCGAACTTTGGCAGCCTCTCTTCGAGGCGCGTCTTCAGATCGGTCTCGTAGAAGAACTTTGCGTCGGAAAGCCGCGCGCGGATCACGCGCTCGTTGCCGGCGACGATCGCCCGGCCGCCGTCGGCGGCTTCTTCATTGGCAACTAGAATGAATTTGTTCGCGAGCTTGGCCGTCTGCGGATCACGCAGCACGAAGCATTTCTGGTTATTGCGGATGGTCGCGCGGATGACTTCGTCCGGGATCGACAGGAAACTTTTGTCGAACGTCCCCATAAGCGTTACCGGCCATTCAACGAGCCCCGCGACTTCGGCCAGCAACCCCTCGTCTTCCACCAGCTCATAGCCCTGCGCGAAAGCGAGATTCTTGGCGTCAGCGAGGATCATGTCGGCGCGCCGCGCCGGGTCGAGAACAACTTTGGCCTTTTCGAGCTTTGCAACGTAGTCCTCGAAGTGACGCACCTTGATCGGACCCGGCGCCATGAAGCGATGCCCGCGCGTTTCGTCACCACCCTTTATGTCGTCGATATCGAAGGGAACGACAGCGGGCTCCTCGGTTTCCGGGCCAAAAGTTGCGACGATCGAATGAAGCGGACGCACCCAGCTGAGCCGGCCCGAGCCCCACCGCATGGATTTTGGCCACGGAAAGCTCCGCACCATCTCGGGAATCATCTCGGCAATCACATCGAGCGTCGGCCTTCCCGGCTTGTTGATCACTGCAACGTAGAAATCACCCTTCTTGTCCGGCTGAACCTTCGCCTGCTTGATCGACTTAAGGCCGGCAGCCTTGAGAAATCCGGCAATGGCGTTCTCGGGCGCACCGACCCGCGGCCCTTTCTTTTCGTCCTTGATGTCAGGCTGGCGCGCAGGCACGCCGTGCACCGACAACGCGAGCCGGCGCGGCGTGACAAAGGCCTTGGCACCCTCGTAAACGAGACCGGCCGTCACCAACCGGTCGGTCACCATCTTTTGCAGGTCCTCGGCCGCCCGCGCCTGCATACGCGCAGGTATTTCCTCGGACAGCAATTCGAGCAGAAGATCTGGCATTGGCGGAAACGTGAAATGTTGCGTCGCGCGACTGCCTAGCAAGGGAGCGCGCGGCTGTCACCATGCGCTCGGGCTTTTACCAACCGCCGCCGCCTCCACCTCCGCCGCCGGAGCCGCCACCACCACCGGAAAACCCCGAGGAACCCGACGAAGCCGGCTCGGCGCTTGCAAAGGCCTCGCTCCTGCTCGCAACCGATGACGACACGGCATTGCTGAAATGCTGCCGGACCGCCGTCGCAGAACACAAACGGCCCGTCGTCCTAGGCGGCGCCACCACCTTCGGTGGCGAGCCACGCCTCACCGCATGCTTTCGCCAATTCGCGCACGCGTAGGATGTAGCTCTGCCGTTCGGTAACTGAAATCACGCCACGCGCGTCAAGGAGATTAAATACGTGGCTTGCCTTTATGCACTGGTCGTAGGCTGGAAGCGCCAGAAGATGACGCTGTTTCTTGCCGTCGGCCCAGCCCGCCGCGAGATATTTTTTACAGGCAACCTCTGCCATCTTGAACTGCTCGAACAGCATCGCGGTGTCGGCAATTTCAAAATTATGCCGTGAATATTCCTGTTCGGCCTGCAGAAACACGTCGCCGTACGTGACCTTCTTGTCGTCGGTGCGCCCGTTGAAATTAAGTGCAAATACGTTGTCGACGCCCTGAACATACATTGCGAGCCGCTCAAGACCGTAGGTGAGTTCACCGGCAACAGGTGAGCATTCAAATCCGGCGACCTGCTGGAAGTAGGTGAACTGCGAAACTTCCATGCCGTCGCACCAGCACTCCCAGCCAAGACCCCACGCACCCAATGTGGGACTTTCCCAATCATCCTCGACGAAACGAATGTCGTGAATCTTCGGATCAATGCCGATCGTCTTCAGTGAATTGAGATACAAATCCTGAATGTCGGGAGGCGACGGCTTCAGGATCACTTGAAACTGGTAGTAGTGCTGCAGCCTGTTCGGGTTCTCGCCGTAACGGCCATCCTTCGGACGCCGCGACGGCTGCACGTAGGCAGCGTTCCAGGGCTTCGGGCCAAGTGCCCGCAAGGTGGTCGCAGGGTGAAACGTCCCGGCTCCCACCTCCATGTCGTAGGGTTGTAGGATTACGCAGCCCCAATTCGCCCAATACTGCTGCAGGGCAAGGATCAGCCCCTGGAATGACCGCGTCGGGTCCAGGGTGCCTTGATGTGCGCCGTCGCTGGCGAGAAGTCTGGCTTCGGCCATCGGATGGATACTGATTGTTAAGCACAGGAATAGATTCGACCCTAGAGGTGGCCCCATAGTGGGTCAAGTCGAGGTCCTTTTACGCGCTGTTGAACCGCCGCTGATATCCCACGCAACCGATCTACAAGAAAAGCATGATCGCAGTTGGGGATATACGATGCTCTCGTTTCAGCTGATCGGCTGGGTGCTGATCCTGCTGTTCTTCAGCGCCATGATCGGCGGCCACAAAGGCGCTGCGGACCGCTGACGCGGCCTGATCAACCCAGGAATTAGGAAATATCAGAGCCGGTATTCGCCGGTTGTCGGATCGCGGCGAAGCGTCGGCCGATTTTCCGCGTCGGTTATTTTGGCTTTCACGCGCCTCGCCTGCTCGAGCTCTTCATTGATGCGGCGCGCTTCCTTGACCGCCCAGTGCACGACCATGGCGCCGCCCAACGCGACGAGCGACCATTTCACCAGCGGCGAGAGCAAGAACGTCGGCATGCGCAGCTCCGATCGAATATCAACCGACAAAGGGTCAGTTGAGAAGGCGGCATTTTCGGGGCGAATGTGGATTGGCGCAAGTGGCCAGCCAGCGGCACAGAGTCGCCCACATTTACGGCCGGAACCCCACGCCAAGAAAGCGCATTAGGCCGAACTAGAGCCCGTACCGCGACCAAAAAGCGCGAATCTCGAGTGCGGAAATAAGATCGTCGGCAAGACCGGGTTTCTGAACGAACGCATCGATCATATTAACACTCGGCAATCTACGCCCGAACATGGAGCGCTCAGCAGAGATGAGCGGCGTGTGGACTTTTTCACCAAAACGTTGACGCAGGGTCGAACGCAAATCGCCGAAACTGTCCGCCAACCCGAGTTCGATCGCCTTCTGTGCGATCCAGAACTCGCCTGAGAACAGATTTTTGTCGGAGCCCTTCAACTTCGACCCACGCCGCTCCTTCACAAGCGCAATAAAGTTCTCGTGAATCTCGTTTTGAATAGCTTTGATGCGCTTCACGTCCTCTGGCTTCTCCGGCAGGAACGGATCGAGCATCGCTTTCCGATCCCCTGATGTGTAAAGCCGCCGCTCGATTCCGACCTTGTTCATGAGCTCGGTGAATCCGAAGGTCGCGCCTACGACACCGATCGACCCGACGATCGAGAACTCATTGCACACGATTTCGTCGGCGGCGCAGGCCAACATGTAGCCTCCCGATGCGCCAACATCCTCGACGAAGGCCAACACCGGTAATTTTTTCTCGTCGGCGAGCTGCCGGATGCGTCGGAAGATCAGGTGTGATTGCGAGGGAGAGCCCCCCGGTGAGTTGATAATCAAGGCCACCGCTTGCGCGCGAGGCGTGGAAAAGGCGCGCTCTAGCGACTTTGCAATCGAGGACAGCAACAACCCGGGCCGCAAAGGCGTCACGACGCCGATAACTCCGGCAAGGCGTACCACCGGCACGACCGGTATGTCGCTGCGGAAGCGCCGCGGGATAAGGCGGGCGGAAAAATCGATCAGACGTTTGCCGAAAGCGGGCTGGGAGGCATTTTCGCTGGCCATTGCACTCAGATAGGCAGGCACCGGCCCATGAGTCAAAGGCGGACACCAACATCATGCGACATTTTGGGAACCGGACCGGCGCCGCGTCGCTCAAATTTGGGCGATTTGCTCTGAAATGGACCGGCGTTGCCTGTTTTTTAACTTTGGAATGCTTTTTGCACGTTATCAGGCGCCGGCACTATTAAAGAGGCGGATCGATGGATCCCAAGATCACACTCCTGTTCATGTTGATCGGCAGCGTTATTGGCCTTTCGCGCCTGAACGACACGAGCTTGGAACGAGTGCGACGTCAGTTCGCAGGTCGGCAGTGGCGTGAATTTATGCCCAAACGGCGCAAGGTTTAGGCAACCCCCGCTCAGGCATCGGCAATCGTAAGAGTCTTTCCGTTGCGCAGCACGGCTTCGGCAGCCGGCGTCGGCTGAGCGTTCTCGTCATTGAGCGCGAGGGCCGGATAGTCCTTGCGCGGGCCGTCGGCGCCCTTCACCGCTCGCACCAGCACGCGGATAGCGGGCGCCTCGGCGCGCGGCAGCACCGGCAGGACGGCTGTATCTCCGAATGAAGTTGCGAGCGCGCCGAGAACCTCGTCCAATCCATCGGCGCGCCAGATGAGCGTCAAGACACCACGCGATCTCAAAAGCCGCGCGGCGGTGTCGACCCAGCGGCCGAGGAGCCCGGGCGCGCCGATATGCGCGAGACGACGGCGGGGATCGGGCGAGACATTTTGCCGGCGCGCGTCGTGAAAGGGCGGGTTCATCAAGACACGATCCGCGCTTTCGGAAGTCAGCCCACCGCCATCAAGCGCCCTCGAGCTTTCCACGTCGGCCGCGAGTGCCCGGACCCGGCCATCGAGTTGATTGAGCCGCGCATTGTACGCCGCAAGCGCGCACAGCGTCGGATCGACCTCGACGAGCGTGACCTTCAATCCGGTTACACGCGCCGCAAGCGCGAGACCCGCCGCGCCAACACCGGCCCCCAGGTCGACTGCATGCTCACCGCCGCGAGCTCCCGTTGCCGCGGCCAGCAGAATGGCATCGTGACCGACGCGATGGCCGCGCGCAGGCTGCCGCAATCGTAGCCTGCCCCCGAGGACAGCATCTTCAGTGGTTTCGATCTCAGCTTCCATCAGGGCGAAGCTCGTGGCCTAGGCCGGCCTCTTCCAACAGCCGCCGCGCCCGCAACTCGTATTCTTCTGCCACCAAAACGCGACGCGGCAGGACGCCCAGCGACCCCTCCAAAACGCTCATGTTCTGATCGAATACCAGCGGCCGAAACCCGGCGCTCTCAAGCAAAGCCACCACTGCCGAAACCAGGACAGCGTCATTGGTACGGATGAGTTCGCGCATGGACTTGAGTCTATATTGGGCCATTTGTCAGTCCGGCCATTCAGCCTGCCGACAACGTCCGCGTCAAATTGACTTGATGCGGCAATCTATTGGACTTGCCGCTGTAGCATAGCATTCCTATGCTCGCCCTTTCTAAGTGCTGGAGATGAAATGGCCGTCATTCTTCCATTTGAAAGTCCAAACCCAGCTTCGCTCAATCGGTTGGCCGAATTGGTGGCTCCGGATATGGAGCGCGTCAATTCGACGATTTTAGCTCGTACCGGATCTGACGTCGCGATGATCCCCGAGGTCGCCAACCATCTGATTTCATCCGGCGGCAAGCGGCTTCGACCGATGCTCACTCTGGCGATGGCGAGGCTCAGCGGCTATGCGGGCGACGGTCATATCAAACTCGCCGCCGCGGTTGAATTCATGCACACGGCCACTCTTCTGCACGATGACGTAGTCGACGAAAGCGATCTGCGCCGCGGCAAAGTGGCCGCGCGGATGCTCTGGGGCAACGAGGCGAGCGTGCTTGTCGGTGATTTTCTTCTCGGCCAGGCGTTCAAGATGATGGTCGATGTCGGAAATCTGCACGCACTCGATATCTTGTCGTCCGCGGCCGCGGTGATCGCAGAAGGTGAAGTCATGCAACTTGGCACCGCCAAAAATACGGCCACCAACGAAGACGAGTACCTTTCAGTCATCCGCGCCAAGACCGCGGAGTTGTTTGCCGCTGCGTGTGAAGTGGGTCCCGCCCTCGCGGCAAAAGAGAAGGCAGAACTCGCGGCCTGCCGATCGTTCGGAATGAACCTTGGAATTGCCTTTCAGTTGATCGACGACGCGCTCGACTATGGCGGCAAATCCGCGAAACTCGGAAAGAACGTCGGAGACGATTTCCGAGAAGGGAAAATCACTCTGCCGGTAGTTCTGTCCTTCCGACGGGGCACCGAAAGTGAACGCACGTTCTGGAACCGAACGTTGGGCGAAGGCGATATCCGCGACGGCGACCTTGATCAGGCGATCACGTTGATGGCCAAACACCATTCGATCGAGGACACCGTTGGCCGCGCCCGCCACTATGGCGCGATTGCCACCGATGCATTGGCGCTGGTGCCGCCGTCTGAGATCAAGTCGGCGCTGGAAGAGGCGGTAGCATTTTGCATTGGGCGCGCCCATTGAGGCTCGCTGGGCGCTAGCCGATTGCAGCGGACTGGACCCACCAGTCTCGACGCTCGGCCCGAAGTTTCTGCGCTGCCGCCGTCCCTTCGCTAGGCGCGGCGAACAGCGCGAAACACGTCGGTCCCGACCCCGACATACGGGCAAGTCTGGCGCCTGGTAGGGCGCGCAAGGTTTCTAAAATCTCACCGATGACAGGGGCGCAAGCGCAGGCTGCATCCGCGAGATCGTTATCGTGCCGCTCCAGAAAATCGATGAGGTGATCGAATTCTTTCGGCACGGAATCGGCGTTATCGGCACCACCTCGCCCACCAGCAAATTTGCCGAAGACGTCTCGTGTAGCCAACGGCACAAGTGGATTGACCAGCAGCGCCGACAATACCGGCAAATCGATCGGCGCGGATAGCCGCTCGCCGACACCGCGCATGATCCGCGCCTGCGGATGAAGACAAACGGGAACGTCGGCGCCTATTGCGCGGGCCGCCGACATTAGTCTGGGATCATCCAACGCAAGCGCATTGACGCGAGCAACAAGCCGTAGGGTCGCGGCCGCGTCGGCGGAACCGCCACCGAGACCTGCCGCGACCGGAATGTTCTTCTCAAGCAGAAAATTGCCGGCCCGCAGGTCAGCAACTCGCTCCCGTCCCGCGGCGACCGCCTTGAGAACCAGATTTTCGCCAATGGGCCCGCTCTTCCCACCAAAGGGGCCCGTGATTTCGAGTCCCTCTGCGGCGTCAGTACACAACGTCAGCACGTCGCCAAAATCGGCGAACGCAACCAAGCTCTCGATCTCGTGGTAGCCGTCGGGCCGGCGACCGACAATCCGCAACGTCAGATTGATTTTTGCAGGAGCCTTTTCGAGCAGCGTCGCGCTCACACGAAAAACCTATCGCTTAAGCAACGGCGTTTAGCCGCCGTCACCGCTCTTCTTGCCTGCCTTGGCCTGTGACGAAGTTTCGTCGGGAAGACCTTCCTTGAGCTTCTCCTCAATTTTGGGAAGCTCTTCCGCATCCGGTTTGAGATCACGCGCATGGGCCCATTGGAATCTGGCCTCCAGCACGCGGCCTATCCGCCAATACGCATCGCCGAGATGATCGTTGATCGTTGGGTCTTCAGGCTTGAGCTCGATCGCGCGTTCTAACTGTTTGGTCGCTTCCTCGTAATTGCCAAGTCGGTAGTAGGCCCAGCCCAGTGAGTCGACGATGTAGCCATCATCAGGACGCTGCTGGACCGCTTTCTTGATCATCTCCATGCCTTCGTCCAGTTTGATGCCCTGGTCGATCCATGAATAACCAAGATAATTGAGAACGTGTGGCTGATCGGGGAATAACTCGAGCGCCTTCATAAGATCCGCCTCAGCCTTCGCCCACTGCTTCGAGCGCTCGTAGCAAATGCCGCGGAAATAAAAGACGACCCAGTTCGCCTTTTCAGGCTTTTGTATCGTGGATATACCCTTCGAATAAACGTTGGCGCATTCGGCAAATTTCTTGTGCCCCCGCAACACATTGCCAAGCGCCATGATCGCTTCGAGATCATCCGGATTTTGCTTGATCAGCGCTTCCAGATGCTTCTGCGCCTCGTCGGCCCGGTCGAGACTATCGAGATTGGCCGCCATCTGGATAGCAGCGTTGCGGTGCAACGGCGAACTCGGAGGCACGCGATCGTAGATCTTGATCGCCAGCTCCGGTTTCTTGAGAGATTCATAAAGATCGGCAAGCGACAGCAATGCAAGCGGATGATTGGGGCTGAGGAAGAGCGAAAGCTGCAGATAGACCAAGCCCAGGTCCTCACCGCCTCGCCGGCCAAGAGATGCGCCGAGGCCATAAAGTGCCTCAGCGGCACCGGCCTGAACGTTGGCGACCAGTGGCGGCAATTTCTCGCCTGCCTTGAGCTTGTCCATCGCCTCGACCACGAGCGGATGGAGTGGCAGCGTTTTGTCGAAGGTCTCGAAAACCGTCATGGCCTCTTTGGGCGAGCGGTTGCGCGAAACCCAACTGCCGTAGGCTTGCACGACGCGCAGAGCCGTAGAGTCTAACTTGTAGGCACGCTCAAGACGCTTGCCGGCTTCCTTTTGATTGCCGGCCAGGTCGTAGATCAGGCCGGCATGGAGATCTTTGAAAATCGCATACCACTCCGGTCCCGCGAGATGGTCGATCGCCGCGATCGCGCCCTTGCTATCATTGGCGCCAAGGCCGCTCCATGCGGAAAGCAACGTTGCCGTCAGATCGGTAATCGGTCCGCGGATCGACTGAGCAAGGTCGCGCCGCGCCGGCAAATACTGCTTGCGCTTGAGCGAATTCACCCCAAGCACTAGGCGGGCGACGCGATCATTCTTGTCGGCCTGCGCCACGCGCTCGGCAAATTTCACAGCCTCATCGACATCCCCGTCGACCAGGAATGCGAGGAAGACACGGTCAAGCAATTCGCCATTGTTCGGATCACGCTTCAGTGCCGCCCGGTAATAGGCGGCAGCAGCAGCGGCGTCTCGCTGCTGGCCGGCGTGGCGCGCAGCCAGGTAGCTTCCCGAGGCGCTGATGGCGCTGGATTGCAAAGCACTTGTCTGTTGCGCGGCAAGAGGGGTGGTTGCTGCCGCCAGAAAGGCGGCCAGCGCGCTGCCGGCAACGCAGCGGCCGAAACTTGAAAGGGTCACGGGCAGTGCTCCAATGAAGCGGTTGCGGCGGATTCGCACGCGAACCACCGAATGTTAAGCCGAGAATGGCCTTTTTGCGCCGCCCCCGCAAGAACGTCCCGCGCGGCGCGACATCGGCCACCATGACGCGGCCGGTGTGGCAGTATCGTGACCGGATCGGCCCGAAGTTCACATATTCGGATAGTTAGGCCCCCCACCGCCCTCGGGGGGAACCCAATTTATGTTTTGGTTTGGGTCCTTGATGTCACAGGTTTTGCAGTGGACACAATTTTGGGCGTTGATCACATATTTTTCAGAACCCGCGTCTTCCACCCATTCATAGACTCCGGCAGGACAATAGCGAGTCGAAGGCCCTGCAAAGACATCGTGCTCGGATCTCTTTTGGAGGCCGAGATCGCTAACCTCAAGGTGAACCGGCTGGTCTTCTTCGTGATTGGTATTTGAAAGGAAGACCGATGAGAGTCGGTCGAAGGTAATTTTACCGTCGGGCTTCGGATACGACACGGGCGTACATTCAGCTGCTGGTTTTAGAGAGGCGCAATCAGGCTTATCGTGCTGAATTGTACCGAATAACGAGAAGCCGAGCGTATTTGCCCACATATCGAGCCCCCCGAGCGTGATGCCCACAAGCGTCCCGAATTTCGACCACAACGGCTTGGCATTGCGCACTTTCCAAAGGTCTTTGCCGATGGGCGAGTTGCGCCAACCCGCATCATAGTCCGACAACTCATCGTGGCTGCGCCCGGACGACAGCGCCGCCGCGACGGATTCGGCGGCCGCAATCCCGGAAAGAATGGCGTTGTGGCTGCCCTTGATGCGCGGCACGTTCATGAAGCCCGCGTCGCAACCAATCAGCGCGCCGCCCGGAAATGAAAGCTTCGGCACCGATTGATATCCGCCCTCGGTGAGAGCGCGTGCGCCGTAGGCGAGCCTTTTGCCGCCATCGAAGGTATCGCGCACCAGCGGGTGTGTCTTGAAGCGTTGGAATTCCTCGAAGGGTGACAGATACGGATTTGAATAGTTGAGATGCACAACAAATCCGACTGAAACCAGGTTGTCGTCAAGATGATAGAGAAATGAGCCGCCGCCGGTCGAGTTGTCGAGCGGCCATCCGAAAGTGTGTTGTACCAGCCCCTTGCGGTGTTTGTCCGATCCAACCTGCCAAAGCTCTTTCAGGCCGAGCCCGAATTTCTGCGGCGAGCGGTCGTTCGCAAGGTCAAACTTCGGGATCAATTGCTTGGCGAGATTCCCGCGCGCTCCTTCGGCGAATAGCGTGTATTTCGCGCGCAGTTCCATGCCACGGGTAAAATTGTCCTTGGGCTCCCCGTTTTTGCCCACGCCCATGTCGCCTGTAGCGACACCCGCAACCACGCCATTCGCGTCATAAAGAACTTCCGTGGCGGCAAACCCGGGATAGATCTCGACGGCAAGCGCTTCCGCCTTTGTCGCCAGCCAACGGCAGACGTTGCCGAGCGAGACGATGTAGTTGCCGTGATTGTTCATCAATGGCGGCATCATGAAATTTGGCAGCCGAATCACTCCGGATTCTGAAAGATAATAAAAGCGATCGTCTGTAACGGAGGTCTTGATGGGCGTGTCTTCCGAACGCCAGTCAGGCAACAGCCGATCGAGCCCGATCGGGTCGATCACGGCGCCCGAGAGGATATGCGCGCCGACCTCGGAACCTTTCTCCACGACCACGACGGAAACGTCGGCATTGATCTGCTTGAGGCGGATCGCTGCCGCAAGCCCGGCGGGCCCGGCGCCAACAACGACCACGTCGAATTCCATTGCCTCGCGGGCTGGTAGCTCGGCCATGAATCTCTCCTCGGCCAATTGTCCACTTTTGCACAGAGGGCGGCAATCGGGCTCACCCTGTGCTAGGATGAATAAGTGACCCCCTCTCGCGACACTCCTGCACGTGACCTTCTCGATTTCTATGCCGAGACGGGCGTCGATGCACTCCTAGTAGAAAATCCTGTCGATCGTTTTGCTTCGACTGAGCCGGCGGCACCGGCCGCCCGCGCGACGCGACCGACGGCACCACCTGTCGACTTCGACTCTGTGAACCGGCCCACGCTTGCTGCGCCGCCTGCCCCGGATGAAGCCATCATGCAGGCACGTTCGGCGGCAAAAAACGCAAGGACACTCGACGAGTTGCGCTCCATTCTCGATAACTTTGAAGGCTGCCCGCTGAAATCTACGGCAAGCCAGCTTGTCTTCGCCGACGGCAATCCTGAAGCACGGTTGATGCTCGTAGGGGAAGCACCGGGTCGCGACGAAGACATCGAAGGTCTGCCTTTCGTCGGCCGATCCGGCAAATTGCTTGACCGCATGCTGGAGGCGATTGGGTTCGACCGAACGTCTGTGTACATCGCCAACATCGTACCCTGGCGTCCACCGGGAAACCGCACGCCTACCCCGCAGGAATCGCAGATCTGCCTTCCGTTCATCTTGCGGCAGATCGAGCTTGCCAACCCTGACATCCTGGTTTGCCTCGGCGGTCCGTCTGCACAGACGCTTCTCCGCATCAAAGAGGGCATCACCAAAACGCGGGGGCGGTGGTTCACCTTTGAAACAGGCAAGCGCGAAATTCGCGCCATGCCGACGTTTCATCCGGCCTTCCTGCTCCGTAGCCCTCTGCAAAAACGGTTTGCGTGGCGCGATTTTCTGGCGATCAAAAAGGCGCTCGATCAGCGATAGGCGACCAGAATTGCGCCGCCAGCGATTAGCGCCACACCCAGCCAGTTCGGCGCGGTCAAGTGCTCCCCGAGAAACAGAACTCCGAACACAGCCACCAAGACGACGGAAAGCTTGTCAATCGGCGCGACCTTGGCGGCTTCGCCGATCTTCAGCGCGCGGAAATAACAGATCCATGATGCCCCGGTGGCCAGTCCCGACAGCAACAGAAACAAATAACTGCGTGAAGAGATTGCGCTGGGCGACTGAAATTGACCGGTCGCCAGAAGAATGAAAGCGAGGGTCACCAGAATAACGATCGTGCGAACGAAGGTGGCGAAATCGGCATTCACGTTTTCGACACCGACCTTGGCAAATATTGCCGTCAGGGCCGCAAAAATCGCCGACAGAACCGCCCACAGTTGCCAGGTTGAGGTCAAAGTTCACCCTGTTACAGCGAATTTGGTTGCAAACAGAACGGCAAGGACGATGACCGCCGGCGAAGCTTCCCTCACCTTGCCGGAGATAATTTTGGCGAGCGCGTAGGTGATAAAGCCAAGGCCGATGCCGGTCGAATAGTCAGCGGCATTGTAATCGCGGACATCAGGCCATGACCAGAGTGCTGACGGCGGCTGCGACGCGAAGACCGCGCCCTGATCCATTCCGGTTTTGCCAAGAATGATCGGGTTGACGAACGCGATGTGGACCGTCGCCAGAAACGTGGTCACGCCGACGATGAATTCCGTGCGGACGTCGGTGCCCTGCTCGGCAAGCCCCGAAATAACCGGTGTCGGCTTTACGACGTACTGGAGCGCGCTTTGGCTGCTTGCCCATATCATTCCGCCAATTGTGATTTCCCGAGCCTAACGCGGTTGCATCCACCCGTCAGAACTGATCCGGACACTGTGGATACCATGCGACTTCCGTGCTTGCCGCTTCGATTTATCGCAACCGACGGAACACAAATCTCTCCCGGGCTTTGTACACACCGACTATAATTCGGTTTAGGACGTTCGGTCGGAGAGATCGTCATGGATTTTGATCCTGTCCTGCTGGCCCGTTTGCAATTCGCCTTCACCATCGTTTTTCACATCATCTTTCCGAGCTTCACGATCGGCCTGTCTGCGTATCTGGCAACCCTCGGCGTGCTGTGGCTGCGTACCGGCAACGACCGATATCACCACCTCATGCAATTCTGGACGCGGATCTTTGCGGTCTCTTTTGCGATGGGAGTCGTGTCCGGGATTGTCCTGTCGTACCAGTTCGGCACCAACTGGAGCCGCTTCTCTGCTGTCGTCGGCAATGTCGTCGGGCCCTTGATTGGCTACGAAGTCTTGAGCGCATTCTTTCTGGAAGCGACGTTCCTTGGTGTGCTGCTGTTCGGTTTCAACCGCGTTCCACCGTGGCTTTACGTGCTTTCAGCCGCGATTGTCGCCGTCGGAACGGCGATTTCCGCTTTCTGGATTCTCTCGGCGAACAGCTGGATGCAAACACCAGCCGGCCATCAGATGAGTGGCGGTGTCGCGCACCCGGCAGACTGGCTCGCCATTGTCTTCAATCCGAGTTTTCCGTATCGCTTCGCCCACATGCTCAACGCAGCGTACCTCACGACCGGTTTCGTCGTGCTCGCGGTTGGCGCGCGCTACATCGTTGCCGGCCGCCACCTCGAAGAGGGGCGGACGATGCTCAGGATGGCGATCGGACTTACCGCAATCCTGGCTCCGCTGCAGTTGTTCATCGGCGATCAGCACGGACTTAACACGCTGCAACATCAGCCGATCAAAATTGCAGCCATGGAAGCGCATTGGGACGGAAGCAAGCCGGGTGACTTTCACATCTTTGCCTGGCCCGACGAAGTGGCGGGAGTGAACCGTTTCGAATTGTCGATCCCGAAAGCGGCATCACTGGTACTGACCCATCGCATGAACGGATTGTTTCCTGGCCTCAACAGCGTACCTGCATCCGATCGGCCTCCGGTCAAGACTGTGTTTTTCGCTTTCCGCAGCATGCTCGCAATCGGCTTCTTCATGATTGCGTCTGCGCTTTTCGGCGCCTTCCTGTGGTGGCGAGGAACACTGTTCGAGACGCGCTGGTATTTGCGCGTGATGTCTCACTGCTGGTGGATGGGCTTTGTCGCGGTGATAGCAGGCTGGGTCGTGACCGAAAGCGGGCGACAGCCCTGGATCGCGCAAGGCATATTGCGCACCGCCGACGCCACATCCCCCGTGCCCAGCGCGACGATCGCTGGCACGTTGGCGCTGTTCGTTCTGGCCTACGGCGTCGTGTTCTGGTTTGGCATCTATTACATCAACCGTCTGATTGCGCAGGGTCCGCACAAACCTTTGGCCGAGCCGGCCCCATTTTCGCCGAGCCCGATTTCCGCCGCACAGGACGTCGGGCGCGAGGCAATGCAGCATTGAAAGGCACGATGTCATGGAATGGTACCTCCCGCTGATCTGGGCTGCCCTGATCGGTACCGCCGTATTCATGTACGTACTTCTCGACGGCTTCGATCTGGGCATCGGCATACTTTTCCCGACCGCGCGCACCGAGAGCGAGCGCGATCAGATGACCCGCACGATCGCACCATACTGGGACGGCAACGAGACCTGGCTCGTATTAGGCGGCGCTGGTCTGTTCGTCGCGTTTCCAAAGGCGTACTCAATCATCATGCCGGCGTTTTACCTGCCCGTCATTGTTATGCTTCTGTCATTAGTTTTTCGCGGTGTCGCATTTGAATTTCGCCACGTTTCGTACAGCAAGACTGGCTGGAATATTGCCTTCAACGTAGGTTCGACTCTTGCGAGCTTCTCTCAGGGTGTGATCCTTGGCGGCCTGATCCAGGGAGTTGCCGTGCGCGATGGCGCCTTCAGCGGAGGTTCATTCGACTGGGCAACAACTTTTGCTTTCCTCTGCGGATTGTCCCTGATCGCCGGTTACGCACTGTTGGGTGCCACGTGGCTTGCGATGAAAACGGAAGGCCCGGTTGCGCAACGCGCCCGCGGCCAAGCAAAAGTTCTCCTGCTGGCAGTACTCGTGTGCATGGCCGCGGTGAGCTTATGGACGCCACTCAGCCAGCCACGCATCGCAGACCGGTGGTTCACTTTGCCCAATTTCTATTTTCTTTGGCCGGTGCCTCTGGTTACGGCACTCACCGCCTATCTCGCATGGCGATGGATCGAGAACGGGCGCGAGGTGCCGCCATTCCTGGCAACGATGGCGCTTTTCCTTCTTGGCTTTCTTGGACTTGTAATTTCCAACTTCCCCTACCTGGTTCCGCCGTCTCTCACGGTTTGGGATACGGCGGCGGTGCCGGCGAGCCAGATTTTTATGCTGCTTGGAACGCTGCTGCTGTTGCCAATCATTCTCGGCTACGTCGCCTTTATCTATTGGCTGTTCCGCGGGAAGGTGCGAGAGGGCGAAAGCTACCACTAGCTATTGTGGCCGCTGCATCGACCATCCGATGCGGATCAGCGGTAACATTCCCTGCACCGCGCGTGGGAATGAGCGCGGCACCTCGGGTACCATTTCCGGAAATTGAACTTTCAGCGTCTCGGGAGGAGTGCCACTGTTGTCGGCAGCTGGCCAAACCAAAATGCCGCCCTGCGTGCGCATGTCAGTCAAAGTCACCCACGGGCTCCGCTCCGGCGCCCAGGCAAAATAGAGGTGGGGTCTACTAGGCGCGGCGAGCGCGACGAGTGGGGCAACTCGCGGATCACCGCTCATATAGGCCAGCGGTTTGCCGGTGCGGCGCTGAAAGATGTCCGCGTAGAAACGACCCTCGGCGTTCGCCGGTTGTGCGATCTTGAGATCGGAACCCAACGCCCAGGGGAAAATCGCGATCGAAAGCGCGACCAGCACCGGCGGTGCCACCAGCAGACCAAGCCAGGCTGAAGAAACCAACCGTTCTCGGTAAAGAAGAATTTTGTCGCCAGCAGCGACTATGACCGCAAGCCCCGAAAGCACGACAAGCGGGGCGATACTGCCGAGCGGCCCAAGTCGGCCGCTTGCAAAAGCGAGCATGACCGCCATAAGCGCAGGCGCCAACGCGAAGACAAAAACAAAGGTGCGAGCGAAAGGGTCGACAGGGTTACGGTCGATCTCCGGCGCGCGTTCTCGAGGATGGCGTGGCCACCCGCTTGTCAACGCCACCAACAATGCGAGCCCAAGATGTGTGAGAAGCAGCGCGAAGATCAACCAAAGCGCTGGTGATAATCGTCCAGTTGCCGCGAAGCTCTCGTCAATTCCTTCCAATATCAGCGAACGACCGCTCCTGAACCACATGACGTGCGGAAAAACGACGATGCACAGAAGCAGTACAGCGATCCAGGGTTCGGGCCGTTGCGCAGCGCGCCTCCCGCGAGCGGATGCAGTCGTAAAGACGATCATGAGTACAAGCAGGATCACGCCGACATAGTTGGCCAGAAGTAGCAAGCCAAGATCAAGCGCAAGCAGAAACCAATAGCCTCGCCTCCCCTCACCGACCGCGCGCCAGTAGAAAAGCAGACCCAGCGCCCATAATGGTGCCGCGAGAACCGCTGGACCAAAATTCGGGCTGGGCACTGCGTAGGCCGCAATACCAACCATCAACAGTACGGCAAGGATCGCGTGGCGGGTACCGACAATACCGCGCCCGAGAACGAATACCGCCCAGTAGGTCAGAACGATGCAGGCCTGCGCCAATGCATACAGACCGAAGCTGCCAGCGATCCTGAAAGCCACCTCCCCCAGCCAAAAGGCCAGCGGTGGTCCGAGATAACTGCCGAGCACAAATTCGCGGCCGACCGCGAGCAGCAGCGGCACTTCGCCAGGGGGAGCGCCGTAAAAGATCGCGGGTATCAGGGTCCAAAGCGCGGCTTGTGTCAGCGCAGCGGTCCAGAACACCACAGCCGGGCGTCCACGCAGGAATTCAACAAGCAGGGAAACGTAATGCATTGGCCCGCGCGGGGTTATGAAGGTGGTAACCGGGCAGGAATAAAGAAGCCGCGCTAAAGAGGCAACAACTCGACGACAGCTTCATCGGACGCACCGCCGAGAGCGGCCAATTTGGCCGCCACCGGCGCAAAGGATTTCCGGTGATGAATGGTCGGCCCAAGGCGTGCCAGTGCGGCAAAATGCTCGGGTACGCTGTATCCCATGTGCCGTTCGAACCCATATCCTGGATGAGCCCGCCCTAACTGGGTCATAAGGCGATCGCGGGTCACTTTGGCCACAATCGACGCCGCGGCGACCGACACGACCAGCGCATCGCCGGAGACGACCGCCTCGCAATCACAGCCGCAGTCGATCTTCTGGTTTCCGTCGACAAACACGAGCTTTGGTCGCACTGGCAGCGCTTTTACTGCCCGGGCAAGGGCCCACAGTGACGCGCGCAATATGTTGTCGCGGTCGATGCGATCGACAGCGCCGAACGCCACCGCCACCTGAGCTGTCGCACAGATTTTTGCGTACAGTTTCTCGCGCGCCTCGCCGTCAAGCTTCTTCGAATCATTGAGGCCACGGGGGATACGTTGAGGATCAAGAACAACTGCCGCGGCCACAACCGGGCCCGCAAGCGGGCCCCTTCCCGCCTCGTCGCACCCAGCCACTGGGTAGATGCCTTCGTTGAGCGCGCGACGCTCGCGCCGAAACGTAGGGCGCAAGATCGGCTCATTGAGCGGCAATCGCGGGCTGGTTTTTGGTTTTTTGGCCATTGCCGCGATGAGTGCGCGGAAGAGAGGCCAAGTCAATGCAAAGCCTGAGTGGGGTGTGGATGGCGTGGGGCTGCTCGGAGAACGTCCTAGAGCAGGCTCAATTGTGCGGCGCCAGGCCTTGGCTTTTTGAAATGATCAGCCGTCAGCGAACTTCGCGCTGCATTGAACCCCAATTTTTCGCAGGCCATTTCGAAGCGGCGGCCTATCATCCACGCGTAAGGTCCTGTCCCCTTCATCCGGGTTCCCCAGGTGGAATCGTAGTCCTTCCCGCCCCGCATATCGCGGACCAGTTTGAAGACATGGCGGTAGCGATCGGGATAATTCGCTATCAGCCATTCCCGGAACAGGTCCCTCACCTCAAGCGGCAACCGCAATAGTACGTAACCGGCTTCTTTCACGCCTGCGGTTTTCGCCGCTTCAAGAATGCGCTCGATTTCCATGTCGTTGAGTGCGGGAATGACCGGCGCCACCATGACGGTTGTCGGCACGCCGGCCTGGGTCAGACGTCGCAGCGTCTCGAGCCGGCGCATCGGCGTCGCGGCTCGCGGTTCCATCTTACGGGCGAGCGTGGGATCCAATGTGGTCACCGAGAGCGCGACCTTCGCCAGGTTCCTTTCAGCCATGCGGGCCAGGATGTCGAGATCGCGCAACACCAGCGCCGATTTTGTAACGATGCCGACTGGATGGCCCGCTCGATCAAGCACTTCCAGGATGCGGCGCATTACTTTGTAGCGACGCTCAATCGGCTGATAGGGATCGGTATTGGTCCCGATAGCGATGACCTTCGGCTCGTAGCCGGGCGCCGACAGTTCCTTTTCCAACAAGGCAGCGGCCTGAGGCTTCACCAGAAGCTTTGATTCGAAATCAAGCCCGGGCGACAGGCCGAGGTAGGCGTGGGTCGGGCGCGCGAAACAGTAGATGCAGCCATGCTCGCAGCCGCGATAGGGATTGATCGATCGATCAAAGCCGATGTCCGGCGACTCATTGCGGGTAATGATTTTCCGCGTCGCGTCGACCGTGACCGTTGTCTTGAAGGGCGGCAGCTCATCGAGCGTCCTCCAGCCGTCGTCAAAGGCGACACGGGCCAGCGGCTCGTACCGCCCCGAGGCGTTGCTCTGGGCACCCCGCCCTCGACGGCGCTCGTGGTCGACAACGACGCCAAGTAGTTCGCTGACGTCGTCATAGGTGCCCGCCGGCGCGGAGGGCAGCTCCTTCACCGGCGGGCGTCTTTGGGCTGCGATTGATCGAGCCATGGCTGCAACCTAATGCTTGAATGTGAACATAACAAGAACATTTCTGCGCAGCCCAAAATTTGGCCGGCCGCACCTTGATCTCGTGGGGTGGCCGAGCGCGCCCACCTGATATGGTGGCAACCGGTAAGTGGGGCTGCAGTTCCATGCTGAGCGCGATCATTTCGACCCACGAATCGGAGCGTTCGCTCGTTCCGACTCTGTCCGCGCTGGTGCCTGCCGCGGCGACGGGACTGATCGCGGACGTCGTCATTGCCGACGCGAGTTCGCGCGACGCGACGGCCGAGGTGGCCGATATCGCGGGCTGCCGCTTCATGGTTTCACATGAACCCATAGGCGCGCGCCTCAAGGCCGGGGCCGCCGCGACCCGAAGCCCCTGGCTCATGTTTCTGCGGGCCGGCGCCGTGCCACAGCCGGGCTGGATAGAGGCCACGGACCAGTTCATCAGCACGACTGGGGCGTCAGATCGCCCCAAGGCCGCGGTATTCCGCAGGGACGCCACAGCGTTTCAGCGTCCGGGCTTTGCGGAATTTTTGAGCTTGTTTGTCGCCGCATTTGGCGGGGGACCCAAGCCCGAACAGGGGTTGCTCATCGCTCGCAGTCTTTACGAGGCGGTCGGCGGGCACGACGCCAGCAAGGACGCGGAGGCTGACCTACTGCGCAAGCTCGGCCGGCGCCGAATAATCACCCTGCCAGCGACACTCTCGCCCGCCTGTCAATATACTTGACTTTATCAACTAATTTGCCGACCCTGCGCGGGCCATGGCAGCCCGGACCAGCATTGCGGCCGTCCGCCAGTTCAACCGCTTCTACACGCGGCAGATCGGCGTCCTGCGCAAGACATACCTGGACAGTCCCTACTCGCTTGGCGAAATGCGCGTGCTCTACGAGCTCGCACATACCGATCAGCTCACTGCAAGCGACATCGCGCGCGCCCTCGACCTCGATGCCGGATATCTCAGCCGCCTTCTTCGCAATTTCGAGAAGCGCGGCCTGATCAGCCGCAAAACGTCGAAGAAGGACGGGCGGCAGAGCCACCTCGCGCTCACGGCACGCGGACGCAAACTGTTCGCTCCGATGGAGGAACGTTCGCAGCGCGACGCCGGCGCCATGCTCGACAAGCTCGAACCCTCGCAACAAACACAGATCGTCGCAGCCATGACATCGATCGAAACTCTGCTCACCAACAGACAGGCGGTGAAGTGCGGCACACAGCCCCGTTGTACGTTGCGCGAACCGCGGGCCGGCGACTTCGGCTGGGTCGTTTCACGCCATGCCGAGCTCTACTTGCAGGAATACGGTTGGGGTGAGCCGTTCGAAGGCCTCTGCGCGCAGATCGTCGCCGACTTCGTCAACAATTTCGACGCGAAGTGCGAGCGATGCTGGATCGTGGAGTTGAACGGCGAAAACGTCGGCTGCGTCATGCTGGTGAAGGATGATCAGCCCGGCGTGGCACGAGTCAGGTTGCTTCTGGTTGATCCGAAAGCACGCGGATTGGGTTTGGGCGCGCGGCTCGTCGACGAATGCGTGCGCTTTGCGCGTTCCGTCGGATACACAAAGATCACGTTATGGACCCACAGCGTGCTGAGTGCCGCGCGCCGTGTTTATGAAAAGGCCGGCTTCACGCTCACCTCGAGCGAGCCGCGGCATAGTTGGGGTAAAGACGTCGTCGCCGAATTCTGGGACGTCGATTTGTAGCCGGCAAGAAATCAGGCGGTTGCGCCTTTTGCCTTCGGCCTGCGCAGGTGTTCGTCAAGCCGCGGCAGAATTTCCGCAAAGTTGCAGGGCCGATAGCGGTAGTCGAGTTGGTGCACCAATATTTCGTCCCAGGCGTCCTTGCAGGCGCCTGGTGAGCCCGGAAGGCAGAACACATAGGTCGCGTTGGCGACCCCGGCCGTTGCGCGCGTCTGAATCGCCGAGGTAGCGATTTTTCTTTCGCTGACAAGCAGAAACATGGTGGCGAAGCCGTCCATGCGCTTTTCGAACAAGGGCTCGACCGCTTCGGGCGTCACATCACGACCAGTGAAGCCGGTGCCTCCGGTGGTGATGACGACGTCGATAAGGTCGTCGGCAATCCAGGTTTTAACCTGCTCACGGATCGCACTGACCTCGTCCCTGACGATTGCACGTGCAGCCAGGGCATGGCCGGCCGTGCGAATGCGCTCGACCAACGTCGTTCCGGATTTGTCGTCGGCGGCCTCGCGCGTATCCGAAATCGTCAGCACCGCGATCTTTAGCGGCACGAATTGTCGGCTTTCGTCGATACCCGCCATCGCGGTTCCACTAAACCTGTCCAGAGAAGGTGTTGCATGCCGATACCTTCCCCTCTTTCAGGCCGGTCATGAACCAACGCTGCCGTTGCGCAGACGAGCCGTGGGTAAAAGCATCCGGCACGACGTAACCGCGCGACTGCTGCTGAAGCCTGTCGTCGCCGATTGCCGCCGCGGTCTGCATTGCTGCTTCAACATCGCCCGGCTCCAGTGTCTTCCAACGTTGATTTGAATTGTTAGCCCAGACGCCGGCGAGACAGTCGGCCTGCAATTCGACCCGCACTTGAAGTTTGTTCGCCTCAACCTTGCTGCCTGCCGAGCGCTGCGCGTTCTGAACCTGCGGCAAGATGCCAAGCAGATTTTGCACGTGATGACCGACCTCATGCGCGATCACGTAAGCTTCAGCAAACTCGCACGCCTTGCCGCTGCAGCCGCGGAAGCGCGCCTGGATGTCGCGGAAGAAAGAGGTGTCGAGATAAATGCGTCGGTCGTTCGGACAATAGAACGGTCCCATCGCCGCCTGCGCCATGCCGCAGCCGCCTTGCACAACACCTGAGTAAAGGCGCAGACGCGGCACTGTGTATGTTTGACCGCCGGCTTTGAAAATCTCCCGCCAGGTATCCTCGGTATTGCCGAGCACCGCGGCGACGAAATCGCCCATCTGGTCTGACGGCTTGCTCGTTTGCCGCGATTGCGGCTCGTATTGTTGCTCCTGGTGCCGACCACTGTTCACGATCTCGGCGCCGCCGATCAGGATGCTTGGGTCGATGCCGAGCGCCCAGCCGAGCAAGCCGAGAATGATGACGGTTCCGATCCCGATTCCTCCGCCGCCAATCGGGATACCCATACCGCCGCCGCCAAAGCCGCCTTCCTCGCCGCGCGTGTCCTCGACATTGTCGCTGCGGCGAAAATCATCCCAACGCATGACGGGTTCCTCCGAAGATTGTCGCGATAATCGCCCAACTGCGCGCGCTCGTCCAACTCCGTCGAAATCGGCCGAACTGCTTATCTCTAAGTCAGTATTAAATAGGCAGAATTTGCCGACTTGCGAGCGGCGATCATAAACCGCTTTTTTACTTTACGCGCTCAAGATGCAGGCCTGTCGGTTGTAGGTCCCGCGTCGCCGACCGCGTCGCCTGAGTCAGAGTCCTGAGTCATGGATGTGTCGCGTCGCGGGGCGCCCAAGCGGGCGCCCCGCACAGTTTACGAGTGGCCCTCTCGCGAGCGCGTCGTGCTCGGCGACTGCGTCGCAGAGATGGCGAAGCTCGCGGCGGAGAGCGTCGACCTCGTCTTCGCCGACCCGCCCTATAACC
>JBPYDR010000031.1:0-2168 GCA_051986235.1 Pseudolabrys sp.
CCCTGGGACACGGGCCGCAAGGCCGCCGCGCCCAAAATCAATGAAACCATGGTGCTCGATACCAAGATGCGCCGCGAAATGCTTCAGCAAGCCGCCGCCATGGGTGAGCGCTCGCAATTCTCTCCGACCCGCGTGAAAATGCCGACGCTCGTCGTGCTGAACGGCCGAGTGGACCAGAAGGAATACGTGCTTACCAACAAGCTCACGGTTATTGGCAAATCCTCGATGGCGACCGTACAGCTTCGCGGTTGGTTCAAGCCGCAAGTGGCTGCGCAAATTAGCCAGCGCGACGACGGCTATTACCTGGGCACCGGCGCCAAAATCCCCGTTGTAAATGGCTCGCCGATTCCCGGCCCGGTGCGACTGAACGACGGCGACCTGATCGAGATTTGCGGCGTGCGCATGAATTTTGTAGTCCGCGAGTAGGCCCGCAAGCCCGCGCCCGACGCACGCCCCATGGCGCCGGCCTCTGCCGTTTCGCGTCTTCCCCGGAGTGAGACCCGCAAAATTTTCGATGCCATGAAACAGCAATTCGCGCGATTGGCAGCAGCGCTCCGCCGTGCTGCGCCGGCCTCGGGGATGTACCTAAACGAGGGTCGGCGGTAGTCTAATAAGAGCAACCCAAATTCGAGTTCTAAGCGCTCCGGGTGTCGGCGAAGTCGGGGTGCCTTCTTTTTGAATTCAAGGTAACGTTTCGGCTTATGTGGATAGTCCGATTAGCTTTATCCAGGCCATACACGTTTGTCGTTATGGCGCTGGTCGTGATCCTCGTAACTCCCGTAGTCCTCATCCGCACTCCTACCGACATATTCCCGGACATCAACATTCCGGTAATCGCGCAGGTTTGGACCTACACCGGCCTGCAACCGCAGGAGATGGAGCAGCGCATCACCACCAACGTGGAGCGCGGCATCACCGTACTCGTCAACGATATTGAACACATCGAGTCCCAGTCGCTTAACGGGATTGCGATTGTGAAAATCTTCTTCCATCCGGGCGTCAACATCCAAACCGCGATGGCCCAGGTTACCGCCATTTCGCAGACGTTCCTGCGCAGCCTCCCGCAAGGAACCACACCCCCGCTGGTCATCATCTACTCCGCCTCGACCGTGCCGGTACTACAGATCGGGCTGACCAGCGACCGCTTGAGCGAGCAGCAGCTATTTGACTACGGCAACAATTTCATTCGAACGCAGCTGGCTACGGTGCAAGGCGCCGCGATGCCGTTTCCTTACGGCGGGAAGCAGCGGCTCGTGTCGGTCGATATCGATTCCAGGGCGCTGCAGGCCCGAGGACTCTCGCCGGTCGATATCGTTAGTGCTGTCAATGCGCAAAACCTTATCTTGCCGACGGGCACCGCCAAGATGGGAGCGCTCGAGTACCAGGTTGAACTGAACGGCAGCCCTCGCGTGATCGCCGAACTCAACGACCTCCCCGTCAAAACCGTCAACGGCTCTACCGTCTACATGCGCGATGTGGCCCACGTTCGGGACGGCTTCTCTCCTCAGACCAACATTGTGCTCGCCAATGGCCAGCGGGGCGTTCTGATGAGTGTCTACAAGACCGGCAGCGCTTCTACGCTCTCCATTGTCGACCGCGTCAAGCAGACCCTGAAGGAGTATCAGCCGTCCCTTCCCGAGGGTTTGAACCTCACCACCTTCTTTGATCAATCCCTGTTCGTCCGCGCGGCCATTCAAGGTGTTTTGCGCGAAGCGCTCATCGCGGCCTGTCTGACTGCGATCATGATTCTCTTGTTCCTCGGAAACTGGAAAAGCACGCTGATCATCGCGATTTCCATCCCTCTCTCGATTCTCGTAAGCATCATCTGCCTCAGCGCGCTCGGCGAGACCATCAACATCATGACGCTCGGCGGACTGGCGCTCGCCGTCGGTATCCTCGTTGACGACGCCACGGTCGAGATCGAAAACATCAACCGCAATCTGGCTCTCGGGAAGGAAACGGTTCAGGCCATTCTTGATGGCGCCCAACAAATTGCCGTGCCCGCCTTTGTTTCGACGCTGTGCATCTGCATCGTCTTCATCCCCATGTTCTTCCTCTCCGGCGTGGCGAAATATCTGTTCGTGCCACTGGCCGAAGCCGTGATCTTCGCGATGCTGGCATCGTACATGTGGTCGCGCACCATCGTTCCGACCCTGGCCATGTACCTG
>JBPYDR010000032.1:0-43077 GCA_051986235.1 Pseudolabrys sp.
TTTACGGCGCCTTGCGCCGTTGTTGCGACGACCGCCCGATGAAGGCCGTGTTATCCGCCCCGAGCGGCGGACATACCGATTGTTCCAGACGCTTTCCGTTGATCTTGATCGGATTTGCGAGCGCACGCAGGTTCGGCTTGGCGGGATGCGGTACGTTTGAAATCATTTGCGTCTCCGCAAGATACGGATTGTCGACGGCCTGGGCGATATCCAGAACAGGCGCGATGGGCACCAGACCGTTAAGCTTGTCGAGCCAGTAGCGGGTGGGCTGCTTTCGAAATTCACGATCCAGAATGTCCGTCAGCTCGTTGCGGTTGGTATGACGCAAGGATGTCGTGCTGAATCGTGTGTCAGACTTCAGGTCTGCCCGACCGACGGCATCAGCGAGTTCGAGCCAGAATCTGTCGGTCATACACATTATGAAGATCCACCCGTCGGCTGTCGGATAGGTTTGCACGGGTGCGAGGGAATAATGCGCGCTCCGATGCTGCCGGCTTAGGCGTAGCCCGTTATTGAGATACCAGGTCGCTGCATATCCCAGCTGATGGACGGCAACATCGAGCAGGCAGGTATCCACGTCGCAGCCCTTTCCTGTCGAGCGGGCCTGGATCACGGCGGCCAGAAGACCAAACGCAGCGGTAAGCCCGGCGGTCTGATCGACCATGGAAGGGGCGCCAATCCGAGACGGGGGCCCTTCCGGTTCGCCCGTGAGATGCATCAGGCCCGACTCTGCCTGCATCAAATAGTCATAGCCTGGCCAGGAGGCACGAGAAGTGTCGCGCCCGTATGCCGATAAGTGGACGCAGACGATAGAGGGCTTGTTCTTTCCAAGGCTCACGTAGTCGAGGCCCATCTTCGCGGGCAGGTCCCCGCGAAGGTTGTTCATGACGGCGTCGGCGGTCAGTACCAAATCGCGAAGGGCCCCCTTGCCCTCTTGCGATCTCAGATCGAGCGCGACGCTCTTTTTGTTCAGGTTGAAGACCTGAAAATACTCGCTGTCATTGTCCCCGAGAAAGTACGGCCCGGTCTTGCGGGCGGGATCGCCGCCGGCGGCTGCGTTCTCGATCTTGATGACTTCCGCGCCGAGATCGGCCAGCAGCATCGTTCCATAAGGCCCCGCGCCGAACTGTTCGACAGAGACGATCCTCAATCCGCGGAGGGGCTTCATGTCGCGGGATTCCGTTTTATGAACTGCCGGGAGATGATGATGCGCTGCATCTCATTGGTGCCTTCGCCGATGCAGGTTAAAGGCGCATCGCGATAAAGCCGCTCGATGTCGAATTCTTTCGAATAGCCGTATGCGCCGTGAATGCGCATTCCCTCGATCGAATTCTCAAGCGCGGCTTCGCTGGCGAAATACTTCGCCATGCCGGCTTCCATGTCGCATCGCTCACCGCGGTCAAACGCCGCCGCAGCGTCGAGCACCAGAAGACGTGCGGCGCGAGCCCGTGTCGCCATTTCACCCAGCTTCAGCTGGATTGCCTGATGCTCGCAGATCGGTTTGCCAAAGGTCTTGCGGGTCTGCGCGTAATCGGCCGCCAACTTCAGCGCACCTTCGGCAATGCCGACACCCCTCGCCGCGACGTTGATGCGACCGAGCTCAAGACCGCTTGTTGCCTGGTAAAAGCCCTGCCCTTCGACGCCACCAATCAGGTTGTCGGCGGGGACACGGTAATCTTCGAAAGCAAGCTCCGCGGTATCGATCGATTTATATCCGAGCTTTTCCAGCTTGCGACCGACCTTGAACCCCTTCTGCTTGGGCGCAATGAACAGGCTCATGCCTTTGTGGCGCGGCTGAGCCTGAGGATCGGTTTTGACGAGTAGAGCAAAGCATGAGCCTTCCGCGCCGTTTGTAATCCATGTCTTCGTACCGTTGATGACGTAGTCGCCGCCGTCGCGCCGCGCGGTCATGCGAATACCCTGGAGGTCCGTACCGGCATCAGGCTCAGTCAGGGCAATGCCGCCGCGTACCTCGCCGGATACGATCTTGGGCAACCACTTCGCCTTTTGCTCTGGCGTACCGAATTTCTCGATCGCCAGCGCCAGCATCAAATGCGAGTTGATGATGCCGGTGACTGACATCCACACCGACGAGATGATCATGATCATCTTGGAGTAGGTCATGGCCGAAAGGCCGAGTCCGCCATACTCCTCACTGACCGTCGCGCCGAAAAGCCCAAGCTCTTTCATCTGCTCGACGACAGTCGCGGGGTATCGGTCCTCGTGATCGTACTCGCGAACGATCGGCTTGAGTTCGCGCATCGTCCAACGCTCGATCGTATCGAGAAGCTGGGCATCCTCACTGGTGTTGGACATCGGGGATGCAGACGTAACTGTCATCGGTCGCCTCCGATTACGATTGAAATAGTCGCTTTGAGGCGAGATCCGCTCCCTCTCGCAACGTCCGTAGTTTCGCCCAGACCACATCCTCTGCGACACGGCCCCAGCCCGCCGACGTATCAAAACCGCAATCGGTTCCGGCGAGAACCCGGGAAGGGTCGCCTATAACCGCTGCCACACGCTCGATACGGTCGGCGACGACCTCGGGATGCTCGACGATGTTGGTGAGCGGATCGATGACGCCGGCGACCAGCACCTGATCTGCGTTTAGTGGTGTCCTGACGAAGGAACGGAACTCATGCGCGTGGCGTGGCCCGGCAAACGGCAGAACCAATCCGCCGACCTTCGCCTGCAGTATGGCCTGCAATATCTCTTCAAGAGGCACATCACAATCGTGCGGCGACTCTGAATTTCCCCAACAGACATGCAGCCGAACGCGATCGGTCTCTACGTTCCGCAGAGCACGATTGATTTCGGTAATGACTGCCTCGACAAAGGCAACAAAATCGCCGACCGGTTTGTCCTTGTAAGATATGTGGCGCTCAAGCGCGAGGTCCGGCGCGTCGATCTGCAGTACGAATCCTGCCCGCACGATGGCTTCGTATTCGATCCGCAACGCTTCGCCGAGCGCCTGCAGATAGCCTTGTAGCGTATCGTAATGTTCATTCTTGATCGCCGCTGCAACAATGCCGGGCGATGGAGCATTCATGAACGACTCGACAAAGATATTGGGAGTGAGAGCAAGTACGTTTTTGAAGTCGCGACACTCGGCTTCGATCGCCGCAGGATCCTTATAGCGGACGTCGCCGGTCGCCATGGGCAAACCCTCATTGGGCGATACGCGTGCCTGGCTCGAGGTTTGCTGCAGCCAACGTTTCTTGAACACCGGATAGCGGTCGACATCGGCACGTGACGGCCGCTGCCAGGTCCCGCCGAGACCGGTCAGTCGCTCTTTCAAATAGAGGAAAAATGAATCGCGCTGCTGCTCGCCGTTGTTTCCAACGTCGATGCCTACTTCCGCTTGTTTCGGCACGATGGCGCGAACCGCGTCAAGAGCAGCAGCGGTGATTTCTTTGGGATCAGCGCTTTCACCTTGGGCGCGCCGCACAAACAAGCGAGTTAGGCTCTCTGGTCGCGGCAGGCTTCCGGTATGTGTGGTCAGAATTCGGTCAGTGCTACGACGCATCACGGCTCTTTCACAATCGATCAACGGCGGCGCATCCGTGCGCCGCCGTCTCCGGCCACAGGGGGATCAATCTATTTGAGCCGACCTGTCTTGACGTAAAACTGACGCTCTACGTCGGCATAAGCGTTCAGGTCCGCAGCCAGATCCTTGGAATTCTGCAGCTTGGGATCAAAGAACACGCCCTGCTTGTGATACTCCGCAACCAGCTCAGGATCTTTCATCGCGGCCTGCACAGCCGCGGCGAGATAGGCCTTGCGGTCCGGCGGTGTGCCTTTCGGCACGACTGCATAACGAACGAGTTGCCAGAGATATTCGTTGCTGCCGAACGCCTCGTTGAAAGTGGGCATATCCTTGAGGAAGTCCATGCGCCCTCCCGCTGCGACCGCGAGCGGAGCTACTTTGCCGCCCTCGAGATAGCCGCGGAATTCCGAAAAGAACCCTTGCGCGATGTCCACATTCCCGCCGATCAAGGCGGCGATGCCAGCGCCGCCGCCCTGGAAGGGCACGCGCAGGAACTTCGCACCGGAATTCGCCTCAATCTGATCGAGGATGTATTCCCACATGCTGCCCGGTACGATGGCGACACGGATCGTGTTGGGCTTTTCTTTGGCGGCATTGACAATGTCTTTGATCGACATGCCCTTGTAGGGGCCTTCGGTCGAGCCGACCCAGATCAATGCGTCGCTGTTAACATAGGCGATTGGCTCAAGGTCGGTGTACGCCCAGCGTCCTTGCGCGCGCAGCATGGCGTCGCCCCACAGAAGGCTCGCGATGACGCCTACGGTGTAGCCGTCGGGTTTCGCCTGCGTCGCCAGATATGAATGTCCAACCATGCCGGCACCACCCGTACGGTTGTTGACGATGATCCGGTCACCGCTCAAGTTCTCGACGTGTTTCGCCAGCAATCGCGCGCTGACGTCCATGCCACCACCAGCCGGATACACGACGGTGAACTCGATCGGCTGAGTCGGGAAATCTTTCGGCTTCAGTTTTGCGAGTTCCGCCTTCGGATCGCTTTGCGCGCTGGCAGGCGTGGAAAGCAAAGCAATGACCAAGGCGTAAGCAATCCCGGCCCATTTCATGATAGCCCTCCCTCGTTTTTGGTTCGACGTCGAAACATTAGATAGGTCAGTACCGCACTTGCAGCGAGCAGCACCGCCGCCACCGGACGCTTGATGAGGATCATAGCGCCGTCGGGCGACATGACCAGAGACTGTCGGAGCGACTGTTCGAGAAGGGGCGCGAGCACGAAAGCGATGACAAACGGCGCAAGATCGTATTCGAGCTTGCGCAGCACGTAACCGCCCACCCCGAACCCAAGCATGACCCAAAGATCGAACACGTTCTTGTTCGCCGAATAAGTGCCGACCACGCACAGCAGCAAAACGACCGGAAACATCACGCGATACGGAATACGCAAAAACTGAACCCAGAGCCCAATGAGCGGCAGATTCAGAAGCAGGAGAAACACGTTGCCGATGTACATGCTGGCAACGATGCCCCAGAACAGATCCGGTCGTTGCGCAATGAAGAGCGGGCCGGGCTGGATGCCCTGGATGATCAGCGCCCCGAGCAACAGCGCTGTCACCGGATTGCTCGGAATGCCGAGTGACAAGACCGGAATGAGACTGCCCGCCACGGCGGAATTGTTTGCGGATTCCGGACCCGCGACACCTTCGATCGCGCCCTTGCCAAAGCGTTCCGGTTGCGCCGCAATGCGTTTTTCCAGCGCATAAGACATAAAGGCTGCGGTTACGGGACCACCGCCGGGCACCAGCCCGAGAAGAAATCCTAGTCCGCTGCCGCGCAGGATCGGCCGCCACGACGCGCGCCAATCGGCGAGAGACGGCCACAGACCGCGGATGCGATCTGCCAGCAACGTCGATTTTGCCATTGTTTCAACGTTGGTGAGGATCTCGGCGATTCCAAATAACCCGATGACGACAGCCAAAAGCTCGATGCCGCCACTGAGATCCACCGAACCGAACGTGTAGCGCTCGCGTCCATTAACGACGTCCAGCCCGACCGCGGCGGTCAAACATCCGAGCGCCATCATCAACACGCCCTTGATGGTGGAGCCCGAAATCATGAACAACGTGCAGACCAACCCGAGTACCATCAACGCGAAATTTTCGGGTGGGCCAAAGCGAATGGCAACCGCGGCAATAGCCGGCGCGAAGAACGTCATGATGACGACGCCAAGCGTGCCGGCAATGAACGACCCGATCGCCGCTATACCGAGCGCCGGACCGGCCCTGCCCTGACGCGCCATCTGGTGACCGTCAAAGCAGGTCACCACAGATGCAGCTTCACCTGGAATATTCAGAAGTATGGACGTCGTCGAACCGCCATACATCGCTCCGTAGAAGATTGAAGCCAGCATGACCAATCCGCCGACCGGCGACAGCGTGAACGTCACCGGAAGGAGCAGCGCAAGCGCTGCAAGTGGACCGACCCCCGGCAGCACACCGACGAGTGTTCCGATCAAACTGCCAAGAAAACAAAGATAGAGGTTGGACGGCGTCAGAATGACGCCAAAGCCGGTAAGGAGCCCATTCAGCGCCTCCATGACCTACCAGCCCCACGGTCCGCGTGGCAGCGCCATGCCCAGCATTTGGCCGAACAGCCAGAACACCGAAGCAGTGGATAGAAAAGCGAGTGTGATGGCGCCCAGCCAACTGCTCTGATCGACGGCACGGAGCAGAATGATCATCGTGATGAAACTGGTTACAGAAAAACCGAGATACGGCATCCCCGCCGCCATCACGATCAGTCCGGCGATCACGCCAAGAACGCGCCACAGGCCTCCACCCCAAGGAAAATCCGGCGCCACGTCTGAAGGTCGAAGCAGGAGGATGATCCCCGCGCCCGACACAATGACGCTCGCGATGAACGGAAAGAGTCCACTTTCGGGACCGGCTGGACCGACCATGCCAAGCGACCACGCATAAGCTGCCGACGCGGCGCCAAACACGATCCAGAAGACATTCAGAGCTCGCTCAAACATTCATCGCTCGTCCGCACACCTGTAGGCTCACAAAGAAATTGCAGCGGCCTCACCTTCATGGATTGCACAAAACAGATTGCGCGGCGCCATGCAGTCTCCAATCCGACGCGTCTCAATTCCTGTCTGCTCAATCGCCGCAGCCAAAGTATCATCGGCCAATCGCGGCGTGGACCAGACAAACAGCGCGACATCATCGACCTCGCCCGCTTGGCCGGTAAAGACGTTGCGCCAGGCGAGAACGCTGTTTGTGAGCGTGACTGGTTCCGCGGCGAGGACGATCTCTACTTTCGCTTCATAGAGTCGCCGGTACACGCCAATCGCGCTGCAATAGTTCACGTTTCTGGCGATCTGCGTGCGCGGGGTCAGGAGAAGGACCCGGGAATATCCTTCCGCCAATCCGTCCGCGACGCCGTAGGTTGCGGCGCTATGATCCATGTCGAAGAGGACGGCAGTTCCCTTCAGACGCCCTTTGGCCGATTGAGGGTTCCAATCACGCGCCGCGATGCCCTCGCCCGTAAAATTGTCGGGCCGGCGCTGGTGAGAGCCAGTCGCCACGATAACTCTTTCGGGTTTGATCGCGAGTACGCCGTCCAGGTCCGCCGTTTGGCCGGCTTCGATCTTCACGCCGGCTTTGTGTGCCTGCCGCTCCAGCCAACCGATCAAACCATGATATTCGCTGCGGCCAGGCAGACTGATTTCCCAATTCAGCTTCCCTCCAACACATGTTGAGCGATTGAACAGGGTCACATCGTGGCCGGCCTGCGCCGCCACGGTGGCCGCCTGCAAACCTGCGGGGCCGGCACCGACGACGACAACACGCCTTTTTTTCGATGCCGCTGGCGTCCGCCAACCCGACTCGCCCTTTTGCCCGAGTTGCGGATTGTTGATTTCCGCAAGCGGTTTACCGGCATGAATTTCACCCCAGCAGAAATTATCGTAGCTCGACGGGCGTATCTCACTCGTCCTTCCGTCACGCGCTTTCGCCGGCCAATCTGCGTCGGCAATCAATGCGCGCGTCAGGCCAACGAGATCGCACGCGGCTTCCGCAATTGCCGCCTCAGCCTCGGCAGGCGTCGCAATGCGGCCGATTGCCATCACGGGCGTGCCGGACGCAACCGGACGCAGCTTCTTGTGGACGTCGAGAAAGTGCCCGTGCCGAAAATACATGTCCGGCACATGGGTCTCCAGGCTCAGGGTGAAGTTCCCCTGACTGTAGGCGAAATAATCGAGCACGCGATCGGGCGCGAGCAGGCTCGTGATACGCGCCGCCTCCTCGGGGTCGATGCCGCCGGCGACGCCTTCGTCACCAGGCATCTTGAGGCCAATGACAAAATCACGGCCGCATGTTTGCCGGATGGCTTGCGCCACCTCGCGAACGAAGCGAACGCGATTTTCGAGGGAACCACCGTATTTGTCGGTTCGTTGATTGGACCAAGGCGAGAGAATTTGCGTGATGAGATAGCCGTGCGCACCGTGCAGCTCCACGCCACCAAATCCGCACCGCCTGAGGCGCCTGGCAACCTCGACGTATCGGTCTGCTACCTGCCGCATGTCACCGGTGCTCATGACATGCGGGACTGTCCAGCTGTACGCGTCCGGCTGATCGGAGATTCCCTTGGGAGACCAGATCGGACTCCAAAGCTGCTGCCGTCCCGGATGCCATAGCTGACCGACCAGGCACGCACCTTGGCCTTCGACTTCCGCGGCAGTCGCCTTGAAACCATCTTCATTTGCTGTGTCGAAGGCAGTGATGATCGCACCCTGCGCCAGCGCGGCCGGATCAACAGCCAGAATTTCGGTGATGATCATGCCTGCGCCGCCTTTGGCGCGTTCAGCCAAAAAATTGATCCAGCGAGATGTAATGCGATTGCCGGAACCGTAATTGGTCAGGGTCGCCGGCAGCGCAATGCGGTTTCTCAGGGTGCGGCCCCCGACCTGCAGCGGACTGAACAGCCGGGAAAACTGACCGCCCTCACTCATATTTCATCACGTGACAAACGACTTTGGCTGATGGCCTCGCATTCGACTATGGGCCGCGGTTGTCCGCAAGGGACTGCCGCCATTTTTTGAGATCGATAGCGGCGCGTGACCGGATCAGGCGAGGGCTGGCTTGGCGCGATCGTGCTTGTGGCGCTGCACAGCCACAATCTCCGCCAGAATTGAGATTGCAATTTCTTCAGGAGTAATCGCGCCAAGATCGAGTCCCGCGGGCGCCTTGAGCCTGCCGACACGTTCTTCGGAAATGCCACGGCGGACCATTGATGATTTCAAGGCTTCAGCTTTCTTGCGGCTGCCAACGAAGGCGACGTACTCAGCATCAACCGCGAGGGCGGCAAGCAAGGCCGCTTCGTCGCCGCGGCCTTGTGTCGAGATGACAATGAAGCGGGCCCCAGGCTCATCGACCGGAAGTGCATAACCTTCAATGCGCCGGTCGATGTCACCGAAGGCAGCCTGCTCATCCGCCGGCGCGCAAGCCGTGACGGCAAATCCCGCACGTTTGGCAAAGTCGGCGATAGCGATCGCGACCGGGCTCGACCCGCAAATGATGATCTGAGATCGCGGCAAGACGGGCTCCACGAAAATATCCATCGTGCCCTCGCTCGGGCACATGTTTTTGGTAAAGCGCACCCCGCCCTGCTCTTCGCCGGACGCGTGGCCTTGCTCATCGAGCAAGTCCGGTGGCTGCACGGAAACAAGACGCGATATTCCGTCGGTAAGTGCGTCCTTGCCAGCCTTGAGGACCGCCGCGCGTGCACAGCCACCACCAATCCACCCTTCCGAAATTGTGCCATCCGGCAGGATGACTGCCTTTGCGCCAGCCTTGGCCGCTGTCGCTGCCACCGTGCGTACGACGGTTGCGAGCGCGAAAGGTTCGCCGGCCGCTTTGCGTGCCGAGATGATGCGCAGGATGTCGGCGGCGCGCTCCATCACATTCTCGCAAGGTAAGGTTCGAGGGCGGCAAGACTTTCGAGACTATGCGCCGGAGCAAACAGATCGATATAAGGCAGCGCCGCCTGCATGCCGCGTGCCTGGGGGCTGTAATCGCGCCAGCCGATGAGCGGATTAAGCCAGATGATACGCCGGCACCGCCGGCGTAGGCGGCGCATTTCCTCGCCCAGTTGTTCGGGCGCGCCCGTATCATAGCCATCGGAAACGATCATCACCGCGGTTCGCGAATTGATCACGCGGCGCGCATGCCATCGATTGAAGGTAGCAAGGCTCTCGCCGATTTTGGTACCTCCGCCGATGCCCTGCGCCATCAGCGCCAGCTTGTCGACCGCACGCGTGACGTCGCGATCGCGCAGGGATGCCGACACATGCGCCAGTCTAGTATGGAAAACAAAAGCTTCCGACTCACGAAATGCATCGACAACGCCATGCAAGAAGCGGACGAAAAACGCCGTATAGAGGCTCATTGAGCCCGACGCATCGAGAAGGAAAACCAGCCGCAATGGTTTGATCTTGCGCCGGCGCCAGGCGAGCTCCAGCAGCGTACCGCCATGCGAGATATTTCGGTGAATGGTGCGGCGTAGATCGAGGCGCCGGCCACGACGGCGGACGCGCTCGCGACGTACCAATCGCGCCCGCATCACTCGCGACAACCGCGCCGCAAGCGCATGGGCCTGCGCAATATCGGCCGCGTCCACGATGTGGCGCAGGTCGGTGCTCGCAAGGTTTTCGAACCGAGAGGCGCCCTCGCGCCTGCCGCGTCCGTCGCCTGCGTCATCTTCAACGTCATGACGGCGTTCGGAATGATCCGGAAGGCCCCGTGCTCCTGCAGGGGGTCCGGCATCCTTGAGATGTCGGCCCGACGCGCGCCCTTCAAATGCAGAGCCGGCAAGCACGTGTGCCTGATGAACGTCGCGACCAAGCCAATAGGCATCGAAAACCTTGTCGAAACGCTCCCAGTCCGAGTGCGTTGCGCAGAACAGTGCGCGAAATGCAGGCTTCAGCGTGCCTGGCCGCGCCGCCAAGGGCCCTGCAAGGATCGCGAGTGCGTCTCCAGTTTCGGACAGGCCGATCTTGAAGCCGTTGTCACGCAACGTGCGCGCGAAGCCGGCCAACCGGCGACGCGCCGCAAACCACCCGCCTGGCTCCGGATTCGCGCTCGCGGATTGTTGCGCGCCGGCACTCATTCAGGCCACCTTGCCGAGTAGCCGCTCGGTCACCTCGCGCGTCAAACGACTGCGATCCTCGCGCGTCTTGAGCAAACACATCATGGTCTCGTGTACGGTCTCCGGTTCCTGCCGCAGGTCGTGCAGATCGAGACCTGCTAGCGTTGCCGCCCAATCCAGGGTTTCTGCAACGCCGGGAACCTTGCGCAGGTCTTCCTTGCGCACGCTTGCGACCATACGCGCAATCTGCAGGGCGAGAGTCGTATCGATGCTCGGCGTGCGTGTGACGATGATCCTTGCTTCGCGGTCGACGTCCGGGAAATCCACATAGTGATAGAGGCAACGCCGGCGCAGCGCGTCCGACAGCTCGCGTGTTCCGTTCGACGTCAGTACAACGCGCGGGATTGAGGTCGCCTTGATGGTTCCCAGCTCTGGAATGCTGACCTGAAAATCGGACAGCAATTCGAGCAGGAAGGCTTCGAATTCCTCATCCGCGCGGTCCACTTCGTCGACGAGAAGCACCGGCGACTTCTCGCGACGGATCGCAGCGAGCAATGGCCGTTCGAGCAAATAACGTTCAGAAAAAATATGCTCTTCAATGGCGTCGGCGTTTGCGCCGGCACCCTCTCGCGTCTTGATGGCGAGGAGCTGACGCTGATAGTTCCACTCGTAGAGCGCTGCATTCTGATCAAGGCCTTCGTAACACTGCAGCCTGATCAGTTCGGCGCCGTATACCGCTGCGAGCGCCTTTGCAACTTCGGTCTTGCCGACGCCGGCTTCACCTTCAAGCAGCAGCGGCCGCCTTAGGTAGTCCATCAGCCAGAGCGCGGTCGCCACATCATGATCGGCAATGTAGCCGACGGCGGCCAGCCGGTTCGAGATATCGTCGCGGTTTAACGTCATGTCTCATTGTATAGGCCTGCGGCGCCGGAATCGCTCCAGCGTCGCAATTGCCTGTTTCGCAGCGCCCTCACCGGTGCAGACCGAGTTTTTCAGCTGCCGTCCACGTGCGCCAGTTGTCGTGTGGCATCGCGATATTCGTCGAACCGAGGAATGCAAAGGCATCATTCACCGCGTTCGAGAAACACGGCACGCCGCCGACATTCGGGCTCTCGCCAACCCCTTTGGCACCGATCGGATGGTGCGGGGATGGCGTCGTGGTCCAGTCGGTCTCCCATTTCGGGGTCTCGACCGCAGTCGGGAGGAAATAGTCCATCAACGACGCAGTGGTCACGTTGCCGTCCTCGTCGTAGTGGATTTCCTGGCCCATGGCGATGCCGAAGGCTTCGGTCAGTCCGCCGTGGATCTGCCCCTCGATGATCATCGGATTGATGCGCGTGCCGCAGTCGTCAAGCGCATAAAAGCGGCGCACTTTGCTTGACCCGGTATCGACATCCACATCCATCACGCAGATGTAGGCGCCGAAGGGGTAAGTGAAGTTCGGCGGATCGTAGTAGTTAATCGCCTCCAGGCCCGGCTCCATGCCTGGCGGCACTTCGTGATACGCTGCCCAGGCAAGCTCGGTTATCGTCTTGAATCGCTCCGGATTGCCCTTCACGCGAAAGCGATCGACATCCCATTCAAGATCGTCGTCGTGCACTTCCAGCATGTAGGCAGCAATCATCTGCGCCTTTGCCTTGATCTTCCGGCACGCCATCGCGGTCGCCGCACCCGACACCGGCGTTGATCGCGACCCATAAGTGCCGAGACCGTAAGGCGCCGTATCGGTGTTGCCCTCTTCCACCGTGATGTTATCGGCGGCTATTCCAAGTTCGGTTGCGATGATCTGGGCATAGGTCGTCTCGTGACCCTGTCCCTGCGACTTCGTCCCGAGACGACAGACGCCGCTCCCCGTGGGGTGGATGCGGATCTCCGCGGAATCGAACATGGCGATGCCGAGGATGTCGCAATTGCGCGAAGGTCCGGCGCCGACGATCTCGGTGAAGAATGCAACGCCGATCCCCATCAACTCCCGCGTCTCGCCGCGCTTGAAGGCTTCCTGGCGTTTCTTCTGCTCTTCGCGGAGTTGCTTGTATCCGACCGTCTCCATCGCCTTCTTGAGAGCGGTCTGATAGTCGCCGGAATCATAGACCCAGCCGAACGCCGAGGTGTACGGGAACTGCTCACGCCGGATGAGGTTCTTCATCCGGAATTCCGCCGGATCCATCTTGAGTTTCTGCGCCATGATGTCCATCGCGCGCTCTATCGCGTAAGCCGCTTCGGTGACGCGGAACGAGCAGCGATAGGCAACGCCGCCCGGCGCCTTGTTCGTGTAGACGCCATCGACGGATACATGTGCTGCCGGGAAGTCGTATGAACCGCTGATGATGCTGAACAGGCCGGCCGGCCACTTGGTGGCGTTGGCGCAAGCGTCGAACGCGCCATGATCGGCGACCGTATAGCAGCGCAGACCGGTCACCTTGCCGTCTTTCGTCGCTGCGATTTCTGTCTCCATGTAGAAGTCGCGAGCGAACGCGGTCGTCGAAAGATTCTCGATGCGATCTTCGACCCACTTCACCGGGCGGCCGGTCACGATCGAGGCGACGATCGCGCAGATGTAACCCGGATAGGCACCGACTTTGTTGCCGAAACCACCCCCAATGTCGGGGGCGATGACGTGGATCTTGTGCTCGGGGATCTTCGAGATCAGCGAGCCGACAGTCCTGATGACGTGCGGCGCCTGGAATGTGCCCCACAACGTGAGTTCACCCTTGATCTTGTCGAATGACGCCACGCATTGGCAGGTCTCGAGCGGACAAGGATGCACGCGCGGATAGACGATCATCTCCTTGATGGTGACGTCTGCCTTGGCAAACGCATCGTCCGCCTTGGCCTTGTCACCGGCCTGCCAATTAAAGACGTGGTTGTAATGCTTGCGTGGCCCGTGCGCGCCGTCCTTCTTGTCCTTGATATCTTCGCGGATCACGGGCGCGTCCGCGGACATTGCCTTGAGCGGATCCACGTTGCACGGCAACGCTTCGTATTCGATTTCGACCAGCTCGGCGGCATCCGCCGCGGTGTAGCGGTCTTCGGCGATGACGAAGGCCACTTCCTGGTTCTGGAACAGCACCTTGCCGTCGGCGAGTACCATCTGCACGTCGCCCGCAAGCGTTGGCATCCAGGCCAGATTGACTGTCTTGAGAGTTTCCGCGGTGATTACCGCCACGACGCCGGGCACAGCGGCGGCTTTGGCCGTGTCGATTTTCTTGACGCGTGCGTGCGCATGTGGCGAACGGGTGAAATCGCCGTACAGCATGCCGGGCAGCTTGATGTCATCGACGTAGTTGCCCTTGCCCTGGACGAAGCGGATGTCCTCGACGCGCTTGCGCTTGCAGCCCATGCCTTGAAGTTTTTCAGCGCGTTCGGCGGAGGTGGGGGTCATGTCGTTCATTCTGCGGCCTCCTGGAACGGCACGCCGCTGATCTTGGCGGCGGCGTATTGAATGGCTTTGACGATGTTCTGATAACCCGTGCAGCGGCACAGGTTGCCCGAGATGCCGAAGCGGATTTCCTCTTCGGTCGGATTCTTGTTTTCCTGCAGCAGTCGATAGGCCCGCACGATCATGCCCGGCGTGCAGAACCCACACTGCAACCCATGCATCTCACGGAAGCCTTCCTGCAGCGCATGCAGCGTCCCGTCGGCCGCAGCCATGCCTTCGATCGTACGGATGTCGGCGCCGTTCGCCTGCACCGCGAACATCGTGCATGACTTCACCGACTTGCCGTCGAGATCAACCGTGCAGGCGCCGCAATGACTGGTATCGCAGCCGATATGCGGTCCCGTGAGGTGGAGTTGCTCGCGCAGGAAGTGAATGAGCAACGTACGAGGTTCGACCAGCTCCTCAACCTTCTTGCCGTTCACGGTCATGGAAACCTGGGATTTCGCCATGGTTTTCCTCCCCTGACTCAAAGACCGGCGCGCGCTTTTGCGCGGCCAAGGGCACGCGACAGCATCACGCCCGCCATTTTGGTGCGATAGGCGGCGGGTCCGCGGCCGTCGCTTGCCGGCGAGGTGATCGCCTCGGCGGCAGCCACCGCTTTCTTCACGGTCGCAGCGTCAAGCGCCGAGCCGGTCAGAATCTTGCCGGCCTCTTCCGCCCACAGCGGCGTTTCCGCCACATTGGTCAGGCCGATCGAGCAACTGGCCACCTTGCCTCCGTTTGTCGTCAGCAGAACCGCGGCTGCCGCTGTCGCATAGTCGCCGACCTTTCGCTTGAGCTTCTCGTAGGCATAGCCGTGGCCGGCCGCCGGTGTCGGAATGCGAATGGCGGTCACGATCTCGCCCGGCTCCAGCGCCGTGAAATAGGCGCCCTGGTAGAATGCGCGGGCCGCAATGCGGCGTTCGCCCGATTTGCCGACCGCATGATAGGTCGCGTTCAAACACATCATCACTGCCGGCATATCGTTGCCGGGATCGCCATTGGCGACGTTGCCGCCGATCGTGCCGACATAACGCACTTGCGGATCGGCAATAAGGTTTGCTGTTTCGGCCAGTACCGGAATCTTCTTGCCCAGCAGGTCCGAGCCGATGGCCTCGTGCTGAGTCGTCATCGCGCCGATGACGATGTCCTTGCCGTCCTCGCGGATGCCTTTGAGGTCAGCAACCCCGCCAAGATCTATGAGGTGCGATGGGCTTGCGAGCCGCAACTTCATCATCGGAATAAGGCTGTGCCCGCCCGCGATCGCGCGTGCGTCGTCGCCGAGACTGCCGAGCAGGCTGACGGCTTCCTTGACCGATGATGGACGATGATAGGCGAATGACCCAGGTATCATGGGTATACCTCCCGGAAGCCCTTTGACCGGTCGGTTTACGACCGACTTGCGGTCCCTGAGGCGGGCATCCTGTCCATGTGACCGCGGCCAGCGTGGCGAATTCGCGCCGGCTCAGCAATGACGGATTTATGATGCGGAGTAGACGCTGCACCAACGGCAGCAAGATGCACGAATGGCAACACCAATTGCGTCAGAACTGCTGACGTGATCGGCCCTACCCAGCCCGAGCGCTGATGCGGGATTTCAGCCAGCCTATTCGGCTGCGGCTGACTGGAACGGAGTAGTGGTCGGTCGCATTCAGCTCCACCAACTCGCTGTCGCCGTTCCGGCGATGTCCGATGACCCGATCAATGTTGATGATGTGACTGCGGTGGACGCGAATGAACCGGTTCTTGTCGAGCCGCGATTCCACTTCGCCGATCGCCAGCGGACAGAATAGCTTCAGGGTGCCGTTGAAGACGTATGTGTAATGAGCGTTGGCGTGAACAGCGACAACATCTTCAACGGCGATGAATTGCGTCGCGCCATCTCGCTCGACCGGCAGATGTTGGGCGATGCGCGGCGGCGGCCGCCCGGCACCCCCGAGTGGCGCATACGTTCCCCGGCCGAACTGAACCTCGTGATCCGCAACTAGATGAGCAGTGGCGGGAGCCGATGCGCCGGCAACCTGCATGGTTTGCGTGGGTGCTGGCGCACTTTTCACCGGCGAGGTTTCGCCCCGCGTGCGATCCGGCACGAGCACCAATAGAAATATACCGGACACGCAGAAGGCAACCACCGCAACCACGATTGCCAAGAGGTCCGTCGAAAGCGCCGGCGCACTCGATGTCGCCGGCAGAGGAAAAAGCTTCATGCCCGCCATCGCCGTGTAGTGCATTCCCGAAACAGCGATACCGAAGGCAACCGACGACAATATCAATGGAGGTCGACGGACTTCTCCCGTCGCAAGCCAGAGCGCCAATCCGGAAGCGACAATGGCGATGACCACGCTCGCCATGACAAAGAGCGGCGCGTGCTCCATGTGCGCGCTCGCATGCAGCGCTGTCATGCCGATGTAGTGCATGCTGAAGATACCGCCGCCCATCAGACACGCGGACAGAAAGAGGCGCGGCAAGGAAAACGGGCCGCTGCTGATCGCAAAGACCGCGACACCGACGACAAGAACACAAATCAGCAGCGAGAGCAGCGTCGGGAACACCAGATAGTCGATCGGAAACGATATCCGGGCGGCCAGCATGCCGACGAAATGCATTGTCCAGATGGCAACAGCCAGAGAAAAAGCCGCTCCGGCAAGCAGCACGCGCCGGCGAACTCCGACGGCATCGCCAAGTTGGACGGCCAGAGTGAACCCGACATAGGCGCCCTGGATTGCCATCACGATGGAAAGCAGGACGAGCCACGGCTCGTACACAACCTGCATACTTCGTCCTTCCCGGTCCGTGATGAAGTCACCTCGTCAAAGTATAAGTTGGAACGACTCTATTTCAAATAGGTCCGCGCTTCCCCGTCGGCGTGCGACAATTCGTTCGTCAATAAGAATGGGCTCTCAGTTTACGGAAACTACACGTTGCAGGACGTCCCGCAGCCCCGCGGCATCCCGGGCGCCAAACGCCGCTTCAAATTCCTTCTGCGCCTCGCGCCATTTCGGCGCGGCAGCCTTCAGCCGCGCTTCGCCTTTGGCGGTAAGTCGCAGGCTGCGTGTGCGACCGTCTTCCCCAGCTCCAATCGTCAGCAACCGGTCGCGCTGCAACGGGCGGATGGCGCGGCCCAGCGTGGTCCGGTCCATAACCATCGATTTCGCAAGTTCATTGATCGAAAGCGGCCCAAGCCGTTTCAGTTTTGCGAGGATCGAGTACTGCGTGGTGCGCAGGCCCTCCGATGACAGATAGCTGTCATAGATTTGGGTGACATGGCGCGCGGCCTGGCGCAGCGCCAGGCAATTGCATGCGGTAGTGTCGAAGGTCTGGGATGGCGCTTTCTGCATAGCTCACATTCTGAAACCGAGGCCGGATCTTTGAAGCTTCTCTTGGCAATAGGTGCGTATGCGCTTATTAATGTCAAGGAAAAGGTGCATATACACCTATCTAGAGTTCGGAGGTTCCATGTCCGCGCCCTCAGCCGAGGTGGTCGCCAAGCCGCAGCAACGCAGCTTCTGGATTGCCGTCATCTGCGGAGCCTTGATCCTTACGATCGGCATTGGCGCGCGCCAGAGTTTTGGCATTTTCCAGAAGCCAATCGCTGCCGACCTCGGCGTTGGACGCGAGGTATGGTCCTTCGCCAACGCGCTGGCGCTGCTCCTGATGGGTGGACTGTCACCGTTCGTCGGCAATATCTCTGATCGATTTGGTCCGGCACGGACGGTCGCAGCCGGTGGCGCCCTTTATGTCGTCGGCATGTTCATGATCGCATTTGCGACCGAAAGCGTGATGCTGACGGCCGGAAATGTATTGTGTGGCGTCGGCATGTCGGCCGCGGGTTTCGGACCGATCTTCGGCTCCATCAGCCGACAGACCCCACCCGAGAAACGCTCCATCGCGCTTGGTGTCGCGACGGCCGGTGGGTCGTTCGGACAATTCGCTATCGTGCCATTCGCGTCGCTGCTGCAGTACCGCCTCGATAACTGGCATACGACGATGCTTGTCCTTGGCGTGATGTCGATGGTGATGGTGCCGCTGGCTATAGGATTACGGGAACATCGCACACTGACGTCGAAATCCGGCGCAGCGCACACACAAGACGCAAAAGACGCACTGCAGGAAGCTTTTCAGACATACGGCTTCTGGTTGCTGACCGTCGGCTTCTTCGTGTGCGGCTTCCATGTGTCATTCATTGGATTGCATCTTCCCTCGTATATTTCCGACAAAGCAGTCGGCATGTCGTTCTTTGGTACACCGATCTCGCCTCTCGAGCTCGGAGGTTGGGCGATCGGCTTGGTCGGCCTGTTCAACATCGTCGGCTCGTTGATGTGGGGCTGGCTCGGGAGCAAGCATCAGAAGAAAGACATGCTGGCGTTGCTCTACGCCCTGCGGGCGCTGGCGTTTGTGATCTTTCTGGCTCTGCCCTTGTCATGGGTGTCAGTGCTTTTGTTCGCCGCCTCGCTCGGGTTCCTTTGGCTTGGCACCATTCCGCTGACCAGCGGACTCGTCGGGTACATGTTCGGGCCGACGCATATCTCGATGCTGTGGGGCATTGTGTTTTTCAGCCACCAGTTGGGAAGCTTCCTCGGCGGCTGGGGCGCCGGCCGGCTCTACGACATCCAAGGCAACTATGATCTAATGTGGTGGATCTCAGTCGGCCTCGGTGTATTTGCGGCCGTGATCCACTGGTGCATCCGCGAGCGGCCGGTACCGCGCCTCGCGATTTCTGCAGCGCCGGCATAGTTGGTGTAAGCGGATGAATCGGGTGAATCCCATGACCGAACCGTCGCCCGTTCGCACTCCTTATTTGCTGCTGTGGTCGACTGGCATTGCTGCCCTGATACTCAGCATGGCGGCCTTTGCTCTTTGGGGCACCACTGGCACGCGCGCCCTGTTTGATATGATCGTCGCGCTCTGCACTTAAAGAGCGCTTACAGGTCGACACGATTGGCCGCAACCGCCTCTTCGTTCCATTCGAGACCGATTCCCGGCACGTCGGGAACGTGTAGCAAGCTGTCTTTGATCACGTACGGCTTTTTCAACACCGGATCGGCCCAATCCTGCCATTCGAGCCAATGCGCCGTTTCCGTGACCCGCATGACATGAGCAGCGACCTCCGGGTACAGGTGCGTCGATATCGGTACACCCGCCGCGCCGGCAATGGCAGCCGACTTTAGCCAACCCGTCACACCGCCGATGCGCATGAAATCAGGCATCACGAAGTCGCAAGCCTTGCTCTGAAGTGCTTTGTGCAGATCGCGCGGGCCATAGAAATTCTCTCCAATCTGAATTGGCGTCTTCAACTCCGCCGCAAGCTGCACATAGCCCTCGAGATTGTCATAGACGATCGGCTCCTCGATCCAATCCAGGTCCAGGTCGTCGATCGCGTGACAACGTTGCAGCGCCTCGCCCAGATCCAAGCCCTGGTTGAAATCAATCATCAGGTGCATGTCGTCACCGACCGATTTCCGCACCGCCGACACTGTTTCGATGTCGTCACGTAGTTTGTCGCGGCCTAATCGCAACTTCAGTCCGATAAAGCCGCCCTCGTTACGCAGTTCGATTGCTTGCTCCGCCACTATGCGCGGTTCCTGCAGCCACAGTCCGTTACTGTTGTAGGCCCTGACCGGGCCAACTGAACCGCCAAGAAGGACGCACAGAGGCAAACCGGCCGCTTTGCCGAGGGCATCCCACGCTGCCATGTCGAGGCCAGAAACGGCGATCGTCGATTGGCCCTGATAACCGACAAAATGAAGTGACTTGCGCGCCAGGTCGTAAAGTTCAAGGGGCACGATCTTTCGGCCTTTGAACATTTCGCCAAGATCATGAAGTGCCGGGACGAGGTACTTCATGGTCTTCGTTGTGTAGGGTTCAAGATAGCTGCGCCCGACAACGCCCTCTTCCGTGTGGAGATCGATCAATATGACGGGCCAGTCGGTAATGGTTGCGATGCGCGCGACCACGGGCCGCTTCAGTTTCAGGACAACCGGGGTCGCTTTGATGCTTCTGATCGTAAGCGATTGAAATGGCATAGCCCGCGTCCACAGTTCGCAGACGGTTGATCGGCTGGCACGCAAAATTCTCGATAAAAACCATTTCAGGATCGAGCAATAATGTAAATTCACTGCTCGGTATACTTTTGGTCGGAGGTGCAAATGCGCATGAAAACGGAGCAAACCCGACACCGCATTGTCGACGCGGCATACGCATGCTTCTGGCGATCTGGCTTCACCCGCACCAGCATCGACAGCATTGCCGACCGAGCGAAACTCACGAAACGAACGATCTACTCTTACTACCAGAGCAAAGACGACCTGCTGGCGGCCGTCCTCATTCATCACAATGATCTGGCGCACAAGCGGCTGAGCCACATCGGCGAGCAGATGCCCAGCGATCCTGACGGAATGATCGAATCCTTCTTCGATCAACTCGCAGGGTGGGTTGCATCAACACCGCGTTGGCCCGGATCGGGGTTTACCAAACTGGTCGTCGAGCTTGCGCACCTTCCCGGTCACCCGGCCCGCAGCATTGCGCGTCGCCACAAGGCGGCAACAGAAGCCTGGCTTGCCGAACGACTTTCAAGGGCGGGTGTCGCCTTTCCCGTCGAACGCGCTCGCGAAATCATGCTTTTGATGGAAGGGTCGATGGCTCTCACGCTTATTCACGGCAGCCGAACATACATTGACGCTGCCAAAGGCGCCTCAATGCGGCTCATCAGGGCCGGTAAACCATCGACGACCCCTTTGGTCCGCCGCAAGAAATCCGCTGCCTGAACGACAGCAGACTATTTCGCGTCGCGCGCAATCATTCCTCGGCCCAGCGGAGGAACCGGCTCTGAAAACGCCGCATCGCCGCATCGACCACGAGTCCCACAGCCAGCATCACGACGATATAGGCAAATACCGTCGGGCTTTCGAAAAAGCGCTGCGAGTAGATCAAGGTCGCGCCCATGCCGCCACCGCCTGCGACCATCTCGGCGGTGAAAGTAGTAATAAGGCCAACAGGCACGGCAATTCGGAACGTCGTAAAAATACGCGGATAGCATGCCGGCAGAATCACATGAAAGAACACACCAGACCGGCTGCTGCCGAGCGAGAGAGCCGACCAGACGAACTGCCTGCTGACGGCACGCGCTGCACTGTAGGTACCGATGATGATGGGAAAAATGCATGCAAAGGTTACAAGCAGAATCTTCGACAGGCCTTCAATTCCGAACCACAGGATGAAGATCGGAATGAAAGCGATCTTCGGTGATGGAAATCCAAGAGCGACAAGCGGGTCGACAAGCCATTCGATCGTCCGGTTTCGCGCCATCAGCAGCCCCAAGACGACGCCCCCCACCGTTGCCAGCACCAACCCGCAAAACGCCCGCGCGAGACTTAGCGACAAGTCGGCAGCAAGCGTGCCGTCCAGTGTGGAGTACCACAGCTGTGCGGCCACGATTGAGAACGGTGGCAGCAATATTGCCGGCGCAACGTGGATTCGCGCCGCAATTTCCCAAAGAGCAATGAATAGAAGAATTGAGACCGCCGAGCGCCATGCGAAGGCATCCGTGCGGACCTCGATTGGATTCATGGCCGCCTCGCCTCGAGTTCGGCGACGGCCGATTCATGCCAGACCAGCAATCGCTTCGTCAGAATGACAAGTGCACGATCGGCAAGAAAGGCAACGATGACCATGCAAGTGATTGCCGCGAACATGTAATCGTACGTGCCGTTTTCGCCATACATGAAGATCAGCTTGCCGATGCCGTTCGTGGAGGCGATCATCTCGGCGGAAATCGCCAACACGAATGAGAATCCAAGCGCTATGCGGAGGCCTGTGAAGATGTCGGGTAGCGCGTTGCGAATGAAAATACGAGGCCACAATTCGCGTTCGCCGGTGCCTAGCGCCTCCGCGCTCCAGACCAGAACCTTCGGCGTCGTGACCACGCCGTGATAAGTGTTGACGATCATGGGCAGCAGACAGGCAAGGAAGACTGCAGCAATCGCGGTAATGTTTCCGATTCCGAACCACAGAGCGAAAAGCGGGATCAGCGCGGACTTGGGCAGCGAGTAAGTCCCGCCAACGATCGGGGTCACGTACTCGCGGAAGTATCGCGAGCGCGCCATCATTACGCCAATCCAGATCCCGCAGGCAGCGCCGAGAATGAGACCCACGGCCGCCCTGAACAAGGTGATTGTGAGGTTCTTGGTGATCTCTCCGCCCTTGAACAAGTCGGCAAGCGCCGCAGCAACAGCACCCGGCGCAGGCAGGAAGTCCTTGTTGACCACTCCCGCGGTGCAGATGGTGTGCCATATCAGCCCAAAAAGAATCAGAGGCGCGACGCGCACGAGCCCGCGCCTTGCGACGGACATAAACTGGTCAGGCTTCGTCATTGTGCTCTCCGGCGGCCAAGGCCTGACGCCGCACCGACAGCCAGACGCGGTTGCGAATGCTATTGAACTGCTCGGACACGACGAGCTCTTCACGCGAACGGCTACGGTCGAAGGAGACGGTGAATTCCTCGATAATCTGACCGGGTCGGGCCGACATGACGCAAATCCGGTTCGAGAGATAGACCGCCTCGGTAACGTCGTGGGTTACCATGAGGACAGTCTTGCGAGTCTCCAGCCAGATCCGCAGTAGCTCATCCTGCATGATTTCCCTTGTCTGGGCATCGAGCGCGCCGAATGGCTCGTCGAGCAGCAGGATCGCCGGATCGCGCGCAAGCGTGCGCGCGATCGCGACGCGCTGCTTCATGCCTCCGGAAAGCTCGCGCGGATACCGTTTTTCGAAGCCGCCAAGGCCGATGACTTTCACAAGGCGGTCGACAATCTTCTCACGCTCGGACGCGGCCACGCCCTGGCGTTCGAGGCCGAAGGCGATGTTGTCGTGCACCGTCAGCCAGGGAAAGAGTGCATATTCCTGGAAGACAATTCCGCGGTCGGTGCCCGGGCCCTTAACGGGAGCGCCATTGATAGCGACCTCGCCCTGCGCGGCCAGGAATCCTCCGACGACATAGAGAAGCGTGCTTTTGCCGCAGCCCGACGGACCGACTATCGAAACAAACTCGCCTTCGTTGACAGTCAGATCGGTACCTCGCAATGCGAGCACAGGACCGTGCTCGCTTGCATAGGTCTTCGATACGCCCCGAATCTCGATCGTCGGTCGGACTAGGTCGAGCACGGCCGTGGCAGATAGCTCAGAGCCAGGTACTTCGAGGCATCAACAGGTTGCGGAATCAGCCTTTCCTCGACCATTGCATCGATCGGTTTCTGGATGGCGATCGCTGGCACGCAGCCGTTGGGATCGCGATAGTAATCGCTGCCCGTTGCAAAATAGCTGTCGAGCACCTCTTTCGGCGACTTCGTGAAGGCGGCGACGAGCTCGATAGCTTTGTTGCGATTGGCCTTGTCATAGTACCAATTGAGCCCGGCAACATAGTCGGCGAGAAACCCACGCACAGCATCCGCATTTTGATTCAGGAACTCCGTGCGGGCCACCTGGAAGATAACGGAGGACGGGCCGAACGCATCTCCGCCGGTGAACAACGGCCGCAGATCGCCCTTGCGGCTTTCGACGGCAAGGAACGGAATAACGAGAACGCCGCAATCGACGCGCTTTTCCCGTATCGCCGCCGCCATGTTCGGGAAGTTGATTTCGACGATCTGCACGTCGCGCCTCGGATCGAGGCCCTTCTTCTTCAAGACGACGCGCAGGACGAGATCGACGGCAGAACCATAGGCATTGATGCCGACTTTTTTGCCCTTGAGATCCTCGACCGTCTTGATCGGCGAGTCCTGACGCACGAAGAAAGTGTTGCTCGCGTTGCCGGCGTGACCGTCCTGATAATTGTCGGAGATGATCGAAAGCCCGCCTGCAACGGCATTTTTTGCAATCGCGGTCGCGAAGGTCGAAAATGCAAGCGTCCCAAGGTCCGCTTGCCCGGATGCCAGCAGTGTGGCCGCCTCGGGCGTGCCACGCGTGAAGGTCATTTCCAATGTGTACGATTTTCCGTAGTTCTTGAGGACGTTCTCCTTCAAGTAATCGAGATAGATGATCGTTTCCATCTCGTTCGGCCCGATCCCGCCGCCCGTTGCATAGCGGATCCTCACCGGAGCAGCAGAGGCGCCGCGCAGTGCGCTCATTGAAGCACCAAAAAATCCGGCCGCGCCGACCTGCAGCAGGTGGCGCCTCGACAGTCGCCCGGAACCAGCACCTGATATCGTGTGCATGTTCGCCCTCCTTTGCCACTTCCGCGGTGATCTTGCTAAACGGGAGCGGCGGCCGCAATAGCCCCAGGAGAACAGCAGCCATGTCAGTGACCAAGATCCAACCGAAGACGCTGTTTCAACGCGCGCTCGAAGGCCGTGTTCTGTACACGCACGTGGTTGTAGCCGAGACCCAGTCGCTCATTTTCATTTCCGGTCAGCTCGCGCGCGATAAGTCGGGAAATATTGTTGGGCCGCGCGACATGCGGGCGCAAATTCGCCAGGTCGGCGAGAATATTCGTGCTGCACTCGAGGCCGCCGGCGTTACACTCGCCAATCTCGTCAAAACCACAACATTTGTGACCGACATCGACGAGTTCTTTAAGCACGTCGACATTCGCCACGACTATTTGGGCGTAGGTCTTCCGGCCAGCACCACCGTCGAGGTGCGACGGCTGTCGCATCCTGATCTGATGGTCGAAATTGAAGCGGTCGCCGTCAAGGACCTCGGCTGAAGCGCTCCCAAATGCAGCAGACCTGATAGGATCGCAGGACGAACCGCGACATACAGCGGCCATTCAAACATTCGTCCCGCCCCTCAAAGAGGTGGGTTTACGTCGCTCCGAGAGATGCGTTGCTTCGTGCCGCGCGGTCGGCCAAAAGGCGCGTCATACTCATCGTCGACGATCTCACTACGGCAGCCGAACTTACATCGACGCTGCCAAAGGCGCCTCAATGCGGCTCATCAGGGCCGGTAAATCACTAGTGCTTTGATACTAAATTGAGAGCCTTGGCTGGCTTGACCCTGATTGCAAATTCAATGATTAAGGTAAGGACGGTCGCAGGATTAGAATAAAAGCGTGCTCGACTCACATCATCAAGCGGAACTGCACTTTCCCTTCGCCGCGCCTCTAAATCCTCATGAGTTGATAGAGGTCCACCCGGGCGTGTTATGGGCGCGGCTGCCTCTGCCTTTCCGTCTCGACCACATCAATGTCTACTTCATTGACGACGGCGACGGCTGGGCCGTCATCGATACTGGCATCGGCGATGAGGTGACTCGGGCCGTTTGGCAAAGGCTTACTGATGGCCCTTTGCGTGGCCGGCGCCTCACGCGCTTGATCGTCACACATTTTCACCCCGACCACATTGGTCTCGCCGGCTGGCTGGCCGAACGTTACGGCGTGCCGCTGCTAACGAGCCAAACGACCTACCTTTCCTGCGTCAATATTTCGCTCAGCCCGGGTGCCCTCGACGCCAAGATCTATCGCGATTTCTATCTCCGCCACGGTCTTGATGCCCAAACGACTGCGCAGGTTGCGACGCGCGGCCATAACTACCTCAGAATGGTCACCGGCCTACCGCCAACGTTCCGTCGGTTGGTCGCACAGGATGTGCTCAACATCGGTGGCCGTGTATTCGGAGTGCTTAGCGGAGATGGCCATGCGCCCGAACAGCTCATGCTCCATTGCCCGGCCGAAAAATTGTTTTTCGCGGCAGACCAAATTCTCGCGAAGATCACCCCAAACGTCAGCGTCTGGGCGGTGGAGCCGGACGGCAATCCTCTCGATCTCTACTTGCGTTCGCTGCGCAGCCTGCAAGCTTTGTTGCCGCCAGATACCTTGGTTCTGCCCGGTCATCAATTGCCGTTCCGACAGCCGCAAGTCCGTTGCGCCGAACTCATTCGGCATCACGAAGAGCGCTGTGCTGCCATTGCATCGGCTTGCCACGGGGTACCACGCACCACTGCCGAGATTGTACCGTTTGTGTTTCGGCGCCCGCTGGATCCTCACCAGATGAGTTTTGCATTCAGCGAGGTCCAGGCACACGTAAATTACATGGTCGAGCGAGGCGAGTTGTTCTGGGGAACGGGGCGCGACGATGTTTACACCGTGGAATCTGCGGCTACATCGTCCGCGGCCTCTGGCGAATGAGTATTAGCGCGAATTTCAGCAGGTAATCCCTGTTCAGCTCAGTTTTTTCTAAGGTTTCAGTGGCGGTCCCGAGAGGGCTTCCCCGGGCGAAGAAGAACAAGGTGTTAGAGAAAAGTGGGACAGCCAACCATTCCACGCAATGATTAGGCTTTCTTGCTGCGATGTCCGACGGCCGGGCCCAGCGAGCACAAATCGGACTAAACGTTGCTTGCGTTTTGACCTATCCCGCTAGCGCGTCCTCGCTGACGTCGGCCCACCGCACAGATACTTTTGGCCTCCATAGGACACGCTGATGCGAAGATCATTGTTGGAAGTCAGCAGGGTTAGTTCCGGCTGAAATTTCTCAGCTATAACGTCCCATTGTGCTTTTAAACTCGAAACTTGTTTCACTGGTTGCACACCAGTCGCGTATGACTGATCGACCTTCCAATTCGGCTCACCCCACTTGCCCTGCCAATCCCTTACAAACCCAATGAATGTCGCCAAGCTTCCATCAAAGGTTTTGCCGACAGCAAAAAGGCGGCCATCACAAAAAGTGAGGTAATCGGGACCATTGCGGCCTGACTGGAAATATAAACCTTTTCCATCCGTTTGAAATTCATATCCAAGACTCTTGGCTAGCGCGAGGGCATCGGCCTCGTTCATGCCCAAAGTGAACCCAAAATAGTCCACTGCGCGCGCGGGCGCAGCGTACATCAGTGTCGCTAACGTCGAGCTTATGATCATGTCGCGCAATAATCGAAACATTTGCGTTTGTGCAAAGCTTTGGCTGCCTACGTTTGGCAGGACACTTTTATGATACCGCTTTGAAGTAAAGTCGAGGGCCCCTGTGATGGGAGTCACAAGAACCCGCTTCATGAGTGCAAGAGAGGCTCCATGTCCGCTTTGCCCCCGAAAGTGGACATTTGCACTGCGTAGTGGATGTGTCCGCTTAATACGCAAGAGCAGACATCAGACGGGACCGCTACCCCGCCAATTCATTGGTGGCGTCCGATTTGAAATCAAGTTAATCCGCAATGCTTTTTCACCTCGTCGGTATTGGCACAAACCTTCCCATCATCATCTTCAATCCATGCAGTAGTTGCGCCGCCTGTTTTTAATGACAAACCAGCAACTTGCATTGCGTCTGCCAAGGTAGAGTAAGGCTTGGCATCACTTATGAGGCCATCAGTATCGGTGGTTGTTCTAACGTAATAGGGCATATTTGCCGTCCAATTATTTGACGTTCACTCAACCAGTTTCCTTTACCGAACATACCTTATTAGTAACGCAAGCATCATAGTCGAGGGTATTGCGGTTCACGCCGCAAAAGGTCATGTCTGCTTTACCCCCAAAGCGGACATGTGCGGTGCAACTAGCAATGTCCGCTTTGGGCCGGAAGCGGACATCACTGGCGTTTCTTTATTCGATCAACTCGTCTGCCAGCTGTTGGAGATGAAGCGGTACCTCCAGCCCCAACGCTTTGGCGATCTTGAGGTTGATAACAAGCTGATACTTCGTCGGCGCTTGTACCGGCATGTTGGCTGGCTTCTCGCCCTTCAGGATACGGTCAACGTAGCCGGCGGCGCCGCGATACAAGTCGGTTCGATCCGGGCCATACGATAGTAAGCCGCCAGCGGCAACGAAGGCACGACTGAGGTAGAGTGCTCCGGCACTTGATGAGTGTGAGGGGCTTCCATGAATAAAGATAGCCGAACACGCCGAGCATTTTGGCGTCTCCTTGCCGGGCTTCTATTCGCATTGTCGGTTCACACTGCAGCCGGAGCTGGAGCCGGAGACGAAGACGCACCTTCAATCAGCACGGGAAACGCTCCTCCGATCAGCACCCTGCTGAAGGAAGGATGGCAAATTGCCGGTTTCAGCCAAGCCCTCGACAATCGTTCCACCTTCATCCTCTTCCGCCATCCCGACCAAGCCTATCTTGTTCAGTGCAGGGCCGGCTACGACGCGACGCGCACGCCACGCACCTACTCGTTCTGCTATAGGCTCGAGTAGGCGCTGGACGCGAGTGCTACACACTGCAACCATTGCCGCAAATGAGCCGCAGCGATTGGTGCTGTGGCTCATTTGCTGGGGCATTAAGACTAGGTCGAAGTGCATGCAGACCTTGACTGACTTCGAACCATTTTTTCTCCGGCTGCAGTGCGCCTCGGACGTTCAGCCGATATCCGTCATGCTTCAGCTCGTGCCCAACCAGGCCCGATCGGAGACTGCTTGGCGACGATTGGCTGGCAGGGATGGATGAAAGCGGCAGGCGCGTTTAATGGCCTGCCGCGAGAACTACGCCACAACATGCCGCCGACATAGGGCTAAAGCCGCAAATATGCGCGAGAGTAACAGTGCGGTTGCTTAGGGCTTGAGAATCTGGCCTAAGAAAAGAAGCGAGGATCGCGTGAACGATCCTCGCTCCCTGTCAGATCAAGACCTTGATATTGCCGCGATGCCCGGAGGCGCGCGGCAATATTGATTTTGACCACACCGGCGCGAACCTTGCGGATCGCGTCTGCGCACCATCAAACGGTTTTTGGGCCGCCGTTTATGACCAGCATCGGCCCCGCCATTGGTGTTCGCGAGCCGTCAATAGCGGTACCCGTTGGCTCCCCAAACCTATGAACCTTCGGCGCAAAGTCGGGGCAGGTAACCCGCCCTCTGGACCGCAGCTGGCCACCAGCCGCAATCCTTCAGTGGGCGTCCCATAGTGAGCGAGCCCTTTAGAAGAGTCGAGTTGTCCTAATTGATTTCTGTTTTTCTGTACGTGACTGTTGCGTGACCGACACATCTGCGGCGGCCCTTTGGTTTGCCGTTTTTATTTGGGTAGTATCAACGTGCCGGAAAATTCCACCGCGAATGCTTCAGCGGTGGTAATGACTGGCTTGACCTTTAATGCAGCACGCTCTTTTCCGTCTGCTTACCGCAATCCTTGCACTCAAACGTCCATATCTCGCCCTTGATCTTTGGGTGCAGCGTCCTACGCATAAGCTAAGCTTGTCCCCAGAGTTGCAGGTAATTGGCTCGGTGGGGGCCGGTAGATGATGTTTTTTTTCCGCACCACGGCAGTACCCCGTCTTCTTCTAAGGATAGGCGTAGCACATCGTGGCTTGCCGCCCTCAGCAACGGGGCGGCTCTTTTGTGTGCCTGCGCGACACCAACCGGCTGCGACGGGACGCCGAGCCGATAGAGCGCGACAATTTCGCGCCCACGTTCGAAATCATATAGGATGTTAACTTGGGAACACTGCGGCTGATTGGTCATGAGAAAAATCGTCCTGACGGCCGTTGTTGCAGCGTTTCCGACTTGGGTCGCCGCTCAGCAATCGAGTCCGCCAACTAAACACCCACCAAAGTCGACCAAGCTCCATCCGGTTAACAGGAATCCCTGCGAGCAGTACGGATTAGGCTTCGCCAGGATTCCGGGCTCGGATACATGCGTTAAAATTGGCGGCAGTGTTAGCGTTGAAGGTGGCACTAGTGGCCGACGATAAAACGAGGACCAACCCGGCTTGCGCTTGAGATGGTCAGCTTTGCCCCCAAAAAAGTCGAGGAAACAATTCAGGTGTTTGATTTTCTCAATCAGAATAAGGCGCTCTATAGACGCCAGCGCAAGCCGTATTGATCACGCTGCCCTGAGTTTCTTGGCGGCGAGACAATCAATCGCGCTGTAGATCGTCAGCTTTCAACGCATGTCACCGCGCGCAGGTAAATCGGCGGTGAACGGACGTGGTTGCGGAAATCAAAAGGATGATCACTCCGGGATCACGAACCCATCGGACTGCTCATCGGGATTTCGTCGAGGTCCGGTGCTAATTTTGATTGTGCCAGTCGGAGTAATTTCCACGCCGTAGACTTCTAAGCCCGCTGTCTTCACACCCTTGATGGCACGCATAATGTCCTGAGGTGTGAAGCGCGGCTTCTTATGACTGGGGATGAGTTTGCGGGGAGTCATGTCAAAAACCCCGCCACGGAGTGGGTGTTGCTACGCGGCGGGTGTCCTTGAACGTTTCTAATCGTTGTTGACGTAATTCGCCGCCCCCGCGGCTTGCCTTACGCATTGATTACGAAAAACGGACATGTCGGTGAAATGTTGCTAGCGGCCAATCTTTTGTGAATATCGGCCATCCGCGTTCGCCAGGGCGGTCATGAATCAATGTCCGCTTTGGGTCAAAAGCGGACTCACGCAGTGCAGCAACGGATGTCCGTTAAGGGCCAAAAGTCATGGCCTGCTCACGATTCACGCCGTTCTATTTTGCTCCTGCTGCAACACACTCATTTACGAACCGCGAGCGGTCCTCCATTTTTACCTTCTGTTGCTCGGCCATCTTTGCGCATTGGCGCATCTTCTTCGCCTTGTCACTTGGCATCATCTTTTCTGGTGCGGTGGCCTTTACCTGTGCTGATGCGACCTGCGCGAGAAACATTGCAACGAAAGTCACAAATACTGTCGGACGGTGCCTACGCATGAATGCCTCCTACGGCTAGTCCGTGACGGAAGCTTATCGCGAAAAGGTGCACGCGGACGCGCGCGAGACTATAAACTGCGCGCCATAGCTGCTTCACACCCGAAGGCAAACACTCGTCAGCGATATTGGAATGTCGCTAAGGGTTATAAGCGCACTCGTGCAGCGCAGCAATTGGAATCGCCTACTCGATCACCTCGTCAGCAAGCGCCAAAAAATTCATCGGCAGCTCGATGCCAGTGGCCTTTGCGGTCTTGAGGTTGATGACGAGCTTGTAATGCGTCGGCTCCTCGAACGGCAGATCAGCCGGCCGCGCGCCACCCAAGATGCGTGCGGTGAGACCGGCCGCGCGCTCCATGCTTTCTTTCAGGTCGGGTCCATAGGACATCAAGCCGCCGTCATGCACATTGGGGACATCGTATTCGTATAGGGCTGGAATATGGTGCGCGCCGGCATAGTCGAACACGCGTTTGCGATTGAGGGTCGTGAGCGAGTCCGCGACCATGAAGATGGCATCCGGTGGGTCGCGATCCATGACTTCGAATACTCCGCTAAAATCGTCGGGCTCGCGCACACCGAGCGGCTGCACCGTTACTCCAAGCGAGCGCGCGGCATCTGCGGAGGCATCATAACGCATGCTCATGCCGAGATCGTTCCGGTTCCACAACATCGCGACCTGTCGCACCTTCGGCACCGCTTGTTTGATCAGTTCGAGACGTTTGGTTGCGAGCGCCGCCGCGTTGTCAGAAATGCCGGTGATGTTGCCACCTGGGTGCGCAAGGCTGTCGATAAGGCGCGTCGCGACCGGATCACCGGCTCCGAGGAAGACCACCGTCGGCACATTCGCGACCTTGCAGGCGAGCGTCGTTGGAAAGCCACCGGCGACGATCACATCCGCTCCATTAGCCTTCATGCTGTTGACAATCTCGCCAAGCTTATTGACCTGGCCGCCCGCGCCGCGTGCCTCGTACGCGAGGTTTTTTCCTAGTGTGTAGCCGTGCTGCTCCAGCGTTTTCAGTAGGATCGCCCCAAGTGGCGATTTCTCGTCTATCGGCGCACCTGGGAGGAGCGTACTGACACGGTAGACCTTAGATGCGGTCTGGGCGATCGCATCGCGGGAGCAGGCGACCAACGCGCCGGCAAGAAAAGAAATGAAGTCGCGACGGAGCATGTCATTCTCTTCAAAACGCATCCCCCAGCGCCAGCGAGCCTCACGAACTCGCGCCGTCTCAACGCCCCTTCGGTTCTGAAAAAATCTTACTTGGTCTCGAGATCGATGACGCGTAAATTTGGCCTCAATAACAGCCTGCGGGGATGTCCGCTTTGGGCCAACAGCGGACATCAGTTCGAGCTCAGACGAACATAGCAACGCGGAGCAGGTAGGTCAGAAGGCGCGAGTCGCATTCAACAACCGCATGGCGATCCGTAACAATCGCTTCAACCGGCGCCGCCCCTTCGTGAGGGATCACTTCGCGTTCCGGCGCCCTTCATTAGGGATCGCTTGGGCTTCGCGAGTTGCTCGTTCGTCCGGCGCGTCTGGCGTTGGCGTCGCGTGTGGGTTTGCTGAAGTCACGCGCGCGAACCGCAGGCCGCATGACGGCTGAATGGTCTGATCTGCCTGAAAGCGGACGCCTGACATGGCCGGATCGTCCACTGAGGGTCATTCGCGGGATATTTCGCAGTTACAACGGCCATGTCCGCTCTGGCCCTGACAGCAAACATTTGACCATTTGGTTGGATGTCTGCTGAGTGCCAATAACAAACATCCGGGTTTGCATCGATACTCCGGCACGAACGGAGCATTTGGCCAATTTGATCTTAAAGTTGAACGGTGGAAATCGTCAAATTTAGTCGCCATTCCGAGCATTTTGCGGACACGGTCGACACAGGAAGCTTGCGGAATTTTCACCGCTGTGAATTAAATCGCGGCGGGGCGATGCTACTTTCGACTTTAATGGAACGAATGAGCCGACCACGTCGGCCCACAACAAATCAAATAAGTCCTGGGAGGACCTCCATGAAGACCCCTATCCTTTCCCTTGTGTCTGACCGCCGCACACTCTTGAAAGGCGCCGCTGCGATGGGCGCGTTGCAGGTCGCTTCGCCGTTTGTTATTCCCGTTCGCGCCGCTGACAACATCAAGATGGGAATGGTCGATCCACTGACCGGCGTTTACGCCGCTCCAGCGGGCAACGAAGTCACGGGCGCCAAACTCGCCGTAGAGCAGATCAACGCGAAGGGCGGAATCCTCGGTCGCCAGGTCGAGCTGCTTGTCGAAGATTCAGCGAACGACGTGGGTACCGGTGTTCAAAAAGCGCGTAAGCTGATCGAACGCGACAACGTCAATTTCATCATCGGCGACGTGAACTCAGGCATAGCCGCCGCGATCGCCCAAGTTACTGCCGAAAAGAAAATTCTGCACGTCGTCTCAGGTGGGCACACAGATACAATTACCGGAAAAGATTGTCACTGGAATGTCTACCGGGTCTGCAATACTACCAGGATGGAAGCGAATTCCGTATCTGATTTGCTCTACAACAAGTACGGTAAGAAATGGCATTTTATCACGCCAGACTATGCGTTTGGCCACACTCTTTATGATGCCTGTGCGGCTAACTTGAAAAAACTCGGTGGTACAGTCACCGGCAATGAACTCACCCCGCTTGGTACTACCGACTTTTCTGCCTACCTGATTAAGGCTCGCGCCGCCAATCCCGACGTCCTGCTGCTGCTAGTGCAGGGTTCGGACATGATTAACTGCCTGAAACAGATCGTACAGTTCGGTCTCGATAAGCAGATCCATGTTGCCGGTACGCAACAGGAGCTGGAATCGCTGGCAGGCCTGCCACCGGAAGCCCGCATCGGCATCTGGATGTTTGAATGGTATTGGAAACAACCCGAAGTGCCGCATGTGGCAGAATTCGTGGCTGAGATTCGCAAACGTAACGACGGTAAGGTGCCGACCGCGCGCCACTGGTTTGGCTACGCCTCGGCAATGACGTTTGCGCTGGTTGCAAACCAACAGAAGTCTCTCGATGCAGTAAAGCTTGCGCAAGCCCTGAGCGATTTCGAATTGCCGCCAGAGGTCAAACTGCAACCTAATAAGGTTTATTACCGTAGCGGCGATCATCAACTAATGACGTCGGCCTTTGTTGGCGAAGCCGTGAATAAGGGCAAAGACGATCCAGAAGACCTTTTCAAGGTAGATTCAGTCGTGCCCGGCGATAAGACTGCGCCGCCTGTCGCCGACACCGGGTGTACCTTGAAGTGGCCGGCTTGATTTAAGAAGATCTCGTTGCACGCAGCCCGGGGGTTTTGCACTCCCGGGTTATCAATACCTTTCAGTTTCTGACGCGCTCCATGACACAACTCCTCCTCTTCAACGTTACCAACGGGCTAATTATTGGCGCGTTCTATGTGCTTATGGCGCTCGGTCTGTCACTCATCCTCAACTTGAGCAACGTAATTAATTTTGCCCATGGCGGCTTTCTCGTAATCGGCGGTTATATCGCGTACACGATCACGCCCTATGTGGGCTTTTGGGGTGCGCTGCTGATCGCTCCGCCTCTAACCGCGCTCATCGGGCTTGCCGTTGAACGTGTATTGATCAGGCCACTCTACGGGCGCGATCCACTCTATAGTCTACTGCTGACGTTCGGTTTGGCCTTTATTATCGAGGACGGTACGCGATTCATCTGGGGAGCACAGGGTAAGCCGGTAACCGTTCCCGCATTTCTCGCACAGCCGATCAGTTCCGATTTCTTTTTCATCACCGGCTACCGTCTGTTCATGGTCTTGGCCGTGGTGCTGGCGGTAGCGTTGCTATTCGTCCTATTGCGCTTCACACGACTTGGAATGCGCATCCGCGCGGGCACGCTGGATTTGGAGACGGTAGCGGCGTTGGGCATCAATGTGCGCATGCTGCGCTCGCTCAATTTTGCGGTCGGCATCTTCCTAGCTGGCTTGAGCGGTGTGCTAGCTGCGGGGCAACTAGGTCTGGAGCCGACCATGGGGACGGGACTGCTGATGCCGAGCTTCATCGCCATCATCGTCGGTGGTGTGGGCAGCCTCACCGGCACATTGCTCGGCGGCTTGCTGATCGGCGTCGCGTCCGGGTTAACGGCAATGTTTTTTCCTGCCGCGAGTGAAGCGATCATGTACGTGCTGATGGCCGTGGTCTTGCTTGTGCGGCCGCGTGGTTTGCTCGGTGAAGAAGGCATGATGACATGAGCGGCGAGCAAACGCGCAAGCTCATTGTGCTCGCAGTCATCTGGCTTGCGCTATTGCTGGCGCCTTATTGGATGGCGCCTCTCGGCGGCTATACGGCGCTTGCTACGCGGGTTCTCGTGCTTGGGCTGGCGGCCATGTCGGTGAACTTCCTTCTCGGATTCACCGGTGTGCTGTCGTTTGGTCATGCCGCCTATTTCGGGCTCGGCGCTTATGGCACTGGGCTCGCACTAAAATTTCTAACAACCAGTACGCCAGTATCACTTGTTTTGGGCATGTTACTCGGTGGGATTGCCGGCGGTCTTTTAGGTGCGCTGATCGTACGAAGGCGCGGCGTCTATTTCGCGATGGTCACGATCGCATTCGGCCAAGTATTTTACTATATCGCGTTTCAGTGGAGCTCGCTCACCGGTGGCGATGATGGGTTACGCGGCTTCTCTCGCCAACCGCTCGATTTTGGTCGGTTCCAGATTGATATCCTGTCGAACACAAATTATTTCTATTACTTCGTTCTGTTTTGCTTCGCGCTTGCGGTCAGTGCCATGGCAATCATTTTGCGCTCCCCATTCGGCCGCGCAATGATCGCGATCCGCGAGAATGAGCGGCGGGCGCGTTTTTTGGGTATTCCAGTCGAGCGTCATATCTGGATCGCATTTACGCTATCTTGCTTTTTCATGGGCCTTGCCGGTGCGCTTTACGCGCTCGTCAACAATTTTGCCGATCCGAAAGGCCTGCACTATAGCCAGTCCGGCGATTTCGTGATGATGGCTGTGATGGGCGGCATGCGCAGTTTCTGGGGCCCGCTGCTCGGCGCCGTCGTGTTCGTTGTTCTCCAAGATTACCTGTCAAGCGTTACCATCAACTGGATGTCATTCGTGGGGTTGTTGTTCGTCTTGGTCGTGCTGTTCTTCCCTCGCGGCTTGTTAGGCTTTGTTCGCGGTAGGAGCACGGCATAAAGGACGCACATGACGGTGTTGGAAGTCAAAAACGCCACAAAACGCTTCGGTAGTCTGATCGCCGTGCGTGACGTGTCTCTTAGCGTGCCGAAGGGCGAATTGCGCGCCATTATCGGTCCGAATGGAGCGGGCAAAACCACGTTTTTCAACTTGATAAGCGGCTTCTTCCCGCCAAGTTCGGGCGCAATCGAATTTGACGGTCGAGACATTACTCAATTGGCAGCGCACAAGCGCGTCGGGCTAGGTATGGCACGGACTTTCCAGATCACGGAAATATTTCCCGAGCTTACCGTATTTGAGAACGTGCGCATTGGCGCCGAGGTAGCGGGCGGTTATTGCCTACGACCGTGGATTAGCGAATCCGAGAAGTCAGGCGTCGAAACGAGAGTGGACGAAATTCTCAAATTAACTGGCCTGCAATCGAAGCTTAATCGTCTGGTCGGCGAGCTTGCCCACGGCGATCAACGGTTGGCGGAAATCGCCATGGCGCTGACGCTTAGACCGCATCTGTTGCTGCTCGACGAGCCGACTGCTGGCATGGGAGATCAAGAAACTTATGAGATTACGCAACTGATTCGTCGTCTTCATCGCGACAGTAAGCTCACCATCGTTTTGATCGAACACGATATGCGCGTTGTCTTCCATCTCGCAGACCGAATTACCGTCCTTGATCAGGGCAGCGTGTTGGCCGAGGGAACTTCGCAAGAGATTGCCAATAACGAGGCCGTTCAAGCCGCATATCTGGGCAAAGCCGCATGAGCGCCGCGCTTACCGCCGAAGGGCTGCACACTTTTTACGGCAAGAGTCACATTCTACACGATGTCAGCCTGGAAGTGCCCGAGGGGGAGATTACCGCGCTACTGGGCCGCAACGGCGCCGGCAAAACTACCACTTTGCGCAGCTTAATGGGACTGACACCGCCTCGCGAAGGGCGCATTACGATTTTCGGGAACCAAACCGCTCATTGGCCGGCCTATCGCATTGCCGCTCAAGGCGTCGGATATGTGCCCGAGGGCCGACGGATTTTTGCCAATCTTAGCGTTGACGAAAACTTAAAGATCCCGCTTGAACGCGACGGCCCATGGACAATTGAGCGGATCTACCAGCTTTTCCCCCGCCTTGCCGAACGCAAACTCAATCGCGGCCGCCAGCTTTCTGGTGGTGAGCAAGAGATGTTATCGATTGGCCGAGCGCTGCTGCTCAATCCAAAGCTGCTCATTCTCGATGAGCCATCGCAGGGACTTGCCCCGCTAATAGTGCGCGAGGTGTTCCGCATCGTGGCACAGATGCGAAACGAGGGTATATCGGTTTTGCTGGTCGAGCAGAATGCACGCATGAGCCTCGAAATTGCGGATCATGCTTACGTGCTCGATGATGGCGCCATCGTCTATTCAGGATCTGCGCGAGAACTCGCCGCAGACGAAGCTCGCGTGCAGGCGCTCGCCGGCGTCAGCGCCGAGGAATGGATATAATTGCTTAGACTGATTTTATGAGCAACCGGGGAACGTCCGGGTGTCTTTAGCGCATTGGGCCGAAGTCCGTTTTGGGTCAGAAGCAGACATGTCCAGTGCACAAGCTCATGTCTGCTTTGAGCCAATAGCGGCCATTGGTTCGCTTATTCGATCACCTCGTCGGCGGGGTGGCATCCGGCGGAATGACCGAGCCGCCATCCGGTAAACGCGCGACCGACGCTACCGCGCCCTCGATGTTGGCCGCGTTCTCGATGCAGCTGGGAACGCCCGCTTTGGGTCATAAGTGGACATGTACGGCGCAAAAGCCGACGTCCGCTTTACCCCCGAAAGCGGACATGTGCGGTGTAACTAGGGATGTCCGCTTTGGGCCAATAGCGGACACACCTATTTCTCTCGCTCCCGGTGTTGTTCGTTGGTTCCAACTGCGGTGGCCTTGCCTGGAACCATGGTTCGGTTCGATGGTTTCCAAAAGGAAGTTGGAAACCGCAAATGACGCGAGCGGAAGCATACCGAGCGCTAGCCGAACGACTACGCGCCTATGCCCACAAGCCAGAGGCCGCCGACTACGTGGCTGAGTTCAAACAATTAGCGAAGTGCTATCGGTTGCTCGCGGAGAGCGCCGAACGGAAGGCACAGTCCGATTCGTCGCACAACGGGCCCCTCTCCAAGCGTCGCCTTCACTAATTTCTTTGTCCGCTTTGAGCGCGGCAAAAACAAACGTTATTCGGTCATCTTGTCGGCGTGGAGCGGCAGTGCTGGCGGGACGTTCAATCCGATCACGTTGGCGGCCTTCAGATTGATTACCAACTCGTACTCGGCCCTCATCTGAACCAGCAGTTCGCTCGGGCTTCTCTGGCCCAGGGTCGCGGATTGACAAATTTATTGGGCGGACTGATTCCTCCTCTGGCGCCCTTGGTCCGTAACAACGTATATCCGCTGCGGGCCTTTTTGTTACGCTCGCGGTGACGGGTTCACTCCAGCTTCGCGAGCACATAGGATGTGGTCGTGCAAAAAATGCTGACGCGCTTGAGAAGTCACGGCATCACGCTCACGATCAGTTCTTTGACGCTGTGTTTCACGATCTCGGCCGCGGCGCAGGGAAGTTTGGAGCAGGGAAAGACTGCCGCGCAACTTTACGCGGCCAACTGCGCGAGTTGTCATAAATCGCCACAAAGCGTGGCCAAGGCCACGGGGATTTCCGAGAGCTTCCTCCGGGACCACTACTCGCCCAGCGCTCAATCGGCCGCCACCCTCGCCGCCTATCTAAACGGGCTAGAAAGGCAGTCGTCCGGGCCTGTGCGTGTTCCGGGCGACGCCCAAGGCCAGCCGGCGACACCTCCTGCGCCGCCGCCTCAACGCAGCGATACCTTTACGCCCGACGAGGTGATGCGCGCGGGGCATAACTTCTTCGGAACGGTATCTAGCGGACTGGCGAAAGTCGTTGAAGAAGCCTTCAGCCGGTGGGGCCAACCCAATGGCTATGTGCTTGGACAGCAACTCAGTGGCGCTTTCGTAGTCGGTGTGCGCTACGGCGAGGGCAGTCTTTACACGAGGAATGCCGGCGACCGCCGCGTATTTTGGCAAGGCCCCTCGATCGGTTACGACGCCGGCGGCGAAGGCTCCCGAACCATGATGCTAGTCTACAATCTGCCGGCGACCGATGCGATCTATCAGCGCTTCGTCGGCATCGACGGCTCAGCTTATGTGATCGGCGGCTTTGGCATGACCGCGCTCGGCACCGGCGATATTATTGTCGTGCCAATCCGCTCAGGAATCGGATTGCGGCTCGGCGCCAATATCGGCTACCTGAAATTCACGCCGCAGGCGACCTGGAATCCGTTCTGATCGGCAGCCATCGCGTTGGAGCAGCCTTGCATGATGTCCGCTTACCCCCGGGAAGCTGACATTCGCCGTTGCAGGCCGGCATGGTAATCTCCGGTCAACCCAAGGCTTGGATGCGGAGCATGTTTTCGAAACTTAAAGCTGCGTGGGTCCGGATAACCAGCGGGCGAGCGGCCGGCGATTCTGACGAGCCGAACACGCCGGCGATCGAATACCAGGGCTACCGCATTCGGCCGACCCCGTACCGAACGGAGGGGCACTATCAGACCGCGGGGGTCATCGAGAAGAACTTCCCCGACGGCCCGAAACAACACCGGTTCGTTCGGGCAGACACGCATCAAAACAGTGATGACGCGGTTGCCTTTGCAATCTCGAAGGCCAAGCAGATCATCGATCTGCAAGGCGACCGCATGTTCACATGAATGAACGTTGGGCGACGCCATCACCGGCGAGTGAGAAAACGACGCGCAACCCGTTTCAGATGCTGATCAGCCGAATGTCCGCTTTGGGTCAAAAACGTAGAATCCGCTATGGGCCATAAGCGGACATTGCGACGTCATGAATGAAACGAACGGCAGAAGGAAGCGTGGCACTCTTCGCCATTGCCAGTCTTGTTCTGGGCGCTTACATCGCGACCAAAGCCTTTGGCAGTGAATGGAGTTGCGTAATTGACTGATGTAGTAACGGCCGGCGACCGCGATGTCTTTCTTGTGGTCGACGTGCAGAATGACTTTTGTCCGGGCGGCAATCTCGCTGTGCCTCGCGGCAACGAGGTCATACCGTTAATCAATAGGATTGCGAAAACATTTCAGCACGTGGTGCTCACGCAGGATTGGCACCCGCGCGATCATCAGTCATTCGCGTCCTCGCATGGCAAGCAGCACTTTCAGACCATCGACGTTAGCTATGGCAAGCAAATCCTTTGGCCCGATCATTGCGTGCAACACACAGCTGGCGCCGATTTTCACAGTGAGCTGCACATTCCCCATGCCGAATTGGTGTTGCGGAAAGGTTTTCATCGCGAGATAGATTCTTATTCGGCTTTTTACGAAAATGATCGCAAAACGGTGACCGGACTGAGCGGATATTTACGTGAACGCGGCTTTGCGCGAGTTTTTATAGCCGGCCTTGCCTTCGATTTTTGTGTGCGCTACTCGGCCGAAGACGCGCAACGCGAGGGTTTCGATGTGATCGTGATCGAAGATGCGTGTCGTAGTATCGACATGAATGGCTCAGAAGAAGCAACAAGACATCGCTTCAAGTCGCTGGGCATTCGCCGCGTCCTGGCCGACAACGTGCGTGGCGAAGTGGTGCGTTGAGAGCGAATTCGAATTGTGGGTTACTTCGCCCGCTTTCGGCTGACGATCCCGCGATGGGGTTGTCGGCCGCACTAACAGGAAAGCCGACTCTACGGATTTGCACCCCCGAACAACCTCTTTAGCGTTCGCGTCACAGGATCATTCTCATTGGAGTCGGCGTTGGTTGGAGCGGGCTGGCTTGGCTCTGCCTGAGAGGGATTCGTCTTGTCGCTGTGCTCGGTTTTTCGGCGATGGATTGGACGCTTCCGCTCCAGCCCTTTCAAATAGGCCGCAATGGTGGCGGCTGATTCAGGAGTATCGGCATAGTGCAGCTCGGCCAAAAAAGTTTCGAGAGCCACCCCACCGTGAAACTCGGTCACGCCTTGCGGCGATTTGTGACACCTTTCACACTGAGATGCGTAAAGGGTCTTGCCTCGCTCCTGCGCCTCCGCAGAGCTTGCGAAACACAGAACCAATGAACCAACTGCTACTCGAGTACAGCGACTTACCATCTCCAATGGTCGAGGAGGCCAAAAGCAGTTGGCCATTACATCTCGAGTCCGTTGATGGGCACCTTCGCACCATCAGAGGGCACACTAGGTCTGACGGGTGGCGTCGGAACGGAAGCATCCCGATGGAAGTCGGCGGAGGGATTTGCTTGCGTGGAAGTGACTCGTTTGGACGTAGTATTCGCGCGTAGCTTCGCAGATTGTCTCGGGTCGGATCGTTTAAGTCCCCAAGAGTCGGCAATTGAGGGGCCCGCTGTGTAGCCGATGACAACACCAGCAACCGCTCCGACGGGGCCCAAAACGACAGCTCCGGATAACGCGCCTAACGCGGCATCGCCAACACGTTCGCCAGCGAACGTGGCAGACGGCACGCACCAAATTGCGATCAGAGCCGCGACCACAGTCGTTTTCATGTTGCGCCTCCCTGCATCCATGCGCTGGCGAATTCGGACTTCTTCATTTTGCCCGCGTAAGAACCGGTTCCTGCTCCCTATCTTCGGCAAAAATTGGAGCGGTTCGAGACGGCCTAAGGGCATTTGAATACCACTCGTGTCCACTAGAGGTGTCAGGTGGAAGTAAGCCAATGTCTGCTTTGGGTCATAAGCGGACATTTGCACCGCAATAGGTCATGTCCGCGCTTTACTCCCAAAAGCGGACATATGTGGTGTGATGTCCGCTAAGGGGGACATTTACCGTTCACTCAATCACTTCGTCGGCTCAGAAAAAATGCGCGCCCACGTGCACGGAGGTATGAGAGTGGTGATCAACTTCTAGTCGTTGCGCTTAAAGTAGTCCCGCACAGACACAGCATGAGGGTCACCAATGACGCCTGGAGCTGGCGACGTCTTCGCAGCACTTCCGCTTGCAACGTATCAGCCAGGAGAGATCATACTCGCCGAAGGTTCGAAAACTGGTCGGCTTTGGATCCTTAAGAACGGCGCCGTCGCGGTAGTCAGGCAGGGCATTGAGATCGCCAAGGTGGCGGAGCCAGGCGCGGTGTTCGGCGACCTTTCCGCGCTGCTGGATACGCCACACACAGCAGACGTGCGTGCTTTGGAAATTTCGGTGTTTCACGTTGCCGATGCGGCCAGGTCTCTACAAGATCCGGCCTTGCTCGTCCACGTGGCGAGAGTTCTGGCACAGCGCCTTAATGGGGCCAACCAAGCCCTGATTGAGTTGAAAACCAAAACTTCATGAACCCGGGACGAAATCAGATTCCAATCGTGCCCCCCAATGTCCGCTTTTGGGGGAAGGCGGAGATCACGTTAACCGGCAGCAATGTTTGCTGCTTTGAGCCCAACGTCTAAGAAGTGCTAGCGACGCAGCATCTGGCGATGCCGCTATTGGACCCCCGCAGGTGTGACGGGCATCACATTTTTATCGATTTCGCGACACCGATCGCAATGTGTGTGAACCGCTTCACATATGGAATGCGAGCGGAGACTTAAGTAATTTGCCATCGTCTCCGAAGGACGGGAGGCAGCTATGCCCAAATATCCGCAGGAAATTTGCGGCCCGACGCTCACCGTTAGCGCGCTGGCATTGTTTCTTGTATTGGCAGCCCTGATTCCCGCCTGACAGCTTTCGGGTCCGTTAGACAACGGCGCGCCCCACACGGTGCGGGGCGCACAAGAAGTTCCAAATGTTTTCACATTGCGTGCCGTATGTCCGCTAAAGGTCATAAGCGGACAAAACGGTAGGTCTGATCGATATCCACTTTACCCTCGAAAGCAGACATGTGCGGTGCAAAAGGGAATGTCCGCTCCAGAAGTGGACTGTGCAGTGCATGAGCCCATGTCCGCTCTACCCCAAAAACTGCACTGCGGTTGCGCATGTTCGCTTTGGGCCAAAAGCGGACTCATGCGGCGCGGCAAAAAGATCATTGTTCGCGCTTATCGTCTCATGCATGCGTCATAGTACGATTGATAGGAACGGCTTCTCTGAGCCACCCTCCGTGTACCGCCGACGACTGCGCCAATGCCAGCACCGCGGCCGGCATTTCCACTTATCGAACCGATGACCGTGCCACGCGCCGCGCCGCGCGCTGCTCCTGTTGTCGTGGGCGTCGAAGCCGCGGCGTTGCGCGCATAAGCTGCGCAACGCTCAGATTTCGTTTGGGCTATCGCGTTATTAGAC
>JBPYDR010000033.1:0-2650 GCA_051986235.1 Pseudolabrys sp.
TTCTGCGACGGCCGCCTTGGTCGCTAATGCGCGCTTCTTTTGACGTTCTTTTTGGCGGTCGCGATGACTGGCCCACGCCACGGCGACCAGGAGCGTCGCCATAATTCCGAGATAGGCGATGAGTCCCTGCAAATCGGCAGAGGCGGCAAAGTTCTGGATCGCAGTCATGTAGGGCAATGATCCGCAGCGCCCTTGGTTCACTTCGGCCGCTGTAAAGAATACATGCGACTAAGCGTGCCGAATCGCGGTGAACATTGCCAAGCTTCCGACATTCACCGCGTTACCATTTGGTAAACCTTTCGGTGCCGATGGCCTTGAAAATAACTGCGGATATTGAAATCTGGTCATGCGGCTGGATGACAGCCGCGATAGCAACTTGTCAGAGACTAACCCCGGCGCGCCGGGGTTTCTTTTTGTCAACTTGTTTACGGCGCGATGAGGCGAGCGCATCGCTCTCGACATCGTTGCAGGCATCCGCCGGTCGCGGCGGCGCGGAAACGCTCGGCCCCGCGTCCACACCAGCGTCTCTATGTCCAGTTCCCTGCGGTGGCTGCACTCACGGCTCGATTGCGAGCGCGGGCTCTCGGTGCGTGCAGTCGAGACGCATTCGTTTCATACTTGAGAAGACAGGCGGCGATAATGCCGCCGTGCTTCCCGCCCTCCTACTGCGACACGAAGATGTCGCGGTTCAGGATCGCCGTGACACCCAGGTTCGGTATATCGACCAGTTGCGCGATGTTGAGATCAACCGCCACGCTGGTCAGCACGTAAGCCTGCTCGCGGCTGAGCCCTTTCTCCTTGACCAGGAAGTCGATCATGTTGAGCGTGGCGTTGCGCGCCGCGAGGCTCACATCCTCGGAAAGGTTGGCGAGCGGCGCGATTTTCTGGCCGCCCAGATAGGTCGCGAACACCGGTAGCTCCCCTTCGGGCTTCAGCGGCAGCCCGGACACCGCGTAGAAGCTTTCGGGCGCGAGTTGCTTGAGCTGCGCACCGCCTTCGAAATGCATCGTCGACAACAACGACGCCATGCCCGGCATGATCTTGGCCCGCATCGTCACTTTCGCGCCCATCTCGATGGCCGTCCCGCACACTTCACCGCCGCCCTGAGCGTAGTGGACATCGCCGGCGAACAGCCCACAGCCGTCAACAAAGCACGGGAAGAGCAGCGTGGTGCCAACCACCGTTTCCTTAGTGTCGAGGTTGCCGCCATTCTCGCGCGGCGGAATCGTGCGCACGCACTCGTCCTTCGCCGTGCCGTTGGTGCCGCAGAGATCGGCCGGCAGCGCATCGATCGGTTGCGGAGCTAAGACAGCACCGCCCGCATCGGCCAGCGCTTTCTCACGCTTCAGCCATTTGTCGAGTTCCGGCTTGCCCGGCAACACTCCGACCGTTCCCATGAACGCGTTCATCGGGACCGCGATCCCAGGCAGGTCCTTCGAACGCGCTTCGAGCCGGTTCAGCTCCCAGTGCACAATGAAGGGGTCGCGGAAGACGTCGCGCAGGAAACCGAAGCCGGGCACGATGGTCGTATAGCCGAAATCATCAGGCGCGATGTCGATAATGGTCACCGCGAGTGCGTCGCCGCGTTTTGCCCCTTCGATATAGACCGGACCCGTCAGCGGATGCACCAGGTTGAGATTGACTGCCGCTACGTCCTGCGGCTTGGAATCAAAAGTGAGATCCGAATCGAGCGCATCGCGGGTCTCAAGGACGAAGAGCTGCCCCGGATTGACGTGGGCGGCCGGCTTGATCGCATAGTGATAGCGGTTGAAGCAGCGCGGATCGTCCTTGCAGTGCTTGCCTGACTTTCCGACGATCACCGGAGCCGGGTTTTTGACGTCGCTGGTGTCGGCTGACGCTGCGCCCCAACTTCCCAGAAGCAAAGCTATTACAGCCGGCACTCTTCCAATGGCTGCGGATTTCATTGGATGCCCTCCCGTGCGACCCGCTGCTCGCGCGTGTTCTTCCGGTCGGACCACCAGCGCGTTCGCGGTGTACGCCTAAACTTTTATCGTATTGGCAGGATTGAGCGAGTCAAGAGACTTGGCAACCCGCTTCGGCGCCTCGGAGGGCGCGCTGTAGCTGAAATCCGCGCTGTAGCTGAAACAGCCGATCTCAGCGCGCCCTCACAGATACGGGCTCACTAGGCGTCTTTCGTCTTGCCTCCACCGTCAATCCATCGCATTATCAGCTGCCAAATTATTTCAAAGAGGCCTATCGCAATCAGCAACGTGACGGATGCAGTCAGTAGGCCATCACCAAATTGCTGGAAACGCGTGCCGCAGCTCGCCGCGAACACGATCAAAGAGGCAGCAATCAACGCCGCCCACCACGGGACAACAGACGCATTGTCTTTGAGCCAGGGAGTCATTGTCGGGGATCGCGGCGTTTGCTTTTCTGGTTTTCAACGATCCGACTCGTAGCCGGTTTCCACGAGCGGGCAAATGACGCACAAAGCCCGGAAGAAGATCCGACGCAGGAAGGGGGCGGGAGGAGATCGGCGAAATTAGAGCGGCTGGTCACCAGCGTGAGCGTGGTGGCCGGCGGGCGGAAAGCAGTCCTGGGAAAACCACTCTGGGAACTCCTCCCCAATAGTGAGTAAGTTCACGGTTCCTTCGCGCGCTTTTTCAGATCAGCAAGCGCCCGGCCG
>JBPYDR010000034.1:0-2123 GCA_051986235.1 Pseudolabrys sp.
GTCTCTTATCCCAGGCGCTGTAAACCGCGGCCTTGCACTGCGGCGACATCACCATTTGAGACATCAAGAAGCACGAGACCAGGTTGCCACCGCCGGCGATCGTTTCTTTGCACCATTGTCGTGCGTCGATATCGCAGTTGCGCAGAACGTTTTGGTCCTTTGCAAGAACTTTCCCAAGTCTGTCCATTGAACTCCAAACGATACTTTCGCATCTTGGCGATAGGCTGGGCTGATGCTGATACAGACATGCCAGTAACTGGCCACGGTCGTCCGAGATGCCTCCGCATCGGCTATGGATTTCCTTGCCGCAGGCTGCCCTCAAGACGCCATGGTAATGCAGACGATTTTTGGCAGGGGCAGGCACGCTCAACAACACGAAGGAAAGAATTGCACAGGTGACGATGGCGCAACGGACAAACATTACAACCCCTGCCAGGAGCCGATTTCCACCGATAGAGGATAGACCGTCCGTTGGGTGATGATTTGACTTAGCTCAACGAGCTGTATCGCCGTTGGTCACGAACGGACATTGCGGCACCTCTGGCCGATATAAAAAGGCCTTGGTCGAGAGCAAAGGCATCATGATTTTTCGCGGGCAAGCTCCTCGGCGGCACAAATCGGGTGGCCCGAAGACATCTAGCCAGCCATTGTGTTGCACATCATCAAACGCAATGGAGGTCACTCATGAACTTTCGCATCCGCGGCCTCGAGGCCCGACAGTTCGATCATCTTTTTGCACTCTCCGACGCCGAGCTTTCCGAACATGGCGCCGTCCGGCGGATCGCCGACGGACCGCGCCCCTGCCGCATCAGCCTTAGCGACGCCAAGCCCGGCGACGAGTTAATCCTCGTAAACTACGAACATCATGCCGTCTCATCGCCCTACCGTATGCGATTTGCCATTTACATTCGCCGCGGCGAGAAAACGTTCGATGCCATTGGGGAGGTTCCGGAGCAGCTTCGCAAACGCACGCTCGCCGTGCGCGGCTTTGATCCTTCCGGGATGATGACAGGCTGGGAGATCGTCGAAGGCGCTGACGTCGAAAGCGCGATAGAGCGCCAATTCGCGAATGTGGAAGCAGTGTACCTGCACGTCCATTTCGCCGCCCCGGGCTGCTATGCTGCGCGCGTTGACCGCGTCAGATAGGACGCGCGTCAGATAGGACGGCCGACGTTCGCTTTGAGTGATTAGCGGACATTGAGGCGCGTCTATTGGGTGTCCGCTTTATCGCCAAAAGCGGACATTCGGGTGAGTGGGATGTCCGCTTGACCGCTTCCCAGAGCTTCTGTCGGCGGCTACCATCGAGGGTGCTCAAATTCCGTTCAAACAATAGACGAGCGAGTACGAAAGTCTGGGCATGAACGATGGGCATGACGCATGGCGACAAATATCGGTTTCTAGCTGTCCGCCGTGATCGCGGTCGGGATCGTGTTTATCGGCTGCCGCTTTCTATTGGCGCCTTCAACAGCTGCGGCGGGTTATGGTGTGCCAGTCAGCGACGAACCGAATTCGCGCGCTATCTCTTCGCTAAAGGTATTCGTGACATCGCGTCGGGGATGTTCATCGCCATGCTGATAGGTTTCGGATCGGCGCACGCCCTTGGTTGGTTCATGCTAATTGCCAGCATCATCCCTCTTTCTGACGCCGCAATCGTGTTGCACCACGGCGGGAGAAAAACCGTCGCGCTCGGTGTACATGGCGGCACAGCCGTGGCGATACTGAGATTATCAGCGGATTGCTGCTAATCGATTGAAATTTCGAAACGCCGGATGCGGAGCTTGTCAAGGGCAACGCTATTGACGCCTGCAAGGCACGCCTGCAAGGCACGCCTGCAAGGCACACCCACCGCGCGACTGCGCCGCGTCGGCAGATCAAAGCGTAATTTTATCTTGGAGAGAACCTGTGAGCGCCCTGGCATTGTCATCTTTGATCTTCGTGTTGACGGTGGGAGGCATTCTCCTCGGCTCATTGCTGCGCCGTGCGTTGCCCAAACATCACCTCAGCAAGGATTCCCAGGACGTAGTGCGGCTTGGCGTCGGCCTGATCGCGACGCTGGCTGCGCTTCTGCTCGGCTTACTTATCGCCGCCGCAAAGAGTTCATTCGATACGCAAACCACTCAGGT
>JBPYDR010000035.1:0-2365 GCA_051986235.1 Pseudolabrys sp.
CATCGAGGTTTTGATACCACGCCCTGCGCGGATTGAGACGAAACTTCTCGGCCGACTTCCCAAGCAAAGTGTCCCAGGTGCATTTGACGTCATTGGCGGTAAAGGGCTTGCCGTCGTGCCATTTGACGCCCTGGCGCAGGTGAAAGCTCAGCGCCGTCCCCGCTTCGTCCCACGACCAATCGCTGGCAAGGTCAGGCACGATTGAGTTGAAGCTCGCCTGCGGCACATGCTGATCGAACATCACGAGATTGTTGAAGAGCCCCATTGCCGGCCCCAGCGCGGCAAAGGTGACTTCTTCGTGCAGCGACAAACTCGCCGGGCTGTCGAAATGATACATCCTCAGGATCCCGCCCGGCTTTTGTGCATATGCGGTCCCGGCCACCAACATTGCAGTCATCAGCGACGCAGCCAACGCGGCGAGCACGCGAAGGTCCCACTTCATATCCATTTGCCTCCTGTTCCCGTGACGCGGCTTCTAAGAAGCGAGCGTCGCGAAGCGGTGGGGCCGTCTCACGTCGCCTCGCAGTTCGCACCGACGCGCTCTCAGCCGGGCGAGGGTGCCCTCCTCATCGGACTCCATTAGCCGGCTGTACCCGGCAATATCCACGGCGACAATGGCGGCCAGTCTGCGTTCTATGCGTTCCGCGGACAAAGCGGCGCTCCCTGAACCGCATGCGGCCGAATGATTATCGGTCCTCAGGCATTCTACGACTGAAGCGACGGCTTGGCATTCCCTTTCAGTGACGCCCTGTGTCCTCTGGTTCGGCGGCCTGCTTTCGATTCCTGCACCGGGTGCAGGCAATGCTTATTTGTCCAACCAAACGTCCTCCATGCGCCACTCGTTGTAGATGCTGTTGGTCATGATCGTCAGCCCCTTGACCCAGGGCTGCCGGCAGGTGGCGCCGACCGGATAAAACAGCACGGGCCGGACCGCAGCTTCCGCCAACTTCCGCTCGATTTGCCAGACGATCTCCTTGCGCTTTTGCGCGTTGACCTCGATCGATTGCTGGTTCACTAGCTTATCGAGCTCGGGGTCGCAGTACCCAGCATAATTGCGCGCCGCCCCGCAGACGTAGTTCTCGTAATACATCTGGTCCGGATCGTCGACGCCGCTCTCCATCGGCACGAAACCGACGGTATAATCCCGGCGCGCCATTTTCGGATACCACAGCGCGGTATCGACGAGATCGAGCTCGGCGTCGATATAGATCTCCTTGAAGTGCGAGATCATGATCACCGCCGGGTCACGCCAGCCGGGAAAATTGCGCGTCGCCACCTTAACGGTGAAATGCTTGTTGGGTCCATAGCCGAGCTTCTCCATGATGTTGCGGGCCTCGGCGCGGCGCTTGTCGACGTTGAGATCGTAGCCCGGCAGGGTCTGCAGTACCTCCGGAGGCATGCCCCACACCCCTTCGGGCGGCGGCATCATGTTGCCGCCGATCCGCCCCTCGCCTTCGGTCAGGATATCGACAAAGGCTTTGCGGTCGACCGACAATGCCATCGCCCGCCGCAAGTCGGGGTTATCGAAAGGCGGTGCTGCCGGGTTGATCAGCATCGTGCGCGGCACATTGACATGCGAGATTTCGCAGATCGCCTGCGGTGCCTGGGTTTTGAAGTCCTTTAAGGTCGGAATCGAGACGCCGAACGGTGTCGTCATGTCGAACTTGCCGGCGTAGAAAGCGAGGTCGCGTGGTCCCTGCTCGCGGATGATCGTGTATTCGATACCGTCCAGATAGGGCCTATCCGGCTTCCAGTAACCCGGGTTCTTGGCCACCGTGATGTGTTCGTTGGGCTTGAACTCGACAAACTCGAAGGGCCCCGTGCCGATCGGATGGCTGCGCATGTCGCGCGCCGGCACGTGGCAGGGATAGATCGGTGCCCAGCCGGAAGCTAGCAGCGCCAACAGCGCCGGCTGCGGCTGCTTCAGGTGGAACGTGACCTCGTAATCGCCCTTTGTGGTGATCGCTTCGACGTTGTCGTACCAGGATTTGCGCGGGTTGATGCGCAGCTTGTCGCTGCCGGTGCCCATCAGCAGATCCCAGGTGCATTTGACGTCGTTGGCGGTGAACGGCTTGCCATCGTGCCATTTAACGCCCTGGCGCAGCGGGAAGGTCAATTCCTTGCCGTCTTCGCTCCAGCTCCAGCTCGTCGCCAGATCCGGCAGCACCGTCTCGAGGCTCGATTGCGCGATGTGCTGGTCATAGAGAACGAGGTTGTTGAAGACGCCCATCATCGGCTGCACGGTGGCGCGCGTCGCCTCCTCGAGGATCGACATGCTGGCCGGGCTGTCGAAATGCGAGAGCCGGAGAATGCCGCCGTATTTCTGCGCCAGAGAGGGCCCGGACGCAGCCAGAGCGATCAGTAA
>JBPYDR010000036.1:0-2021 GCA_051986235.1 Pseudolabrys sp.
GCCATCTTGCAATCGATTTGGCCAAGGGATCAGTACTTGACCCCGGCCTGAGGAACTCATCTCGTCCGCTCTGTATCCGTCGACAAACTCTCGGCCACTCGCTGAGTAGGAGCGAAGCCCCCCACCAACTTCGACGACCACTGCTTGCTGATCTCCAGCTGTGATCGTGATCTGTTCACCAGACGGAGCGATCACGGCGACTTCTCGTCTAGATTTTTTTCGCCTGTTTGCCAGATTGCGACCGCAGTCGTTCGATCTGAAGTCGCGCCAGGAATGGCACCAAAGGATGCGCACCCATTTTTACCATTGACGACAAATCGAGCTTGATGAGGGCTTCGCGCTGGTCCGCCGGCAACCGAAAACGGTCGGCGAATGAGTCGACATCAGTTAAAAATTGCACTCGCTGTTCGGGATCGTGGGCAAGACCATGCAGCGCCGATGTCAACTCCACTAATTCAGGCTTGATCGACGGATAGTGCGTCGCGTCACGATGCTCGGTTTCGCCGCTGGTCCATCCCAGAGACGCATAGTTGTGATGCCAGCTCGGATCCATCGAAATCACGTCCGGCTTGCGCTCGCCCAACGCGCCGGCCGCACAGGCCCAGCAGCGCAACTCGATATTTCCCGTCTCATCGAGCTCAGCTTCATCGAATCCGATCAGCGATTTCAGCTTTCCGGCTGTGAGTTTTTCTAGGAGGCGCTGATCCCAAGCCAACGCGGGATTGGCGTAGCGGTCTGTACCAGGAAAATGTGACATGCCGCCGCTCGATAATATTACGGTTTTCAATCCGAGGGTTGTCACGGTGCGAGCCACGGCCTGGCCGAATGCGTAACAACGTTCCATCGTTGGCTGTGGTGGCAAATAGGCGTTGACATAGATCGGTAGCACGGGGCCGGTATGACCGAGATGGGTCAGTGGAATGCCGATGGCGTAATCGATCTTTGCCGTCGAGGTGAATGCGGGATCAAAATTCTGCCGGTAAAGCTGTCGCACCAATTCGAAGCCGACTTCGCTTGGAATCCTCCAGTAAAATTTGCGACCCGCGAATTCGCCGGTTGCCTCGCCACCGACGTGGATCGTGAAGGGAGGGGCCGTCGTATGAAAGAATTGCTCGGCGTGGTCGTTGGAAAAAATAATCCATAAATCGGGATTGAGCGCTTGCAACTTGCGGCCGATATCGGCTGCGACTTCGCGCACGTGCGCAACGAGCGTCTTGTCTTCTGTCTCCGGCATGGTGAAGAACTGCGGCGCGTGTGGCAGCATGGCACCGCCGACGACGGTTGACATCATGACTTTCTCCCTTGGCACAAAAATACTGCTCGCCGAACGCAACAACAAGGCGACGTTGAGCGTGCGGCGCGAAGGCAAACGATTCGTTGTCCATTACTGGTTGCCGCAACAACCTCCTGTGCAAACAGCCTGAGGCATTGGACATTTGCCGACCGGTAGCGGCTTGGCGATGGATGCGCTGCATCCAGGGTTTGTAGCTCTTCCGGTGTCAGTGTCAGTGAGAGCGCGAAGGCGTTTTCCTTGACGTGCGCCGGGGAGCCGGATTCAGGAATTGCAATGACCTTGCCGCTGCGGATCGTCCAGGCCAGCGCGACAGCAGCTGCCGAGCAACCGTGAGCCGCGCCAATTCGCTGAAGGGTAGGATCACGCAGCACCTCGGCGCCGGGGCCACCAAGCGGGGAATAGGCCATCACCGGCATGCCGTGCTGCTCACACCACGGCAGCAGGTCTTGTTCGATGCCACGGTCGCCGAGGTTGTAGGGGACCTGATTGGTGGCACAGTGATCGCCTTGGGGAACCTGGAACAGGTCTTCCATTTGGCGAACTGTAAAGTTCGACACGCCCCAAGCACGAATTTTCCCTGCCGAGCGCAGATTTTCAAACGCCGCCACGACGCCGGAAAAGTCGGTGACGCCAGTTGGCCAGTGCAAGAGATAGAGATCGAGATAATCGGTACCGAGACGCGCAAGGCTCGCCGCGCAAGCGTGCGCGATGCCCTCTCCCGCAACGT
>JBPYDR010000037.1:0-3073 GCA_051986235.1 Pseudolabrys sp.
TCGTTGCGCTTTCGCTCCGTGATGTCCCTGACGATTTTTGAGGCACCTACAATCTTGCCCTGAGCATTTTTGACGGGAGAAACCGTCAGCGAGATGTTAATCAAGCTCCCATCCTTACGCTGGCGAACGGTTTCCTCATGGATACGCTCCCCGCGCCTGAGACGCGCAAGAATCGCGGGTTCCTCGTCATGCCGTTCAGGTGGAATGAGAATTGTGACCGACTTACCCACCACTTCTTCCGCCGTATAGCCGAAAACTCGCTCGGCGGCCTCGTTCCAACTTGTGATGATGCCGTCAAGTGTCTTGCTGATAATAGCGTCATCGCTGCACTCGACGATGGAGGCAAACCACAGAAGTGCATCGTTACTTTCGCGCAGTGCGGCTTCAGCTTTGCCGCGTTCAATAAGATCCGCAGCTTGTCGGGCAAGGACATCTAGCCGCCACAGGGCACGTTCTGTGGGTTGATGCGGCTCGCGCCAGTGAGTTGAAATCATGCCGAGTAATTGGCCGGAACACGAGACAAGTGGCGTGGATTGCACGGCGCGAATGTTCGATCGACGATACTCATCAAGATCAGCCGTGCCGGCCAGGAACTCACAGGTGTGAATGTCCGGCACAACCACGCGGCACCCTGTGGACAATGCTAATCCACAGGTGCTGGCCGAATCGAGGTAAACCCATTCCCAGAAGGCGGCTGATTGCGGATGAAATCCCTTCCACGCTATTAACCTGAGTTGGTCACCTTCGGAATCGAGCAGCTGCATGCTGGCCATGTCGGACGACATCAAGCTCATGGCAGCGTCGAGAATACGGCTATACAGGGAGTCGAGATTATCCTCCTGAATCAGCAACGTGCTGAGATCATGCAACGGGAATAGGTCGTCCGGTCCATCGGGGACTTTGCGACCCGCGGGAACCGGCACGCTCGGCTGTTCGGACATTGATACGACACCTCATCGACGGACTGCCCATCCAAACCTTGGGGGTCTAGCGGCCGCGAGGGGCCACCACTCGGCTCCATAGCTAGGTCATTGCCCTCGCGGTGTCTGTGCACTAGTGAACATACGGACATTCAGCACACTCGAGACTTCTCGTTCCTTAAAGGACCTAGGAGATGATGCAGTCGAGCGAGGACCGTCCCTTCAACAATCTTTTGGCTGTGCTGCGTGACAACGATTACGCACTGATCTCACCGCACTTGCGCGAGGAGGTGACCTCGGCGAACGATTTGCTCTACAACCCTGGCGATAACGTTGATCTTGTACACTTTCCTTGCGGACCAAGCCTCGTTTCGTATCTGGTCAGCAACGAAGACGGACGCGATGTCGAAGCAATCCTGGTTGGCCGCGAGGGAGCAGTCGGTGGAATCGTCAGCTTTGGCCTGCTGCCGGCGTATTGCAGGATCATGGTGAAGTTCGGCGGAGCTTTCGTGCGCCTGCCGGTTTCCCGTTTGGAGGAAGCAAAAGGCAAATCTCCGACACTTCGGTATCTCTTTGGTCGTTACGCGGATTGCCTCCTAAGTCAGGTGTTTCAATCGACCGCCTGCAACGCAATTCATTCTATCGAGCAACGCACCGCCAAATGGATGTTATCTGCCATGGAACGCACTGGCACCGATGTTGTGCCTTTGACGCACGAGCAACTCGCTTCGATGTTGGGCGTCGGGCGTAGCTATACCAGCCGCGTCATCCAAACCTTTAAGGCCGAGGGAATTTTAGAAACGCGGCGCGGCTCTGTAGTAGTTCGCGACCACAATGCGCTCGTCGCGCGATCATGCTTGTGCAATAATTCGGTTAAGGCCCACTTCGACAGCGTACTGCGCGGCGTCTATCCGACATGAACTACCGACGACCAAGCGCTCTGCGCTCTGGACGCGGTTTCCTGGCCGGAGCCAGAGGACCGTTCCGATCCCAAAGGGTCCACTCGGACACGACCGAAGCCGTCGGGGACCATTTTCAACCTCGCACTCCAGCATCTTCCGCTTTGAGGGAGGCGCATTCCGAGAATCAATGTGGAGAGTTCCTCGATTCCCGTCAAGCGCCCTTCACCACCAGCCAACCGGCTTCGCGGTCTGGCTGGAGCACTGGGCGCAACATTGTAGAACTCTTGTGTGTGTTACGGATTGCAAGTCTAATGGCCGTGCCGGCAGGCTAGTCGGAGGCCGAGACGATGATGTTCGCCCCTTGCAGCGCGCCGGCAGCCACCACTCGCCGCACCGACACCGCATACCGAGATCATCGGCCGCGGCAATCAGCACCAGCGCCAGCCCTGCTCAGCCGCGGCGATCTCGACCGCACGTGCCGGCGTAAGCCAATCGATGCGTAGTGCGAAATCGTAGTCGCGCGCGTTCAGGGACACGACCAGCCGCCGCCCTCAGTGGGCGCCGAGTGGGTGTGATTCACTCGGGCCGGCTCCGCCGGCGGCGAGCTTTTGATACATTCGACGCCGCGAGAATCGGTCTTAAGGATGTCATCGCTAAACAATGCGATGTGGCGGCAAATGGTGCCGATATTCCACGGTTGCACGCGAGAGGCGATTATTGTAAATCACTTTGAAATGCCGGGGATGGGGTTCCCCGAAACCGCTCGTCCAGAGCTGATGACCCCTATCGCTTCTAACGCGGTAGGCCTCTGCTCGACCCGCCGCAGCGCGGGTTTTTTAGTGCCCGCGAACTGGCACAACGAAGGACGGCGGTAATGGATAACATTTGGCTCCAGTCTGCTCTGTGGATAGCGCTCGCGCTAGTTGCTGCGCTCGGCTCGTTCTGGATCACTATCTCGGCGGCTCTCTTTGAGATCGTTGTCGGCGCCATTGCCGGCAACACAATCGGCTTGCCGCTAACACCCTGGATCAATTATATCGCCGGCGTCGGTGCAGTCGTGCTCACGTTTCTTGCAGGTACCGACATCGATCCGCGTGTCGTCAAAAGAAATTTCGGCTCGAGCGTCACCATCGGCCTCATGGGCTTCTTTGCGCCCTATCTCGGCTGCTTGCTGTTGGCGCGATACGGGCTTGGCTGGCCCTGGCCTCAAGCGCAGATCGGCGGCATCGCGCTGTCTACCACTTCTGTCGC
>JBPYDR010000038.1:0-2291 GCA_051986235.1 Pseudolabrys sp.
AGGCCAGTCGAGGCCCATGCCGCGCTGTGCGGTATCCATCCCTTCGGCAACGCCGAGGCCAAGATCCCAAAGGTAATGCCGGAATGCGATCGTGTGCTCCCAGTCGATCGCAGCGTCGAGCCAGGGATCGATATCAGCGAGCGGGTCGGCGACCAGGTGGGCAGCCGCATAGGAGACGCGGTTGAAGACAGGCAAGCTGCCTTTTGGCGGCAGTTCGATGGGCTCGCCTGTTGTGTAGGGCTCAAGACGCCGGCTGGGGGTCGGAAGCGAAATTGTCGGCACAGCGCACTCCTAAATTGTCAACGGGGGCACGTCGACCCAGCGCCGTTCGGCCCAGCTCCTGCGCCCCAGTTCGGCAAGCTGTACGCCCTTGGCACCTTCCACCAGATCATGCGTCCATTGTGTGCCGGCATAAATGTGACGGACGAAATCTTCCCACTGAAGCTTAAAACCGTTGTCGTAGGTGACGTTGTCCGGCACCTCTTCCCACTGATCAAAGAAATTCATCCTTTGCGGCACGTCCGGGTTCCAGATCGGCCGCGGCGTGTTCACTCGATGCTGCGTAAAGCAGCGCGTCAGGCCGGCGACAGCGGAGCCGTAGGTGCCGTCGACCTGGAAGGTCAGAAGATCATCGCGTCGAACCCGCACCGCCCAAGAAGAATTAATGTGGGCTACGATGCCGCCTTCCAATTGAAGGGTCGCATAGGCCGCGTCGTCGACATCGACCTTATAGGACTGTCCACTTTCGTCGACGCGATCAGGGATGTGCGTGGCAGCAAAACAGCTCACGGCTTTGACCGAGCCGAAGGTGTGATCGAGGACGTAGCGCCAATGGCACAACATATCCAGGATGATGCCGCCGCCTTCCACTTTCTTGTAGTTCCAGCTCGGTCGCTGCGCCGGTTGTCCCCAATTGCCCTCAAACACCCAGTAACCGAACTCGCCGCGCACGGCGAATATACGTCCAAAAAAGCCTGCGTCACGCAGCATCTTGAGCTTACGCAGCCCGGGCAGAAACAGCTTGTCTTGCACCACGCCATTTTTGAGACCGCGCGCCTTGGCGGCTTTGGCAACTACGATTGCTTTGTCGAGCGTGTCGGAAACCGGCTTCTCGCAATAGACAAATTTGCCAGCCTCGATTGCCCGAACGAGCAAATCAGCGCGCATCTGCGTGGTGGCTGCGTCAAAGAACAAGGTATCATTTGGGTTAGCGAATGCCGCCGCGAGGTCGGTCGTCGACCGCTCGATGCCGTGGTCGCGGGCGAGCGCCGCGATTTTTCCGGCGTTGCGCCCGACCAGAATTGGGTCTGGCATGACGCGATCTCCATTCGGCAGAGCGACACCGCCCTGCTGCCGTATCGCGACGATCGAGCGGACGAGATGCTGATTGAGTCCCATGCGTCCGGTGACGCCGTGCATGATGATGCCGAGCCGCTGAATGGCCAAGGTTTGAGTCTCCCGAAGCCGAAAAAGAACGCCAGCGGATGCGCAGCAACCCGCACCGACGGCTAGTAACTATCTGGTTACAATGCCGGTGGGTATCGACGGTGTCAAGCGCAGTGCGAAAATGCGTTTGCCATCTCAGGGGCGAAGATAGCCGAGCACGACATCGGCGATATGCGATCCCCGTTCTGCGAGTGCTATAGGCACGTTAAGATCGCGGCCGAAGATGGTGGACAGGGTATGTTTGTTGGACAGATAAAAGAAGCCAAGTGCTGCAATGGAAATGTAGAGCTGCACCGGATCGACGCCTTTGCGGAACAACTTTAGCTTCACACCACGTTCTAGCAATTCCGAAATTATGGCGATCAGTGGCGAATGCAGCTTGCGGATGTGCGGCAGCTTCTTGAGGTGGATCGCGCGGTGCAGGTTCTCGGTGCCGAGCAGGCTGAGGAATTCCGGATGCGCGGCCAGGTACTCCCAGGTGAACCGGACCAGGGTGCGCATGCCTTCGACCGGATCCTGGTCGGCTAGGCTCAGCGCGAACTCGGCGGTCCGGATCGCAATATAGCTTTTTTCCAAAACAGCGAGATAGAGGCCCTCCTTATCGCCAAAGTAATGATAAATCATACGCTTGTTGACACCGGAACGGCGGGCGATCTGATCGACGCGCGCACCGTCTAGGCCTTTGCGGGAAAATTCCGCGGTGGCCGCGGCGAGAATAGCCGCTCGCGTCCGCTCGGGATCGCGCTGCGCCGAGAGCCGCCGGTTTGGCGCTGTCTTGTTAGCACGCGCGTCCATTCAGTCTGCACCGTCTCCTAACCTCTGCAAAGGGAGGCGCATCATACCGC
>JBPYDR010000039.1:0-20458 GCA_051986235.1 Pseudolabrys sp.
CCGCCGAGAAACGATATGAACTTCACGCCGGCTGATCGCAGCCCCCGAGGCTGAAGACAGGACATCGTACTTGCAAAGATCAGGGCTCCGGAAGGGGCGAAATCGATGTCCGCTTTGGGTCAAAAGCAGACATGTGCGTCGCAAAAAGCGATGTCCGCTTTGCCCCCAAAGGCAGACATGTGCGGTGCAACTAGGGATGTCCGCTTTGGGCCAATAGCGGACATTCGCCGGGGGTTAGTCGATCACCTCGTAGCGGCAGCGAGCAGCGCTGTCATGCAAAATGACGCCTGTTGTGATCCCGTCTTGTCAAAATGAGCGACAGATTGGATCGCCAGACTCGTGGTAATCTTGAAAGGCTTCATCACGTTATCGGCCACCCCTTTGACAAACGGATTTCCGACTATGGTGCAGCGCGCTGTGACCCTCAGCAGATATGTGGTTTTTGTCGCGGTTGTTGCCGCGCTGGCGGCGTCGGTTGCACTAATTCTGTACGAAGCCGCCGTCGTCGCCGATGTGATTTTTAATGCTATCAAGCAAGGAGGGTTTCAGCTCCAATCAGGAAGGGCCCTTGCCATCGGATTGATCGAAGCGATCGACGTTTTTCTGATCGCTATAGTCGCGCTTGTCATTGGGCTCGGACTGCACCGGTTGTTCGTCGATGAAGCAATGCCGCTACCACGCTGGCTTAAGATCGACGATCTCGAAGACCTTAAGGGGTATCTCGTCAGCATCGTGATCGCGGTGCTTGCTGTTCTCTTTCTCCGCCAGGCGGTGGAACGGGCCGGCGACCTTGATCTGCTTAGTTTAGCCGTAGCATTGGCGGTAATGATTGCTGCTCTGGTTTTCTTTCTATCTAGGGGAATACGCAGAAAAGAATAAATTGATTGCACTCGTTAAGCGGATGAATGGAATTATCTCGTGGCACCACCTGCGTCGATTTGATCGCATCGGTATCGCCAGTAATTCAAAGTGTCGGGAAGTGGGCGCGGATCGTAATGGCAATAGCTCGTCGACAGATCCCACGTAATTCTTTCCGTCACGTGCGGGTCGCCATGCTTGCACTCTTCAAGGTCTCTTACTAGCGACGCTTACTCCGTCTCTTATTAGCGACGCTTACTCCCCAAAAAGTAGAAGTCTAGCGCGGCAGTCGAGCAGTTTAGGCATTACGCTTTTGATCTTACGACATTTTATGATGGCGCTCCCTAGGGGACTCGAACCCCTGTTTTCGCCGTGAGAGGGCGACGTCCTGGGCCGCTAGACGAAGGGAGCCAAAAGCGCGAGCAACCGAGATAGCCTTGATCCAACGCTTCCGCAAGTTTGGCGGAGCGCCCGCAATGAACGGCCGCTATCGGCGAAGAATGCCGCCCAACGTGCCGCGCACGATCGCGCGACCGATGGTGCCACCCATCGACCCGCCGAGTGATTTACCCACATCGGCGGCAATCTGGCCGGCGACGCGATTGGTGACCGAGCGCGTGACCTCGCGGCTCATGCGCTGGCCGGTCGACAAACGCGTTCCGCGCGGAACATTGGTGCCCAAGATCGTGCCAATCACACCGCCGATCTGACCCAACAATCCGCCACCCCCCTGCTCCGCTTGGCCCTGCCGTCCCGGAGCGGGAGCCGCCGCCGAATTCTGCATTCGCTTCTGCAGGATCTCGTAAGCCGATTCCGAGTCGACCGGCGTGTCGTATTTGCCCTTGATCGGACTCTTGTCGATAACTGCTTTGCGCTCGGCCGGCGTTACCGGGCCGATGCGTGCCGACGGCGGACGGATCATAGTGCGTTCAACGATGGACGGCACGCCGTTGCCCTCGAGAAACGAAACCAGAGCTTCGCCCTTGCCGAGCTCGGTGATCACCTTGGCCGTGTCGAGATCCTTGTTCGGTCGGAACGTATCCGCGGCGGCCTTGACCGATTTCTGATCGCGCGGCGTAAACGCGCGCAGCGCATGCTGCACGCGATTGCTAAGCTGAGCCAACACTGTTTCCGGCACATCGAGAGGGTTTTGTGTCACGAGGAAGACGCCGACGCCCTTGGAGCGGACCAGGCGAACGACCTGCTCGATCTTTTCCATAAGTGGCTTCGGCGTATCGTTGAACAACAAATGCGCTTCGTCGAAAAAGAATACGAGCTTCGGCTTCTCGGGATCACCAACTTCGGGAAGCTTTTCGAACAGTTCCGACAACAGCCAGAGCAGGAAAGTTGCGTACAGTCGAGGATTTTCAATCAGCTTGTCGGCGGCGAGCACATTGACGTTGCCTCGGCCGTCGCGGTCGGTCCGCAGGAAATCGGCAAGATCGAGCGCCGGCTCTCCGAAAAAGGACTTGGCTCCCTGGTTTTCCAGCACCAGCAGTTGCCGCTGCACGGTGCCGACGGTCGCCGACGAGACGTTGCCATACTCCTTTTGGAGTTCGGAGGCGTGATCGGCCACGTAGCCGAGGATGGCACGCAAATCTTTCAAGTCGAGCAAAGCGAGACCTTGCTCGTCCGCAACGCGAAACGCGATGTTGAGGACGCCTTCCTGCGTGTCATTGAGCTGCAAGAGCCGCGATAACAAGAGCGGACCCATTTCCGAAATAGTTGCGCGAATGGGATGGCCCTGTTCGCCGAATACGTCCCAGAAAACCACCGGAAATTGGTCCGGCTGGTACTCCAGTCCCATGCCCTTGGCTCGTGCCACTAGCGGATCTTTCATCTCGCCCACTGCGGCGATTCCGGAGAGGTCGCCTTTGATGTCGGCGGCAAAGACCGAAACCCCCGCTTCAGACAGCCCCTCGGCCAGAACCTGAAGCGTGACGGTCTTGCCGGTGCCGGTGGCGCCGGCTACGAGCCCATGCCTGTTGGCAAAATGAAGATCGAGCACCTCGTACTTTGTGCTCTTGCCGACGATAATCGAATTTGTTTTGGCCGGATCGTCGACCATCGCAGGCGCCGGTGCGGGACCGGACTTTGCAGATTTTGCCATTATGTCTCCTACGCGAATTTGTCAGCCAGTCTAACATGGCCACATGAGGCGGCCGCAACCGGCCCTAGGGCTTGCCGCCAAGCGGCAGACGGCCGAGGGGCTTGAGGGTCCTGAGATCGAAAAATCGCACCTCGACCCCCGCGGGCGTCTCGATCGTCAACGCGAATTGCTCGTCGTTCATGGCGCTGGAAACGACGCGCGCACCACTTGGCCAAGGCGCGCGCGCATCCACGGACGGCTGCGCCCTTCCCTCCATTCGGAAAAAGCGATAGCCGATGACACCAAGTACGACCGCAACCGCGACAAAAGTCGTCATGCTGGCGATCAGCGTCAGTCGACGCACACTCGCGACAATACGGGCCGACTGCGGATCGAGCGGCTTTTCATTGTTGTCAGACATACTTTGAGCCATGACCGATAGTGTTATCGAGACAGTCACGATTGCCCATGACGAGGCCGGCTCGCGGCTTGACCGCGTGCTCGCTGCACACATCGCGACACTTTCGCGCTCTCATTTGAAGACCTTGATCCTTGGTGGCCATGTGGCGCTTGCGGGGCGCACGATCCGCGATCCCGCGGCAGCCGTCAAACCGGGCGATGTCGTCACGGTGACGCTACCCCCACCGGAGCCCGCCTCCCCGCAAGGCGAGACCATCCCCCTCAACATTGTTTACGAAGACGATTCGATCATCGTGATCGACAAGCCAAAGGGCCTCGTCGTTCACCCGGCCGCCGGCCACGCCTCCGGCACACTGGTCAACGCTCTGATTGCCCATTGCGGGACGAGCCTGTCCGGCATCGGCGGCGTCAGGCGACCAGGTATCGTCCACCGCCTCGATAAGGACACCACTGGCCTCATGGTCGTTGCCAAGAGCGACGCGGCCCATCGCGCGCTTTCAAAGCAATTCGCCGAAAAGGCTGACGGTCCGCTCAAGCGCGGCTATTTGGCTCTCGTTTGGGGCGCGCCTGATCGTGCGAAGGGCACGATCGACGCCCCACTCGGGCGCCACGCCCATGCCCGCGACAAACAAAGCGTGCGCCAGGACGGTCGGGACGCGGTTACCCATTGGCAGCTGCTCGAGCGTTTTCCCGGACCCGACGGAGAGCCGTTGGCCAGCCTTCTCGCCTGCACCCTCGAAACGGGCCGCACGCACCAGATCCGGGTCCATCTCGCCCATATCGGGCACCCCATTCTGGGGGACGCGACCTATGGGACCGGATTCAAGACCAGGTCCAGCCGCCTCTCCACCGAGGCGCGAGACGCCCTGGAGGCCCTTGGCAGACAGGCTTTGCATGCCTATTTGCTCGGTATAGAACACCCCGCAACCGGCGATCTCCTGGAGTTCCAATCGGAACTGCCGGGCGATATGTGTCGTTTACTTGAGGCCTTGCACACGAAGAGTCGTGAAGCCGGGCTCATAAAACGCAAATAGACGAACCAAATCAACCGTTTGACACCTATAGTGGCGCGAAAAAGCGTCACAGTGACGTGAGGGCCGCGCTTCTATCTTTTACGTGGCCAAGCCGGTATGCTGCACTTGCGATCGAGGGACTTTCGCGGTCGCAACATAGATGTGCCGTCGGCTCGGGGAGCGGCGGCGACAACCCGCCTGCCGATAAAACGGGGGCAAGTAAGGAGGGCGCTAATCATGGCCCGTACCGCCGCATTGCCGGCACTCAAGGCCGAATCCGGTCTTTCACAATATCTGGACGAAATCCGTCGGTTCCCAATGCTGGAGCCACAGGAAGAATACATGTTAGCCCGCAGCTGGCGCGAGCACGGCGACCGCGAGGCTGCGCATAAACTCGTCACCAGCCATCTTCGTCTCGTCGCCAAGATCGCGATGGGCTATCGCGGCTATGGCCTGCCGATTTCCGAAGTCGTTTCGGAAGGCAATGTCGGCTTGATGCAGGCGGTCAAACGCTTCGAACCGGAAAAGGGCTTTCGTCTGGCCACCTACGCGATGTGGTGGATCAAGGCGGCGATACAGGAATACATCCTGCGTTCCTGGTCGCTCGTGAAGATGGGCACCACCGCCAACCAGAAGAAGCTGTTCTTCAATCTGCGAAAGGCGAAGAGCAAGATTTCCGCGCTTGAGGAGGGCGATCTGCGCCCCGATCAGGTGCAGGTCATCGCCAAACGCCTCGGCGTTACCGAACAGGATGTGGTCGACATGAACCGCCGTCTCGGCGGCGATGCTTCGCTCAACGCTCCGATCCGCGACGATGGTGAGAGCGGCGAGTGGCAGGATTGGCTAGTTGATGACGCACCAAGTCAGGAACGCATCCTTGCCGAAAGTGAAGAGAGCGACAATCGGCACAAGGCGCTCATCTCTGCATTGGACGTTTTGAACGAACGCGAGCGGCGCATCTTCGAGGCACGACGATTGGCTGACGATCCGATCACGCTCGAGGAGTTGGCAGCCGAGTTCGGTGTTTCGCGCGAACGCGTACGACAGATCGAAGTGCGTGCGTTCGAGAAGGTGCAAAAGGCCGTGAAGAGCCGGATGGCTGCGATGGAACAGCCGGCGGCAGCACAGGCAATCGTCGCGCACTAAACCGCGCGCGAAAAACCCAAGTGAAAAGGCCGGGTCCGAAGCCCGGCCTTGGCTTTTGGAGCTTTCACTCAAGTAACTACTGCCCCCACGCGCGAAAGGCTTCCTCGAAAACGCGGGTGCCCGGCGCGCCTTTTTCCATCGCCAGGATTGCGCGCTTTCCGCTTGTGTACACGATGGGGACGTCGAACCAGTCCCGCTCCTTTAGCAGTTGAATATTGCGCTGTTGGTCGGCCTCGACCGCCGACAGCCCGATCAGGAAATATCCGTTGGTGACTTTCACCGCCAGGCCCGCAAGCGGCACGCCGCGCGCCTGTTCGCTCTGTTTCATCAAGACGCCGGGTACGTTGCCGATTCCGCCTTCCGGGAAATCTGCGGGCAACGTAAACATGATCTCGATGGTGTGGCTCGCCGGCAATGCCTTGTCGGAATTGCGGCGCAGCGACCAGGTCATCCGCAATTTGCGTTCCGGTATTTCGATGTCGGCACGCACGGCGAGCTCAGGCGCAAGCCCTGGCCCAGGCGACACGGTTTCCGTCCGCCAGAGAGCAGAGCCGACGTAGCGCTTGCCTTGCGGATCGTTCGGGTCCTCATCGTAGAGAACGACCTTTTGCGCTACCGCCGCAGCCGGTGCGTTCGCTGCATCTGGAGTCGTCTGGGACTGGCCGATGCGGTCCGCAATCTTCGGACGGGTTGTGGGTTGGGCGGCATCGTTAGGTTTCGGCGCCGGCTGCGAACGGAAGCTCGCAACCATCGACGTGATGGCGTGACGCTGCCAGTAGGCCGCGCCGGCGCTTCCTGCCAAGATCGCCAGAATGACGGCCCATTTGATGATGCTGCCGTAAGAGCGCGCAGGTCGTGTGTAGAGCTCTTCGTCCCCATAGGGTGCCGGCCCCGAGGGAGATGGCGCGTAGCTCTCTTGAAAAGACTCTTCGGTGCGCCGTTGCTCCGACTCGGCGCTGCGATGCTCGAAGTTGCGCGGCGATGCATCGGGCATCGCATCGTAGGTCGAGTGTGCCGCGCGCTTTGCCTCCGCTGCGGCACCCCCCAGACCCTCGGCTTCCACCACGGTTTCGCGGAAATCCCGCAAACCGCGGTCGCGAAGCGATGCTTCGCCGAAGACATCGTCCTGACTGTCGACCCGAGTGCGCTTGGCCGTTTCCGCTTCCACCTTGCGGATCGCTTCCTCAAGCGCCAATCGCTCCCGTGTGATATCGGTTTCATCCAGCGCTGGATGGACACCGCGTAATTGGGAAACCAGCGCAGCACGCGCACGATCATAAAGCGCGCGGCGGTGCTCGCCCGTGTTTTTATCAAGACCGCCAACGGCGCGGTCAATCAAAGCGTAGTAGTCAGCCATTGCGCGCTATCGTGCCTGCAAGCACCCGTTCGAAAACCGGCCTCCGCCCCCCGGAGTTCCTGCTTGGCGCCGGTTCATGTCTTTTTTCAGTAATCATAGCTCAAACGGATTTTTCATGAGGATAGTGTCTTCGCGTTCCGGACTGGTCGACAACAGGGTGACGGGACAACCGACGAGCTCCTCGACTCGACGCACGTATTTTATCGCTTGCGCGGGCAATTGCGCCCAGGAACGTGCACGCGCTGTGGGTTGTTTCCAACCCTCAATGGTTTCATAGACCGGCTCGACCCTGGCCTGCGCCTGTTCGCCGGCGGGCAGGTAGTCGATCTCGCGGCCGTCAAGTCGATAACTGACGCAAACCTTGGCCTCATTGAACCCGTCGAGGATGTCCAGTTTCGTCAGGGCCAGGCCGTCAATACCGCAAGTCCGCACGGTTTGCCGAACAAGCACTGCGTCGAACCAGCCGCAGCGGCGCGCCCGCCCCGTGACCGTACCGAACTCAGAGCCACGCTCGCCCAATGTCTTCCCGATTGCATTGTCCATCTGGTCGGTGGGAAATGGCCCCAGGCCCACACGGGTCGTATAGGCCTTGCAAATGCCGAGCACATAATCGACCGCATTCGGACCGAGACCGGAACCGGTCGCCGCCTGTGCGGCCACCGTGTTCGACGACGTAACATAAGGGTACGTGCCGTGATCGATATCGAGCAGCGCGCCCTGCGCGCCTTCGAAAAGAATCCGTTTTCCCTCGCGCCGCTTGCCATCAAGGAGCGACCAGACTGAATCCATGAACGGCAGGACCTTCGGCGCTATAGCCGCAAGGTGGTCGTAGACGGCCTTCGCCTCGATCTCGGGCAGGTTATGGCCACGTCGCAGCGCATTGTGATGCGCCAGCAACCGATCGATCTTTCCGCGTAGGGCCGGGAGATCGGCCAGATCCATGAAACGGATGGCGCGCCGTCCGACCTTGTCCTCATAAGCCGGACCAATTCCGCGCTTGGTCGTACCGATACGCGTTGCAGCATTCTCAGCCTCGCGCAGAGCCTCAAGCTCGCGGTGGAGCGGCAGGATCAAGGTTGCGTTCTCAGCAATGCGTAGAGTACTGGGCGTCACGACGATGCCTTGGTTCTTCAGTTGGGCAATTTCGTCGATCAGGGCCTGCGGATCGATCACCACACCGTTGCCGATAACGGAAAGCTTGCCTTCCCGCACAACTCCGGACGGCAGCAACGACAGTTTGTAGGTCGAACCATCGATCACCAAGGTATGGCCGGCGTTATGGCCACCCTGGAATCTCACGACGATGTCAGCCTGCTCGGATAGCCAGTCGACGATCTTGCCTTTGCCTTCGTCGCCCCACTGGGATCCCACAACCACGACATTCGCCATCAGAATCCCTTCCCTGCCCTAGCCCCCGGACACTTGAAACCGGGAGCTACCGGCCAGGTCCACCTTCGGATAAAGGATGCTCCCCTCGGAGGCAAGCGCTCGGCAGCAGTCGCAATCGCCTGATTTTCCGTTTGAATTTTCAGAAGCGGAGAGGCTTGGCCGATTGTACCTGCGGTAATGCGCGTACCTTGGTCAGAACCGACTCAGGCAGCTCGCCGTCAATCTCGATCAGCGCCACCGCGTTGCCGCCGGGCGCGTCGCGCCCCACGTGGAAGGTCGCGATGTTGATCCCGGCCTCGCCCAAGGTCGATGAGAATTTGCCGATAAAACCCGGCTTGTCGAGGTTAGTGATGTAGATCATCGAGGGTCCGAATTCGGCGTCCATTCGAATGCCCTTGATGTTGACAATTCGGGGCCGGCCATCGGCAAAAACGGTCCCCGAGACATGCCGCGACTGCCGCTCGGTCGTCACCGAAACGGTCATCAGACTTTCGTAGTCTTCACGCATTTCACGCGTGACCTCCTCAACCACGATCCCGCGCTCTTTTGCCACAACCGGCGCTGACACGACGTTGACGTCGCCGAGCATCGGACGCAGCAAACCGGCCAGTGCCGCCGATGTCAGTGCCCTGGTGTTCATCTTCGCAACCGCGCCCTCGTAGGCGAGCTGCACCTTGCTGATACCGGTTTCGGTCAGCTGCCCGGCAAAGGATCCCAGCTTTTCTGCGAGTGCGATGAATGGTTTGAGCTTCGGCGCCTCTTCGGCGCTGATTGAGGGAAAGTTGATCGCGTTCGTAATGGCACCCCGCAGAAGATAGTCCGACATTTGTTCAGCGATCTGCAGCGCAACGTTCTCCTGCGCCTCGGAAGTAGATGCGCCGAGGTGTGGCGTACACACGACGTTTGGCAGATTGAACAGCGGATTCTCCGTCGCCGGCTCGGTCACGAACACGTCAAACGCTGCACCGGCAACGTGTCCGCTTTTAAGCGCCTCGTATAGCGCGCCCTCGTCCACCAATCCGCCACGCGCGCAATTCACGATTCGAACACCTTTTTTCATCGTCTTGATCGCGGCCGCGTTGATGACGTTGCGCGTTTTTTCGGTGAGCGGAGTGTGCAGCGTTATGAAATCAGCGCGCCTAAACAACTCATCGAGCTCCACCTTCTCAACGCCGAGATCGGTCGCTCGCTCAGGTGCCAGGAACGGATCATAGGCGATCACCTTCATTTTCAAGCCGAGTGCACGGTCCGCGACGATCGAACCGATATTTCCGCAGCCGATAACGCCGAGAGTCTTGCTGAACATCTCGACGCCCATGAATTTGTTCTTTTCCCATTTTCCGGCGCGCGTGGAAGCGTCGGCCTCCGGGATTTGCCTCGCCAGGGCCAACATGAGCGAGATCGCATGCTCGGCGGTGGTGATCGAATTGCCGAACGGCGTGTTCATGACGATGATGCCGCGCGATGTTGCCGCCGGAATGTCGACGTTATCGACACCGATGCCGGCTCGACCAATAACTTTAAGATTCTTGGCCTGTTCGAGAATTTTTGACGTCACCTTGGTCGCCGACCGGATGGCGAGACCGTCAAACTTGCCGACGGCTGCCGCAAGTTTTTCCTTGTCCTTGCCCAGCGTGGGCTGGAAATCTACGTCGATACCGCGATCCTTGAAGATCTGCACGGCCGCCCGCGAGAGCGCATCGGAAATGAGAACTTTTGGCATGGCTCGCGCCTCACGCAGCTTTAGTGAGTAAGGCCTTGGCCTCGGCAAACGCCCAATCGAGCCAAGGAGTCAGCGCCTGGATATCGCTGTGCTCAACGGTGGCACCGCACCAGATGCGCAGGCCAGGTGGCGCATCCCGGTAATGAGCGATGTCGTAGGCCACGCCCTCCTTCTCGAGAAGACCAGCCAACGTCTTGGCGAACGCTGCCTGGTCGTCGTCCGACAGCCGCACCACCGCCGCATCAACGACTTTCAGACACACGGACGTGTTGGATCGTTCGTTGGGATTCCTGGCAAGGTGGCCTACCCACGATGTGGCGGCAACCCAATCGGACAGCGCCTTCGCGTTCGCGTCGGAGCGTGCAACGGTCGCGCTCAACCCCCCGAGCGACTTCGCCCATTGCAGGGCGTCGATGTAGTCTTCCACGCAAAGCATCGACGGCGTGTTGATCGTTTCGCCTACGAAAACGCCTTCGTTGAGTTTGCCGCCTTTGGTCAGACGGAAGATTTTCGGTAGCGGCCAGGCTGGCTTGTATGTTTCGAGGCGCTCCACCGCACGCGGCGAGAGGATAAGCATCCCATGCGCACCTTCGCCGCCGAGCGCTTTCTGCCAGGAAAGGGTGATCACATCGAGCTTCGGCCAGTCGAGCCGCTGTGCAAAAGCAGCGGACGTTGCATCGCAGATCGTAAGGCCCTGTCGCGTTGAAGCAATCCACTCGCCGTTCGGGACGCGCACGCCAGACGTCGTGCCGTTCCAGGTGAACACGACATCGTTGGAAAAATCGACTTTGCCCAGGTCCGGGAGTTCGCCGTAAGGCGCCTTGATGATCGTAACGCCCTTTAGCTTGAGCTGCTTTTCAACGTCGGTTACCCAGCCTTCGCCAAAAGATTCCCACGCCAGCATTGTCACCGGACGCGCGCCCAGTAACGACCAGAGGGCCAGTTCCACCGCGCCGGTATCGGAGGCGGGAACGATGGCGATGCGGTAGTCCGCCGGCACTTCGAGCACCTCACGCGTGAGATCGATCGCGCGCTTGAGCTTCGCGCGGCCGGCCTTTGACCGGTGCGAACGCCCGAGAACCGCGTCAGTGAGGATTTGGAGGCTCCAGCCGGGGCGCTTCGCGCATGGACCGGATGAGAAGTGCGGGGTCACCGGCCGCACGACGGGCTTGGTCGCTGTCATGGTCTATCCTTCCAGATAGGCGCCCCTCGTTGGGGAGGGGTGTCCCGCGCCCGATATAGGGAAATCCGCGACACCCCGCAACAAATACAGTGGTCGCCTCACAGGTTCATGCAGCATCTGACAGGAACAAGTTAGGAACCTGCGGAAAGATTGGCACACCACTGACACAACAAACCGAGAAATCGTTCCAGTTTTGTTTTGCGTACGTCGCATCGAAAAAATGAGATTCCGCGCCATGCTCCGCTCGAAAGGGCACTATTGCTCTACACGCCAAAACCCACAGCCGACAAACTCGTGGCGCTACCCGATTGGTTTGAGCGTTTCAGACAAAAAGGAATTTTTAATTGAGCGCGAATAATGCGCCAAAACCGCGCAGGCCAAAAATTGCCAACAAAGAAGATTTACGCCGGTGCCGACTAGGCGAGGTGGGGAGGTTACTCCGCGACCGCTATGGAGGACCCGTTCTGCCCGACGATGACGCCGGACGCGAGGATCTGCGCGAGCTGTTGTTGCTGGCCTCAATGGCTTTCAACGGCGACCGCAGCATGAAAAACATTGTTGAAGTCTCGGCCCCATGGATGATCCCCGAGGAGACAAAGCAGTTTATGGATGATGTCAACCACACACCGACCTATCTGCGGAAGCCATCGGCTCGCATACTGGGCGAGAGGCTGCGGCTAACATCGGAGGAGCGTCGCAGGCTGGCAATTCGGACGAAATGGCAGATCCCTTGCGCGATGTCGCATTTGATGTCGCTTTCGGGGTAAAGCGGACATGCCCTGGTGCATCGCACATGTCTGCTTTTGACCCAAGCCGGACATTCTCCGTTCAGGTTTTGTGCGGCAATGGTCTCAGCGCCAACGTGATTTTTTGGGCTTGCCGATGGCGCACGATATTGAGAGTCACCTTTGTGTCTGGAGCCATCATCCCAATGGCGCGCGCGAGACCGCGAGACGTCTTGACGCTCTCTCCGCTGACGCTGGTGATCACATCACCTGGCTTTAGTCCCGCTTCGGATGCTGGACTGTCCGGCATCACCGTATCAACCAGTGCGCCGTCAGTCGATTGAAGACCAAGGCCATCTGCGAGCTCTCTCGTCAGGGCCTGCACTTGCACGCCAAGATAGGCATGGTCGACGTGTCCGTGAGCCTTGAGGTCCGCAATGACCGCCTTCGCCGTCGAGGCGGGAATGTCGAACCCGATTCCGACCGAACCACCGGAGGGAGAGAATATCGCAGTATTAATTCCAATCACATCACCATCTGCGTTGAACGCGGGGCCGCCAGAGTTTCCTTTGTTGATGGGGGCGTCGATTTGAATGTAATCGTCATAAGCTGACGCTCCAATGTCGCGTCCGTTCGCGGAAACGATGCCCGCCGTAACCGTGCCGCCGAGGCCATATGGATTGCCTACCGCGACTACCCAGTCTCCAACGCGCGGCACCTCATTTGAAAATTTCACGTAGGGCACTGGCTTATCGGTATCAACCTTGATGAGCGCAACATCGGTTTTCGGATCGGTGCCAATAACTCTGGCCTTGTAGCTTGTTCCGTTGTCCAACCTCACCTGTACCGTTCGTGCATGATCGACCACATGGTTGTTGGTCACTGCATAACCATCTGCGGAAATGAAGAACCCCGAGCCAAGCCCAGTGATCTCCTCCTGCGAATTTTTGTTTTGATCAAACCCCTGAAAAAATGCTGATGGAGAGGCGGTGTCCGCCATACTTTCAGGATTTCCGACGATTTGCACTCGTACCGATATCACTGCGGGTTTGACCTTTGCTACGAGATCGGCGAAGCCGACTGGCCCCTGCCGCACGCCGCCTGCAGCATGAGCCTGGACTAAGAGTGCGCTGATACTTCCCCGATAAATCGGAGCGCCGACAAGCAAAGCGCCGATCGCGCAAGCGGAAACGAGAACCGTCAATCTCCGCCGCGTTCCGAACTTGGTCGATGCATCGATGAAAAGACTCTGGCTCATGACGCCTCCTGTATTCTCTGGGTGCAACGTCGAGATCGCTCTAAAACAGGAAGCTTTCCGCTAGATTTAATTTTGTTAATCGAGCGCAGCTTTATTTACTTTATTGTCGACTTTGAATGGTGTTGTCCCCGTAATCCGCCTGCGAGGAAGGATCAATGAGGTTTTTATCTATCGTTGTTTGCCTGACGTGGCTGACAATTTGTGTCGCTAGTTCGGTGTATGCCAAAAACACGGTGCCCGCCGACAAACCGGATGCAAAAGAATCGTCTGACGTACACCAGGACAAGCCGCTTCAGGAGTACACACAGCTGGAGCAACGAACCACGGGCAAAGGCGAGACCGATAGCGACGATGCGCGTCCCCGAACTCGCGACGATGTGCTTCAGGAAATATTGAGTAGCCACCCAAGTGACAAACATGTAACGGTCCCGCCACGGTAGTGGAGGAACTACTCGCGCTGCGGCGCGTTTCCTATTTGCGGGCCGCGTCCCCTTCTCCCCAAGCGGCCGGTGACGATGGCGAATGTAGGGCTGCCAGCATACGCCGTTGGCAGCCCTTCGCATTGCCACCACTCGATGCTCGGAAAAAGCAGATTAGGTTCATAGTTCTCAAAGCGAGTTTCAAAATGGCAACCACCTATGGGCTTGTTAATAGTTACTTCGGCCGGCTAACTGCCCGTACAGGGAAGGTTTACCGCTTCGTTTATTGCATGGTCGTGGCACAGGATGAGCAAGAGGCTAGGCACCTCGCGGTCAAGAATGATCGATATGGAATTGATTGGCAGAACCGTGAACAAATTAGTTGTGAGGCAATGAGAGAATGTGGACGGCCAGCCCCGGAGGGCTTTGTCGGCTATCAAGCAATTGAGGCAAAGGTGCATTGAGGTTCCAACAACCACTGTTGAGCCTGACTGCTCTGATTGAGAGCCACAAATCATTGGAGGCAGAACAAATCGGCCTTTGGATAAAAATTGACGAACTATAAAGCGAAATCGGAAGAACGGGCACCGGCGCCGTAGCTCCTTAAAATGATGTCAGCAGTCCCGAGACGTCGCAAAGTGTGCGCTAATGCTTTTGCTATCTTTGTCTGGTTGGTACGTCGAAACTTTGTTTTTTAGGCCGCGTGACACTTACTAATTGGCGGATAGTCCCGCGAATACACTGGTTGAGCGAGGTAATCGCGCTCGGGCCAGGTCCAGAACTGACTGACGTCGTTGTACGTCTTAATAGTCCTGTTCCAGAGCTTTAGCCCGTATTTGGCATCCTCCTTTCCGAGGCGCCGGATATAGATGTTGCCGACCACATTGTTGAGGTGGTCGAATTTTATGGGGCCGCGTGGCGTATCGGCCAGATGAACCGCCTTTAACGCCGTCATGAAATTCACTTTGTCTCTAGGGTCACCATTGACGGCTTTGAGTCCTGAGTCAGCAACCTCGCAATTCACGTAAAGACCGGCGGCATAGAATCCCGGCACGGTGCGATAGCTTTTTAGCATGCCGTCAACGAAGCGCATGTTGCCCTCGGATTCGAGATCGAGCGTATAGGGACTGGCCGAGATGAGCCCGATGGCCTCATCGCCGAAACTCTTAAGCAACGCGTCATCTCCGCCTGTTTCTCCGGTCACTACCGGATATTTCAATCCTTCGCCGGCATATTGCTTCATAAAGCGAAGCGGGTTTGATCCGGCAAATCCTTGACAGACACCATCACAGCCAGCGATCTGCGCGATATAAGGCGTGTAGTCGGGCGTCACGATGGGCGTCCACAGTTTGCTGACGAGGCACCCGCCATCCTTTTGGAAGGCCGCCTGGAAACCGCCCATCTGTTCGTAGCCGAACGCAAAGTCCTCGACGATAGTCACCACGTTCTTGAGCTTCATTTCGGTGGCCGCATAGTGCCCCATCGGCTGCATCGCTTGGGAAGACGTTGCCGATGCCCGCAATAGATACGGATTTGGTTTACGCTGGGTGAGATCCTGAGCCGCCGCCAGACTGAGCGTTGGTATCTTTTGCTGTTGGATATATTCATTGATGGCATATAGCTCGAAACTGGCGAGCGGACCCAAAATGAGATCGACTTTGTCGCGCTCAACAAGCTCCTGGACTTTGGTTTTGGCGCCGGCGGGGTTGCCGCCGGTGTCGGCGCTGAGCAACTCGACCTTCCGACCGCCCATCATGTAATTCTTTTCTTTGAGATAAGTGATAACGCCCTGTTCCATCTGGATGCCGCCCTCGGCGAGAGGCCCGGTCTTCACTGTAAGAAGGCCAAGCTTAAACGGTGCTGCTTGGGCGACCGCTGGGGTCGGAAAGCGAACCAATGTGATAGCGGCAGTGTATGCTGCTCCTGCTAACAGCGCTCGACGCGTGACCGGACGTGACCGAACCCTGTTAGACTTTTTCTCCGTGGCCCGACTAATGCGTAATGACATCGGTAATTTTCCTGTCGCGCGGGTTGATGATTAGAAGCGTATTGTTGTCCAGGAACGCATATTGATAGCGACGCAAGTCTGGGATCTTAGCGGACGTCGTCAGCGGGACCGGATAAGTCATTAAGGCATCGGGCACCATAGCGCCGACGGTGGCTTTAAAGTTCGCGGGTGTATTCTCCTTTCTGGCCTGTTTGGTGATGTCCTGCCATGCAGCCGCTTGTTGTGCGCTAGTTAACGACAATGTGTCGGAGATCGATTCTGCTGACGATCTGGTTGCACTTTTTTTCAAAGCACCATTGCTATCCGCGGCCATGGCAGTTGAAGAGGCAAAAAGCAACGCTATCAAGAGCGCCGTAAAATGTGCGCCGGTTTTCATCGGGGCGCGCCCAGGTTGAAATGGTCACCCTTGATTGCGCAATGTCGAGCAGTTCCAAACGTTCCGTGTGCAGATCCCATTCACAAATTAAATTTCGTTCACAAGTTCCTCGACTAACAATCGTTGCCGGGCGACATGGACCCGAGCTTGAGCAACATGCCGCTACTAACCCCGTGACAAGGTGGTGGGCCCTCGCCACCGACTTGCTGGGCAGGAAGGTCTGAGTAAGTTGCAGCATCGATCAAACATGCTCATTCAATGGTTAGTTCCCGGGGGGTAGTCACGCCTCGTCAACGTGCAAGCTGTAATGGTCGCATGGACATTTGTAGTTATATGAGTTGCGACGCGTCCAAAGGCTCGCCGGAAACACGGAACCCTTGGGTACCTAGTCTGTTCTACTGATACGGATCGAGCCGAAAGACGCCGCGACTTGTTGAGCGTCTTCCGCCCTGGGGGCGGGAGCCCGGAACCGGGCCGGTACGCCCCACGCTTTTTTTAACAACGACGTGACCGGCTGCGGTTCTAACCGTAGGAGGTTTCTAGGGCTGTTACTCACACGACTGCAGCTGTCGCGAGTGAAACGAGCGGGATATTTGCTGAAGCAATCGGCGGTATCGCGACCATTGCTCTCGCAATCATTGCATTGGCAGGAACGGCGCCCGAATTTCTGCTGGCCGTTGCCACGGTTGTGTTTGGCGCCGCTTTGCTGATCGAAGGCACGTCCATCGTAACCGAGTATGCCTTCGCGACCGCATCCGGCGCAGTCGGCCTGGCAACCGGCGGACTTGCGGCCGTGTTGCTGGCTGCGGCGCGTCGGTTGTTGCTGCTCTGAAGCCTTGGATTGCTGCTTCGAAATGCCGCAGCAAGGCGGCTGTATCGCCAAGCCCGTGTGGTCATTTTCACTAAGAGCCTTTCCGACTCAAGGCTGCGGGCGCGACTAGGAAACGCTTCGGAGAACACTCATGACGCGAACCGTTGCAGCCGCCGCTGTGCTACTGGCGCTGATGACAGGAAGCTCGGCGTTCGCGAAGACGATCAAGATCGGTGTCGTGTTGCCCTATTCAGGCGCCAATGCCGATCTCGGCAACCAGATCGACAAAGCCTTCGACCTCTATGTCAAGTTGCACGCCAAAGACCTCGGCAACGACAAGGTTGAGCTGGTGAAACGCGACGAAGGTCTGCCGAATGGAGCGAGGGCCCGCACCGTCATCACCGAACTGGTAACGCGGGACAAGGTGAATATGCTTGCCGGCTTCGTGTTCTCGCCATCGCTGATCGCTTCTGCACAGCTGATCACCCAGGCCAGAATTCCAACCATGGATGCCAACGCCGGGACCGCCTGGATTACCAATTTGTCGCCTTACATCGTCCGTTTCTCGTTCAGTATGTGGCATGCCGCCTATGCTATGGGAATTTATGCGCCCAAAAATCTCGGCTGCGAGACCGCGGCCGTCGGCTACACAGATTTCCCGCCAGGACAAGACAGCGCGACTGCTTTCAGGACAGCCTTCGAAAAATCGGGAGGCAAGGTAGTTGATGAGGTCAAGCTCGGTAATCCTGCGCAGGTGCCGGACTTCACGCCGTTTTTCCAGCGCGTAAAGGACGAGCGACCGAACTGCTTCTATGTTTTTGTGCCGTCGGGCGCGCACGCCGCCGGCGTGATGAAAACCTATGGCGATCTCAACATGCGCGAAGCCGGCATCCGCTTGATCGGGCCAATGGACCTCATTCCGTACTATGAACTCGTGCACATGAGCGACGCCGCCGTCGGATTGGTGGTCATGGGGTCTTACACGGAAGATCTCAGCAATACTGCGAACAGCGACTTCTTGGAGGCTTGGCACAGGGCCTACGGGGCCGATTCATATCCTGACTTCATGTCGGCGGCCGGTTGGGACACGATGGCCGGCATCTTCCACGTCATTAAGGCTCTGCATGGAAACGTCCAAGATGGCGCGAAGGTTGTTAAGGCTCTGGAAGGTTGGAGCTTTAGCGGCCCGCGCGGGCCAATCCAGATCGATCCGAAAACGCGCGACATCATCATCGATGAATACGCCGAGGAGGTCTACAAAAAACCCGACGGCAAGCTGGCCGTGAAAATCCTTTCGACCAGCCCGAAGGCAAAGGACGAGTGCAAGGAGCTCAAAGTCGGTCGCTGCGCACAGATGTCACCGCAGGTTGGTGGCTAACATCGGCCTTCGTCATTCAATTTGTCCGCTTCGCACCCAGAGCGAACATTAATCAGCCCCTTCCGGGGCGCTCAAGAACACTGCTACGACCGAGGCGATTCCTTACGCAAAAGCGGAGAGACATGCATGAGCAACTACGATCCTCGAACTCCCGATCCGAGGCGGTCCCCAGCAAGCACAGGAGTTGGTTTGTCCTGGTTGTGGCTCATCCTGATAATCATCGTCATATTCGGGTGGGGAGGATGGCAGAGCGGCTGGTGGGGTGACGGCAACAGGACTAGAAACGCGCTGACGGCGCAACATCATGAGACCACCGGTTCCGGCAATGCGACCAGCACAAATTCGACAAACAAACCCGGAACCGCGCCCCCTGCGCCGTCACGTTGATTGCACCGACGAAAACCGGGCAGCGATAACATGGCTGTTCCACCGGGCATCGTTCGCCCGTGCGGACGAGACGATTGAGTAAGGCTCGTCAATGTCCGCTCTCGAGGACAAGACGTGGAAGTTGCGATGCAAAATGTGTACTTATGATCCGAAGCGGACATTTTGGCGTTGCAATTGCCGCTTCCTGACCCTGAGAGTTGTTACGGTCCCGTGTTCAAGCCTTGGGCGCGACAATGAGCCGGCGCGAGTTCATAACGCTTCTTGGCAGCACTGTGGCCGCATGGCCATTTGCGTCGCGAGCGCAACAACAGCAAGATAGAGTTTGGCACCTGGGATTTCTGACTCCACGCTCACGCCCGGTTCCTCCCGCTCATGACGCATTTTCCGATGCCTTCGTCCAGGGAATGAACGAACTCGGCTACAGCGAATCAAATAACCTGCGCGTCGAATGGCGATACGCCGACGGAGACTATGCACGTCTTTCTGGCCTCGCGGACGAATTGGTCGGGATGGGACTAGCCGTCATCGTGACCTACGGGACGGCTGCAGCGCGTGTGCTTAAGGAGACCACCACGACAGTTCCGATTGTGGTTGCGGCTGCGGTCGATCTGGTCGGCGCGGGAATCGTTTCAAGCCTCGCGCATCCAGGAGGAAATATCACTGGCTTGTCTGTCATCGATCCAGACATCAGCGCGAAACAAGTGCAGCTGTTGAGGACGTTGTTGCCCAATCTAGCTCGCATTGCTGTGCTGCTGAATCCTAATAATTCAGCCAATTCACTTGTATTGGAGCATGCGGCAGCTGCCGCATCGACCGTTGGGATAGCCATAGTGCCAGTGAACGCTACAACCCCAAAAACGATCGACATTGCAATCGCCGACGCGGCTCAGCAAGACGCCAGCGCCGTGATCGTCGCGGCCGATGCATTTTTTTCCGGCCAAGGCCCGCAAATTGCTGCATCAGCGCTTCAATACCGACTGCCCACAATTAGTCCATATCGGGATCACGTCACCGCCGGCTGTTTGATGAGCTATGGCCAGAATGTTGCTGAATTTCACCGGCGAGCGGCGATATACGTCGATAAGATATTGAAAGGTGCCAAACCTGAGAATTTGCCAGTTGAGCAGCCCAGCAAATTCGATTTGGTGATCAACGGGAAGACAGCGGCCACAATCGGTTTAACTATCCCACGAGAGCTTATTGTCACCGCAAAAGAAGTGATTGAATGAGAACCGGCCGCTTTCCGAGGCACCGCGATATGTCCGCTTTTGGCCCATAGCGGACATTGGCTTTTGCGCTGCACATCGCTTTTGACCCAAGGCGGACATTGAACGTCCGATTTTGCTGTGACACACAACGCGGCGGTAGGCGGCGGCAAATTGCAACGGCAGCGATCCGTTCGATCGGTGAGGTTTTTTCATTGACACGGGCTGTAAAAGGCCACATGAACTCGCCATGGACAGTTCGCACCACGCCCGCCGTATCCGTGCGCGTCGCCTTTCGGCGGGGGCGTGGGATATGCGGATGTATTGAGCTAATCTGCTATCAGATCACGAAGGCCCCTGCCGGCAGCGGCGGGGGCCTCGTGCTTTCGGGCCTCCGTCCGTTGCGACTCAACGAAGGAGGACAACATGCTCGAACCGCACATCGCGCCCCCTGCGTGCGTCACCGAAGACGCATTCGCGGCCCTGATGCAGATCAGCAAACGTCCACCCGTCGTGACGCGACAGGAGATCGATCGTATGATCGCGATCTTGGGCAAGGTGCTTAAGGAGTTCTCGATTGCGACCAAGTGCGGTTTTGGGCGGCGGCCGGCGGAGACCATTCCGCAGCTGCTTCGCATCCATGCCGAGATAGCGGCGTTGCCATGACCGCGCAGATTGCGATCCGCCCGCTGCGCCTGGACGAGCGCGCGGCC
>JBPYDR010000040.1:0-99628 GCA_051986235.1 Pseudolabrys sp.
CCGGCGTGAGGTAAGCGCTTTACGCGGTAAAACAAATTCTAAATCCTCGAAAGCCGGTCGGAGCAAGCAAGATGACGAAGATCGACATAACGTCCGGCCTGACTGAGCTTACCGACTTTTGCAAGCGCGCGGCGGACGCGACCTCACGTCTTGCTTCGGTTCGTGAACATAATCTTGCTGAGAGACCATCCAGCGCGATCAACTGGTGCATAACCCGCCTTTAGTCCAACCAATTTTTCAAGAATGGAGATAGACCGCGGTTCACTGCTGCGTTTCTTCGATGATAGTGGCTGCCCTACCGCTAAAGAGGGCGTTCCTCGCTCGATAAAGTCACGGCGCTTTTCGGCCAAGATTTTCGCGTAGGTTTTCTCAATCATGCGGATACTGGTGCCACAGTTGTCCGCAATTAATTTGAGAGGCACACCACCCTCAATGGCGTAATGGCTACTTAACAGCGATTTTATGCGATGCCATTTATTTAAATCGATACGATCCCCCTCCTGAACCTCGGGACGGCATGAGGCGACGCGATCTCATTAAATCAATTGCTTGCTCAGTGGCCGCCTGGCCGTTCGCGGCGCGCGCGCAAACGCAGCCGGGTGCAGGCCAGGCGACCGACGATGCCGTCGGTCAAATCGCAACCTTGCAGGGCGCCGCGAGCGTGACGCGCGGCAAGACGGCAGCTGCGGCGCTCAAGGTCAGCGACCCTGTCTACAAGAATGACGTGCTGGCGACCGGCGCCAACGCGGCGCTCGGTGTGACCTTCGACGACGAGACGACGTTGAGCCTCAGCGCGAACGCACGCATCGTCGTCGACGAATTCGTCTACGAGACCGGGGCCAGGGGCAAGAAGGCTGTGCTCAACGTCGCGCGCGGTACGGTCGCCTTCGTCGCAAGTCTCGTGGCGAAAACCGGCGACATGACGATCACGACGCCGACCTGCGCGCTCGGAATCCGTGGCACCACGGGTGTTGTCGATGTTCCGGACAATGCGGCGGCTGGGGGCGCCGGCGAGGCGAAGATCAAGCTCTATCCCGATGCTGACGGGCGCGTGGGCCGCATCGATGTTTTCAGCCGGCAGGGCGAGCGGCTTGGCGCGTTGACGCAAGGCTCAAGCGCCTTCGCGATCCGTCCCGGCGCCGGCGGACGCTTTGCCGCCGTGCCGTTCCAAATTCCGCCACAGGAAGCGGCGCGCGATCGCGGTGTGGTGCAGCGGCTGTTCGCGTCACACAATATCGGGCGCGAGATGACCCTGCAGCGCCGTCAATTGCGCGGGCCGAATCTGCCGCGGCAGAACCAGCGACCGAGCCAGCGTCCCAATCTGCAGCAGCGGAATCCGCCGGGGAGGCCGGGCGCTCCGCAGCAGCCCAATCCGAACCTGCAGCAGAAAGGCAATCCGGCCACGCCGAAGCGCGGTGGCTTCGGACAGAGATTGAAGAAGCTCAATCCCTTCGCGCCGAAGCGAAACGAACTGCCGCGCTGACGAGGTGATCGAATAAGTCTGCCGATGTCCGCTTCTGGCCCAAAGCGGACATTGGTGGTTGCACTGCACATGTCTGCTTTTGACCCAAAGCGGACATCAGGCGCCGGCCCTTAGGTGTGCCAGTTTGAGCCCACACGATGCCTTGTCCTGAGCCTCGGGGGAGCCAATGCGACGGCAATTCCGATAACTATGATTATAGGAAGCATTTTGGGCTCGGGGGCAAAGCGGACATGATTTTGACCCGTCCTGCAGTAGGGTTTGGCGCGAACGCGACCGGCGCGGCAAAGCAACTTGGGGATGGCCCGGGCGGGCATGCCGCGTCCTACCACCAGCCTCGTCGCATCCGATCGCCGCGGCCCCAATTGCCCTGGAAAAAAGAGAAGAAGCCGGCGCCGCTCCGGAAGTCGCCGCGCGCAAAGTTGATGTCGGTGCTAGGCCGGCGCGTTATAAACCCGCCCTGAGGCTGGTTGCTCAGCACCGCGACAAATTCGGTGCGATAGTTGGTCTCGCTGCTCAGCGGCTCGTCCGAGACGATGATCGAGGATCGCGGTAACACGGTCGGCGCGATGCGATCGAGCACGTCCAGCGGGATGGTGATGCGGTCGAGCGCATCCTTGGCGTCGTCGGCGTCGTCGATCGTGACTGCGGTCCAGCGCAACCCCGCTTCGTTGTGCGCCATCGCGGTGATCACATGCGTGCCGATCGGTTTGTCGGGATTGCGGATCGTGACCGGAACCTCGATGGACGCGTCGAATACCTCGCCCCCGTCCGGCGAGCGTTTGTGCGTGTTGCGTCGAACGTAAAGCTTCTGCGTCGCGCGGCTGATGAAGATCGAGACGGGTTCGAGCGCAAGCTTCGTTTCGTTCGCCGCCTTCGCAGTGGCAACCTTCTTGGTCTCGGCCGCCTTGACTGCGTCCTTTGCGGCTGCGTCGGCATCGAGTTTCGATTTTGCATCGGCCGTGGCGGTGTCGAGCTGCATCCCCGCTTCCGCGACCCTGGAGACGGCCTTCTGTCTCCGCTCCTCGGCCCGCGCCCTGGCCTGATCTGTCTTTGCTGCGGCGAGCGCCCCGTCGGCGACCGCGAGCCCGGCGTCGGCGCGAGTCTTGAGCAATTTCAGCTTGCGCAGCGATGCCATGAGCGATGCCGTCTCGCGCGCCGTGCGCGCGGCGGCTTTCTTTGCCTCGTCGGCCGCCTTTGTGGCCTCCGCGGCCTCGCGGGCGAGCGTGTCGGCACGCACCGGAGCACCCGCAATGGCCTCCGCGTTTGGAGTGAATAGCGTCGGGTGGGAAAAATCGACTGGAGCCGCGTCGTTCGGCGAGATGATCACCCGCATTCCGATCCGCGTCTTATTGAACAGCTTCTCCGCAAAGCCGAAGGGCATGCGCACGCAGCCGTGCGAGGCCGCATATCCGGGCAGCGGCCCACCGTGCAGTGCGAGGCCGTTCCAGGTGATTCGTTGCATGTTCGGCATCCAGGCATCGTCATACATGCTCGAGTGGTGGTCCTTGTCCTTTTCCAGGACGACGAAGATGCCGGTGGGTGTCTCGCGCCCCGTGACGCCGGTCGACACCGGTGCACGCAGAATCCAACCGTCGGCGTCGTAGAAAGTGACCTGCTGGGTCTTTATGGACACAATCGCCATGATCGGCTCGCCTGCAGCGCGCGGCGCCGTCGCCTCCGCGGATGGCGTGGGGCGTGCCTGTGTCGCTAGAGCATCGGCGGTCAGCGCCGTCAGCACGGCCACCGCCCCGAGCATTACGATGGCAACAGGCCGCCAATGCCGCGTCGCCACAGTGGATTGCGCCGTCGCCAATCGATTGATCATTCCTTTGCTCCAGTTGAAATGTCCCGCTTTTGGCCCCTTAGCAGACGCCGAGTACTGCACTGTACGTGCCTGCCTTTGAACCCAAAGCGCACATGTCTCCTGCGCGCCAACGATGGTCACCGCGTCTCTAGCTTGGTCATCTTTTCCTTCTTGGTCGCAACGCTCTTCGTCTTCTTCTTGTCGGACGCAGCTAACTTTGTTGGCTTTTTTACCTTGGCGCGCTGCACGTAGTCCGTCGGCGGCTCGACCTTACGCGCGATGAAGCGGTTAACGCGCTCGGTCCATAGCGCAATGAACTGGCCGCTCGTCAGCGCCTCAACTCCCCCCTTGAGCGTTTTTTTGAGATCCCATGGAACGTTGCCCCAGATGGCCTTGCGCGCCCATTTAGCGCCCTTCTCCTGACCCTCAGTAGTCAAGTACATGTTCTTCCATGCCAGCTGCTGTGGTGCGTCGTAATGGAACGCGCAGCCTTCATAGCCTTGCTGGTGGATGCAGTAGAGTTCTGCCGCGGTGGCCTTACGACCGATGTCCTTTTCGAACTGCGCGGCCTCAGTCGCAAACTTTCTGGCCGCCGCGATTGAGCAGTCGCGGATGTCGTAGATGTCGCCATGCCAATATTTAGCAAACTCACCGTTGGACAGTTGGAACAGGCACTTGTACGAGCCGGTCCGGGCTTTCGGATTGTAGGCAGATTCGATCTTGGCAAATGCCTTCATCATTTGAATGTCGACATCGAACAGCTTTGCCGCCTGCTCAATCTCGGCGCGTATATTGTTCGTGTGCGGAGTGGCGAAGCTGATGTCGTCTGGCAACGACACCGGCGCCCAATTCGTCGGCGAGTTGGCGTACATGATGTAACCCTTCGACGCCGGTTGATCGGACTCGTCCGGCAATCGAACATCTGGATTGAGTGCAGCCAGTTGTATCGCAGGCTTTGGCTCGACTTTGGTCTCCACCGTGGGCGACGGAGGCTTGACCGAATCCTCTGCCATAACAGGAGCCGTCGGCGTCTCCTCGACCTTGATTTCCACCGTGGGCGGCCGACGCTCGACGAAAGTCTCGGCCATGACTGGGTCGTCGCCCACAATAATTTCGCCGCTCTTCCATTCGCGAGTGCCAACGTCAAGCGCAAGACCGGCGATGCCAATTAGAACAATTGGCACATAGCCATATTTAACGAGCCACTGCGTCAGCAAATCGCTCCGTCCCCGTATCCGCTTGGACGTTTTCCCCATTCTCGTCTTCACAGGCAAGAAGAATGTGTTGAATCAAAGTCGTACGTTTAGTGAGCACCGGTTCTAATTTACCGATGAGGCCGCTATCGGTTCCCAAAAGCCGCGATCTTTTTTGTTCGTTTTTGATGAGTTAAATGTATCACAGACTGAGAGGAATAGCGGCAAGCGACGCCAATCAAGGTAAACGCTCGGCTGACGCAACGCGCATGTCGGCTTTCGGGGGTAAAGCGGGGATACAGCGTTGGCACTCCTGCTGGCGCCATTACGCGCGGCGCCGTCGGATTGATCCTGATCGCGGCCGACGCAACCGAGCGCGAGCACCGCAAGTGGTAGCAGGGCTGCTTTTCACGAGAGCCGCGAGGAGTGCTGGCCCTGGCTGAAAGCTGTCGCATTTTTGCGCGAGATCGTCGGGGCTGTATTTGTCCCAGTCGAATATCCATACGTCTACCAACTTGGCCATCGGAGTTCTCCTTACGGTGCGTTCCGATGCACCGTGCGACGAGACTAGCCCGACATCGTCAAAGGATGCGTGATGTACTTCACGCCCAGATATCCGCTATTGGCCCAAAGCGGACATAGCCTGATGCACTGCACATGTCTGCTTTAGACCCAAAGCGGACATCGAATAACGGCGGATGTCCGCTTTTGGCCCAAAGTGGACATTGGCTACTGCGCTGCACATGTCCGCTCTTTGGGTAAAGCGGACAACGGCATCGCACTAACTCAGCTTTCGAGCCACCATCTCCTCTGCGTTGAATATCTCCTTTGTCGTGAATGCCGCCTCGGCATCGTATGCCATCTTTTCCAACGGACTATCTCTATATCCAAAGCGCTCCAGTCCCTCCGCATACAAACTAAGAAACTGCTCGGGTCCAAGAATTCGCCATTGAATCACATGGATCAGTTCGTGAAAGTGGATCGCTTCATTACTTACGTCGTCCTGTTTTACGAAAAAAGTGTTCAGATATGTGATGCCGCTGAAGTTGCCGCGCTCAAAATCGGCAAAGCGGGTCAGTCCCCACGATGACAGTGGCGGAATTGGCAATTGATTGACTAGGACGACCTTTGCGGATGTCAATGTGTCAGTGCTGAAGAAAAGCGGGAGACGACGAAATCCCCGCGAGAGTACCGTTCGCGCATTTGCTGTGTGGGCTCTCAACGTGGTGTCAATCCAACCAAGCAGAAGTGGGTAGTATTTCCGAAATTCCTCTGGGGTCATCGGTTTCCTGATCCTGATGTTCAGACCATATGTGAGGGCAGGTGGGCCGTTCCTGACGCCGAACCTGGTGCAGGCTGCGGCCGTCTGGCCCCGTGGGGTCGGCATCGCAAACCTACGAGATGCGCCGACCGAATGGTCACTGCAGTACGCGAGGCCGAGTGTGCTTTCAGGGGTAAAGCGGACATCTATTGGCCCTTCCAGTATGCTGGTTCGAGTCGTTACGATAAGCTCCTGATCCCAGGGGTCGACCATGAGGCGGCACGGCGGCCGGCGAACAGTCAAGACCCGGCGGCGACGGACGATCAAACCCAAAGCTCGCACCGCGCCGAGCGGGACTGGCTTTACCGAGAAGGACCTCTTTCATCTATCGCGACGGCGAGACGAGCTGCGTCTGATATTGGAAACCGCACTTGATGCGGTAGTTATCATGAAGTCCGACGGCATCGTGGCTGATTGGAACGATCGCGCCATGAGCGTCTTTGGATGGTCGTCAGACGAGGCGGTTGGGCGGATCATGGCCGACCTCATCATCCCTGAGCGATACCGCGAAGCGCACCGAAAAGGACTTCGACGATACCTCGAAAGCGGCAAAGGAGAAGTCATTGGCAGGCGAATCGAGGTATCGGGCCTGAGAAAAAACGGCGAAGAATTTCCCGTCGAGCTTTCGATCTCACCAATTCACGATGGCGAGAGCATTCTCTTCATCGGTTGCTTGCGTGACATTACCGAACATAATGCGCTGCGTCTCGCACGGCTAGAGCTGGCGCGCGTCATGCGGACGATGGCGATGGGCGAGACGGCAGCTTCCATAGCTCACGAGATCACACAGCCTTTGGCTGCAATCACGGCAAATGGCAACGCGGCCTTGCGTTGGCTAGAGCACACGACACCCAACCTCGATGAGGCGCGCGCCGCTTTGAAGGGAATTGTTGCCGACAGTTATCGGACTAGCGAAGTGATCAAAGGCATCCGGTCGTTGTTCAAGATGGATGTCCAAGCAAAGGCGCCTCAGGATATCAACGACCTCATTCGTGAGGTCCTTGCGCTTGTTCATGGCGAGGTGGAGAATCACCGCGTGTCAGTGCGCGCTGAACTATTTGACGGCCTCCCGCACATCTCGGCCAATCATGTCCTGTTACGTCAGGTGATCATGAACTTGGTCATGAACGCCGTTGACGCAATGAGTACTGTGCTAAATCGTCCGCGGGTTCTGGGCGTAAAGACTGGACTACATGAATCAAACTATTTGCTGATCACGGTGGAAGACTCCGGAATTGGCATCAATCCAAGGAACGTCAACCGCATCTTCGAGCCATTCTTTACGACAAAATCGCACGGTATGGGCATTGGGCTGTCGATCTGCCGGTCGATCATAGAAAATCATGACGGGCGTCTGTCGGTGTCCCCTGGTCAGCCCTATGGATCGATCTTTCAAGTATTATTGCCGACCAGCTCATTGGTCCGAGACGGCCCGGAAGCTCCATTGGCAACTCAGTAACTTTTTGCATTTCAAGCCATTGCAGCGTGGAGCACCTTTGCGACGCAATTTCCGCCTTGCAGGTGCACCCGGCCGACGCCGCGTTAATCTACCGGGCGCTTGGCGCTTATCGGGGCGAACAATACGCACACACACATGGCGCTTATGCGAGTTCCGGGACTTGCCCGCCTTTGGACGTGTCTAGAAACGCGTCGCGTCGGCCGCCGGCCGCGACAAGCTGTGAGGGCCTGTGACCCAAGAACGCAAGCGTTTAAATGACCCGTCGCAAATTCATCCCGACAAACAAGGAAAAAACGCGTTTCACACCGGCGGACTTTGTGCGCGCAACTCCTCAGCGTTGAAATTACTTTGACCGGCTCAATCAAAATAACCACCGGGGGCGCGACGAAAATCGGGCGAGTGAATCTAACCATCACGCACCCGAATATTCGCGGCGCACTAGTCGCCCTTATTATTATCATCCTTGTCTTTGCAGCAGGCGTAATTGTGGGTCACTTGCTCTGGTAGGCCATACCGTTGGACCAAGGTCCACCTGCTGGCGGGTCCAGACGCATGATTGACAATCAAATTGGAGAACACGCCATGGTGGAATCTAAAAAGAGCGATACCGTTTCGCTGTCCCATTCCCAACTGAAAGCTGGTGGTTTTCTAGCGTCTGAGTCAAAGCGAGTCGAGACGGCAAAGGAAGTGCAAAAGCAGCTGCTGGATACGTTTGAGCAGTTCAACCGAGAGCAACTTGCCCGCGCGCAGCAGGAGATTGATCTGGCTTCCGAGTTCGCCAAAAACTGGATTTCCAAGCGGATGACGCTGTTCGTCGAAGACGGCCAAAGAATCGTTAACGCAACGATGAAGTTGCTGTCCGTTGGAAAAGCAGAGACCTAATAACTTGATCTGCACGGCTACAACGCGCGCAACGGAGAAATCCGCGACGAATGTCTCGCGCGTCGTCAGTGACGCTCAAAGAACGCAGCAGCCCTTTCCGCAAAGTAGGTGGAATGCGGGCTTCCCAGTATGTCGCCATACGGGCGGTTGCGTCACTGTTCGATTTTGAGGAACACAATTACGGGAGGAAACGATGTTTATGGGGGCGAAAACTCAGAACTTATCGCGACGACAATCCTAGCCGGTGCAGCGATGACGCCGAAGCGGCCGACGTTACCATCCACATGGAAAGGAATAATCTCTCGGGTAACGGCGCATTGCTCGTGGACGTGACAACTACAGTTCATGAGAAGCTAATTGTAGAGTTGGCGGCTCAGCATCGGCTTCCCGGTATCTACCCATGGCGTCATTTCGTTACCCTCGGTGTTATGATGTCCTACGCGGCCGACCTTCCTAATCTATGGCGGCGCGCGGCTTCTTATGTTGATCGGGTGCTCAAGGGCGAGAAACCGGCCGACCTGCCGGTCCAGCGGCCAACTAAGTTCGAGCTTGTCATCAATCTCACGGCCGCCAAGCGATTGGCCCGACGATCCCAGCATCAATACCTTCGCTCGCCGATGATTTGGTCGATTGAGGCGGCGGATGTCCGCTATTGACCCAAAGCGGACATCGCCGCCGTAAGCTTTGAACACTGGCCTCGTGCTTAACCTCACTTGGGAGGGCTACGTGCGCCGGCGAGATTTTATCAAAGTTATTGCTGGCTCGGTGGCGGCGTGGCCGCGAGCAGCGCACGCGCAGGGTAAGCCCAAATCCATGCGGCGTGTGGCCGCGCTTATGCCCTACAATGCGAATGATCCCCAAACGCACAACCGCAACGCGGCGTTTTTGCAAGCTCTGCAGCAATTCGGTTGGATCGTCGGGCAAAACGTTGAGATCGACTACCGTTGGTCCGCGGGGAATGAAGACGACACTCGCAAATACGCGGCGGAGCTGGCGGCGCTTGGGCCGGACGTCATCTTTACGGTGGGCAGCGCTGGTGTTACGACGCGCGACACGGACTGCGCCGATCGTGTTCGCGCTCGTACCAGATCCGATTGGCGCAGGTTTAGTCGATAGTCTGGCCCGACCGGGTGGCAACATCACCGGTTTTACCCAGTTTGATTACAGCATAGCCGCAAAATTGCTCGCGCTGCTCAAGGAAATCGCCCCCAATACGACCCGCGCTGCGGTTTTACGCGATCCGTCCATCACGGCCGGCATTGGCCAATGGGCTACAATTCAGTCCATCTCGTCCTCCGTCGGCATCGAGGTGACCCCAATCAGTTTGGTCGATGCCGGTGAAATGGAGAGTGCCCTCACGGCATTCGCACATACCCCCAACTCTGGACTGATTGTAACAGCAAGCGCGCTCACGATCGCTCGCCGAGATCTGATCATCGCGCGTGCTGCACGGTACCGATTGCCGGCAGTTTATTACGACCGCTACTTTATCTCCGCCGGCGGTCTGATTTCCTATGGTTATAATGTAGAACTGTTCCGGTTGGCGGCCGGTTACGTCGATCGCATCCTCAAGGGCGAAAAGCCAGCCGACCTTCCGGTGCAAGCGGCGACCAAATACGAGCTTGTCATCAACCTAAAGGCCGCGAAGTCAATCGGTCTTGATGTGCCGTCGTCGCTGCTCGCGCGCGCTGACGAAGTGATCGAATAAGTTGCTGATGTCCGCAATTGGCCCAAAGCGGACATCCCGAGTTGCGCCGCACATGTCCGCTTTTGGGGGTAAAGCGGACATCGCGACCGAAATCTGATAGGCTTCGACAACTGGCGTCGCCTTTAACCTCACTGCGGAGGGTTGCCTGCGCCGTCGAGATTTCATCAAAGGAATTGCTGGATCAGCCGCAGCTTGGCCACTCGCGCCGCGTGCGCAGGAGGCCGGGCGAAATTATCGCGTCGCTGGCTTGTTCGGAGCAAGTACACGCGAGACACCCCAAACCGTTGCCATGTTCGAGCAAGCTCGCCAGGCCGGGTTCATCGAGGGACAGAACCTCACCGTTGATTGGCGGACATATGGAACGCGCGTCGAACTAATTTCACAATTTGCATCGGAACTGTTCAAATCCCCCGTCGATGTAATCATTGTCGGCGGGGATCCCGCAACCAAAGCTGCACAGAAAGCAACGACAACGATTCCCATCCTCGCGTTAACCGATGACATGGTTGGGTCGGGTTTAGTTAGTTCGCTGGCCAAGCATGGTGGCAACACTACGGGTGTTAGCCTTCTTGCGACGGAGCTCGATGGAAAGCGACAAGATATACTCGTCGAGGCTGTGCCCGGATTACGCCGCATGGCGGCTCTCGCAGACATCACCACCACGCCGCACCATTTCCAGGCCCTTCAGGATGTGGCGCGTAAGCGTGGAATTGAACTTTTGATTCAGAGTGTCGCAAAGGCTGATGGAATCGTGCCTGCAATCGATGCTGCGAAGGCATCGGATGTTACGGCGCTTAATGTATTAGCATCGCCGCTACTGTTTGCGAATCGTCAAATCATCATCGAACGCACAGGTAAATTGCGTCTGCCGGCAATATACCAATGGCCGGAGGTGGCTGAAGAGGGTGGTTTTATTGGGTACGGCCCGCGTATCGTCCAACTCTATCGAGATGTATTGGGGCGGCAACTAGTCCAGCTCCTGCGTGGTGCCAAAGCCGCAGACTTGCCAGTCGAGCAGCCAACAAAGTTTGAGCTAGTAATCAACCTTCGCACTGCGAAAGCTATTGGCGTTGAAGTCCCGGCCGCACTTGTTCTACGCGCCGATAAGCTGGTCGAATAGGGCGACGGTTTGCACTGGCCTCGGCGTCCGCTTATCGGCCAAAAGCAGACATTTGTGTTTGCGTGCTGCCGCAGCGGCATTACGGCACATAGCTACTTAACGGCGATTTTATGCGTTGACGCTGATGTCAATCACTACGATGCCCTGTCCTAGCCCCCGGGGCCACAATGAGGCGGCGCGATTTCATCAAAGTTGTTTTGGGTTCGGCCACCGCGTGGCCGCTCCTCGCCGCACGCGCGCAGCAAGTACGTAACGTTTGGCGATTGGGATTTATTGCCCACGGTCATGAAAGCTTTTACGACCCCTTGTTCGAGGGGCTCCGGGAATACGGGTATGAGGAAGGCCGCAACCTGATCGTTGAGCGCCGGTATGCACGAGGGCACGCTGAGCGTTTCAAGGAGTTTGCGGCTGAGATAGTTCGACTGAATGTAGACGTCGTCGTCGTGGTCACGACGCCGGCGGCCCTTGCCGTCATGAACGCCAGCAAGACCATCCCTATCGTGCATCCGAACGCGATTGATCCGCTTAACACCGGGCTGATTGCTAGCCTCGCGCACCCAGGGGGGAACGTCACCGGAGGCGCGCAGCTGACCGCCGAGGCCAGCCCAAAACGCCTGCAAATACTGAAGAGAGTTGTTCCGGGGCTGTCGCGCGTTGCGACGCTGTGGAATCCAGGCAACACGGCGATCGTGTTTTCTTGGAAAGAAACTCAGGATGCCGCGCACGCGCTGGGACTAACACTTCAGCCGCACGAGGTGCAGGGGCAGAAGGATTTTGCGCCCGCTTTTGCAATGATCGACGAAGAGCGCCCCGGCGCGCTTCTCGTCTTGCAGGATGCGGTGACAATGCAGCAGCGAAAGGAGATCATCGACTTTGCGATACAGAGGCGGCTGCCGAGCATGTTTCAGGAGAAAGGATGGGCACTGGCTGGAGGTCTGATGTCCTACGGGGAGAACCTTCCCACCATGTATCGGCGCGCCGCATACTTCGTGGACAAGATTTTCAAAGGGGTAAAGCCCGCGGATCTACCCGTGGAACAAGCCACGAAGTTCGACTTGGTAGTGAACCTCAGTACCGCGAGGAAAATCGGTTTGACGATTCCGGATTCAGTGCTTGGCCTCGCCGACGATGTGATCGAATGAAGGTGTGATGTCCGCTTATGACCCATAGCAGACATCGCCTCTCGCACTGCACATGTCCGCTTTTGGGGATAGAGCGGACACCGCCTTTTGCACTGCACATGTCTGCTTTTGACCCAAGCGGACATCAGCCAGCATTTCATGTTGCGGTAGCGAGGCCGATTTCAGCCCCCTATTAAAGGACGCCATTGAGCCGATACAATGCTCAGTCTGAGTCGGGGGCAAGGATGAGGCGGCGGGAATTTCTCGGCATTTTGGGTGGCGCGGCGGTATGCCCCCTGGCGGCGCGCGCGCAGTCGAAAGCCACTCCCCCGGCGGACGTTACGAAGCAGGATGACTTTGCTGGCAAACTCGATTCCCTTTTGCAACAGGCGGAGCAACTCGGCGCTCCCCTAGCCGCGATTAAGCGCGCCTTTGCGATCTCACGTCAGCCGACTTTCTCCAAAAAAGACGTGTTCGCGGTCTTCGACATTTCGCAGCCGTCGGCGAACAAGAGATTCTACCTTTTGGATTTCACATCAGGTCAGGTCACCGCCCACTTCGCGGCGCATGGAAAAAGCAATGGACCCCACGCGAGAGCCACCAAATTCAAAGGCTTTCAGCGGGACCCGAACATGGTCCCGCTGGGTCCGCTCAAGACCGTGCACGCGCCTCCCGAGGTGGCGGACCATTACCGGACGATCGTGGACCGCTACGACAAAACCGTTTATCGAAACATGATCGTTGCCGTCCTCGAGGGCGTGGCCCCGTACAATCGTTACATCAACCACACGCCGAATACTAAATGGGTCATCCACCCGAACTGGTACACGACCGCTGGTTTTCGCGCCAAGAACAACGGCATGCTGGGGCGGAGCCTCGGCTGCATCACCGTCGATCCGGCAGAAAACAACAAGATCATCACGCGCCTTCGGGGAGCACTGATCTACGTGACGGTCGGAGATGCCCCTATAGAACAATATTTGTAATAGCTTTCCGCCCAGTCAACCGGCAAGGTTTCGCTTCTTGTGTGCCATTTTGGTGTACGCACGCATGCCCTCAACGGTCTGATTGAATGAAAACCGCGATGTCCGCTTTTGGCCCATAGCGGATATCCTAGTTGCCCCGCACATGTACCGCTTTTGGGGGTAAAGCGGACATCACGTAGGGCTGGCGAACAACTCAAGAAGAACCTTTGAGTGCGCCCGTCGCACTTTTAGTAATTGTTTCTCCAAGGTCCTTTGTCTGTTCACTGAACGCTTTCCATTGCGCTTGCATGAACTCGGTCTGAATTCGCCAGAAGTCTTGGAAATCCTTAGCCTGAGATAATTTTTTCGCAAACTGAGTAGCTATAGCGATATTTTGATCGCCGTAACTTTGCATTTTCTTTGTGATATCAGATGATGTAAACAAAGGCGAAGCCGTCATATTTATTTTGAACAGATCAAGATAATTCTCCATTCCCTTGCGGGTTTGCTCAAAACTCTGCGTTATCAGGTCACTCATGCCTGCAAAAGTTGGGTCGCCTTTTGCCATGGTCGCCTCCTGCGCCTCACGAAGACACAACGGCTAGAAACAAAACCGTTTGTTTCATTCTCGTCAACGATAGAAAATTGTAGCGCAAGAAAGCTGCCACCGGCGGCCCTTAGCGGACATAGACCAGTGCACCGCACATGTCCGCTCTTGGGGCAAAGCGGACGTGCCTGTTTGCATCGCAAATGTCTGCTTTTGAACCAAAGCGGACACAGACCGATGGCCATCAGAGACAATATTCTGACGTCGGAAGTGCGGACGAACGGCTACGGTGGCGTGGATATTGGGCGATTCAAGCAGGCGATCGACCAAATTGGACTGGCATACAAATTCAAGACAATACCAAGCGTGGCGGATATCTTTGATTCGTCGTTTCTTCCTCCTGCTGACGAACGGTGGGTCAAATAGACAATGTCCGCTTTTGGCCCCTAGCCGACAATCCGGGCATGACGTCAGATGTCCGCTTTCAGGGGCAAAGCGGACATCGTTTGAGAAAAAGCACACATCAATCTCAAAACTGCCAAAATCGCATTAGTGTTCCCAATACGGTAACGAGCGGACGAACTAATCGAATAGATGCTGATGTCCGCTTTTGGGCCTTTGCCTTGCCGTAGTGGAGGAAATGCAGCCCCTGAGCGGGAATAACGGAGCTGCAGCTCAAGCCCGATGCGAGGCAAGCGTTGCGGGCTACACGGTCATACCTGTACATTGCGTCATGCCAAGCGATGCTGATCGCACTGCGGACTACAAAGGGTTCACTATCCGCACCTTCAAGACCCCCGATGGATTGTGGCGAGCGATAATTACCAAAGCCGATGGCAGCAAAGTCAAAGCGGCAGGTCAGAACGAGTCGTTTGATCTGATTCCTTTCCAACTCGATAGCCTCGACCGGGACGAAGCGGTTAAAGAAACGAAGCGGTTGATTGACGCCGGGGGCGTGACTTAACTGTGGGGCCAGATGTTATGAATGTCCGGCGGACATGGCTTATTGCGCCGCACATAAGCGGACGTTGCGAGTGCCAGATAGCTGTCAGGGTTCAAGTTGTACGGCTGCCAGCAGCGCGGCCGTCTCGCTTACGACGCGACTTCGATGGCCTTGCCCGGTTGTACCCTCTGTAAGCATGTAGCTCCCTTGGCCCACACGTCATCTCGTTCCATCCCCGGCCTCGTATTCCATTTTCTCCTTGCTACGATGCCTCGGCTGCCTTGGGGCATTTTCTTACCTAAAGGTCTTGAGCGCGACGCTCATAAGCAGAATTCCAAAGCTTTTCTCGATCTTCTTCAAAAATTAAATTTACATCTGCTGGTGTCGTGAACCAAACACGACGTCGAAGTTCATCGTCAAGCTGATGGGCCGCCCAACCTGCATAGCCGAACGCAATCAGGCTCTTCTTTGGGCCTTTGTTGTTGCCGATATCCCTCAATATTCGGCTATTTGAGGTCATGAGCACCGACTCGCTGACGTCAATAGTTCCAAGCTCACGATAGTCGGAACTGTGGATCACGAAGCCAAGTTCAGGTTGAACAGGACCACCGGAGAAGAGCTGCACCTTCCCCGCAACCTTTGTGTCCTGCTCGCCGAGCAATTCTAGAATATTTGCCAAGGAACGTTCTTCCATTGGCATATTGATCACAATGCCCATTGCGCCATCTTGGTTGTGACGCACCACCAGTACTACTGCATGATCAAAGCGGGGATCTTGAATCGTGGGTGACGCAATCAAAAGCTGACCGACAAGTGAACCGCCTATCGGTATCTGAGCGCAACACGGTTGTGCGGCAATGAGGAATGTCTGAGGAGCGACAATCGCTGTGAGTACAAAAATTAGGCGACGGAACCAGTTCAAGAACATGTGTCAGATCCAGATAACGCAGAGCTGTTCATAGCCACTGTACACAAAGTGAAAGTTGAAAAAAATCTTCTTTTGCCCCAAAGCGGACATGGCGCTTGCAGAGCGAAATTCTGCTTATGACTAAAGCAGCTGTAAAGCACACATCAGAAACAAGGCTACGCCGCTTGTCGGGCTAGGAAGTCCGCCAGCGCTTTTTTCCCTCTTTAGCCGCTTGTGCCATGGTTGCAAAAAACACAGTGGAGCGCATTACTGGATCTGATTTACCGGCACGATAAATCTCCCATTGCCATGGTTTTGGAGGACTTCCTCGTCTCTTCGTACGAGTAGTCGGTCGGATCAACTTGAGTAATCATGTCCGTTAGATTCAATGGTGGCTTGAACCATTCCACTGGATCGTACGACTTAAAGCAAAATCGCCTTTTCGGAGGGCAGGACATGAGGGCGATAGCACTTGGCTTATTACTGGGCGAACTGCTGATTGTCGGCCCTGCAGCGGCGTATGACACTTACGACCCGGCGAACTGCAATGGCGTTGGCTGGGACGACAAGCGCCCCCTGGTCGTATCGGCGGTAACAGCGAAGCCACGCATCAATTTTGTGAAGAGCCCATACGACGACGACTTCACTGCCGAAACCTGTCCAGCGGCAACGGACGCGTGCCGGAAAAAATCTTATCTTGTGACTGGCGACCTCGTGCTCACCGGCGCCACGCGCGACGAGTTCACTTGCATTTCCTACCATTCGCCGCTGTCGGAGAAGCGGATCTGGGTCACTGGATGGCTGCCAAGCGCGGCGCTGGCGCCTGTTGCGCCCATGCAGGCGCCGAAGACATACGACTGGATCGGCACTTGGCGCCAGGGTAAACGCTACGTGGGCGGCGGACATGTCGAGATCACGCCGGAAGCCGGGGGAAAGCTGCACATCGACGCTGGAATACTCCTGCCCACTGCGCGCGATTTCCACAACGGCTCCTTCGAGGCGCATGTCAAGCCGCAGGGAAACACGATGGCTTTCGAAGACGACGGCAGCAACTACGGAAGCGGATGCAAGGTGCGGATGCAGCGCATCGGCCCGTGGCTTCTGATTGAAGACGATGGCGGTTGCGGCGGGGCCGGGGTGTCCTTCACTGGGCTCTACCGTCGTGAAAGCAAGTCAGCCCGATGAGCGGTCCACGATATGATCAATCAGATTTTCGGAGAGACCGCCGCAGTCGCTCAAGTACGATCTTGCGATCAATCTCGCGACCGCCAAAACGCTCGGCATCGTGCCACCCTCTGTGCCGGCGCTGGCAAAGATGTGATTGAAATAAGCGCTTGTGTCAGCTATTGGCCCAAAGCGGACGTAGCCTCTTGCGCTGAACATGTCTGCTTTGACCCAAAGCTCATTTAAACTAGGCACGCAAATTGGTTGACGGAGGTTATGATGCAAGATCGTAGACAGGCGGTAACGGCAGCGGGACTCCTGGTCGCCGGCGGCCTTGTTTCACCGGTATTCGCACAAAAGAGTTCGTCGCCGACGTCGCTGGCCGAGCGTTTCGCCGCAACGTTGAATGCGCACGACATTGATGGCTTCGCTGCGCTTTTCTCTGACAACTACGTCAATCACCAAGTCAGTGCTGCTGCACCACCGCCGTCTGCGAATGCTACGGCAAAACAAGGCACTGTCACATTTTTCAAGGCACGATTAACGGGGCTACCCGATCTAAAAGTTTCAACCGAAGTTATGGTCGCAGACAAGGACCATGTCGCGGCGAGCTTCCTATACACCGGCACTCACCAAGGAGTATACTTTGGTGTCGCGCCGACTGGTCGATCGCTGCGCTTCACTTCGTGTGACATTTTCAGAGTGCAAGACAATCAGATCGTCGAGCATTGGGGCATGGGGGATATCGCAGGCGTCCTCGCGCAACTGCGCGGGTGAGGTAAAACGGACATGTCGTTTTGCACTGCACATGTCTGCTTCTGACCCAAAGGGACATCCGCCGCCGTGGCGAGAATACGACGACTGGCCTAGGATTGAGCATCGTTGTGAACCGCCCGGGGGCGACATGCGTCGACGCGGTGAAAATAGACGGCCAGCCAAGAGGCGGCATACGACTAGACCCAAGGCTCGAAAACCGCCGACAGCGGGCGTTTCGGTTGACTTCTCACGAGAAAAATTTGACCTGCTAAAGCATGAGCGCGACGAGGCGCTAGAGCAGCAGACAGCCACCGCCGATGTACTCAAGGTTATTAGCCGCTCGACCGGTGATCTTAAACCGGTGTTTGACTGTATCCTTGCGAACGCAACGCGTATCTGCGAAGCCAAGTTCGGCGCACTATTTCTAACAGAAGGCGATACGTTCCGCGCCGTTGCCCTGCATGGAGTGCCGCCGGAATACGCCAAGGCCCGGCGCCGGGAACCAACAATTCGTCCTGGCCCCGGAACTAGTCTGAATCGTGCTGCAAGCACGAGGCAACCAGTTCAGATCGCCGACATTCGGGCCGAGCCGGGCTATACCAATGACCCGCAGCGTTTTGCGATTCTTGATCTCGCTGGCGCCCGCACCATCATAGCTGTGCCGATGCTCAAGGAGGGCGAACTGGTCGGCATGATCAACATCTACCGAACGGAGGTGCGACGGTTCACTGACAAGCAGATCGGGCTATTAACGAACTTCGCGGCACAGGCTGTCATCGCCATTGAGAACACGCGCCTGCTCAACGAGCTACGACAGCGCACCGACGACCTCTCCGAGTCATTGGAGCAGCAGACCGCAACCTCCGAGGTGCTGCAGGTCATCAGCAGTTCGCCCGGCGAATTGGAGCCTGTGTTTAACACCATGCTGACGAACGCGGTACGCATCTGCGAGGCCAAGTTCGGAACGATGGTCCGAGCTGAGGAAGGCGGCTATCGCGTGGTGGCCATGCACGGGCCGCCACCGGCCTACGCTGCAGAACGGCGACGCAACCCGGTGCTCCACATCGGACCAACGAATCCACTTGCCCGCATCGCCGCGTCAAAGCAGATGCTACACATTACCGACATTAGGTTGGACCAGGCCTATCTCGACCGCGATCCTGCGTTCGTTGTGTTGGCCGATGATGCTGGCGCGCGGACGCTGCTCATGGTCCCGATGCTCAAAGAGGACAGGCTAATTGGCGCCATCGCCATCTACCGCCAAGAGGTACGGCCATTTACCGAAAAGCAGGTCGATCTGCTAATGAACTTCGCCGCGCAGGCGGTCATCGCCATCGAGAACACTCGGCTGCTAAACGGGCTGCGCGAATCGTTGCAGCAGCAGACTGCAACGTCAGATGTGCTCAAAGTCATCTCAAGTTCACTCAACGACCTGGAGCCAGTGTTCGAGACTATAGGCCAGCATGCGGAGAAACTGTGCGATGCGGAGATCAGTTTGATTTCGATGGTCGATGGTGACCAGATCCGTCTGGTTTCAATCAACGGTGTAACGGAGGAGGGCGTGACGGCGGTCCGGCGCCAATTCCCGATGCGGCGGAATGCAGAAACTGTCAGCGCGCGCACGATTCGATCTGCATCTATTTGTCATGTCCCTGACGTCCTCGAGGATTCTCTTTATGAACCTAAGGAATCCGCGCGCGTGAGTGGGTTTCGCGGCAGCCTCGGTGTGCCAATGATCCGCGATGGGCAGGTTATCGGAGCGATACTTGTCGCCCGGACGCACCCGGGGTTTTTTGCGGACAGCCAGGTTCAGCTCTTAAGGACCTTTGCCGATCAGGCGGTCGTCGCAATCGAAAACGTGCGCCTTTTTAATGAGACTAAAGAAGCACTCGCCCAGCAGACCGCAACTGCCAATGTGCTCAAGGTCATCAGCCGTTCCACCTTCGACTTGCAAACCGTGCTCGACGCGCTCACCGAATCGGCGGCGCGCCTATGCGAGGCGGATCAGTCCTTTCTGTTACGGCCCGAAGGCAACTGCTACATTTGGGCGGCGAACTATGGCTTTCCGCAAGAGTTCGTAGAATTCAGGAAAACCCGACCGATAAGAGCCGATAATCGCGGATCACTCGTGGGACGTGCCGTTGTCGAAGGAAAGATCGTGCATATCCCTGACGTCTTGGAGGACCCCGAATATACCAACTGGGAAGCGCAGAAGATCGCTGGCTTCAGGACCGTACTTGGTGTGCCACTGTTGCGTGAGGGAGTTCCTATTGGCGTGTTTTCCTTGGCTCGCTTGAAGCCGCGGCCATTCAGCGACAAGCAAATCGAGCTTCTCACTACATTCGCCGACCAAGCAGTGATCGCGATTGAGAACGTACGCCTCTTCGAGGAAGTGCAGGCCCGCACTCGCGAGCTTTCCAAATCGCTGGAGGATTTGCGTACCACGCAGGACCGCCTGGTGCAGACGCAAAAGCTCGCATCGCTCGGGCAGCTCACCGCCGGCATCGCGCACGAGATCAAGAACCCGCTCAACTTCGTAAACAATTTCTCGGGAGTTTCCGCTGAGTTAGTTGATGAATTGCAGGAGATCTTGAAGAGCTCTTTCGACGACAAAGCGCGCGCTGAAATCAATGAACTGGCGAACATCCTGCGGGGCAATCTCGACAAAGTCGTTCAACACGGCAAGCGTGCCGATGCCATCGTGAAGAACATGCTGCTGCACTCGCGGGAAGGTTCTGGCGAGCACCGGCTCGTTGATGTCAACGCAATTGTCGAAGAGAGCCTCAATCTCGCCTATCATGGGGCGCGGGCTGAGAAGCAGAACTTCAATATCACACTGCAGCGATCGTTTGATCCGACGGCGGGCGAAGCCGATCTGTTTCCACAGGACATTACGCGGGCCTTGCTGAATTTTATTTCCAACGGTTTTTACGCTGCAACGACACGCTGCTTGGAAGAAAAGGACGGCCGTGAGCCTACCCTAACTGCGGCCACCAAGAACCTTGGCGAGCGTGTCGAAATAATAGTTCGAGACAATGGCACTGGCATTTCCCGCGAAGCGAAAGAAAAGATGTTCAACCCCTTCTTCACGACCAAACCGGCTGGAGAGGGCACGGGACTCGGGCTCTCCATCAGTCACGACATCATCGTCAAACAGCATGGCGGTTCGATCGAGGTCGATACTCAGCCGGGCGAGTTCACGGAGATTAGGGTGATTTTGCCGCGCGCTGCCGCGCCACTGCCTGAACGGTCGTAATGGTTCCCGATGTCTGCTTTTGGCCCAAAGCGGACATGGGCTGCAGTCCGCCGTGCGTTGGACCAAGGTCCACCTGCTGGCCGTTTGGCAAAGAAGTAGCCTTCGCGGTGCGCGTCGCATCCATCTGCGCACGCTTGCTGTAGCGCGAGACACAAGGAGGAACTTATGCCTGATTCCGTTTACAACGTAATTGAATTGGTGGGCACTAGTACAGAGTCATGGGAGAAGGCTGCTAAAGCGGCGGTGGAGATGGCCGCCAAATCTTTGAGGGATCTTCGGATTGCGGAGATCGAAAAGCTGGATGCGCAGATCAAAGACGGAAAAGTTGAAATGTATCGCGCGAAAGTAAAGGTCTCGTTCAAGTATGAGGCCAAAGGTTAACTGCAATCGACGTTGTTTCACCCACATTTTGCTCGACCGCGCAGATGAAGAGACGAGGCGGCGGCGTCGATGACACTGCCAAGGTGAAAGGACTAGTATTCGCTATCGGCCAGAAACGGACATGCGCGTGTGCGCTGCCCATGTCCGCTTTTGACCCCAAAGTGGACATCGCTTGCGGACCTCTTCTATTTGCGGCCTGTGCTGGGCAATGACGATGTCTCGGCAACTGCAGCCATGCCATTGGCGTTTAGAAAAGAGTCGCGAGCAAATGTCAGAACTTGAGGCTTGGGACAGCTTCTATGTGATCATCGCGTCGGCTGCAGGCGCACTAATCGGCTTGTAGTTTGTTGTCGTGACGCTGGTCGCCGAGAGGCCCGCCTTGCGCGCGACTGAAGCGGGCGCAGCGTTCGCAACTCCAACTATCATTCATTTCAGCGCCGTCTTGTTAGTCTCCGCGTTGCTCCGCGTTCCATGGCATAGCATTACACCGCTCGCCGCGTATGGGCAGTCGTTGGCTTGGGCGGACTGGCATACGAGTTGGCGGTCGCACGCCACCTGCGGCGCCCTGCTCAGCGCCGCGCAGAATTGCGGCTGAATATGAGGGATGTCTTCGCGCGGAGCCAACTGGCGCGAGTTCGCCAATGCCGATAAACCGGCGCTCCCGTCGCCGCGCTTATAAACCCTGGCAAGTAAAATTCTTGGCCACGCTTTCGGCGAGTGGCGATCTGTGATTGATACGCAGCGATAACTTCATGCTCCATTCGCGTAAGTTGGGGGCTGTCCTTGATCCGCTCACACAAGTATTGGAGTTCCTTTGGTACCACGGGGTCAAGGTCCGCCATCGCGCGCGTCAAAAGCAAGTAGGTCCGGGGAACGTCCTCGATTTGCCGCAGACAGTCGATCATGCGCGGCAGATTCTCGATAGAAATTGGAGATCGACATAGCGAATCGAATAGCGCAGCCGCCTCCGCTCGGGTGCTGTCAGTTGCACCGCGTTCGAAAACGGCATGACCTTGCGACCCGCCTTCTTCAGGGCGCCCGATCATGCGGGCTACCCAGTTAATGGAGGGGCGCGGACTGTAGGAATTGGCAACCTCGCCAAGCCGATCTATCGGGCGACACATTGCATTGAAGCTGTAGAAGAAGCGGGCGCCTGAGTTTTCTAACCAGTTCATATAAAAGTCGATCCAAGGGTCGCTCATTTCCTGCATCGACCAGGTGTTGATGACTAGATCGACCGAGGTCTTGGACAGGCGACCGATAAGTGAAGCGGCACAGAGCACGAACTGCCCTGAGTCGTCATGCGGTGTTTCCGCGAGATTGATAACGCGATCACCGAAATGAGCGCGCAAAAACACTTCCGCAAAGAAAAGCGATTCCGGTAAGTCGATGATGATATATTTTTTTGGTCGTCTGACTGGACTCGTCATCCAAACCCGCGCCGGCGCACCATATCCGCCTCCTATTTCGCAGACATTATCTGCGGGCGGTGTGTAAGCAATTGCAGTTAAATGGAAGCGGACCAAATTGAGAAGTTGGGAACTAACTAATCGTCCATCTACCGTCAGGCAGGCATTTCGAGCGCTGAACGGCGACTCCGTGAAAGCATTGATGTGATCGTCGGCGTTTGCAAATTCCTGCCGCAGCTTGTCTCTAATTTGTTTGAAGTACTTCTGGTGCCGCAGGCCAGTTGGCCTGCTCTCAAAGCCAAAGCGGAGTTGCGCAAAGGCGACTACCTCTTTGACAGTACGGAGTGCCGGGATTTCCTGACGTGCCCATTGTGAATAGGCCAACCAGCGTGAGTCAGAATGAGGGGCCGAACCAGTCTCGGCTGATGTGAGGGCGCGTTGGAGATTTTTTCGCGCTCGGGCGATGATCGCGTGATCGTCGATTGCTGCCTGCATCTTTGGCGTCCTCCACAGTGCGATGAGGGGCGCCGAGCCTTCTTTAAATGCTACATAGCGTTGTTACGCTCGAACCTTGGCGGCTACCCCCCGCCACGCTTTCACGATGCAATTAAGCGCAGCGTAAAATCCTATATACAACCATAGAGAGCCTGCAATCTAGTGTGGGCCGTAGCGTCAATTGCAATTTTCGGCGGCGAAAATGCAGCGCCCGCTATTGGCCCAAAGCGGACACCACTGATTGCACCGAACATGTCCGCTTTTAAGGGCAAGGCGGACATATGCGGCCCTTCCAATATCGCTTTGAGCCGCTACGATCTCCCCGAAATAGGGGCATTCGTACCGCCCAGGTGGAGTTCGATCCCGATGAGTGACCAACACGAACAAATTACGGTTCGAACGCTAGCCGTCGAACACCATCACGCTGAGGCGGATCGGTTCGTGGGCTGGTACGAGGAAATGGCAAGAAGCCGTTTTTCCAATGCATTCTCCTACGGTCGCCACAAGATAGATGTTCTGTTAGATAAGGTGCTTAAGCAACAGCAGGCCGGCGCGCGCATACTCGATGTTGGCTGTGGAACCGGAGAGTACGTGCGCCGCGCGAGTGAACTCGGGTTCATTGCCAGCGGCCTCGAGCCGGCGGATGCCATGCGCGAAGTCGCGATCAAAAAGAACCCTGGAGCGTCGATCGTTTCCGGCATAGCGACTGAACTGCCGTATCCGGACGAGAGCTTTGATCTCGTGATTTGCATTGAGGTTCTTCGCTATCTCGACCTCTCGGATGTCCGGCAGGCATTGCATGAGTTGCGCCGCGTTCTCCGACCGGGCGGCACGCTGTTTCTAACGATGGTGAACCGATACGCACTCGACGGCTTCTTCTTGCACTATTCGTTGCTGAGAATGCTGAAGCCCCGAAGTATTGAGCGCCCGCATTGTGAGTTCGTAACACCCGCCGAACTTGACCGCGAAATCCGCAGCGCCGAATTTTCCGCTGCCGAGTACCGCGGAGTGTTGTTCGGTCCGATGCGCATTTTTTATAAGATTAGCACTGGCATGGCCCGGCGGATTGCGCCGATGGTGGAGCCGATCGATGATGCGATCTGCGCAATCCCATGGTCGACCCCGTTTGCGGGCCACCTTGTCTCGATAGCAAAACGATGAGTACAGAGATCCCGAAGGTGTAGAGGAACCGACCAGGCCGCGATAAGCTGCTTCGACATGTGCTTGCCAATCCCGTTCCAAAATGAGCCGGATCAACGAACCATGAACAGATCGCGTTTGCTGGAATTGGGCCGGACGGGAAGATCCAGGAAGCACACCGCTCTCAGTGTGGATCGCCGCAACGGCACATTCGGGTGGAGCGCGCGTCCACCACGATGCAAGAATTCGATCGCGAGCCTGTCGCTCAGGCTGCACTACCGCGTCAATAGCCGCCCTGGATCGACCGATACCGCGGGAACGAAAACGTAATCTTGGACGACCGCGGTGCTACACTCGCTCACTGAAGCACTCGCCCGGACGGCACCGTGGTCCCAATCAGACGGCGCGAACATTCTCCCATAGTAAGAATCTCTAAATCCCCGCGGCTGGCTTGGTCGGCTGCCTGTTCGAGAAACCAAGCGAGCGTCGCGAGCTGCTCCTCACGCCGGAAGTAAAAGTTCGACGGATGAAACCACAAGTGAAAGATGCGCTTGCGGTCACGCGAGCGAACAAGACCCTTGCTGAGTTTCGCACGTGTGACCGCAGGGAACACAAATCGCCGCGCACCGTTACGACCGAGCAGCAGCATAGAACCGGGAATGTCGACGAGACCTTCACCGTTTTGGCGGGCGGCCACCGGCGTTGGAGGAATCGGCAGCATTTTGTCGACAAAATTGGCAGTTCTGCCTGCCATGCGACCCGCAGCTCCTGCGGCCGTGAACCATCCGAGATCGGGACCGCGAAATGTTCGCAGGCCCGTGTTGCGCAATATATCCAGGTGGCCGATGGAATTACGCGGGAAAACGAAAGCGTCAAATGGCAACGCATGAGCGCGGTGCTGCTCGCGCGCGAATTCAAGATCCTCCCGCGCTTGCGCTGCTGCCATGCAGTCGAAATAGCGATGACGTCCGCCGTGGCTGCCGATTTCATGACGGCTCTTCGCGTTTAGGATCTGCCCGATTACGTCGGGAGCATACCAGCACCTTTTATCGCCTGGTTGCGCCGCGGCGCTCTTCTCGTCGAGCAACGCTGCGACGATCGCCCAAGTAGCCGAGATCTGATGGCGATCGAACAACTCTAAAAGGCTGGCGCAGATTGGCCGTTCGTACTCGGCAGCAAGGCCAAGACTTGCCGGGGTTAGGTGGTCCCAGACCCCCCACGCCAGTTCCAGATCAATGGAAATGACTAGCTGTCCCCTCGCCATCAATAGCCTTTGGCGCTTCCCGGAGAATTAATGAGGGCCGCTTTCTCCGCGATGTGATACGCGCTTCATGTTAAGCAAAGCCGACAGGCTTGGCTACGTCCGCTTTTGGAAAACAATCGACATGAATTTTTTTTGCGCCGTGAAATATGGGGCTCTATTAGTCGGCTGGCTGGCGGCTGTTGGCACGGGAGCGGCGTTGTTTTTCGACACCGGCAGTCCGGCTGAACCGAAATGGTTGGGCGTGCTAGTGGTGTTCTGCGTTTGCCTCGTTGGTACGTGGCTATCATTAAGGGGAACCCGAAGGCAATGAATCCGCCGATTGACCGCAACGAACAGATTACCGCTCAGGAGGCGCAAAGCGGAGATTCTCGACAGAAAAGCGGCATGTAGGAAAAAATCTGATTGGTTCCGATAACCGTATTTATCGGCGATGTGTTTGTGTCCAGCAGCGGATAACCGACCAGTTTTCAACGGGCTGTTGGAAAGCGTGAATGGACGCTTTGGAAGCCCGGTATCGTACCTAAACTGGGTCCGCTGATCGCGGCATCAAAGCCAGCTTGTTGCCTCAAGGAGGATAATCGTATGCTAACCGTCGCATAACTGCGTTCGACTCGCGGTTAGACGAACATCCCGGTTCTCAAGGTCCGTCGGTGCGGGAGGAAATCAATGAAGCCTTTTTCGAGATTGATACGTGCTGCACCTACTGCGCCAATACTTTTGCTGCTATTCGCCCCTGTCAAAGCCGAAACTATCACAGTCACGCATTGGGGGGCTCAGTTCTATGGAGCCCCCTACGCAGTGGCCAAGGAAAAGGGTTTCTTCAAGGAGGCCGGAATAGATATATCCGGATTCCTGACTTCGACCGGTGGTGGCACTTCGGTAAGAAATACGCTCGCGAGCGACTTGCCTTATGGCGAAGTGGCACTGTCTGCCGCACTCGAAGCGATTAAAGCCGGACAGCCGCTGAAGATTGTGAACGGCGGGGTCGAGTCGATCGGCGACATCCTTTGGATCGCAAAGCCGGACTCGCCCTTGACCGGGATCAAGGATCTGGTGGGCAAACGCGTTGGATTCACCGCGCCAGGCTCGGTGACGAACATGTTGATTCTGATGTCGCTAACGAAGGCCGGCATCGACTTGAAGAGCGTGCAGATCGTGCCCGCCGGAGGGATCGGCGCAAACCTGTCTGCCGTGTTGACTGGCGCTTTGGACGCAGCATTCACGGGCGAACCGGTCTGGACACAGGAACAAGCCAAGGTAAAGCCGGTGTTCTGGGCGAAGGACGTACTCGGGCCAGAAATGACGCAGACGGTAGGGGTCGTTACTGAGGATTTCATCAAGAGCAATCCCGAAAAAATCCGCGCGATCATTTTGGGACGAGCCAAGGGCGTCGAGTACATCTACGCCCATACCGATGAGGCGGCAGATATTACTGCGAAGGCCTACAACATGGATCCGAAGTTGGTGCGTGCTGTGTTCCAGCACTTGAAAGAGAATCAGTGGTGGGGGCAGGGCGATCTTCGCTACAAGGGAATGAATCGCATGGCTGAAGGCATGCAGATCGTCGGAAAGCTTAACGGCGACGTCGACTGGAGTAAGATTGTTGACACCTCCTTTCTGCCGAAGGAGTTGCAGCCGAAGTCATGAGCGTCAGCCATGCTGAGCTAAGGGAAGTCAGCAAAATTTTCCCGGCTTCAGGCGGGCAGGGCGATGTCCATGCGCTGGGGCCGATCGATCTCAACCTTGCCAAGGGCGAGTTCATTGCGATCGTCGGCCCCTCCGGCTGCGGCAAGTCAACGCTGCTTGAGATCTTGGCGGGGCTAGCCTTACCAAGCGGAGGCTCGATCTCGTTTGAAGGCCGGCCCGTACAGGGTGAGGTCCCTTACGGAATCGGAGTGGTATTCCAAGAGGATGCGAGCCTCCCTTGGCTAACAGTGTGGGACAATATTTCCTTCGGACTGCTACGTGAGGGCACCGAGAGCGCTGAAATCAAACGCAGGGTCGACGATGTTATCACGTTTATGGGGCTCGAGGATTTTGCGCGCGCCTATCCGTCCCAGCTTTCCGGTGGCATGCGGCAGCGCGTCTGTATAGCGCGGACGCTCGTGCTTGAACCGCGCCTGATCCTGCTGGATGAGCCGTTTGGCGCGCTTGATCAGCAAACGCGGTTGCTAATGGGCGATGAGTTACTGCGTCTCTGGCGAAAGACTGGCGCCACCATCCTTCTCATCACGCACGCTATCGATGAGGCAGTGATGCTGGCTGACCGGGTTGCCGTGATGTCGGCCAGACCAGGCTGCTTCATCGACATGGTAAAGACGGACTGGGGGACGAATCGCGATTCCCGCGTGGTGGCGGACCCGCGTTTTGGAACGCTGACCGCTCGCGTATGGACCCGACTCCGTGAGGAATCGCTCAAGTCCATTGGACGCAGCAATCGCGCACCAGCCGTCGCCTTGAGCTGACTTGTAGCACCATGACCCGGGTTACCATAGTTCGACTGTGCGTAATCGCTGGCTGCGTCCTTGCGGTCGAAGCCCTGTGCCGTTTCGGTGTGATCAATCGGCTCACCTTGCTGCCGCCCTCCGAAATGGCGACCTACCTGTTGCACCTGCTGGTGTCGGGCGAAATCAATCAAGCCATAGTGCAGACGTTCTCCAACGTGGCGATCGCGTTCGTCTTGTCTGTTGTCCTCGGTTTTTTGGTAGGGGCCGTGATCCACGCCATACCGAGACTGAGGCGCGCCTGCGATCCGTTTTTGGCGTCGTATTATTCGGTGCCTGTTTTTGTCTTTTACCCGCTGTTTGTTTCATTTTTTGGCCTCAACCGTTGGCCGCTCATCATGATTGGGTTTTTGTTCGCCATTACCGCAATGGTGATTGCAACTCTTAACGGGCTCGACCGTGTGCCGCCGGTGCTCCTCAAGCTTGCGCGAGTCCACCGGATGAGTCGAAGCGCAGAAGCACTTCGTATCGTGCTGCCCGCCGCCGGCCCCTACCTGTTTACGGGCGTGAAGCTCGCACTGGCTTATTCCTTTATCGGCGTCTTGGCGGGCGAGTTTATTCTTTCAGGTGGCGGCCTCGGCTATGCAATTGCCTATGCGTATGACGCGTTCGACAATCGAACGATGTACGCACTTATGCTCTTCGTTCTGATCGTGGTGACCGCAATAAATTCGGCCCTGTTTATCTGGGAACAACGGCTGCTCCGCCGCAGGGGCAGAGGATAAGGCGACGATGAGCGTTATTCCCGAAGAGAGCGGATCTGCATGCGTCGCTGGTTTCGATTCTGCGCGCGCGACGCAGCGGCGATCCTTGCAGCGGTTACTCGACAGTTTTCTACTGGTCGCCGCGCTGGTCGTTGTATGGCAGCTCGTCTACTGGAAGAGTGAGGTCGCGATTACCGGCCCGATCGAGACAGCCAAGACCTCGATCGAGCTTCTCGGTTCCGAGAATTTTTGGCGTCATGCACTGGCGAGCGGTCGCGCTTTCGGCCTGTCTTTACTAATGTCTTCGGTTGGCGGCGTTGCTGTCGGTCTCGCACTCGGCGCGCATCGCTTCTCCGGTGCGGTCGCAGCCCCAATTCTGACCGCGCTGTACACGATTCCAAAAGTGACGCTTTATCCGATGGTCCTCCTGATCTTCGGATTGGGAATTTCGGCCAAAGTTGCCTTCGGTGTCATGCATGGAATTATTCCGGTGGTGATCTTCACCATGGATGCGGTGCGGAACATCAACCCCGTGCTGATGAAGACCGCCAGGGTTTTCAAGCTCTCGCCCAGAGAGACGGCCTTTAGAATTCTTATTCCAGCGGTGCTGCCTGAGATCGTGACCGGCTTGCGCGTCGGCTTTTCGCTCACGCTACTCGGCGTCATCATCGGGGAAATGTTTGCCTCGCAGCAGGGTCTCGGTTTTATGATTATCAACGGCATGAATGTGCACAACGTGCGCTCACTCACGGCTGTGGTGCTGCTTCTTTTGCTTTTTGCGGTGGCGAGCGGCACTGTGTTGCTGGCGCTAGAGCGCCGCCTGCAACGTTGAAAAAAGCGGCGCGAAGTCTATTCGGCGGCCTTGAGCGCCTTGTATCGACTGCGGACGACATCCCATTCGTCCGCGCCGAACCGGCGGAATGTTTCCTTGAGGGGTAAGTCTTTAGGTGGAACCGGATGACGGCCGGTCTGCTTGAGTTCAGTGAGTGCGGCCTCGCACGCCCCGACCACACAGGTAAAAAGTAGACCCGGCACGATCGCCAGCCGATATCCCATTTCGCGAGCGATCGCGAAGTCGATATCCGGTGATTTGCCGAGACGAACGAGATTGAGAAGACAAGGGCCCTTGACGCGTTTTGGCACCGCCGCAAGCTCATCCATTGTGCGGGGCGCTTCGACGAAAGCCATGTCGGCACCGGCTGACAGCGCTGCGTTGGCGCGACGTATCGCCTCCTCAAAACCAGCAACTGCCCCACTGTCGGTCCGGGCAATGATCATGAAATCAGGGTTACGCCTCGCCTCTGTCGCCGCGCGAATCTTGGCCAGATAAGCGTCAAGCGGAATTATTTCTTTATCATCAAGGTGGCCACAACGTTTGGGAAAGCCTTGGTCTTCAATGTGAATGCCAGCAACGCCCATGCGCTCGTATTCGCGTATCGTTCGTACGACGTTTAACTCATTGCCATATCCTGTATCGGCGTCGGCGATCACAGGGAGTGAGACGGCAGCGCTGATACGACCGGCGTTCTCAACCATTTCGCTCATCGTAAGTAGGCCATAATCAGGGTAGCCGAAGGTAGCCGCGGTTCCGGCTCCGGTCATGTAGACCGCCGGGAAGCCGGCCGCCTCTATCAGCCGTGCGGTAATGCCGTCGTAAGCGCCCGGTGCGACGATCAGTTGCTCTTGTTGCATCAGTGCGCGAAACCGGCTCGCTATGTTCATCGTCTATCTCCTTCGGATTTGGCGTCGTTGCGGGTGGAGCGAGCAAATACCGCATCGGACCTTGCAAACTATCACACCAACTCTGTTTTAGAGTTCAGAAAAATAACCACTCATAACGGCCCTCATACGCGCTGACCACATGATCGAGGAATGGGGGCCAATGTCCGCTTATGGCCCTTAGCAGCTGCAGGGGCCCAAAGTCTGCTTTCGGGGGAACCCAGACATTACTAGCGCGGGACTGAGTAACTCCGATAACAGACTTTATCGGAGGTGAGGGTGCTTTCTTGCTTCTAGTCCCAACATCTGCCGGGCCTCTGCCGGCGTGGCGACCTGGTCGCCGAGAATGTCGATGATCTTAACGGCTTTCTCTACAAGTGCGGCATTGCTCGGGGCAAGCTTGCCTTTTTCTAAATAGAGATTGTCCTCTAGCCCAACGCGCACGTGACCACCGAGTAGAATGGCCTGCGCAGCAATGGGAAACTGGTGCAGCGAGATCCCGAAGCTGAACCAGATACAGCCAGCCGGCAACAGGCTGCGCATGTAGATCAGGGCTTCCGGTGTCGCGGGCTGTCCCCATGAGATCCCAAGACAAATTTGAAATAGACCAGGCGGCTTGATATGGCCGGTTTCAATCATCTGTTTCCCGAGGAGGAGATGGCCGGCCTCGAAAACTTCCAACTCAGGCATGACGCCCGCGCCTCGGATCGACACCGCCATAGCTTCGAGATGGGGCGGCGTGTTCATGAAGACCTGATTGCCCATATTCATGCTGCCCATGTCCAGGCTGCAGATTTCTGGGGTGAGATCGATCACATGACGGACGCGCTCGGCCGGCAACGACAGAGTGCTGCCGGGGCCGGAGCTTAGAGGGTTGTCCGTTCCTGGGATGAAGCGGGCTCCGGGACCAGTGGTCAGGTTGATAAGCACGTCGGTCCCGCTCGCACGGATGCGTTCCACCACTTCACGATAGAGTGCCGGATCCATGCTCGGGCGCGTCGTTTTTGGATCGCGAACATGGATATGCACGATTGCGGCGCCGGCTTTAGCCGCATCGATTGCCGACGCGGCAATTTCACCTGGCGTCACCGGAACGGCTCGATTGCGTGTAGGAGTATCTGCCGACCCAGTAATCGCACAACTCACCATGATCTTACGCGGCATTCGCTGTGCTCGACATTCACTACCTTCTAATTTGAGGTCGTCATTGGATGCGTAGATTCGCGTCGTGAATTACCTTTCCCCACTTTGCGATCTCGCTCTTGATGCGCGCACCGAACTCTTCCGGTTTATTTGCCACGGGTTCGAACCCGAGCTTAGACAGGCGGTCCCTGACCCCTGGATCTGCCACCGCTTTCACGATCTCGCTATGTAGCAGGTCGACAATTTCGCTCGGCGTGCCTGCAGGCGCTAACACCCCAGTTAGGGTGTCTGCTTCCTGATCAGGGTAGCCGGCTTCTTGCATGGTCGGTACGTTCGGGATTTCCCGGCTTCGCTTGACCGCCAATAGAGCAAGCGCTCGCAATTTTCCCTCCTGGATATTCGCCAGCGCCGGCGGCAGGGCTGTAAAAGCGATCGGCGTATGCCCGGCAATGGCAGAGGAGATCGCCTGAGCTGCACCCGGGAAGGGAACGTGCACCATGTCAAGGCCGAATTTCTGCTTAAACAATTCACCCGACAGATGCGGCGTAGAGCCGATACCCGGTCCAGCGAAGCTATATTTGTTCGGGTTCGCTTTGATCAGCTCGATCAGTTCTCTGACATTGTTTGCAGGCACCGACGGATTGACAAGGACCACGTTAGGTGAATAAGCGACCATGGTAATCGGTGCAAAATCCTTGACGGCGTCGTAGGGAACGTGAGCGTAGAGACTCATGTTCACCATGAACCCGGTGCTCACAACGATGATCGTGTATCCGTCCGGCGCCGCCTTCGCCACTTCTGCGCTTGCAATATTGCTGCCGGCGCCAGGCCGGTTATCGACGTAGAATTGCTGACCGATGGATGTCGAAAGTCTTTCCGCGATGATACGTGCGATCACGTCGGTTGGCCCGCCCGCGGTGAAGCCGACCACCACTCGGACCGAATGTTCTGGATAATGAGTTCCTCCACGGGCGGGTGCATCCTGTGCATCTGGCGACCCACCGACCATTAGACTTGCGCAGAGAGTTAGCAAACCCAAGCTTTTCATCACAAGGGTTCTCCCGGACGTTCAAACCAAACATGAATATTAGTGCCTGTCGCGCGCTACGGCGACTCCACGGTTGCCGAAGATAACTCCGATAATTGTCATTATCGTTAGGTCTACAACGCGAGCGCCTTAGTGGCACCATCCGTTGTATTTGCAGGCGGTGTAGTCGAACGGAGGCTGCTCAGGCGGCTCGAACCGTGCAAATAGATAGGCTTCGTGTCCTGCATGTCCACCATCACTTCCCAGACCCGCAGGTGATACCGCAATCGCCGCTTGTCCGTGAGGTTGCCCTTATGGGTGAAGTAGTTGATATGCCGAACGATATTGGCCGACCACTTCAACAGCCGCCGGCCTGTAGAGGGCATTTCGTAGCGCGGGGCGAATGGCAGCTAACAGCTTACGCGTTCCAGAGTTGACGAATAAATGGAGGCGCCACCAGTTGCTCGTATGAGACCGGCTGTGAAATCAACCCATTTGCGATGGCGAACTTATTCAGGCCGTCGACAGCTTCTGGCGAAATGCTTGCATCGTAGAAAGGCGTATCTCGCGCCACTAGAGCGCCTATCAGCGAAGCCTCTTCCTCCGGAAAAAGTCGGGTCCCCACGCTTGTGGCAAGCGAAGGATCTGCCTTTAGCGCCCTTTGAGTCTTTACGATTGCCCTCACCGCAGCAGCGGTGACCTGCGGCTGCTCGTTGATCAGCTGGTCAGTCGTCGTCAATGCCGCGAAATTATACAGGCGCGCTCCTGGTGGGCCATCGCCGCGCCGCAGATCGAGATGGATCTTTGCAACACCGCGTTTCTCGCCGATTGCGGCACGCATGCCATTGCCCCAATAGGCATCCGCACCCCGCTCGATCGCATCGACACCATCATGTCCGCGCCACAGTTCGTTCTTGCCAGTGGTCGGACTTGGAACGATCTCGACCTTGTCCCGCTCGAGATCGATTCCCGCTTCGGCCAGCATGTGCTTGAGAGCCATGTTGGGAAACGCCGTGGATGACGAAATCCGCAGTCTTTTGATGGCATTCATGTCGCCGCGTTTAACGCCAAGATCGGCTCGAACGGCCATGAACCAGTAGGAATATTGGGCCAAGGCGCACAAGAGCCTGGCGCCTTTCCAGCCCGGAAAGGCTCGGGTCGCGGCATACGCCGGACCGCCGAAAAAATGCAATGTTCCATCGCGCAGACGTTCAGGCCCGCTTCTCGCCCCGTAAACTAGCTCCAACTCAATCTCGATTCCCTCGTCCTTGAAAAAACCGAGCTCGACTGCGGCGGTGGCCACGAAATACGATGGCGAATCCAGGTCTGCGACCATTAGATGAAGCATTCTACACACGCCTTAAAGATACGAGGTGCAGTGGATCGTCATCGCAGTCATCAAGTACTCAGCTGGCTGTGGCGATGATCTTCTCATAAGGCACGTTGGCCGACAAATTTCGACGTCCCGGGCAAATTGTTTCAGTCCGGCAACAAAGTCCCGTGAGATCGCGGTGTGGTAAAGAGGAAGGTCGCGCCTGATCAGCTCGGCGATAAGGTCCGCCTCTGCCGGCGGAAAGAGTTTGCGTCCAATCTTTGTCGCAAGCGTTAATCGTTGCTAATTGTTGAGCTGGAGCGCTTTTGCCCTGACGTCGGCATCGACAAAGGCGTCGAGATTGACCGGCTTAGTGAGGTTGCCAGTCGTCACCAGCAGATCGCGCAGCCAGGCGAGCTTGTTCATTGGGATGGGCATATCCGGATCGACGGCCGAATATCGCTTCACTTCATCGTAAGTGAAAGCGGGCAGCGGATTGTCCGGCTTGGCAAGCGTGATCTCGCGCGTCAGCTCGATTGTTTGGTCTCGGTTCGAAAGAGCATGACGAAACCCAGCCATCTCGGCAGCAAGGAAATGTGCTGCGTCATCCTTGCGCTCCGCAAGCGTCTTTCCGCTCGAATAGATGCAGAAACGAACGTAGCTCGGAACGGCTTCGATGGCATGAACAAGCATCTTCACACCGGCTTTCTCGGCCGCCGGCGCAAAACCGCTGGATGCCGCAGCCGCATCGACGACGCCGGCCGTTACTGCCTTGAAACGATCGGCGTCGCTGCCCATGACTGTGAACTTTACTTCTGCTGCTGGCACATTGTTCTGCGCCAAGACCGCGCGCGCGACGAGATCAGGCAGCGCACCGGGCGCCGAGATGGCAAGCGTCTTGCCTTTGAGATCGGCCGGGCTCTTGATGTCCGGCTTGGAATAGATGGCGTAGGTCAAACCCGGCCAATAGCAGCCGACGACCTTGATATCGGCCCCCCGCGAGGCCGCAACCATCGGGGAGCCGGGATTACCTTCGTAGCTGTCTAGTTCTCCCGCGAGCAGCGCCTTCAGCGCCAAAGTGTCGCCTTTGAACTGCTTGATCTCGATCTTCAGCCCCTGCTTTTCCGCAAAGCCACCTTTGCTGCCCATGAAGACGATGCCGGCGTCGCTCTTCGCCTCCACGATTCCGTGCCGCCAAAGCTTCATGTCCTCGGCGTTCGCAGGGACGACGACGAACCCCGTCAGTACAGTCATGGCCAAAATCCATCGGCACCCTTTGGTCGATGTCAGCATGACTTCCACCCTCGTCAATCGTCGAAGTGCTTTTCCACCCAACCGGCAGTCGCTGAGGTGGTCGCGTCCCTGCCGTAGAATCCGGTCACCTGAAGTCCTAACGGCAGATCTTGCTCGTGAAGCAATGGCAGCGAAATTGCCGGCACGCCGAGCAATGAGAATGGCACTGCAAATATGGGATCGCCAGTTGAGGCAAGGCCGGTCGGTGCAGCCGCCGGCGCCGCCAATGTCACGCAGGCATCGCATTGCGCTGCCAAGCTTTCGTAGAGAGCGCGAATGCGGATCCGTTCGTCGACGTCAGCGCGATAATCGTCGAGGCTCATTTCCTCCGCCTGCGCGAGGCGCGCGAGCATCGCTCGACTCAGTTTGCCGGCATCGCGGTTGCGATAAGTGTTGAGCGGCCAGCGCGATTCCCACGTATTGATCCGAATAGACAGCGGGCGCGCATTGGCTATTGCGTCCTCCACGGCGCCGACCAGCTTGTCCGATCGTCGCGTGACAACGTCGACGCCGTTGCGGGACAAGCATGACAATGATTGCTGGAGCGCTTGCTTTGCCTCAGAGCTGGCCACTTGCCAACCCGCCGTCTCAAGAAAGACGAGCCGATTTGGCTTGGCCGGCGCCTGCATGCGAAGCGGTCCAATTAGACCCGGATATCCGGGATCGCCGCCTGCTCGAGCGGCAATTTCAGAGGCGACCTGCCAGGCATCCTCAAGCGTGGCGGCCAAAACACCCATACAGCTCTGGCTCAAATTATCGTGGCTGCCGCCCCGGTTTATGCCGCCGACACTCGGCTTGAACCCCACGCAGCCGCAGTAGCTGGCTGGACGGACTATCGACCCGATCACCTGTGTGCCGAGCGCTGCACTTACAAGACCAGCGGCAACAGCGGCAGCCGAACCGCTGCTGGACCCTCCTGGAGTGCGACCAGGATCCCAGGGATTGCGGGTGCCGCCCGGCTCGGTAGCAGCGAACTCGGTCGTCACCGTCTTTCCAAGGATGACCGCTCCCGCTTCACGCAAAGCGGCTACGGCCGCAGCGTCGCGCTGTGAGCACCAGCCGTCGAACAACGGTGAGCCCATTTCGGTTGGCATATCTGCCGTCTCGATGATGTCCTTGACGCCAATTGGCATCCCGTCAATTGCCGACAATGGCTTGTTGTCACGCCATCGCATGGATGACGCGTCAGCGGCAACGCGCGCGCCATCGAGGTTAGTATGAACAAACGCGCCGATTTTTGGCTCCCAAACAGCGAGAGCATCGAGGCAGCGTTCGAGATAGGCCCGAGGCGTGTCTTGTCCACTGGCGAATTGCGCAGCCGCGGCAAGAAATGGCTTTGCTTGCGGCACGGACGTAATATCGGGCGACAACATCATCAGGCCTCGGTCAATGTCATGGCGGCAACGCGCCGCTGGCTCGCGATCATCGAGGTTCGTAGCAGGAACTGGCGGGCGCGCGCGCGATCCGCCGCCATTTCACGAAGTTCATCGAGATTGCGCCGGCGCGTTTCCGGATCCCGCGCCTCCAGACGTTTTTTGTTCGCGATCGACTGCTCCTGCACGTATTCAGTCGCCACCGTGCGACGTTGCAAGCTGTAAAGATCAAGCAGAACATCAGGCGCCTTGTTCAGCAAGACCGCCGAAAGCTTTTCGGCAAGGTTCGCGGCGTCCTGAATGCCGCCATTCAATCCCATACCCCCGATCGGATTGTTGACGTGAGCGGAATCACCGGCGAGCAGCACCCGGCCTTTGCGAAAGGTTTCTGCTACGCGCTGATGAGTGACATAGAGGTTGCGGTGAACAATCTCGTAGGCTTGCGGCGCTGGAAAGAATTTTTGCATCCGCGCCTGAACAGCCCCATCGCTCATTAACTGCTCATCGGACTGATCGGCGTTGGCCGGATAAACCGTGCGCCACAACCCCGGCGGTCCATCCGCTGATACCTTGAAGCAATTGCACCATTCGTCTGGATCAGCGAAGTAGCTACGGAAACACAGTCCATGCGCCGCTTCAAAATCGAACGGTGTCGTGAGCACAATGAATCGTTCCGGCCAGGTAAATCCCTCGAACGCGATATCGCTCTGTTTGCGCACAACGCTGCGCCCGCCGTCGGCGCCAATCAGATAGACGCCGGAATGCGCTTTAATTCCGGCGGGACCGCGCACATCAACGTTCACATGGCCGTCAGTCTGAGCAACCTCGACCACCTCGTGCCCAAACAGCACTTCGACGTTGGACAGCTTTCGTAGGCGGTCAAGAATAAGCTTGGCGGTTTTGAACTGTTCGCACTGAACAACGAATGGATGATCCGTGTCCCTCGTGAGGACGATGTGATCAAACTCGGCGACCTTCTCGCGACTTGGCCGATCCCAGAACTGAAAGATGGGCGCCACCAGTCCAGCGCGCGCCATCTCGTCCGCAAGACCATCCTCGGCCAGCAAATCGAGCGTGGCGGGATGGGTCGTGGCGGCCCGTGGATCCGCTTGCAGGGTCTCGTTGACATCGAATAGCCGAACCGGCAGACCACGACGCGCGAGCAGCCACGCGCACAACAAGCCGACCGGGCCGCCGCCAGCAATCAGTACCAGCCGTTCGTCAAAAGCCATCTTCGGAAAAACTGCTGTTCCCGGGATCAGTGATCCCGACTGCAATCCGCTACAACAGTTCCGACATCGAAGGTAGCAAAAAGAGCAGGTCTCCTGGGCAGATCTTAGCGGACAACCGGCAAGGCATCGATGTCGTATTCGCAGGTCATCTTACGGTTGAGGACCGGATCCTCAAGAATGGCTGTAAACTGCGTTGACGGACGAATGCCTCCAATCGCGCCGAGCGTTCCGCAGAACATCACCGTGCCCGTCACAAATCTTGCTTCGGCGCGCGACATCAGGTCCGAGGGATTGCGCATCGCCGACAATGGACCCTCTTGGTATTTCAGGCGTATACCGTCGATGGTGACGTAGGCGCGTAGGATCAGTTTGTCCCAGTGGCCGACCACATCGTCGAGACTCCAAAGCTTCTTGCCGACTACCTTTGCGCAAATTTGCTTTGATAGCGCGATGCCCATTGTTTCCGCTTTGCGGTCGGTGTGATCGGATCCAACGCCCAACCACAATCCATCGTGCATCGCGACGATTACCGGCTCCGCCTCGCCTGATGTATCGGGCCCGAGAACCTCCAGGTGCGTAGCTTGCGTGAGATTTGCCGTGCTGATCCGGTAAAACACCGGCACCGATGACGGGCGAGGCACGCCGATTGCCGCGAGTTCCTCGATATGATGATGCAGCGCTTTCTCATCGCGGCCAGTCCAGCCTGCAACGATCAGTGCTTTCGCAGCGAATTCGGCCCGATCAGTTTCACTGCGTGAATGACGCTCGAAGGCGAGCATTCTGGTTCCTTGAGTAGACGATGCGCACTTGGTACATGATCCCCGAGGAAAATCCACGGCGGAAAGGTGAAGCATCATGGCTGTGAACAAGAAACACGACGAATTTCATACTCTGGACCTAGATGTCGGCTGGGAAACCCCGCCCGGCTATCCAAAGGGCATCGAGCAGAAGATTTTGTCCGGCGCGCTCGACGAGACAAACAAGCGCGGCACGCGTACGCGGCTTCTGCGCTTCGCGGCTGGCGTGTTCACAACGAAGCCCTTCGTGCACGAATATTGGGAGGAGGTCTTCCTCGTATCCGGCGATCTGACAGTCGGCAACGACGCGCAAGGAAACGGCGGAAAATCATTCCCCCCCAATACCTATGCGGTCCGTCCGCCGGGCGCTTATCATGGGCCATTCAAGTCGAACGATGGCTGCACGCTCCTGGAAATTCATTATTTCGACCCCGCCTGAGCAGCGCCGGCCGCGTTTGTGTTCTTGCGTTCCGGATGCTTGTGGGAACAAAGGCCTTACAGCACGCTGACGGCACGGGGGCGTAACTGCAATCGCACTATAAAGCGACACAGGACTTTCAAGGGGGCGCGTCCTCACCCTTCCTCGTAGTCAAGCACCTCTGAAATTGGGCGCGCGTTTGGCATGGAAGGCTTCGACGCCTTCGAGGAAATCGTTGGACTGTCGCAGCCTGCTATAGCAATGACCTTCCAGCTCGATCGCAATTGCAAGCGTTGAATCTTCGGTGTCGTTGAGCAATTTCTTCGCTGTGCGTTGAGCGATAGGTGAGAACATTCGAAGTTCATCGGCCAGAGCATCCGTCGCAGGCTCGAGCATGTCGTTGGGTACACATTCAGTCGCGATGCCCCACTCAAGTGCTTGTTTGCCGTGTATACGCTTCGAGCGCATGACGATGTCTTTGGTACGGGTGATGCCAACGATCTTCTGCAAGCGCGCCGAACCTCCAGAGCCAGGGATTTGGCCGAGCTTTTGTTCGGGCAGCGCGTAAAAGCAAGTCTCCGAAACAATTCGAAAATCGCACGCAAGCGAAATCTCGAAGCCGACCCCGAAACAATAGCCGCGGTTTGCAGCAATCACCGGTTTAGAGCAGCGCGCTGGTGCGGCGATGTTCCACGCCAGCTTAGAGACATGTTCCGGCGTTGCCTCCATGAAACCCTTGATGTTGCCGCCACTGGAGAAGTGCTCGCCGACTGCTCGCAGCACAATTACGCGGACCCGGGCATCTTCATCAAGCGTCTCAAACACCAGCCGCAGCTGCTCGCGCTGCGGCATTTCGATCACGTTGAGCGGCGGGCGATCCAGAACAATGTCGGCGCGCTCCTTCTCCGCGTTCAATTCCACTTTGAATCCATTGAGCTTCGCGAGACGCGCATCGGAAAACGTCATCATTGTCATGCTGCGGTTCCATCTTGGTGCGAGCTTTTGCCCGGATTTTCGATCTCGTACTCGCCCGCTACCAGCTTGCGGCGCAAGAGCTTGCCGACCGGCGATTTGGGAATGTCGTCGACGAAGACATAGCGGCGTGGCCGCTTGAAATTGGCCAGGCCCGATTTGCGGCAGAACTGGTCGAGTTCGGCGTCGTTCACTAACTTGCTGCGCTTGATGAACGCGGCGATGATTTTGCCCCAACGTTCGTCTGCAAGCCCTACGACCGCCACCTCGGATACGGCCGGATGGAGCGACAGGCAGCTTTCTATCTCGACGGGCGAGACGTTCTCGCCCCCCGTAATGATCATGTCGTCGACACGTCCGGTGACAAACAAGTCACCGTCCGCATCGAAATATCCGGTGTCGCCGGTCAGGTACCAGCCGTCGCGCAGGGCCTTGGCGTCAGATTCCGGCCGTCGCCAGTAGCCCTCGAAGGACTCATCGCCGGCGAGATAGGCAATAATCTCGCCTTCTTCGCCGGGAGCCGCGATCTGATCCGGTGATTTGCCGAGTTTCATCACGCGGACACGCTGGTTAATTCCCGCCTTGCCGGCAGAGCCGGGCTTTGCAGGCGCGTTCTGGTCGATTGTGAAGGTATAGATTTCAGACGAGCCATAGTGATTCACGAAGAGCTCCGGCTTGAATGCTGCCTGCAATTCCTTGAGCAGGGCGTCGGTCATCGGCGCGCCGGCAAAGCCGAGCTTGCGGACGGATCGCACATCGGTCTTCGCGAACGCTGGGTCATGGACAAGGTCGTGGTAGAGGGTTGGAACGAGGTAAAGATTGGTGATCTTCTCGGCGGCGATCAGCTCAAGCGCGCGGGTGACGTCGAAGCGCGGCAAGCAGATGAATGCACCGCCAATCAGCGACATCGCGAGCAAGGAGCGTACGCCCATGGTGTGATAGAGCGGCATGACTCCGAGCGTGCGCTCGCCATTGCCGTACATGTTCTGCGCCACATGCGCCAGCGCGGCGGCGCGTTCTACGCTCTGGCGCCGCGGCACGCCCTTGGGCCGCGCAGTGGTGCCCGACGTGTACAGCATCACCGACCAGGCATCAGGCCCGACGCGTGGCGCGGCGTCGATTGCGCGGCGCCCGTGCAACGCGCTCCACCGGGTTTCACCGGATTGCACCTTATCCAATGCGATGCGCGGGCGCGACTGCGCGGCTTTCGATTGAGCGGTGGCCTGGGCTGTCGCGCCCTCGTAGACGACAGCCTTGGCTTCCGCGTTCTCGATCAGGAAATCGAGCTCATCGGCGGTCGCGCGCCAATTCACCGGCGTAACGATGACGCCGGCAAATTGGCACGCCCAGTGAATGGTTGCGGCCTCCCAGCGGTTTTGCGCGGCGGTGACCAGGTGATCGCCGGGATTGAGCCCGAGTTCATCGAGTGCCGCGACCACGCTTGAAATATTGCGATACCATTCTGCATAGGTCAGCCGCGTCGCCCCGTCGACGATTGCGAGCGCGTTGGGGTCGCGCTCTACGCTGGCGATGAAACTGGTGCCGAGGTCAAGCATGCGCAGGCGCGTCAAGGAGTTTCCTAGCGGCTTCGAGTGCTGCCGTCAGGATTGGAGCGTAGCCGGTGCAGCGGCACAAATGTCCGCTAAGAAAATAGCGTAATTCGGCTTCGTTCGGGCTGGGATGATGGCGTAGATAGTAATCAAGCGACATTAGGATGCCCGCGGTACAAAAGCCGCATTGCAGCGCATGATGCCGCCGAAAGCTCTCCTGCAACACCGATAACCGGCCGGGCGCGGGCGCCAAGCCTTCGACGGTGCGGATTTTGGCGCCGTCAGCTTGTACCGCCAGCGTCAGGCAGGCGCGCGCTAGCGCGCCGTCGATTTCGACGGTGCACGCGCCGCAGACACCATGCTCGCAGCCGACGTGTGTGCCTGTCATCCCGAGATCGTGGCGCAGGAAGTCGGTGAGCAGCATGCGTGGTTCGGCGTCACCCTCGACCACGCGGCCATTGAGTTCGAAACGGACGCGGTGACGCGCATCGGCGCTCAGACGCGGCATCGGCGGGCCTCCTCGATTGTGGCGCGGCCGAGTCGGCGCACCAGCGCACGGCGATAGTCTGCGGTGGCATGCAGATCGTCGCGCGGCTCGAGCTCGACAGCAAATTCATTGAGCGCGTCGTTGAGGACGTCGCTGTCGAGGTCCAGAAAGTCTCGCGCGGTGGGAACATCTGCGACGCCACCGATCGCCAACCGTGCTCCGTCAACGCGCGCGATGGCGGCACAGGCGACAATGGCGAAATCGCCGTGGCGGCGGGCAAACTCGCGGAACGCATAGCCGTGACCGGCCGCGCGGCACGGAATGTCGATCGCCTCGATCAGTTCGTTGTCGTTACGCGCGGTCGACAGCAGCCCGGTGAAAAAATCTTCCGCGGCCACGCGTCGCCGCTCTAGCTGCGATGACAGCTCGACACTACCCTTGAGGGCGAGCAGCGCCAGCGGGATCTCTGCGCTTGGATCGGCGTGTGCGGCCGAACCGCACACCGTGCCGCGGCTCCGGGTCTGCGCGTGGCCGACCCAGGGCAGGGCGGCTGCGAGAAGCGGCTGGCGCTCGGCTAGTTCTGGCCAAGCCAGCAGCTCCGCTTGCCGCACGCCCGCGCCGACGCGTATGGAGTTACCCTTGACCTCGATCTTCGCCAACTCGGGCAGGTGCATGATGTCGATGAGCACGGCCGGGCGCGCCATCCGCATAGACAGCATCGGCACAAGGCTCTGTCCCCCGGCGATAATACGCGCCTCATCACCGTCCTTGGCGAGCGCGGCGTGTGCTTCGGCGATTGCGCCGGCCCGGATGTAGTCGAAACGAGCGGGCTTCATGTACGCCTCGTCGAATCTTCGCTCACGTGAATATGCGCGGCAAGTTTTGCCGGAGTCATCGGCAGGTCAACCGCGGAAAGCCCGAGGGCATCGGCAACCGCGTTGGCGAGGCACACGGGCGTACTCATGCAATTGCCTTCGCCCACGCCCTTGGCGCCGAGTGGCGTGTAGGGCGAGGGTGTTTCGAGATGCAGAATAAGTGGTGTCGGTACTTCCGTGGTCGTCGGCAGCAGGTAGTCAGCGAACGTACCGCTCAGGAACGCGCCGTCCGGTGCGTAGGCATATTCTTCGTAAAGCGCGGCGCCGAGCGCTTGCGCGAAACCACCGGTGATTTGCCCCGCAACCATACCCGGATGCAACACGCGGCCGCAATCGTGCATGGTTACATACTTGTCAATTCGTACGGCGCCAGTTACCCGGTCGACCTCGACGCCGCAAAAATCGAAAATGAAACCGTGGCAGAGCGATGAATTGATCTCATCTTTTTCGGTCGGGGGAGTCAGCTCGGGTGGAGTCCAGAACACGGTTTCGCGTAGTGCCTGGTTTTCCTCCGCGACGAGGCCGGGCGACCAGTGGCTGGCGGCGGCAAGCCTCGAAAACGGAATGGCGTTATCGGGATTGCCGCGGGCGTGTGCCCGCCCACCGGTGAATTCGATGTCTTGCGCGGCAACGTTGAGCTGGGACGCTGCCGCACGCGCGAGCTTCACCTTCACCCTTTCGGCCGCAAGGTGAGCGGCGCCACCGACCGCGGCGGCGAAGCGGCTGGAATAGTTGCCGGATGCGATTGACCAGGCGTCTTTTGCGGTGTCGAATTCGCCGACAACACGGATGTCGGATGGCTTGAGGCCGAGTGCGTCGGCGACGATCTGGGCCAGCACCGTGCGATGACCCTGGCCCTGCGGTACCGAGGCGGTATGGACCGAGACGCCGCCGAGCGGATCGAGCGAGACGGTCGCGGTTGCCTGAGCGCCGTTCTTTGGACCGGCCTTGCGCCGTTCTTCAGGCGTGAGCACGGTGGTGATGTAGCCCATGTTGGAGACGCTGGGCTCGACCGCGGCGGTCAGGCCGATGCCGTAGATGCGGCCTTGCGCGCGCGCCGCCTGCTGCCGCTCGCGAAGCTCCGCGAAACCGCCTTGCGCTAGCGCGGTTTCCAGTGCTTTCGCATAGTCGCCGGAATCGAGCGTGGCGCCGGTCGCCGTGCGATAGGGAAACGCGTTGGACGGCACTAGATTCTTACGGATCACATCGACCGGATCGAGCTTGAGCTCGACAGCGATGCGCTGCATCAGCCGCTCGAGCGCGTAGTACATTTGTGGTCCACCGAAGCCGCGGTTCAGCCCGGTCGGCGTTTTGTTGGTGAGCACGACACGGTTGCGCACCGAAACGTGGCGGATGTCGTAAGCGCCGGTAAGGTTTCCATGCATGCGGTAGAGCGTTGCCGGCTCGGGCGCGCGGATGTGCGCGCCGACGTCCTCTAGCTGGTCCCATGCGAGCGCCCGTACGCGCCCATCGGCTTCGACTGCGGCCTCGAGCGTGGTCAAGCGGTTCGTGGCCGATACCGATGCTGCGAGATGCTCGATGCGATCCTCAATCCATTTTACGGGGCGACCGGCAATGCGGGCCGCGACACCCATCAGGACGATGTACGGAAATACACCCTGCTTGACGCCGAAGCTGCCGCCGGAGTCCGGCGGCGTGCGAAGACGCAGGCGGTTGCCCGGCACTTTCAGCGCGCGCGCCATAACCGCATGTAGGCTGAACGGTCCCATGAAATTGGCGAGCACGTCGTAGGCGTCTTCATTCGCATCGTATTCAGCGACAAGGCCATAGGTTTCGATGGGCGTGCAGGAGTTGCGCGGGTAACGGATCGTCACCGATATGCGATGCGCGGCCCGCGCGAAAGCTTGCTCAGGGTCGCCATAACGGAATGAGCGTTCGCTCGCGATGTTCGATCCGAGGCCCTCATGCAGCGCCGGTTGCTTCGGATCGAGCGCAGCGAGGAGATCGACGATGACGGGGAGCGCCTGGTAATCGACGTTGATGAGTTCTAGGGCGTCTTCGGCAAGGTAGCGGTCGGCAGCTAGCACGACCGCCACCGGCTCGCCGACATAACGCACGCGGTCGACCGCAATCGGCCAGCATTCGATCGGCGCTTTGACACCGACCACGAGGCTTGCCGATATCGCGGTAACCTCGGCTCCGATTATAACGGCGGCAACACCTGGCGCTCTGCGCGCGGCCGCGGCGTCGATAGTGCGGATTTTCGCATGCGCGTGAGGCGAACGCAGGATGGCGGCGTGCAGCGTACCGGGACGTATGCCGAGGTCGTCGATGAAACGGCCGCGTCCGGTGAGCAATGGGCCATCTTCGACACGTTCGATCGACTGGCCGCACCAACTTGTCGCTACTCCGGTCATCCTCGAACATTCCCGACCGCTATTTCGGTGCCGCTGGAAAGAGTGAAACGGCGCCGCAACCGGGCGCCGTTTGCGCACGTTACCGCGTCAGCTACTTGGCAATGTTGACGTACTTTCCGTTGACCACCTTGAGGATCGCGGTGATGCCCGTGCCGTCACGCACCTCGTCCATGGTGATCGGTCCGGCAACGCCGGGAAAATCCTTTAGCGTGCCCAGGCACTGACGAATCTTGTCGCGATCACTTTCAAGATCTTCCGGCTTATTGGTGATGTCCGCCTTCTCGAAGCAATATTTGAACGAGTAGACGATGTCATAGGAGCGCGGCCCGCTGTAGGGCGGCAGTTGGCCATTGAGCCGCGGCTTGATCTTCTTCACGTAAGTTTGAACCTCCGGGCGTGGATCGTCGAGCCAAGCCGCAGTTGACATGTAGGTGCCTTCCGCGGCCTTGCCGGCGATCTCGATGTACCCGGGCGTGCCGGCGCAGGCACCTCCGATGATCGGGACGTTCAACCCTTGCTTCGCCATCTCCTTAGCGATCGCGGCGGCGTTCTGATAGCAGGCGCCGAGCGCAATGCCTTCGGCACCGAGTGACATCGCTTTCGTCACTTGTGCCGAGTAGTCGGTATCCTTGGTGCGGTAGGTCAGGCTGTCGAGGATCTCGATGCCATGGTCCTTCAGGAGCTTAGGCAGCACTGCCGCGCCTTCGCCCTTTGAGACAGCGTCTTCAGCGTCATAAATGATGACGACCTTTTTGATCTTGTAGTCTTTGAGCCAGGCATCGACGACTGGCTTGAGTTGTTTGTCGCTGGTGAGTGTGTTCCGGAATGCCCACTTGCTCATCGCCGAAAGGCCGGGCTTTGCCGAGCAGTAGGAATCGATGGGGGTCTTGAAGCGAGAGTCGAGTTGCGGCGCGATGGTCTCGAATGGTCCGCTAAAGCAGGGACCCACAACGGCGAGCACCTTGTCGCGGTCGACGAGGCGATTCATCGCGTTGAGGGCTTCGGGTTCAAGCGTCTGGTCGTCATAGCAGATCATCTCGATCGGCAGGCCGCCGATGCCGCCCGTGCCATTGATCTCTTCGACGGCGATATCGATGGAGGGTTTTGCCCCCTGGCCCCACTCGGCGCCTTTGCCGGTGAGCGGCACGAGGCAGCCAATCTTGACGTTACGGCCGGCGAGTTTAGCGTCGGCTTGATGCACGGGCAGCACCGCGAACATCATCGCTGGGGCGGCTAGTGACGTCAGCAATCTTACAAGACGTTTCATTTCATTACCCTCCCACCAGTTGCTTGACCGAATTCCTTTCTTTTCCCATCGCGCATCACGCACGAATTCTTGTTTCGGAATATCTTACCCCGACGGCCAGCAAATGATACCCCGCGTGACGCTGCGTACTTCATGCGGCGCTCTGTCCCAGATATGTGCGCTGTACGTCGGGCATGTTCAAAAGCTCCGCACCTGTGCCGCTGAGCACGATGCGCCCGCGCTCCATGACGTAGGCGTGGTCAGCGACCTGGAGGGCCTTGCGCGCGTTCTGCTCGACCAGAAGGATGGTTTTGCCTTCGGTCTTGAGCTCCCGCAGTGTTTGGAAAATCAGCGTGATGAACTTGGGCGCGAGCCCGAGCGAGGGTTCGTCCAGCAACAACAGACGAGGACCTGCCACCAGTGCGCGACCTATCGCTAGCATCTGCTGCTCGCCCCCGCTCAATGTGGCTGCTATCTGATGGCGCCGCTCCGAGAGCACAGGGAAGCGCTCGAACGCCGCGTCAATATCGCGATCGATATCCTTATCTTTGCGCACATAGGCACCCATGCGCAGGTTGTCGATTACGGTCATTCGCCTCAGGATGGCGCGGCCCTCTGGCACGTGACTCACGCCACGGCTGGTGATCTTGTGGGCCGCCATACGCGCGATATTCTGGCGTTTAAACTCGATCGTTCCGGCAGTCGGGCGAATCAACCCGGAAATGGTCTTCAGTAAGGTAGTTTTTCCAGCTCCGTTCGCGCCGATCAGGGTCACGATCTGGCCCTCCTCGACGGCAATGCTAACGTCGTGCAAGATGTTGATCTTGCCGTAACCCGCGCGCAGGCCATGCACGGTGAGCATCGTCATATCTTCGCTTCCTCGCCAAGGTAGGCTTCGATCACTTTCGGATCTTTCTGGATGTCCTGCGGCACGCCTTCAGCAATCTTGTTGCCGAAGTTAAGCACGGTAACGCGGTCGGAAATGCCCATTACGAGCCGCATGTCGTGCTCGACCAGAATGATGGTGATGCCGCGGTCACGAATGCGGGTGATGACCTCGTCAAGCTCCTCCGTCTCATGCGGATTCATGCCCGCGGCCGGTTCGTCGAGCAGCAGCAGACGTGGCCGCGTCGCGAGGGCGCGCGCGAGCTCAAGCCGACGCTGGTCACCGTAGGAAAGGTCGGATGACTTGGCCGCATGTTTGTTGGCGAGCCCAAGGAATTCCAACAGATCCATGGCGTTGGCGCGCATCTTGCGCTCTCCTTCTGCCTCTCCGAACGGGTGCTTCAACAGGACGTCCATCAGCGCGCCCGTAACAGACGGATAGAAGCGGCAATGCTCGCCGACCATGATCGTTTCCAGCACGGTAAGGTGCGGGAAAAGGCGGATGTTCTGGAACGTGCGGGCGATCCCTTTGATCGTGCGCTTTGACGGCCGCACTTCGTCGACCGGTTGACCCTCGAACGCGATGCGTCCGGAATCGGCTGACAGGACGCCGGTGACGAGATTGAAGAACGTCGTCTTGCCCGCGCCGTTGGGACCAATCAGGGCGTGGATATCGCCCGTCGTCACAGCCATACTCACTTCATTGAGCGCGTAGAAGCCACCGAATCGCTTAGTCAGGCAGTCGATCGAAAGGCAGATAGTGCGCGCGTCAGCCACGGCTGTTACTCCAGCGCGCAAACGAGGCCCATCGCATCGAGTCTCGAGTAAGCAGGCCATCAGGTCGCACGATCATCATCAGAATGAGGATGATGCCGTAGGCGATCAGCCGCTTCGCGTTCTCGAAATCGAGGAACCCGTGCAGGAAATCGTACACGCGGTTCATGGGGAATGAGTCCGTCCATTCGACCGGTATCAGATCCAGCCAGTCTCGCAGCGTACGAAGGAATTCCGGCAGCAGCGTAAGTACGAAGGCACCGAGTGCCGGCCCCCAGAATGTGCTGGCTCCGCCGACCACGACGTAGGTCAGGATTTCCACCGCGAGCATGATGTTAAAAGTAGTGGAGTCTACATAGGTCGTGTGATGCGCATAGAGCGCGCCGGCGAGCCCTGCGATCATCGCGCCGAGGCCGAAGGCTAGAAGCTTGGTGCGTACGACATCAATGCCCATAACTTCAGCGGCAGTCTCGTCCTGCTCGATCGAGTCCATCGCGCGCCCGAGGCTGGAGCGCTCGAGCCGAGCGAAAAAAATCATGAGCAGCGCGATTAGCCCGACGGTCCATTCCAACGTGCGCGGGTTGAATGGGATATTGCGGAAGCCCTGCGCGCCGCCCGTGTAATCCCAGCTGAGGATGATGACCTGGACGATCTCGGAGAATCCCAGCGTAAGCAGCAGCAGGTAGACTCCCTTGATGCGTAGCGCCGGAAATCCGACCACGACGCCGATGATGGCGGCAACCGCCCCGCCGAACGGCAGCGCGACCGCAAACGGGAGGCCCATCTTCTGGGTCAAGATTGCGGAGGCGTAGGCGCCGATCGCCATGAAGCCGGCCTGGCCCAACGACACCTGACCGGTCTTGAACGGTGCAAAGAAACTGTATGCAGCGATGATGTGAATGGCTGCGAAAATCAGGACCGACTGGGTGTAGTTGTCGATGAGCCCGCTGAACATGGTTACTTCTGTTCGGCTGTGCGTGTGCCGAATAATCCGGTCGGCCGATAGAGCAGGATGAGGATGAGGATGAGGAACGAGAAGAAGTCGCGCTCGGTGGTGCCGATGTAGGCTGCCGACAGAATCTCGATCATGCCGAGCAGCAGGCCGGCGATCATCGCGCCAGGCACGTTGCCGAGGCCTCCAAGTAGCATCACGATGAGACCTTTCACCGAGGCGCCGAGTCCCATGAACGGGGACACGCTGCTGTTTTTCAGCCCGTCGAGCACGCCCGCGATGCCCGCGATGCCGGAGCCTATGATGAATGTGATCAACACCACGCGATCGACATTGACGCCGAGTAGGGCCGCCGTTTCGTGATTTTCGGCAACCGCGCGCATGGCTCGCCCGAGCTTTGTGCGCTCGATGAACAGCCAGAGCGCGGCCATCAGCACAATCGCGATTCCCAGAATGAAGATCTGTACCGAGCTTATGGTGATCGGTCCGAAATGATAGAGCTCCTGGTGGATCGTCTCGGGAAATGAGAACTGCTGGCCGCCGAAGACATAAATGGCGAAGTTCTGCAGGACGATGGTGAGGCCGATGGTGCTGATCAGCGGCGCTAACGGGCGGTCCTTCGGCACCGGTCGTACTGCAACAAAGAACGCTAGCGCACCGAGAACAGCGCATGCGATCATGGCTCCGAGCAGAGCGAAGTAGATGTTAGTGCCGGTGTACAGAACCAGAAAAAGGCCAACGAATGCGCCGACCATGAAGACCTCGCCATGCGCGAAATAGAGAAGGTTGAGCACGCCGAAAATCAGCGTGTACCCGATCGCGACCAACGAATAGGAAGCGCCGAGCATCAAGCCGTTGATGAGCTGCTGGTAAAACATGGCGGTCCTTCAGGCCGGCACAAATGGTAGCTTGCCCCACGGCGATGCGGCGAAGCTTCCGGATGTTCGCGAGGCCCACACGATCAATGGGCCGCTCCCGCGAAATCTTGGGCGACGCGCGAAGCGGCGACCTTGGCCTTGTGCGTTGTCGCCGGAGTGTTGCGACTACGGCCGACGAATCGCGGTATGCCGGCTGTCACCACCGCGCCGATCGCAGCAATGTCGCCGTGCTTGATGGCGGCGAGGGCTGTCTTCTGCGTTCCGCCGTCGGGGGCGTCGATAAGCACGATGTCGGCCGCCTTGCCAGGTGCGAGCAATCCGCTGTTCAGACCGTAGACACGCGCGTTGCTCCCGGTCGCCGCGCAGATGAAACGTTCGGGCGGCATGTCAGTTAGGCTCGAAAGGTGTGCGATCGTATAGAGCATGCCTAGCGGCATGATCCCGCTCCCAGTCGGTGTGTCGGTCGCAATGATGAAGCGCTCGAACGCGCCCCTTGCCTCGGCCAGCTTCGCGCACATAAGTGTCGTGCGCAGGTTGCCGGCGGTGCAGACCTGAAGAGCAACGTTTGACTCGGTGATCACCCGCTCAAAGTCGGCGTCCGGCATCGCTGTTGGGCCACCATTGATATGGAAAGACACATGCGGATGCATTTTCAGAAGGTGATCACCGGTGATCGCACCCGAGCCCGGGATCGACGAACCGCCGGTGTGGCAGGTCGTGATCAGACCAGCAGCCTTCGCGTCGGCAACGAGGGGCACGTAGTCGTAAGCGGTCTTGACAGCTCCGAAGCCGGCTTTTGCGAGCTTCACGCCCTCCTGCGCGAGTTGGCGAAAGTCTGACTGCTTGAGACCGGGCTCGAGGATGACCGAGCCGGCGATGACGCGCATGCCACCCGGGCGGTATTCAGCAAAACAACGTTGCGCGGCAAGCGCCAGTGCCTTCACGCCTTCGACATCGCGCGGGCGTCCCGGCACATGCACTTCCGAGGCCGAAATCGCTGTCGTGGTGCCGCCATGCAGGTAGCTCTCCAGATAGCCCACGGTGCGTTGGCGCGGCGTGTAGTCGCCGAACGTAATGTGGACATGCGAGTCGATGAGGCCTGGGATCGCCGTCATGCCGTCGGCGTCGATCACAACGTCGGCCGCCTCTGTCGCGCTCGCCGATGCGGTGCCGACTAACGCGATCGTCTCGCCGTCAACAAGGATCGTGTCGCCTTCGGCAAATGGCTTGCGCCAGTCACCGGAGACGATCTCACCGAGGTTGACGATTGCAACTTTCATGGCCGACCTAAGTTGGCCTTATGGCCAAGTTCGTCTTCGAGCCGATACGATTCCATCAGACCGTCTACGAGGCCCGTGGCGCCATCCCAGTCGAAGGTGCGATAGCTGTGGCCCGTGGTCACAAACCGAGCTCCCGCATAAAACATCTCATATTGCGTGTGCCGCGAGCCGAACTCGGAGCCGACGGCGTCCCATGCGGCCTTCAGGAACTTCACTTTTTCTTCCGGGTCCATCTTCGCTGCGCGTTGCGTCAAGTCGATGATCCGCTTGAGCTTCGGATCCTCGAAATCGTGGATCGAGGAAGGGAGCATAATAAGTGCGCCGCCGGACAATTCGCGCAGCGTATTGACGATGCGGGGATAGAGATCCTGAGTCAGCACCTGCGCGGAATACATGAAGTGCTTGTTCGGCACGTACCATTCGCCGCGCATTGAGCCTTCCGCCTCCATGCCGGCCATCATGGCGTCGACCATGCTACTGTTCGCAGCGAGATAGCCGAGCTGCTCGCGCACCGAGGGAATGTTGGTGGTGCCGATGGCCTCTGTTATGCGGTGGGCGAGTCCGATCAGAAACTTGATTTTCACCGACAGGCGGATTTGTGACTGGTAGTTCTGGTAGGTGTGACCGGCGGTGTCATGAAATTGGGCGCGGCACATATCGCTGTCACGGTGTACAAAGACCCTCTCCCACGGCACCCTGACGTCGTCGAAATAAATGAGCGCGTCGTTCTCATCGAAGCGCGACGAAATCGGGTTGTCGAAAATCGAGACAGCAGCCGCCTCGTAGGATTTGCGCGACAACACGCGCATGCCCTTGGCATTCATCGGTAACGCGCACGAAAATGCGAGGTCTTCCTCGCCAGGCTTTAGTGGTTGCAAATTGGCGACGAACACCTCGTTCGCCATGATGGAGCTTGTGCCCAACATCTTGGCCCCGCGGACCGTCACTCCGCCTGAATCCTCGTCCACGATCCGCGCGACCAGCTCCTCCTTCTGGTCGCCCCAATCTTTGGCGCGTTCGGCCTGCGGATTAATGATCACGTAGGTGAGAAAGTAGTCGTTGCGACTCGCTTCCTCGAAGTAGTCGCGCAGGGCTTGCGCGCGCTTGGGCCCGTGCTTCTCGAACACCTCGATGCCCATCCGCTGACCGACAAGCGCGGAGGCGAGGTGATCCGGCGAGCGGCCCATGAAACCGTAAGAGAGGCGGGCCCATGCCTGCATCGCCTTGCGGCGTCGGACCATTTCGGAGTAGTTGCGCGGCATCTGCCAGGCGCGATTGATCCGCCTATTCGAGCCATGCGGCAAGAACGTCATCAGTTCGGTGTTTTCCGACTTCGCCTGGTAGTCGTAGAGCAACGCCGCCGACTTGACCGAATTGCGGAATGCAGCATGCTCGGTGACGTCTGGCACGAGCTTGCCGTCAATATAAACTGTACGGCCGTCCTTGAGCGATTTGATGTGCTCTGCCCCCGTCTTGCAATCCGTCATGGCCGGCTCCTTCTTCAGTTACCCGCAACCTCGCATCGCCGACTTCACGACAGTCCATCGAGGCCCTTGATCTCACCAGCTGCAAGACCGCCGACGCGATGGTTGGCACGGCCCCGGTTGGCGAACGCGCAGATGATCGCAATTTCATTCGGTAGCGGCGCATCGGGCAGCGTGATGGTAATGCCGTCGTAGTGCGAGCGGACATAGAGCGCATCCTTGTGCGCAAGCGGAATGTCGATAGTGGCACCCGCTGCGGCGCGCTTGGTGATCGAAGAGATCCACGCTTTGCCGCCGCCGGCGGCCTCGCGCATCACGTTGCCGAACACGGTGGTGAGCATGGACACGCCGTGCTCCTGCTCGCCCTCGACTCCGATGACGGCAGCCTTGCCGTAGCTCTGCGCCTTATGCGGCGCCAAAAGCGAAATCGCGAGCGCGCAGATCGTGCGCCCGATCTCGTCGCTCGCGTCGGTGAGCGGCTTGAGGTCGCGTTCAAAGCGGCCCGCGAATGGATTGTCGATGATGGCGGTCACTGCGACCTTGCGCAGTGGCGGATCGATGCGTTGTCCGGCTTCCTCCGCGATCTCTTCTATGAACGACAGCGTGCGCTTGATATTCATTGATCGCTCCCTCCCGCTACGCTTTTTATTTGTTGGGCAAAATGATGGGTCGGTCTAGTAATGCATGTCAATAGCGACGGCACGGCGCAGACCTTTCCTTGATGTCAGACATCCTCGACGATGAGCGGCCTTCCGGGCTTCCGCTGGCGGCTATCGCTGCGCGGCCGATAGTTGAGGCGGTAGCTCATGTCCCGTGCGAGAAGCGGCTCGCGGCAGTGGTCGCACACGACCGCCGGATTGAAATCGTGGCCGCATTCCTTGTGAGTAAGGATCAGCGGCGGCTTGCCGCGCGCGAGCCAGTCGTCACCCCAGCGTAACATCGCGATCAGCGGCCCATAGAGATCCTTGCCCTTTTCGGTCAGCGGATATTCATAACGCTCGGGCTGATCTTGATATTTGCGGCGCACGAAAATTCCTTCCGCGACCAGGCGGTCGAGACGATCGGTCAGGATATTGGGCGCGATGCCGAGCCTGTTCTGGAGATCGTCGAAGCGGCGTGCGCCGAAGAATGCTTCGCGAATGACCATGAAACTCCATCGGTCGCCGATCACTTTTAGCGTTTGTGCCACCGAGCTTGGGCGACCACGATCAAGTAGTGCCGGATCGGACGGGCGCCGGTTGCGCTTGGCGTCAAAGACCGGGGTTACACCTGCGCCAGAACCATTCCGAAAGGTGACGTTCGTGTTGTCAACTTCATCCTTGCAATACGAGCAGGCGACCATCGGCCGGCATATTCGGCCACACAAATTGTGAATGAGATAAATTGGCGGTTTGGCGGTTTTCTTCAGCCATTTGTCGCCGAATGCGAGCAGTGCCAGCATCACTGGATAAAGGTCAATGCCCATCGGCGTTAGGCGGTACTCGAAGCGCTTCGGCCGCTGCGAATACTGCACGCGACGCAACAGTCTGCCGGCTGTGAGATCGCGCAGCCGTTGCGTGAGTGTCGCGCGTGGAATTCCGAGCGCCGCCTGAAATGTTTCGAAGCGTGTCGCTGCGAAATAGCATTCACGCAGTACAAGAAATGCCCAGCTGTCGCTCAAGATTGCGACGGTACGGCCAACCGAGCAGTTGCGCTCATGGATAACGCGCACGGGCTTGGCGCGTGATCGTCGCGCAGGGCGGTGCGCCAGCGCGCGCCGGCGCAAACTCACAACCTGACCCATCGCCACCCCGAGCACCGCTGCATCGAAGGCACGCGGCTCCTTGACTTGACGATAGCCTACATAGTCTAATTATGAAAGTCATTAACCGTGGGACGATGCGGGGCCTGTCGCAGTCATGAAGCCGGCAGCGTTCGAATACGTGGTCGCCAACAGCATCGACCAGGCGGTCGCAGCGCTTGGGCAAGCTGGCGGCGAGGCAAAAATACTTGCCGGTGGGCAAAGCCTCGTGCCAATGCTGAATTTCCGGCTTCTCCGCCCAGCCATTCTCGTCGATATCAACCGTATTCCTGGGCTTGATTTCATCGAGGACGCTGGCGAGGTCGTGAAAGTCGGCGCGCTGACGCGGCACTACCAGATTGAAACCTCGCCGGTCATCGCGAAGCACTTTCCAGTGCTGTCGTACGCGATGACGCACGTCGCACATCTTGCAATCCGTAACCGCGGCACCATCGGCGGCAGTCTGTCGCATGCCGATCCCGCCGCCGAATTACCGATGATGGCGGCGTTGCTCGGGGCAAAGCTGCATATCGTTTCGGGTAGGGGCAGGCGCATTGTCGAGGCAGACGATTTCTTCCGCGATGCGCTCATGGTCGATCTCGCGGAAGACGAATTGTTGACGGAAATCCATCTGCCGAAATTGCCGCCGCGGACCGGCTGGGGCTTCGAGGAAGTCGCACGCCGCGCGGGTGATTTCGCCCTGGCTGCTGTTGCCGCTACGGTCACGGTGACCGGCGGTGCGATGAAAGAGGCGCGCATCGCGCTCACTGGTGTTGGCCCGACACCTGTCCGTGCACGTAAAGCAGAGGCGTTACTCATCGGCCAAAAATCCGATCCGAAATTAATGACGCGGGTGATTGAGATCGTGCGTACCGCGATCAAGCCGGAAACCGATCTGCACGCTTCGTCGGATTACAGACGCCAGCTGGCGGGCGCTCTCGCGAGCCGTGCTCTTGCCGCTGCGTTGCAGCGAGCGGCCGCGCCATGAGAGGTCGGCACGATATACGTGTGACGATCAACGGCGTGGTGTACGAGCGCGTGATCGAGCCACGCCTGCTGCTGGCAGATTTCCTGCGTCACACGCTCGGGCTCACCGGCACACACGTCGGCTGCGAGCATGGGGTTTGTGGCGCCTGCACGGTGCTGGTTGACGGTGATAGCGCGCGCTCGTGTCTTATGTTTGCGGTGCAAACGGACGGCTGCACGGTCGAGACCGTCGAAGGGCTTGGCGACATCAGCAAGCTGAATGCTTTGCAACAATCTTTCCACGAACATCACGCGCTGCAATGCGGTTTCTGCACCCCCGGGATGCTGATGACCGCGACCGATCTTCTGAAGAAATATCCGCTCGCAACCGACGACGACGTTCGCGAGGGGCTTTCCGGCAACCTCTGCCGCTGTACCGGCTATGAGCACATCGTCAAGGCGATCCGCGCCGTGAAAGCGGGATCTGCGCGATGAAGATGAACCTCCTTTCCGGCGGGCGGTTGCGCATGCGCAAGAGCGTCTATTTTCCGGAGGCGGAACGTGGCGAGACTATAGAAATCCCCGTGTCTTGCGCGGTCTTGCGGCATCCGCAGGGCAATGTGTTGTTCGATACCGGCTGTCATCCTTCGGTGCCGGACGATCCGGAGGCGCGCTGGGGAAGTCTTGCGAAATTGATGGTGCCGATCATGCCCAGTGGCGAGAACGTGGTCACGGGCCTCGCCGGAATTGGCTTGCAACGCGACGACATCGATATCGTTGTCTGCTCCCATCTGCATCCCGACCACTGTGGCTGTAACACGCTTTTCAAGCGCGCGAGCTTTATCATCCACAAAAAGGAGATCGAGGCGGCGCGCGCGCCAAATGCCAAAAACGCCGGTTATCTCGCCGGCGAGTGGGAGCAGTCAGCGCCGACTGACGAACTCGATGGCGAGCGCGATTTGTTCGGGGACGGGCGTATCGTGCTAATCCCGCTGCCTGGTCATACACCAGGCACGACCGGCGCGTTGGTCGCACTCGACCGTTCTGGGAAGTTTCTCCTCGCTTCCGACGCTGTGAGCGTGCTTGAAACGGTCGATCGCGATGTCATTCCACGCAATACCTGGAATGTCGACGCACTGATGAAATCGCTTGCCGAGATCAAGCGCATACAGAAGCAGGGCGCCGTGGTTCTGTGCGGCCACGACGCTGCGCAATGGCAAAGCTTACGAAAAGGCGCCGACGCTTATGACTGAGCCCGCCGAAACCCACGCTAGGCCGAAGATCATCGGGGCCCGGGTCAAACGTGCCGAGGATCCTCGCCTGCTTACGGGCCTCGGCAGCTATACCGACGACAGGCAAGTGGCACGCGCGCTGCACGTTGCCTTTCGTCGCAGCGACCAATCGCACGCGCGCGTCGTCGCCATTGATTGTGAAGCTGCCGGTGGTGAACCCGGGGTCATTGCTGTATTCACGGCGGAGGATCTCGCCAACGGCGTAAAGCCTCTGGTTGCCACGTCGCGCATGGCGAATTATTACGCGACGCCGATTTTGCCGCTGGCGCGAGGCAAGGTGCGCTACGTCGGTGAGCCCGTCGTGGGCGTTATCGCCGAAAGCCGTTACCAGGCGGAAGATGCGCTCGAACTCATAAACATTGACTATGAACCGCTGCCCGTTGTCATCGATGCGGAAATGGCGGTTGGCGACACCGCGCCGCTTCTGCACGAGGAGGCGCGCACTAATGTGCTCCTGAGCCGCGAGTTCAAGCGCGGCGATGTCGATGCGGCGATTAAAGCGGTGCCGATCCGTGTCAAAGGTCGGTTCCGCATGCACCGCAAGACGCCGGTGGCGATGGAGCCGCGCGCATGCATTGCCGAATATGACGCCGGCCGCGACGCGCTGACACTGCATTCGTCGACGCAGGTCCCCGGCATCGTGCGTGATGCCCTATCAGCCGCGCTCGATTTGCCCGGCCACAAGATCCGCGTGGTGGCTCCTGATGTTGGCGGCGGCTTTGGGGGAAAGGGCTCGCTTTATCCCGAGGAGATTTTCGTTTGTGCCGCCGCACGGCGGCTCGCACGCCCGGTCAAGTGGACCAGCGATCGCATGGAGGATTTGACCTGCAACAGCCAGGGATTCGATGAGATCATCGATGCCGAGCTTGGTCTCAATACCGACGGCCGAATCGTGGCGTTACGCGCGGACGTGATCGGCGACGTTGGCGCCTATTCGATCTATCCGTGGACCGCTGCACTTGAGCCGGTGCAGGTGGTGAGTTTCCTGCCGGGGCCTTACCGCATTGAGCATTACCGCGGCCGCGTACGGGCGGTCGCTACCTCGAAAGCACCAACGGGGCCTTACCGCGGTGTCGGCCGCCCGACTTCGACTTTTGTCATGGAACGGCTGATGGACATGGCCGCCGCACAGCTCGGGCTCGATGCGAAGGAAATCCGCCTGCGTAATCTAGTCGGCGCAAGTGAGCTTCCCTACAAGGTCGCTTCCGGCATCGTCTGGGATAAGTCCGGCTTTCAGGAATGTCTCCATGCGGCCTGCGACGCGATCGGTTACGAGACGCTGCGCGTGGCGCAAAAGGAAGCGCGTGCGAAGGGCCGTTGGTTCGGCATCGGTCTGGCGTCTTACGCGGAATTGACTGGCATCGGCTCGCGCATCTCGGTCGCGCCGGGGATGCCCATCAATACCGGCACAGAAATGGCAAATATTCGCGTCGATTCGACTGGGGCGATCACCGCTGCGTTCGGCGTCGCCTCGCACGGGCAGGGGCTGGAAACGACGCTGGCGCAGATCGTCGCCGAGCACCTCGGCGCCCGCTTCGAGGATGTCCGAATCGTGCAAGGTGACAGTGCCGCGGTGCCGGGAGGGACGGGCACTTATGCCAGCCGGAGCCTCGTGCTTGCCGGCGGCGCGGCGACGCTTGCTGCACGCGCGGTGCGCGAGAAAGTGCTCAATGCAGCTTCGCATCTGCTCGAAGCGTCAACGGCCGATCTTGTCGCCGAAGATGGAAAGGTGTCGGTCGCCGGAACCGACCGCTCGCTGACGTTCCGTGAAGTTGCGCGTGCAGTCTACTCTGAGATGGGCCGCCTGCCACCGGACGCGCGCGAAGAACTCGCCGCCACTAAGATCTATGACCCGGTATTCGGCACCACGACATCGGCGACACACATAGCGACGGTTGAGATCGACCCGGAGACGTTTGAAATCAAGATAGACCGGTTCGCCGTGGCCGAAGACTGTGGGCGCCTGGTCAACCCCCTAATTGTGGATGGTCAAGTTCACGGCGGCGTCGCACAAGGCATCGGTGCCGCGCTCTACGAAGAAGTTGTCTACGACGACCAGGGCCAGATCAATACCGCGACCCTCGTCGACTACCTGGTGCCAACGGCGTGCGAGATTCCACCGATGCATGTTGTGCATCTGGAATCGGAATCGCCGACCACGCTCGGCGGCTTTCGTGGCATGGGCGAGGGCGGCACCATCGGTTCACCGGCAGCAGTTGCGAACGCGGTCAGCGACGCGCTGTCGCCGCTTGGAATTGAGATCAACGAGCTTCCCGTAACGCCGGAGCGCCTGTTCCGCCTAATCGAGGCGGCGCAGACGCGTGAGAAAACCTAAGGGGTGATCATGGATTTCGGACTCAAGGGCAAGGTTGCTCTGGTGACAGGCGCTGCGCGAGGCGTCGGGCGCGAAATCGCGCTCAGCCTGGCAGCAGAAGGTGCGAATGTAGCGGTCAACTACCGCAACTCCGGCGAAGAAGCCGAAACGCTGGTCTCCGAAATCATGGCGAAAGGGGTAAAGGCGAAGGCCTTTAGGGCCGACGTCGCCGATTTCGCCGCTGTAAAGGCGATGGTTGACGAAGTTGCCAACGATTTCGGCGGGCTCAATATCCTCATCAACAATGCCGGAATCGCTCAGCGGCAGCGCTTCGCTGAGACAAAACCGGACGACTGGCATCGTCAGATCGACGCGTGCCTCTACGGCGCCATCCATTGTTGTTACTCTGCGGCTCCACATCTCGACGCAGCGAAAAGCGGCCGCATCGTCAGTATTATTGGCGATTCCTCGCGTGTCGGCGAATCCGGGCTCGCCATCGTCGCGGCCGCGCGCGCCGGTGTGGTGGCCCTGATGAAGTCGCTGGCACGTGAATTCGGCCGCTCAGGCACCACGGCAAATACGGTTTCCCTCGGCCTGGTCGAGACCGCGCATGACAGGGAATGGGTTGAGGCAAACCGCGAAAAGCTGGTGAAGCTTTATCCCGTTCGTCGTCTGGGTCAGGCCGGAGACGTCGCGCCGATGGTGACATTGCTTGCTTCGCCACACGGCGGCTGGATCACCGGACAGGTTATCAGCATAAGCGGCGGGTTTAGTATGGTTTGACAGGGACTGAAGATGCTGCACACGGATCTGATCGCGCCTATCCCCGAATTACTGAAGCGGCAAGCCGCTGCGCGCGGCAGCAAGACGGCCTATCGTGATGCACAGTCCTCGGTCACCTATGCCGAGCTACTCGATCGCACCGGCAGGCTCGCGGGACATCTCGCCGATAGCGGAATAGCCCCCAACGACGCCGTTGCGATCATGCTGCCAAATTCGGTGCAGTGGATCGAGGCTTGCTTTGCGATCACTCGCGCCGGCGCGGTGGCTGTGCCGATCAGCTATGACGCGACCGAAAGCGAGATCGCCTATCGTCTGACAGACGCGAACTGTAAGGCGGTGTTCACCACCGGCGAGCGTGGCGATCTCTTTGCCAGGCTCAAAAGCCAGGCACCCAACCTAAAGACGCCGATCGTAACCGACCGCGGCCAGTCCAGTGCAGATGCATTGCCGTATGCCAGACTGATTTCCTCAGAGGCCAAATCGGCGCCGCGCGATCCGGCCTCGCTGCACGAGCCGATGTACATCCTCTATACCTCCGGCACCACCGGCCGCGCGAAGGGCGTCCAACTCACCGTGCACGGCATGTTGTGGGTTGCCGCAGCTTGCTGGGCGCCGATCACCGGGCTATCCGAAAAGGACACCGTCCTATCGCCGCTGCCGCTCTTCCATTCCTACGCGCTGAACTTGTCGGTGATGACGATCCTCGCGACCGGCGCGACCGAATACATCATGGAAAAATTTTCCACCAGCGAAGCGGTGCGCTTGCTGAAGACCGGCGCGTTCACATATTTCCCCGGCGTGCCGACGATGTTTCATTACCTGTTGCAGGCGACGCGTACCGAAAAGAACGTGCGTTTTCCTAACCTGCGGTTGTGCGCGTCGGCGGGGGCGATCATGCCGGCAACGCTCAACCGCGAATTCGAAACGCAACTCGGCGTGCCGCTCCTCGACGGCTACGGCATCACCGAAACCTCGACCATGGTGACGATGAATTGGCCGTCCGGTGCGCGTACGCTCGGTTCCTGCGGGTTGCCGGTCCCCGGGCTTGCTGTGCGCATCGTTGATCCGGCGAGCGGTAAGGATTGCAGGCCTGGCCAGGAAGGCGAGCTGATTGTGCACGGACCCAATGTTATGCCCGGCTATCACAACAAGCCGGAAGAGACGCGCAACGCGCTGCGCGACGGTTGGTATCACACCGGCGACCTCGCAAGGAGCGACGAGAACGGTTTCCTCACCATCACCGGCCGCTTGAAGGAGTTGATTATCCGCGGTGGTCAGAACATTGCGCCCGCGGAGATCGAGGAGGTCGTGAATACCTTCGAGGCCGTACTTGATTGCGCCGTGGTTGGCATGCCGCACGAACATCTGGGCGAGGTTCCAGCGCTGTTCGTCGTGCCGCGCCCGGGCAAGACGGTAGAAAACGACGCGCTGATCGCCCATTGCCGAACGCATCTTTCGGCCTACAAGGTTCCGCACAGTGTACAATTAATTGCCGAGATCCCTCGCACGGGCTCGGGGAAAATCATACGGTACAAGCTCAAGGAAACAATAAGGGTGTGAAGGCGGGGAGTGTTTGAAGGAGTTGGTGTGATGCAGGACGTTGAGACACTATGGGCGGACTTCGCAACTCCCATCAAGACCGCGGACGACTACATCAATTCGCTGCGCGGCCGCCGCATGAACGTGTTTTTTATGGGTGAGCGCGTGCCGGAGCCGGTTGACCATCCGGTGATAAAGCCTTCAGTCAACGCCATGGCGGAAACTTTCCGAGTCGCCACCGAACGGCCGGCCTTCGCGACCGTGCATTCGGATATCAGCGGCCGGCAGATCAACCGCTTCCTGCACGTGCCCGTCAGCCCGGCAGAGCTCGTCGCCAAGCATGAGATGCAGCGCGAACTCGGACGCCGCACCGGCACCTGTTTTCAGCGGTGCGTTGGGCTCGACGCCATCGGCACCTGTCATTCGGTGACCTTCGATATCGATGCCAGGAATGGCACCGATTATCACAAACGATTTCTCGCGTTCCTCAGGCGCGCGCAGGCGGCAAACGTCGTTATCGGCGGTGCCATGACCGACCCGAAAGGCGATCGCTCCAAGGCACCCCACCAGCAAAAGGATACTGATCTGTTCCTGCACGTGGCGAAACGCGACGACAAAGGCATCTATGTATCCGGTGCCAAGATGCATCAGACCGGCGCGGTCAATTCGCATTGGCTCATCTTCATGCCGACCATGCGAATGACCGATAAGGACCGCGACTGGTCGGTGGTGGGCGCGATACGCGTCGATGCGCCGGGACTCACTTACATTGTGGGTCGGCAGACTAACGACACGCGCATCGTGGACGGTGGTGCGATGGATGCCGGCAATGCGCAGTTTGCCGGCCAGGAATCGCTGATCGTGTTTGAGAACGTGTTCGTGCCGCACGAGCATGTGTTCATGGACGGCGAATGGGAATACGCAACCTCGCTGGTCGAACGGTTCACCACCTATCACCGCTCGTCCTACGTCTGCAAAACCGGCTTGGGCGACGTGCTGATTGGTGCGGCCGCTTCTGCTGCCGAGCACAACGGCGTCGAAACAGCCTCGCACATTAAGGACAAGCTCGTGGAGATGACGCATCTCAACGAGACGATCTATTCAAGCTGTATGGCGGGCGCGCATCAGTCGAAGCCGGCCGCGTCTGGCGCCTACATCAACGACGAGATGCTCTCGAACGTTGCAAAGCACAACGTGACACGGTTTCCGTACGAGATCGCGCGGCTCGCGCAGGACATCGCCGGCGGCCTCGTCGTCACGATGCCGTCGGAGAAGGACTTGCAGAACAATGAGATCGGTCCGCTAATCCGCAAGTTCTTGCAAGGGCGCGACGGCGTCGAGGTTACGGACCGCATGCGCATCCTGCGGCTGATCGAGAACATGACCATTGGCCGCAACGCTGTCGGCTATCTAACCGAAAGCCTGCACGGCGCCGGCTCGCCGCAGGCACAACGGATACAAATTGCGCGCGGCATGAAAATTGAGGATAAGAAAGCGCGCGCTCGGCACCTCGCCGGTTTGACTCACAGCGGACCGAAGTAGTGGATTTCGTGGGTTTTCTAGACGGTCATGGGCTTCACCATCCGTGCAGCAAATTGACAATGTCAGCTGACGCATTCGCCTCAACAGAGCCCAGCCGCCGATACTGGCCGCCGAAGAATACAAGCGGGTGGCCGCGTTTGGCCTGATTTTCATGGAGCTCGACCACGCGTCCAACGAAGATCTCGTGGTCGCCGCCATCGTGGCGATCATAGGCTTCACACTCAAATGCGATCACGACGTTCGGCAACAACGGCAAACCGGACTTGCTCGCTAAAACTGTCTGTCCGATCCATTTCTCATTTTGCGCGCGGGCGAACTTGTTGGATAGCTCCTCCTGGCTCTCGCTCAGCAGGTTGATCGCGTAGTGCTTGGCTTGCTGCCAGGCAACGAAGCTTTTGGCCTTGCGCCATATGCTGAATAGGACAAGAGGTGGGTCGAGCGAGAGCGAATTGAACGAACTGATGGTCATGCCTAGCCGGTCGCCGCCAGCCGTCACCGTTGTGACAATGGTGACGCCAGTCGGAAATTGGCCGAGCGCGTCACGGAAGCGTCGAGTATCTAACACGCGATTTTCCGCCGGTGAATTTCTTCAGTGAGGATGTACCAAGTGCCTATCGCCAACTCAACATGAGCTGTTGCGTTGGACACTCCATCGGCAAGGGAGTGGTCGTAGATTCAAACTATAGCTGGCATCATTATTTTAGGTTTCTGCCACCCGTACGACGCCAAGGCTTGACAGCACCATGACAGCACAATCCGGCGGCGGTGTCGTGCACAACTGTTTGCGATCAAACAGGCATGTCCGCTTTACTCCCAAAAGCGGACATGTGCAGTGCAACAGTCAATGTTCCCTAAGGGCCGCGGACATTCGGAGATGCGAAAAGCTGTTCGGCTGATTGCCTTTCGAAAAGGCCGGTACAATAATGCACTTGAGCTTGGTATTGCTCCAATTGCCAAGGTCGTACTGCGTCACACCCCGCGCTCAGTGTGCAGAGCGGGGATTTTATTTTATCGAATGGTTCGCTTATGGATATACATCATTCCAAGTAACCGCGGCATGAAGAGGGTGGGACCCGGCCAATAAGTGACGACGATTCGCAAAACGATCGATTGCGACCAAAAATATAGCAGCTGCCTTGAGCAAATTCGTGTTGTCAACTTGAGACGTTGCGACTCTGCTTTCAGCTAAGGCGCTCATGCTGACTGCTCAAAAAAGTGTATGTGGCATCTGACGTTTAAGCGAGCAGGGCATTAATGGCATCCGAGCGCGGCGCGGGAGACTTGAATGCATTTGGTTAGATGGTCCGATCTCGATTTCCCCAAAGAGGAGGGGCTCTACCGTTTCGCTGGTATGGATATTTGGGTTAGTAAGTTTGTTATCCAGCGAGCGAACGAATGGATTGCAGCCGGCAATGGGGACGCGGTTTTTCATATTGCTGAGCATAAATCCGGTCCTGAAAAGTATTCCTTGGGCTCATTATACCGGGGCGGGGGTGAATCATAACGGCGCTTTTGCAGAAGCGCCGAATTGATTACCCCTCGCCTCCTTTGGCAATATTCGGACGACAGTGATGAGGGCGTGGGACGAGTCAGAGCATCTTCCGCTTATACGAGAGTTGCCATGACGGCGTGGTTTGCGCTGTTCATGTCCGCTTCTGGCCCAAAGCGGACACGTCGTTTTGCACGCAAATGTGTGCTTTTGACCCAAAGCGGACTTCGCGGTCGTCGATATATAATCCCGACTTCGACCGATACGCGTTAAGATAGGCTGCGCCTGATCTCAGCTCACGGTGATATCGTGTACTTGCCTGACCATTTTCGCGTCGAGGACGTTTTGCAGATGCACGCACTGATGCGGTCCAGGCCTTTTGCCACACTCGTATCCGGAGGCTCGGCTGGCCTCTACGCTAGTCACCTGCCGACCGTGCTCAAAAACGAAGGACCATACGGGGTCATTGAATGCCATCTGGCGCGCCCTAATCCACACTGCAGAGATCTCGCCGAGGCCAACGAGGCGTTGATGATATTTCAGGGACCCGAAAGTTACATCACCCCGAATTGGTATCCCTCAAAAGTCCAACACGGAAAAGCGGTGCCGACCTGGAATTTTGCAATCGTTCACGCCTACGGCCGACCCGAGGTGATGAATGACAAGGGCTGGCTACTTCGGCATGTCACCGAGCTTACTGCCCAACAAGAGCGCACCGAAGCCAAGCCCTGGAAGCCATCGGATGCGCCCAACAAGTATATAGAGGTTATGTTACGTGGCATTGTCGGGTTCCGCTTTGCCATTAGCCGGCTCGAAGGAAAGTGGAAGATGAACCAAAATCGCGACATACAAGATCAAGCCGGTGTCGTGGAAGGCCTCAGCAAGCGAGCCAACGGCGACGATCTGGAGATTGCCGAAATCGTCTCGCGTCAGATCAAACCAATTGGCTGATGAAATTGCGTGGTCACGCCCAATGTCCGCTTTCGGCGGTAAAGCATGATGCGTGCATTGAAAAATGTCCGCTTATGACCCAAAGCGGACATTTCCAAGTGATCCAGCAAACCTGCCCCGAAGTTATGTGAAGTTGGCACGTGTCTGCTTCCGGGAGTGAAGCAGGCACTCAAATCGTGTTGATGGTGCATCCAATTTCGATCTGATACCTCTATTTCATGCGCCAATTTTTTGCCTTGTCGTGGATGCGTATCCGTCAAGCTCTCCGGGGCAACAGCGCATTTGCGCATGATTGGCAATGGGCGTTCGGCAATCCACTGACAGCTCTACTGGGCCCAGCAATTCTCGCCTTTGTAGTTGGTGTGGCCGCATGGACTACCGGATCAGGTGCCCTTGACGCGTTCTTGGCTGCAGCGAAAACCTTCGTCACAACTTGGCTAGTCGCGTTTGTTGCCCGGCTGATCAGCCTAACTTCCCAAGCTAATCAACTTGAAGAGGAACAAGCGGGCCAACCTGAAAACGTGGACGATCGGCAACAGGCGAGGGAAAAGCTGTGGGCGCTACACGAGGAGGGCGTCCGGATACGAAATGAAGGCAAGGGAATTGAAGCGCCTGATGAGCCTGCATGGACCAAGAGTTATTATTCATGGCATGCAGCCGTCCTTTACAATGCGTCGATCTACTCGCCTGTCTTACAACGCTTGCTCGACCCATTAGACAAGATCGCGCCCCGAAACCAGGAAACCGTGAGGGCAAATTCTCGAACGCATGCCCTGAACGTTTCGGTTATGTCAGAGGTGCTTGATCGGCTGTATAATCATCTCGAAAAAATTGACGTGAGCTAAAACACCACTTGGATGTGCTCTATTGGCCCAAAGCGGTCATGAGCTTGCGCGGCGCACATGGCCGCTAATGACCCAAAGCGACATTCTAAACCGATACTTTTGATTGGCTCTCTGCTTTTGACCCAAAGCGGACATTCGGTGGCCTCTAATTCTCGGCCTTAAATGGTAAAGTTAAGCCTGTTGTACGAGACTGCAAATGCCGACAAGGAACGCAAAATCACTGCGTCAAAACCAGACGCCTAACAGGGCTGCAGGGAGGCGACTATGAGCATGAAGACGATCTTGGTTCCGATGGACAACCATGACATGCGGTCAGCACTGGAAACCGCGCTCGTATTGGGTCAACGAAACAACAGCTACATAGAGGGCTTTGCGCTGCGCTGGCAGGTAATCGAGCTTGTTGCCGGCATCGATGTAATGGGGGGCGTACCGCTGGATAAATTTAAAGAAGATGTTGAAGAAGAAGCGAAGAAAGCAAAACAGGTTTTTGAAATCTTCATGCAAGAGCACGGTGTGCCGCGGTCAACCGAGACGACAGAGTCGGTGTCGTTCGGCTGGTTAGATCATGCGGCTGAGGGGGAAGACTTTATTGGCAGCTATGGCCGTGTTTTCGATGTGATTGTGATGAAACGGCGTGACGCAAACTCCGGCCCCATGCACGATAGAGCGATCGAATCTGGCCTGTTTGAAAGCGGGCGACCGATACTATTGTCTCCACCATCGCCGCCAAGCCAGATTGCGACCAACGTGTTGATCGCATGGAACTGCAGCACAGAGCAAGCACGAGCCACTGCCCTTGCGATGCCGATTCTTCAGAAAGCCGACCGCGTTACCATCCTGACGGTCATTGGCGGAACGGGAGTGCCGGGCCCCTCGGCTGAACAATTAATTCGATATCTGCGCTACAATGGGGTTGTCGCGGAATCGATGAGAGTTGAGCTTGATGGGAGAAGCACCGGTGAGGTGATCCTGGCATCGGCTCAATCACTGGGTTGCGACCTTCTAGTCAAGGGTGCCTACACGCAGAGCCGATTGCGGCAGTGGATATTTGGCGGGGCAACCCAACACGTCTTGGCGAATGCAGCTTTGCCCGTCTTGTTAGCGAATTGACAGCCTTGCTGTTACCAACGAGGGGTCAAATGAACTACGGCATGTCCGCTGATGGCCCATAGCGGACCTAGCCTGGTCACTGCATATATCCGCTTTCGGGGATAAAACGGACAGATGAGCCGATTCGTCTTCATAGGAGCACGGTTGGCGAGTTAAAATTAGTTTGATGGCTTGTTCTAATCGAATGGAGCACTGCCATGGTCACTCCTTATCGGCCAAAGCCGCCGCGAAATCGCGTGGCAATTTCCACGAGGGATTTGGCACGACGAATGCGCAAACGTCTCAACAAGACAACAGAAGGAATTGAGGCAGCGGTCGCTAAAGTTAAGAACAACGCGGAGACTGCCATTAAGGAGTCAGAGGCGAAACGGACCTCAGACTAGTTCTTGGGCCCCCGAAGGCATCAAAAATGTTTTTCGTGCGAGGCCGAACGGATCTCTGCTTGAGCGCCGGAAGGCCTGGTTTGGCCCTTAGCGGACAATCGGGGTCGGGCGGACATCACCTATGAGGCTAGCCATCGACAGAAAGATGAGGACTTCCGATGCGTTCAAGATAAGCTTGGAAGCATCAAGGAGGTGACGAGCATGATACGCCGGCTCTTGGGTTACACCGCCTGCTTGCTTGTTTGGCTTGTCGGTTCGCCACCGGCACAGGCGGATTGGCCTGATCGTCCCATCCGGTGGGTGGTGGGGTTTGGGCCTGGTGGCGCGAATGACCTTATCGCGCGATTTGCAGCTGAGGGCGTCAGCAAACGGCTGGGGCAGACAATAATTATCGAAAATCGCCCGGGTGCTGGTGCCGTGATAGCCACGGCGTTCGTCGCTCATGCCGCGCCAGATGGCTATACTTTTCTGGTGGGTGCCGCGAGCACCATCACCAACAGCTTGATGCTGAAAGACCTTCCTTATGCGGACTCTGATCTGGTGCCGGTCGGAATGATCGCGGTCGCGCCGTCAACGATCATTGTTCACCCGAACGTTCCTGTGAATAACATGGCCGAGTTTGTTACCTGGGCCAAAGCGCAGGGCGAAAAAGGGGTCAATTGGTCTACGGCCGGAAATGGGAGCACTCCAGAATTTGTCGCCGAGATGATTAAGGAGGCGACCGGCCTTTCCTTCACCATCGTCCCCTATAAGAGCGGTGGAGATAGCGTGAATGCCGTTCTCGCGAACAATGTTTCGGCGACGTCAGAGGCAAGTATTGTCGTGCTGCCCAAAATCCAGGCCGGATTGTTGAAGGCGATCGCGACGACCTACGAAAAGCGCATTAGCGCCTACCCATCTATCACCACCACGGCGGAGCAAGGCTTCCCAACCGTGCAAATCGGGCACTGGGCAGGCCTTTATGCTCCGCGTGGCACGCCTGAGCCGATCATCCAACGAATGAATGCCGAGCTTCAGGAAGCGCTTAAGACGGAAGAGGTGCGAGGTAAGCTCATCCCGACCGGCATCGAACCTGCGGGTGGTTCGGTTGCGGATTTTGTGAAATTCACCAAGACCGAACGACAACGCCTCAGTGACCTCGCCGCCAAAATTAAGGTGAGCAAAGAAAAATAGGTCTCAAACGTCAGCCAAAACTTGTGCAATCTGCTCAGCCCGATCGAGCTTTTCGGCACCAAGCACGAGGCCCGCAATATTGTCCGCTTTTGCTTCACCGATAATAGGCACTACGAGCTTCTTAAACTTTTGCACGATGTCGGCCTCTGACGAAAAGCTTTGTTCGCTTCCGCGCGGGGCCTCCACGGTTTGCTCAAGCTTTGTGCCGTTTTTCAAGTGCACCTCTACTCGCACCATGTGCCGTAGGTTTGAACCGCGGGCCGTGATTGACGGATCATGCACTACACTGACCTTTTTCGATAATTCGATCCGTCGCTTGTCGATGGCGGCCTCTTCGTTGAACTGTTCGATGAATACGTCACCTTCGAGCAACAGCGTCGCTACGCAGAACGGTAGATTTAATTGGGCTGAGACGAGGCCATGCGGTTCATAGGGCCAGCCAACATGCTCGACCGTGACCTGCGATCCATGCACAACGATCGATGCGATATCGTCTGAGTTGAAGGGCGCCTTTTTTTGCATCTCTTTGATGGCATCAAGCGTTGTGTGATTGCTGCTCACGCAAGCATAAAACTTTAGCGAAACGCGCATCGTTTCCCACGTCCGGCCGAGCTCTGACGACAACTCGTCGAGGTTGAAGCGGTCGTTCGAGCGGGAGAACGTCGAACAGAAGCCCCCGTAGGGTGACTCAAAAATGTCGACAATTCCGGTAAACCCGGCTTCGGCGAGCAAAGCTCCATAGAGGCCGCTTTGTGCGGCCCGCCCAGCATGCATTCGCTTAACCATCGCGCCGTATTGCGCGGCCATGAGTCCCGCCGCCTGGGTGCCAGCAATGCCAAGGGCGTGAATCGCCTGTTCCTCCGACAGACCGAGTGCGTTTGCTGCACCGGATACAGCGGAAAATACACCGACGGTTGCGCCAGAGTGCCAACCTTGCCCGATGTGTTGCGCGCCCATGCATTTGCCGACGCGCGGTCCGATCTCGTAGCCGGCTACGGCAGCTTGCAGGAATTCGCGACCGTTAAGGTCGGAACGCAGTTCCGTGATTGCGATTAGCGGTGGGAGCGTGACGGCGCCAACGTGTAACACGCCCTGTCGATGAACGTCGTCCAGTTCGAAGCTCTGGATTAGCGTGCCGTTGATAAGCGTAGCATGCGGTGCAGAGAGCAGTTCTTGTGTTCCCCACACACGGCAGGCTCTGGTGTCATCAAGCTTTGCAAGCGCCGTGCGCAGTATCCGACTCCATTCCAGGGCGCTGCCGTATAGCGCGCAACCCAGAGAATCAAGTATCAACAGTTTGATGCGCCCAATGACTTCAATCGGGATGGCTTCATACTTGATTTGAGAAATAAATCGTGCAATCGCGCGAGTGTGTGGATTGTTGCTTGCGCCGGACATAAACGCGTTCTGCTTTAGCTTACTCGGGTTATGAATATTTTTGTTCGCGCTCGTCAAATCGTGGTTTACGTACTAACCGCTGCCGTTCCTCAAAGCCACCGCTAAATGTCTGCCTTTACGGTCACGCTTGCCAGCTGGGCACGTCATTTACGCCCGCAAGCAAACTGTTAAAAGAGCCGACCTGCGCCGACTTTTTCTGCTCGGCTCCGTAAAAGCGGACGCCGCAGAGTCGGTTCTGGGTCGCGCAGACAGCTGAGCGCCATTGATCTAGTGATGGTTCTGATTTTCCTTTTGGTTTTAAAATCTCCCAAACCGATCAAATCCGGCTCGGGCATTCCTTGTCGCTAAGCGTCCTTCGAGTTTGAGAATGGCTTGTCGGCCGCCGCGCCGACGATCTGCTTTCGAGTACATCTCTCGGTTTCGGCCAAAGTCCTATAACCAAGCGCCTCCATGATTTCGTGTGCCGAACATCCTTCATCTGCTAGCAGCCTTCCTAACGGCCTCCTTAGACCATGCGGCAATCGAGAACTGCGTTAGTGAATCGTTAACCATATTTGCCTATCCGATAAAGGAAGTTGGAGACGGAACGCAGCCGTTATCGGACGGATCTTGCTACAGAATCTGTTGTCGCGCGTACTTCCAAGACACAACCGCAGAGGACAAGCGCGTATGACATGCTGTATCGACCACGACGCGGAGAACGCAATTCCCTTGTTCTTATGCGCTGCGTGCAATCGCGAAACCATGCCGGTCACAGAGCAAAGACGTGCACTCGACATGGCCAACGCCATTTGCGCAGCGGTCGAACGAGGGCAGGGGGTAGAACCGGCAGCTCGCGTTTAATAGTTTACTGCTTGCTCGCCGGAACAAGATCCACGGATACGCTGGACGTGGAAAGCATTGCGAAAGCGAGTGTCCATGGAGTAGCGCCCGCTTTGCGTTACAAGCGGACAAAACCGCTGACTGGGTTGCGCGTACTGGTGTCAGGATGAGGCTGTTCTGCCTCATTGTTCTGTGGCTGCGGGACGATCGGGAACTTTCCGCTGGCGGCCTCCTTATTTTGGATCGCCGCGCGCTGAGCCTCAATGTTTCAACAACTTTAATCGGCAGATGACTCGACTCTTTTGCGGAGCTCGCCCACCATTTGGACGCCTACCGAAGGATTGCGGCTGGTGGCCAGCTGTGGTCCCCAGGGCGGCACACCCGCCCCGGGCTTGAGCCGAAGGCATCAGACTGCGGGGAGCCAACGGGTACCGCTGTTGACGGTCATGAAACGCCAATGGCGGGGCCGATGCTGTCATAAACGGCGGCCTGAAAACCGTTTGATGGTGCGCGGACGTGATCCGCAAGGCTTGCGTCGGCGTGGCCCGGGAGTTCGAAGAACTTTCGAGTCTGTGTGAGGTCGAGAACAATATTGCCGCGCGCCTCTGGGCATCGCGGCAATATCGAGGTCCTGATCTGACAGGGAGGCGAGGATCGTTCACGCGATCCTCGCTTCTTTGTCGCTATAGGCCAGATTCGCAACGATGGCGCAACTCCACAGTCGCGCACTCGCACATTTGTGACTTTAGCCCATTATTGGCGAGATGATATTGCATAGCTCTCGTGACGAGAGCCCGCAGGGATGAAAGCGGAAGAACTATTCCGAAATGTCCCGGCAAGCATCAATGAGCTTCATCTCGCCCTCGCCGGCTTGGCGAACGACATGAAGGTTAAGGCCGACCCCAAAACGGGCGTTGTCAAACACCGCTGATGAGCTTCGCGCGCGTACGACATGGCCGCCGGGTTTGGTGACAACGACGCCACGCAAGCTCCATCTGAGATCGGTGGCCAAGATAGGTAAGGCAACCTAAACGCGAAGTGGCTTGAGCGGTGTCCGCTTTGGGTCACAAGCAGACACGTGCGCTATTCATTCGATGACCTCGTCGGCTCTAGCGAGCAACGACTGCGAAATGTTGAGCCCCAACGCCTTCGCGGTTTTGAGATTGACCACGAGCTCAAATTTGTCCGGCGCCTGCACTGGCATGTCACCCGGTTTCTCGCCCTTGAGAATGCGATCGACATATCCCGCGGCCCTGCGGACCGGCTCGTGCGTATTCGGCCCGTAAGACATCAGCCCGCCGTCTGCGGCGTAGTAGCGATAAGGATAAATCGCCGGAAGTTTGTAACGGGCAAATAGATCAATGACGAGCTTGCGGTGCGCCGCCGTGCCGCCGGCCGTAACAATGGCGCCCCCGTCCCCTGCACGTGCGAACGCCTGGACACCACGCTCGATCTCGCCGGTATCGTGCACGTCAAGCGGCGTGAGTTCGACACCGAGGGATTGCGCCACCGAGCGAACCGAAGCGAATTGCCCGATACCCGCCGCAGACGTCGGATCGCGAAGCACCAGCGATCGCGTGATCTGGGGTGCGGCCTGCTTCAGCAATTCGGTCCATTTTCCGCTCATGCTGTACTCAAAATTTGAGAAGCCGGTGATATTGCCTCCCGGGTGGGCCATGTTCTGCACGAAACCCGCTCCAACCGGATCGGGAACGTTCACGAAGACAATTGGAATGGTGCGGGTGGCTTGCTGAAGCGCACCCACCGATATGCTGCCAATGCTCAGGATTATGTCGGGGCTGAGCGCGACAAGCTCCGCGGCGTAACGGCGAAGTCGGTCCACATCGCCACCGACCTGACGGCTTTCGATCTTGAAATCGCGCCCGCGTTCCCACCCCAATTGTTTGAGGGCTTCCTGGAATACTGTAAGCCGGACCTGTGCCTCAGGATCGTCCCTCCCGAGGATGTTTAAAATACCAATGAGGCGCACGCGCTCACCTTGTTGCGCGCTCGTCGCCACCGGCCATACAACCGCGCCGCCCAATAATGCGATGAAATCGCGCCGCCTCATCAAAATCCCCGAGGCTCAGACACGTAACGGTAGCAATTTGCATACGTACTCGGGAAGGGGCATGACGCTGAGAATGTCAGCTTCGGGTCACAAACAGACATGTGCACCCCAAAGGCCGATGTCTGCTTGGGGCAAAGCGGACATTGGGGCTTTCGGCATCGAAGACGGGATCAGCTACTTCCCAGGCATCATCATCGGAATTTCTGCGGGCATAGCCGCGCCACCATCTTGCTGGAAGGTAGGAAGGAGTTGGGGTGACGTGATCGCCAGCGCACCGTAAAGCACAAGCGCGGCAGCCGTAGCGTAAGGCGCGAGCCGAGGCCAAGGCAGCGTTTTCTCAGCGAGAATAATGAGAGTGACAGCCGCCATCGCTGCAACATTCATGATGCCGAGCGGAAAGAGGATGACAAAGAGAAGCCAGCAGCAGCCCAGACAATAGGCTCCGTGGAGAAAGCCCATTTCAAGTGCGCTTGTTGCGCCGTCGCGATATGACGTCACAATGAAGTCGATGGGCTCCCGACACTTTGAGAGGCAAACATCTTTTAGCGGGGTGAGCTGGTAAATACCGGCCACCACGATGATTGCGCCGCCAACTTGGGCCACAGCGGTCGGGGGCAGCGCGGCGCGCACGATAGCTGCTTCGGCGGCTTGCATCCCAACATAAGCGGCCAGGCCCGCAAATGCCCACACGATCAAATAAGCGGCCACGAACACCCAAGTAGAAACAAATGCGTCACGAGGCTGGCGGTTGGCCGCCTGCACTTTATGGAAAGTGAGGATCATGGGCGCGGCAGTCGGCAACATCATCGCCACCATCATGACAATCCACATCACAAGGAACAGCGGTGCGCGCGGACCGATGGTAACCGAGGCCGTCATATCCATGGTGGCATCGGCGCGCTGCCAGACAAGGACTGCCCAAGAGGCTGCCGCGAGCGCCCAGAGCAAACCCACTATAGCTCTGCGTTGGAGGTAGAATAGATTTGGTTGGGTCTTGTCCATCGCCGTATCTCAAATATACCGCGATCGACGCTAAAGATTATTTCGATTTCGCATCGCTGCTGGCAACTAATTGCCCCAAATGACAGCAGCCAACGTCCTTTGTTTCGCGGACTTTGGGCTTCTGGCTGTGCCTGCATCGGTGGGCACCGAACAGAACCGTAAGAGCAGAACACGCAACAGTCGCCTGGCTTCGGTTTGAGCTTTTCCCCACAGTCTTTGCAGACATAAAAATGCTGGCAAGCGTCAGTCGGCATTTTACCGACGTCTTGGTCATGGACGGTGCTGCCTAGGTAGCCAACACCATCCAAGAACCGATATTCCCGCGCAGTTATTCTTTCTGGTATGTCAAACGATATAGAGGCTTGTCACCGTGTGGCAAAAACCAATGTCCGCTTTGGGCCAGAAGCAGACATTTCAAAATGTAGTATGCTCAGCCTTATTCGATTACGGAGGCGATTGTGAGATTCATGGCCGCGACTATTTCGTTGATTGTCCTAGCCGGCTCGGCGATGAGCCAGCAGCCCTATGCTGGGCTTCAAAACCGCCCGATCAAAACGCTCTCTGATCAACAAATAGCGGACCTGAACGCTGGTCGGGGCATGGGCCTCGCGCTTGCCGCCGAATTGAACGGTTACCCCGGCCCGATACACGCGATTGAGCTAGCCGGCCAGCTTCGCCTATCACCGGATCAACTGAGCAAGTTAAAATCGCTGTTTGAAGCCATGAAGGCCGAAACAATTCCACTTGGGTCGAGGCTCATTTCGCAGGAACGCGAACTGAATGACGGCTTCGCGAACCATACGATCACGCCTACTAGCTTGCAGACGGCGACGATTAGCATCGGTACGACGCAAGCTGCGTTGCGAGCCGCACATCTGAAGTACCATCTTTCAACGGCGGACATACTCACGCCGGAGCAAGTGGCACGATACAACGAGCTGAAGGGATATCAATCAGACGAAACCCCCGCACACGGCCAACACCATCAGCATCAGTAGCAGTCAGGATGTCCGCTTTGGGTCACAAGCATACATGTGCTGCGCAAAAGCCGATGTCAGCGTTGGTGCCATAAGCGGACATTCGCTCCGCGCGACTATCCAAGCGTCCAGTCCATCAGTGCGCACCGACGAGATGCGAATCCGACGAATGTTAGATCAGATAAACCCGGCCCCGGTCCGCGCCGCGTTGGCTCGTTCAAACTGTTTCCTTTCCTTCGTCGGCAAGGCCATACACCATTTGCTCGGCGGCGAATCCGGCGACGGCAAAGCGGCCGATCGGTTGTAAGCCGTCGTCGCCGCAGTGATCGACGAAATCCTCCGAAGCGAGGACAGTTCGGCCTAAGCGGCCGGCAAGTTTCTCAAGCCGCGCCGCCAAGTTTACTGCGGGGCCGATGCAAGTGAAATCCAGCCGGTTGCCGCTGCCGATATTGCCGAACAGTACGTCGCCGACATGCAGCGCCAAACCAAAACGCAGGCCGCTGCCATCGCCGTCGCTCGCACTCAGTGCGGCAATCTCACCGCGCGCCGCTCGGCCGGCTTCCAGTGCGGCGGCGCAGATCGTCGAGAAATCGCGCTCGGCGTCGATCGGAAAGATCGCCAACAGTCCGTCGCCCATATATTTAAGCACTTCGCCGCCATACTCAACGATTGCCGGCACCTGGCAGTCGAAATAGCGATTGAGCAGATCGACCAGATCCTGCGGCGGCAGTGTGTCGGCCAGCGTGGTGAAGCCGCGCATGTCGGACAGCCAGATCGCGGCGTGGATCGCCTCGGTATCGCCGCGGCGAATATGTCCCGCGAGCACGCGCTCGCCGGCATTCTTGCCGACATAAGTGGTCAAGAGATTGCCGGCGACTCGATACCAGGCGCGGATTTCGGCGACCCGCGCCAACGGCGCAATCAGCGACTGGATGACTTCGATCTCGGCATCGGTAAAACCGCCAGGCTGCCTTGTCGCCCAGGACGAGAAATGCACCTCGCCGCCGGAGAAATGCAGCGGCGCCACAACATAATCGGTGACGCCTTCGTTGCGCAGGTCGTGCAGGACCGGGTAGTCCATCACGCAGTCTGGATCGGCGAGTCGCCGCCGAAAGGCCTCGCCCGTATTGCTTACGTGCATCATCGGACTGTCGAGAAAAGCCCGACGCTCGAGCAGTTCGAAACTGCCGTCGGTGACCACTGTGCCGGTGTCCGGATGCCAAACGAACCGGCGTCCGACGATCTCCGGGTGCAGTGTGCGCACGAACACGGTGACGCGCCACAGCGGCAATCCGGCTGCGGTCAGCCGCTCGCAGAGTTCAGTCAGCACTTCCTGCGACAACGGCGCGTTGCGCGCGCCGTGGACGAGCCACTGAACGACGGACTGGACTGATAGCGAAGGAGGCTTCCCCATCTCACTCCAGATCTAAATGCGAAATCTCCTTGCCGATGCCAACGGCCGCGCCGGTGGCGACCGCTATCTTGTCCTTGAGACGCATGCGAATCTCCGGTGCCCGTTGCCCGACCTCAGGCCAGGTAGTCGTGAACGACCTTGCCCAGATCGAGGGTGAGGTCGGCGATGATGTGTGTGCCGGACACGATTTCGAGCACCGGCAACTCAGCGAGCGGTGCTAACGCGTGCGAAAACAATGTGAGCTCGGTCGGCCCGGTCCACGCTCCCTTCAGATCGACGTCGGTGAGATAATACTCGACCAGCTCGCAGATGCGTGCCGTGCCGTCGACGTGCGGAATGATCTTGAGCAGGAAATTGGGCGCCAGCAGGGAAGCTTTTACCGCCGCCAAATCCGCCTGCTTGTGTTTGTACCCCATCGTGCCGATGGCAATCGGAAGCGTTCCGTAGTGCAACCTGCCGACCAAGGTGTCGATTTCTGCCTTCAGCGTCGGCTCAGCAAGCTTCTTAGGGAAGCCCCAGAGCTCACGCCCGCCGGCGATGGGCGGATGGTCGTTGAGAAACATGCAATGGGAGTAGCCGCCCTTGCGGCCCTTGAACGAGACCGGAATTACCTGTCCGCTCTCGGTGTAGTCGCCGAAACCGGTAGAATCCGGCATGCGAATGAATTCGAATTTGACCAGCGGCTCCTCGACCTCGAGCGGCTGAGGAACAACCTCGTGCAGCTTCCGCGGATCGGTGCGGTACGTGATGATGAAAAACTCGCGATGGTAGAATCGATATGGCCCGACTGGATAAGCCGGACTCGTCAGCGGCATCGCGAACGCCCGCTCGCGCACTTCACGCTCATTCATCTTTTTGGTCCTCGTCAATCGGTACTAATTGTTCAGGGTTGCTGCGTGTTGCTGTGAAATCGAACGTGCGAACGCCCTCCAGTCTGTCCGGCGGCTCGAAAATTACCTGATGACTGAGACTCTGGACAGCGTCGCGGTATCCGGCGAGCCAATGCTCTTCCATCGTCCGCCGAGAGAACTCGTAATCCTTGGCACAGCCCTCATATTTTTTTGCGCGATAGATCAGGTGAACGATGTTGCAAACCTTTTTATTCGCCTCGGCGGCGAGTAGGGCTACCTCGGGAAGGTCGCGCAGCTCATCGGGAAGTCGCTCGAGCAGGGTCGCGACGGCGATGCGCCGTTTTTGAACGTACCTGTAATTGTCTATTCCTGCCCGCGTGCGGCTCGAGAATCGGATCTCTTTTGCTCGTACATCTGCGTCGAGAAGATTGCGCGGCAATTCGCCCCTTGCGCTCCAGAGATCAACCTGGAAGGCAAGCGTGTCTCGTCGGGGCCGGCTGTCTAGCACCCATTGCAGCGGCGTGTTGGAAACGAGGCCACCATCCCAATAGTACTCGCCATCGATCTCGGTGGCAGGAAAGCCAGGCGGCAGCGAGCCACTGGCGATGATATGCGCCGGGGCGATCCGGTGTGTGGTGGTGTCGAAATAGACGAAATTTCCGGTCCGCACGTTAACCGCGCCGACGCTTAGGCGCGTGCCGCCGGCGTTGATGCGATCGAAGTCGACGAGGCGCTCAAGCGTAGCCTTCAGCGGAGAGACATCATAGTAGCTGACCGCATCGGCGCGGTTGACCTCCCACGGCATCGGCGGTGGGAGCCGGGGTGTGAAGAAATTTGGGGCGCCGAACAGCATAATGCCAAGCGCACGGGTCTGGTTGAGCAGGGAATGAGCCGAATCGTCCGAGATGGTAAGCGACGAAAAATACGGAAGGCCTAGCGGCGACGTGCTGACGGCTTCCCAGAAGTCTCGCAACCTCTCGACACGTTTTTCCGGCGGACTACCGGCGATCAACGCCGAATTGACGGCACCGATCGAGATGCCGGCGACCCAATCCGGATGCAGGTTCGCCTCGGCCAGGGCTTGGTAGACGCCGGCCTGATAGGAGCCGAGCGCGCCGCCACCTTGGAGCAGCAGCACGGTCTGTTCAAACTGCGAATTCCTGCGAGATGTCCTCTCTGATCTGAATGGGGTGTCCATGTCTAGATTCCGAGCCAGACCGACATGTTGGGGGCGATCGGATCACCTGCCGATCGAAGCGCAGACGCAACCGGTGATGGCCAACCGCATATTCGACCGCCAATTCGCGAACGTGCCTAACCGGTGCAATTGCCCACTGGGTGGAATTTCGAAACGTTTCCGATTTTCTGGGTGCGTATGCCAGGCTCCCAAATGGAGCCTGCGAAGTGAGTATCCGCCCGGGCACTGCACTGGAGGAATTGGACCTAGGGCCAACTCGATCATTTAACGCTTAGAATACCGTCAACACGCATTGGGGGCACATCGTACTTGGTCGACTGCGACGTGCGCTTTGGGCGGAAGCGGACATTCCGTCAGATTTCCGCCGATCTTATTTCATCGATCAAGCAGTCGCGATCAGAAAGGTGTAGCGCGAAAAGTCCTCAAATCGGGCTAGGAGCGCCAGTGCTTCTCTTGTGTCATGACCGTCAGCCTCTAGTTCGGTGATCAGTTGAGCGTACTCAATTACTTCGTTGGCGTGGGTCAGCCGGCGGCAGCCTCCATAAGAGATTTCATAGAAAAGTTGTGTGAGCGGGCTCACAAACGTTTTGTCCGGACAACGCAATTATCCGCATTGAGGGCATTTCCGGGGGAGGCCCACATGTGAAGAATATTAAATGCTGCGTTGGTCCTGGGCGGCAGCCGCGTCGGTGTAACGGCATCGCCGAGCACGTCGCCCGCCAAGATGAACGCGACGGAAAACCATCCTATCGTCCATGGTCTTTAGCCGCTGAACCGACAGAACCAATCTCAAATCTGTGCGTTGCATTTTTTATTGCATCGACGGGGACACGCCATGTGGATCAATTTTGCCGCCCAATTCCAGAAAAGCCTTACCGCCTTACCATTAAAAACCTACCAGGCCGGCGAGACGGTGCTTGCCAACGGCTCGAGAACGAATGAGCTGCTAATTCTCAAAAACGGCAGTGTCGCAGTTGTCAGGCAAGGCATCGAGGTTGCGAGGGTAACGGACCCTGGCGCTGTGTTCGGCGAAATCTCCGCACTGCTAGACTGCCCGCATACCGCCGACGTGCGTGCCGTGACAACCTCACAGTTTCACGTTGCGCACCCAGCCGCTTTGCAAGACCCGGCCGCTCTCTTTTATGTCGCGACAATCCTGGCGCGGCGTCTTGACAGGACCAATCAGGCCCTCGTCGAACTGACAAATCAGATTGAGGTCGACGAGCCGCGCAGGGCGATTGCAAGTACAATTGAGAAGATGAACCGCCAACTGGTTGCAAGCGGTGCCGCTCTCGGTCATGTCGGCTATTCATACAATCGGTTCGCGTAAGAAGGTGAGCGCTGCCAGGCCAGGTTATTAGAATGTACGCTAACTGCCAAAAGCGGACATTCGTCGGCTTCATTATCCGACGATCGCCTGGAGAGTCGGTTTGTTCAGCGCGGTTTCGCTTGATCGCCGTGGGCTGCACTGCAAGCCACACACAAGCGGATGGGCTCGATCCGACTACTGTACGCGACCCAAACACGCGTGCCGCACTGCTCACATTCGCAGTTAAATGACGGCGTGGGCGGAAACGGCACTTCGTCGACTCGCGGACAGGCGAGCACTTCGCGCAATTCAAAATCCGGCATGTATGAAAGATACACCCGAACTCTGTTTGGGTCTTGCGATAAATCCAGAAAACGCAAAAATCCGATCTCGCTTACCACCATACCACAATCGCGAGGTTTCATCTCGAAATGCGGTTGGAGTCGCGTCTGTCCCTTGCGGTCATTTGGGGCGACATCGTTGCGCCAAGAGGACGCTATGGGACCGGCATCAATCTCGTCGGCATCTCCAACAGACCGAAATCGTACCCGTCGCAGCTGGCATTCGGGTTAGTAGGCGTAAACATGCCGAGCGGATTATCTTTGAATAGCCAGGCATGCTGGTCATAGTGCACATACTGCTTTGGGATGAGCGGTTCGTGCCCTCCATCGGACCATCAAAAGGTTTTCCGAACAGGGATGGCCGTTTACGCGTCTTTGCGGTTAAGGGCGCAAGTCACTCAACCGCCACCAGCTGCAGCTCCTTGCCGACGGGTTCGTATATCAAAATGTTTGGTTTCATCGGATCGGGCGCGCCTCGGATAGTGAGATTCACAAAGTGAATACCCATCGCGCCCTTGGGATAATGCATGTGGCCGGCCATTTTCTCACCGGAGTAGTGCACGCAGCCGACGGTCGAAAGATAAAGGTCCCGCACTGCGACCTTGTAGTCTTTGTATTTCTCCATCGCCTTGCGCAAAGCATCGATTTGGGCCTTGTAGGGACCTTCTTCGGCAGCGACAGGCTTGGCGGCATGATGTTGAAGATAAGGCCCAGCATTATGGCAACGGCACAGCCGGCAGATTTTGCAAATCGCATCGTGTTCGCTCCCCCATTGCTTATTCTTGCGAAGACTGAGAATGGACGCTTTTCCCGATGTCCAGCAAGAAGGTGCGACGAAATGCTTTTCCTGAAATTGCAAGACAAGCGAGATACAACGAGAAACAGGAGACGTGACAATGAAGCTTTATATGCACCCGGTTTCGACCGCGAGCCGTCCCGTACGACTGCTCATTGCTGAGACTGGCATCAAATGTGATGAGGAGATTGTCGACCTTCTCAAAGGCGCTCACTACGAGGCACCATATGCGTCGCTCAATCCAAACCGCATGGTGCCGATGCTGGAAGACGGAGACTTTCGTCTGACCGAAAGCTCGGCCATCCTGAAATATCTTGCCGACAAATATGACCTGCCAGCGTATCCGAAGGACTTAAAAAAACGCGCGAAAGTTAATGAAGTGATGGATTGGCTCAATACCCAATTCTACCGCGACTTTGGATATGGTCTGGTCTATCCGCAACTGTTTCCACATCACAAGCGCCGAAGCGAGGAGGCGCATAGCGGCACGATCGCTTGGGGACAACAAGGCGCCAAGACCTGGTTGCAGATTCTCAACGACCACTGGATCGGACCGAAAAGGCAATATCTCTGTGGCGACGAACTCACAATCGCCGATTATTTCGGCGCAGCTGTCGTGTCGATCGGTGAACTGGTCGGCTGTGATTACTCAACTTATCCCAATATCAAACGCTGGCTCGACAACATGAAGAGGTTGAAGTCCTGGGATCAGGTCAACGAAGTTTTCAACGGCTTCGTGATGGCCAATAAGGGAAAGGAGCTTGTGCGCGTGTGAGCACAGGGCCACTACCTGGTCTGATGTCCGCTTTGGGGTCAAAAGCGGGTATAGACCGACCGTCTATTGATAGACCTCCAACGACACATTCTGTCGTGGCAAATCTCTTAGATCGATTGTCGCTTCCAAAGCAGCGACGTCCACGGTTGTGTTTGCCAAAGAGTGCGATGACGTGACCGAGTAGGGCAGCTGCCCGATGAGTACTCCGATAAAAAAAGCACAAGCTGGAATCGCGGTAGTATAAAAGATTTTGCGGACGAACTTTGCTCGCGCTGAGATCGAGAGCATATCGGCTGTTGGAATATGCGCTGCCTCGTGCCTCACAGCGTCTGCACACTCATTGATCTGATCAAGATAAGGGCGGATCGTTACGCCGAGAGGTGACAACTTTGTCCCATTCTTGGTTCGGTGAAATAAGTCACCTCCGATTTCTTCTTCGAGGCGTTTGATCGCGTTGCTCACAGACGGCTGAGACACCCCGCAACGCTGGGCCGCTCGTGTGAAGTTCTTTTCTTCGCAAAGTGCGAGGAAATAACGAACCTGATTGGTCTCCATGTGCGGGCCGCCTTTCGCCTGCCAGAGCCAAGGTATCTTAAGTTAGACTAATGCGCGGACTGTGTCAGGGATCACAAAAGCACGCATTTTTCTGCAACTGGGCGTGTCCCAGGTCGCTACTCCGCCTTGATGCCGGCGGCCTTGATCAGCGGCCACCACTTCTCGATTTCGGCCCTCTGGCATGCGCCGAGCGCCTCTGGCGCCTGTTGCTCGCTCGGCGGAATGTCTGCACCCAGTCCAGTAAGCCGCGTGCGCACCGAGGGATCAGCGAGCGAATCGACGATGAAATGTCATGGCGCGCTTTTCCAGATATCCGTTACACCCGCACTGACTGAGCAATATTTTAAACCTCTTTCCTTTCAAAAGCGGACATTCAGCAACACGAGTTTCGTGTCCGCTTTGGACATCGAGGCAAACGCGCGCGACGCCAAGCTAATCCGCTCGAAGTTGTCATTGTGCTCGAATACGAAGTTGGCCTTCGGCGGATGCTGCAGGCCGGAGTATTGGCCGACGTTAACCATGTATTAACTCTTTCCAAGTCCCTCTACGCAGTTACCGCGACCCATGCCTGTCGCTGACTAAGCTGTTTTGTCGCAATGGGAAGGCTCGTCAATGGATGCGGGTCTATTCGACAAAACAGAAATCGTCATTGCACTCGCGCTGTTTGCCGGCCTTCGCCGTTGTGAGTCCCGAGTTTCTTGTGGTTGTCCGCGCTGCGCCACCCTTCGCGGCCTGGGGGTGCGATCGTCATAACTGAATTTTGAGGTCAGCCGTCGCTTCGCGAGGAAGCCTTGAGAAGGAAAGTGGTGAACAGACAGCGGCGAGTTGTGTCGACAACGTTGTGCGCAACGGTCGCTGTCGCCGGTTGGGTCGCTGCGGGACCCGCGGATCTCGAGAGCACCGAAACGCCGATTGAGGTCATTCGAACAACAGCTGCTACCGTTGGCGCCGAACACGTCGACGTATTTCATACAGCCACACTGAACGAGCGTGGTGCATCGGCCGCCGATGCGGGAAGTAGCGGTGCCGTCATGGCTGAGGCTCGTCAGATGGCGGGATACTCGACACCCCTCCCAACTGCGTCGCCAGCGACAGCTGATCCTGCGCAAAGCGAAGCCAAGGAAATAACTGGCTCGATCGGAGTCGCCGACAGGGCAAACGGCAGCGTTGCTTTGTCCGAACGTCGCACGATGTCGGATCCCGCTGCACCACCCGTGCTGTTCGCGATGGCGAGTCCGACTGATCCCGTGCAGAAGGACGGCAAGCCGGCAATGAGCTCCAAAGCGCCAGATGCGTGTCTCGAACCGGACGCCTGCATCGACCAATACTTGTGGTCGCTGTACGAGCGGACACCGAAGATAGACAGCGTCAAGGTGGAGGAGCGGATCAAGGTGAAGGTCAAAAACAAGGGCAAGATCCGGACCGTCGTCAAAACTCTCATCAAATACATCACCGAGGATTTCGCATGGAAGGATCCAAAGGCTGCGCAGAAAGCCGGGATGTCATTGAGGGACTACGTGATCGGAGGCATGGATCGAGACTTCAAACGGAAGCTCTATGATGCGCTTCGCGCGATGGACGATGCCGGTTTTTCGCCTGGCATAACCAGTGCGTTCCGCGATGATTACCGACAAGAGATCGCAACCGGAAATAAGGCTGCGACCGACAGCTCGTACCATGGCGGCAGCCGCCGTGGCGGCTATGGCCATGGGCTTGCGGCCGATCTCGTCAGCGTAAAGGGCGGGACACGTGCAGAGCGGTGCACGTGGAGTGAAAGTCTGTGGAAGTGGATCGATGCGCACGAGAAAGAACTTGGGATCGGGCGACCATACCTCGACAAGGATCCACCGCATGTTGCGCCGATTGATGGCAAAGAATATGCGGATAAACGCGGCCTTGCGAAGGCGCGAATCGCCGTAGTGAAAAGGTCATCTCTGTCATCGAACACGAAGTGATTGGTCATTGCGACGGGGGCTCGCTATGCAAAATCCAAACTCTCATACAGGTCAGTTTGTGCTCTACGCAGCGGCAGCGGTAGTGCTCTTGGTGTTTGTCTGGTCTTGGATCGACTGACGCCACTTCAGACGAAGCGTGAAACGTCGCTACTCTTGATGTGCAAAATCATTGAGTGCCGACCGCCATTGACGACCCCTTGGGCCAGAAGCAGACATTTGCAGTTGCTAGAGCCGACGCCTGCCAAGGGCCGAAAGCGGACATCACGGGCCCAACAGAAAGCGGCCCCGAGTATTTCTCGGGGCCGCTGCTTTTAGGTCGTCGTATCTCTACTGACCCTCACGGCTCTTGATCATCTCCTCGACCTTGGCTTTTACAGCTTCGAGGTTGAACGAAGCCGGGGCCTGCATTGGCGGAAACTCGACGGCAGTCTGCGCCAATCTTCCGACGTACTGCTGGACCAACACGAAGCGCCAGAACTCGCGGGCGAAGAAGTCGTTGCCGTAGCCAAACGCCCCGGTGTTAGTCGATTCGCCGCGAATCATCGGCGTGCGCTCGAAAGGATCCTGGCGAATGTTGACCATACCCGGCATGTCGGTGGTGGTCTTTTCGCCCGGCCAGCCCCAAGGCTGCTGGTAGAAAGTGAACTTGAAGTCGTCGAGCCGCAAAGCACCCAACGTCGCGCCACCGAAATAAAAGATTTCGTGACGCTTGGACGGGCCCTTTCCGGTCAGAAGATCCATCTGATTGTAGCCATCGAGATGGTTCTTGTAGGTCCGGTCACCGAGTTGCACGCCCTTGAGAAGCTGGTCGGTGATATTAGAGTTTCCAGCAGCGGCGGCGAGCGTCGGCAACCAGTCGAGACCGGAGAACACACCGTTTTCGACCGTGCCCGGCCTGACCTGACCCGGCCAGCGGATGATGGCTGGCACGCGGAAGCCACCTTCACCGACAGTGCCCTTGGTGTTCTTGAACGGTGTCATGCCGCCGTCCGGCCATGTGAAGACCTCGGCACCGTTGTCCGTCGTGAAGATGACGATAGTGTTGTTGGTCTCGCCGATATCGTCGATGTGTTTCAGCAGGGCACCGACGCTATCATCCAGCTGCGCCATGCCAGCTTCTTCGAGGCCGTAGTTGGTCTGACTGTTCTGCATCGACCTGTATTTGTCGGACAGAAACGTCCAGACGTGCATGCGCGTGGTGTTGTGCCATACGAAGAACGGCTTGTTGTCCCGTTTGGCCTTGTCCATGAAATCGCTCGACGCTTTCACCAGCACTTCGTCGAACGTGGTCATGTCGTACTTGGCCTTGAGGAAAGGCAGGTCGTGCATGTTCTGCACGTTCGACATGTTCGCGAACGGCGGCAGCGGACCTTCGTCGACAATCCGTTGCTTGCCGATCTTGCCCCATCGCGGCATTTCGGTCGGATCGTCCCGGTCGGTCGCGTAGCTGTGGATCAGGCTGCGCGGGCCATACTCGTTGTAGTATTTCTCGTCGACGGGGAACGAATACCAGTACGGATCGGACATTGCGTCGAGGTGGTACAGGTACCCGAAAAATTCATCGAATCCGTGCAATGTAGGGAGAAACTTGTTCAGGTCACCGAGATGGTTCTTGCCGAACTGCCCGGTGGCATAGCCTTGTGCCTTCAATACAGTGGCCAGCGTGACGGCCTGCGCCGGGATGCCAACATCTGCACCCGCCTGGCCAACCGTCGTCAGTCCGGTGCGAATCGGCAGTTCGCCGGTGATGAAATTCGCGCGGCCCGCCGTGCAGCTTGCTTCGGCATAGTAGTCGGTGAACCGCATGCCTTCGGACGCGAGCTTGTCGAGATTCGGCGTCTTCCCCGACATGATGCCCTGGTGATAGGCGCCAATGTTGAACCAGCCGACATCGTCACCCATGATCACGAGAATATTCGGCCTACGCTGTTGCTGTTGCGCAGCCGCAGGCAAGATCGTGACCGTTACAGCGATCAACAGTGACAGAAGACCGAGCCAAATTCTTTTGCCAGCAGTCATGTCTGAATGCCTTCGTTTTTTGAGAAGTTGGAGGGATTACCGTTTTACCGACGGCTTTGTATCGGTTGAGATATTGATTGGGCGACGCCGGAAGGAATATTGGACCTTGGGGAAACGCCTCCACACAACCGGACATTGATTATTCGATTACGTGGTCCGCCTGCGCGAGCAGGCTTTGTGACACCGTCAGGGGGTAGGGGCGTAATGGGTGAAGAGGTAGTCGCGGGCTTTGGCAGGCTCGTGGCAGGGGAAGCAAGTTTGGTGCAGCGCCTCGTTGCCAGGTTTGCCGTTCTTGAAGTCGGCAAAGCCCCAGCCGCCTGTTGCGGCGTACTTCTTTGAGTCCTTGACCATGAACTGAACATTCTCGGCCGACCCGGCCACGGACGATTGGAGGTCGGCGCCGGGAAATCCAATAGCCAGGACTTTGTTGTTTTCGTCAGACAAGCTTTCATTCCAATGCAACGCGGCGATGATTGCGCCGTCCGGGAACGGAAGAGTGCCTTCTCCAAAGGCCTTTATCGCAATGTCGTTGCCCAATTGTGCTCGCACCTGTTTCAACTTGCCGCCCGCTCCTGACAGGCGGTTGACGGAGATCAAGCGCCACTCACGATACCCAGCCGGAATTGCAATGCCATAGATTGGAGAGACACCTCCTTCAGCCTGTGGCTGGCCGCTCTGCGCGGTCGATTTCGTGATGTAAAGAGAGCAGAGCGCGCTAACAGCGCAAACGCCTAAAGCAATAAAAACTCTCTCAATGGTCCGAAGGGCCATGATCTTCTCTCTTTCGGGTCGCGTGATTTAGGCAAGACAATTTCCGTTTCCAGGGAAGCAATTTCGAGTTGGACGGAGGTCCAATATGTCCGCTTTAATTATTCGATGATTTCGTCGGCGCGATTTTGTATCGACTGCGGCACGGTGATGCCCAGCACCTTTGCGGTCTTGAGGTTGATGAGCAGCTCGATCTTGCTTGCCTGCTGGACGGGCAGGTCAGCGGTTTTCTCGCCTTTGAGAATGCGGCCCACATACCCGCCAGCGAGGCCAAGCCACCCGCTGCCACAAACTGATGGTATTCATAAACCGCAGGCACCGAGTTGCGGATCGCCAGTGTGGCCAATTGCTCGAGGCGGTTATATCACCAGCGCGCCGGCACCGGATTGGCGAAAGGTCGTGAAGGCCTCTTGAAGTTCCGCGTCCTCGCTGACGTGCAGAACATTGAGTTTGATTCCGAGTTTCAGGGCGGCCGCCAGCGAGTCCCGTTTCACCATCTCGGCCAATGGATTTTTCGGATTGATAAGCAAGCCAATACTTGTCGCCTGTGGGACCAATTCCTGAGCCAGCTCCACCCGTTTCGGCGCAACTTCCCCGTCATTTGCGTTACGCCAGTGCCATTGCCGCCGGGCCGGCTCAAGCTCGCTACAAGTCCGAGCTGAACTGGATCGCCGCCAGTAGTGAAAACAATCGGGATCGTACTGCTGGCTAACAAGATCGCCAACCAATGCGGCCAGACGATCGTACTGGCCGTTCGCCCAGCGATATTTGATGGCGACATTCCGGCCTCGACAAAACCCCCTTCTTTCAAACCTTGAAGGAAGGCAGCAAGCATGGGCGCGAAACGATCAGGCGATCCACTGTTGAGAAACCCGATCACTGGCATTGCCGCCTGCTGGGCGCGCGCCGTAAGCGGCCATGCGGCCCCTGACCCAGCCAATAGTTTTATGAAATCGCGTCGTCTCACTTGCACCCCCAAAGGCCCCGTAGGCGCATGGTATCAACGCCTACAAGCACTCGGAAAGGGGTAGCTGAACGTCCGCAAATGGCTGGACATTCCGTCTCAATCGCCGGATGTCTGGTTTCGGCGGTGGGCGGACATCCTCGTACGGTGTTTTTACGACGCGCGATGTTTGTCATCTGGCCGGCGAGGTGGGAAGCTTGTTCCGATGCTTGATGAAGATCACGATAGCAGCTCGTTGCCCTATTTCAGCTCCGAACACGAAATTCTGCGCGCGCAGATCCGGCGTTTTGTCGAGACTGAGATCAAACCGTACGCCCAGGCCTGGGAAGATCAAGGACTCGTCCCGCGCGAGGTCTTGCGGCGCATGGGCGAATTGGGATTTCTCGGCATTCGGTACCCTCAACAGTACGGGGGTTCCGAAATGGATGTGCTTGGAAGCGTGGTGCTGGCCGAAGAACTCGGACGGTCTACGTTCGGCGGCGTTGCTATCACCGTTTTGGTCCACACCGATATGGCTTCGGTGCACATCTACAATTCGGGGGCGCAGGCAATCATGGATCGATTCATGCCGGACATCATTTCCGGCAGCAAAATCGTTGCCGTTGCTGTCACCGAACCGGACGCTGGTTCAGATGTAAAAAACATTCGAACGCTGGCGAGACGCGACGGCGATGAATATCTTCTGACCGGTACGAAGATGTTTATCACGAACGGTATCTATGCCGACCTTTACTGCGTGGCAGCGAAGACGGCCCAGGAAGGGCGACCATCCGAAAGCATTTCCATGTTTCTGGTCGAAAGAGACCGGCCCGGGTTTCGCGTTGGAAAAAAGCTCGAGAAGCATGGTTGGCTTTCCTCCGACACTGCCGAGCTGATTTTTGAAGATTGCCGCATACCGGCATCGAATTTGCTTGGTGCCGAAGGACGCGGGTTCTACGCGATCATGCGTAATTTTCAGAACGAAAGAATCGTGATGGGCGCGATGGCCATGGGTGAAGCGCAGGCGGCAATCGATTTGACGCTCACCTGGGTGATGCAGCGCAAGGCTTTTGGTTCACCGCTGTGGTCGAAACAAACGATCCGTCATCGCCTGGCGATGCTGGCCGCCAAAGTCGAGGCCGGGAGACAGCTTGTCTTCCATGCAGCCTGGCTTGCGAAGTCCGGAATCGAGGCAACCAGAGAAGTTGCGATGGTGAAGGCTTACTGCGGCGAGCTTGTCAACGAAGTCATGCACACGTGTTTGCAATTCCATGGTGGAATGGGATTCATGCGAGAGAGCGCCATCGAACGCATGGCAAGGGATGCGCGCGTGCACTCCATAGGTGGTGGCGCGACCGAAGTCATGCTCGAAGAGATTGCCAAGCGTATGCATGCGCACTGAACCAGTTTTTTGGCTGGCTTTGGCGCATTCCGTTGCACTAAATCGACGTCGGCGCTTGGACTACGACATGAGCGTGCCACCGATAAAGACGATAGGCCATTTCGGAATGGGCGTGGTTACGTAACGAGTGGCGGACGATCATGGCAACTCGCAAAGCCTGTACTTCCTGTCCTCGAATCACCGTTCTGGTCAAACCCGTCAATCAAATATAATGGCATGCCGGCTGGCCCCAAGGACTGTGAGGATGAAGCCGACGTCATAAATGATACAGCGCCGATTATCGCCGGCTTCCACTAGCGGTTCGCGGCTGAGCGGTCGAACTCTTGTAACGCCCTTTTTGCGGCTGTTGAACATCGCCGGGTTTCGTCGAAACGCAGTAAATAGAATAGGCGTGCGGAATGGTGTTACGGAATCAATCCATCACTGAAGCGCGTCGGGAACAGGCATTTCCGATCCTCGAGCCGGCGGAGATTGAGCGGGTGCGGCGCTTCGGTACGCTTCGGTCGTACAAGCCGGGAGACGTTCTGGCTCAGGCCGGCAAGGTCAGCGAGGGTTTGATCGTCATATTGTCAGGCAAAGTCGACGTTGCCCGACACGCACTATCCGGCGAGGGTGCGCTTATTGTTACGTACGTCGCGGGATCGTTTTTGGGCGAGCTGGCGCAGCTGGCCGGCCGGCCGGCGCTCGTCGATGCAAAAGCGCAAAGCGCGGTCGATGCCCTGGTGATATCGCCGGAGCGGCTGCGCGCATTGCTGATCGCGGAAGCTGAATTTGGTGAGCGCATCATGCGCGCGCTGATCATTCGTCGCGTCGGTTTGCTTGAGGAGGGGTCCGGCGGCCCGGTGATCATCGGGCACTCCGAAAGCGGTGGCGTACTTCGGTTGGCTGGCTTTCTTCGTCGCAATGGTCATCCGCATCAACAACTCGACCCAGAGAAAGACCACGAAGCAAAAGTGCTGATCGAACGCTTTCATGTCGATCCCAGCCAATTGCCGATCGTCTTGTGCCCTGACGGACGATTGCTTCGCAGCCCCACCGAAACTGAGTTGGCTCGCTGCATCGGGCTCGTCCGGCCCATCGACCCGAACCGGATCTTTGACGTCGCGGTCGTTGGTGCTGGTCCGGCCGGTCTCGCTGCTTCCGTCTATGCAGGTTCGGAAGGAATCTCGGTCCTGGCCCTCGACTGCCGTGCATTCGGTGGACAGGCGGGCGCCTCCGCACGAATTGAAAATTACTTGGGCTTTCCAACGGGAATTTCCGGCATTGCTTTGATGGGGCGCGCCTTCAATCAGGCGCAGAAATTTGGTGTCGAGATGGCCATCCCCGATGAAGTGGTCGGATTAAATGGTGAGACCGATTCCAGCCAAGGCCCTTTTGCCTTGAAGTTGTCCAATGGCGAGCATGCGCTTGCCCGTTCTGTCGTGATTGCCAGCGGGGCGCGTTACCGTCGACTGGCTGTTGCCGGAATTGAGCAATTCGAAGGAGCAAGCGTTCACTATTGGGCATCTCCGCTTGAAGCAAAGTTGTGCGCCGGTCAGGAAGTTGCCCTGGTGGGCGCTGGCAACTCGGCTGGCCAGGCGGCGGTTTATCTCGCGAGCCAGGTTGCAAAGGTGTGGCTCCTGGTGCGCGGGCACAGCCTCGCAGCGAGCATGTCGCGCTATCTCGTGGATCGGATTTCGGGTCTCTCGAACGTGGAAGTTCTGACGCAAGCAACCGTCACCGCTCTTGAGGGTCGCGACGGCATGCTTGAGGGAATTCGCTGGCGGCAGGGCGCTTCAGACCAAGAGGTCCGCCGACCCATTCGACATTTATTCCTGTTCATCGGCGCAGATCCGAATACAGATTGGTTGTCTGGATCGGGCATTGCTTTGGACAAGAGAGGCTTTGTCCTGACTGGCTCCGAACTTGACGGAGACCGGCGGCCCTTCGAAACGAGCCGACGCGGCGTATTTGCGGTTGGTGACGTGCGGGCAGGCTCCGTAAAGCGTGTTGCGGCCGCAGTCGGGGAAGGGGCCCAGGTCGTGACGATGATTCACGCAAGCCTTGCAGCAAGCAAACCCGAGCGCACACGCTGAACTGAAAGCGGACATACGATTAACCACGTGCAGAGTCAGCCCTTCGTCCCGCCATAGCGCAAGAAATGGGAATTGAATAAAGTTTACACCTACGGTTTTCCGGGGAGGAGTTCCGGGCGGTATTCGAAATGCATGGTGTCGAAGTGGTACCAATAACCGCCCCAGATGAAGCCTTGTTTCTCGAAAATTCTCACAATCTGAATCGGAACGCGGTTTCGCCACCGGACCTGAGTTCGGTCGTCGGAAACCCAACGCCAGTAATCTGCGAATCTGGCGTTGATGTCGATTGCGGCCCCGTAGGCATGCATCGATCTGGCACGTGAACCGGCAACCCTTCGGCAGTTGTAAGTACCGGCCGCTGGCACGAGGTATTTGACCAGATCGTCCGGCAGCTCATCCAGTTCACGGGAAACTTTCTCGAGCGCGCCGGCAACTCCGTTCACCGTCGTGACCATCACCTTCCCGCCGCCATGCTTGGGCAGCCAATCGACTGCGCGCAGGTGCCTGACAACCTCGTTCCTGTTGCAATCGCCGTACATGGCAACGAACAGCGGTTCAAAGCGCACACGGCCAGGGTCAGCGTTGGCTTCTGGCTGTTTTGGCTCCGTGCCGAGCGGATATGTCGAATAGAACATGTCGTCGACGTCGGGACTTTCCAGCAGCTCCCGGAAAGTCTTGTTGGTTCGACCGTCCGAGATTCGGAATTTTCGTCCATTCTTCAGAACCAGAATTTCGGTGTCATGACCGGCAATCTGGTCGGGATAAGAACGGACGAGCCTGTCCAGGTGGTCTTTGAGATTGCCCGGAGCTGCGCCATAAGTGTTTTCGGCGCTGCTCGCGCCAAGGCAATACGCATTGATGGTTGCGATCGAGAAAGCAAAGAAGAATCCGCGCGTGCTCATCATTCGCCAGCAACCATTCGATTGATTTGGTCACTGCGCGGTCTTCCGGGAGAACAGGGGCTGGGTCAAGTCTGAACTCGGGCATTTCGGCCCTTACGCTTCGCCCTCGGCGGCGTGCGCCGGGGTCAGGCTTCCGGTTTCTCCTCGCGGGGAGGAACCAGAGGAACCGACGCCTGCCTCGGCCGATCGGCTTCGTTCGCGGGAAAGTATTTCAGGATCGTTTGTTCCAGCAATGTGCAGATATCTTCGGCCATCTCCACGTCGGATGTTTTCTCGATTGCAGATGCTGACGCGTCCATCAGGTCCTCCCGTATGCACCACCTTTATCGATGAGTCGGTGGGCGCGCGTGAAGTAACACTGCACCGCAGAAATGCGTTGTCAGCCGGCGGTATTCCCACCCGGCCGGGGGTGGCGCGCTGTTTTGGGACTACGAGCCGGCCATAACGAGTTTCGGCCGGCGTGGAGCCTGGCCTGCGACAACTTGGTCGCCAAGATTACGAATTTTCAATCGTGGAGAAATGCAGCCGTAAGGTCGATCCGCCTATCAAACACGCGATCACTCTGGAACGTCAGAGATTCTATTCAAAGTGGAGACGACGATATGAACCAACTGCTTCCTGCCAGAGCGGAGCGCAAAGGATTTTCTCCGCGTCGACTGGTCCTCCTTGCATCGGTCGCCGGCCTGGCCATTGCCGCGGTCGCCGTGGGGCCTTCAGGCTTCAATGGATCGAACCTTCCTGCTTTCACAACGCCCGCGCTTGCGGACAGCGTTCAACCGTCGGCTGGTTTTGCCGATGTGGTCGAGAAAGTGAAATCGTCCGTGATTTCGGTCCGCGTCAAGATCGACGAGACCGCGAAGACGACCGGTATGGGTGACAACGACGAGAGCGAGGCGAATCCGCGGTTCCCGTTCGAGAAGTTCTTCGACCAGTTCGGTCGCCAGGGCATGCAGCAAGGCATGCCGCAGGCCATGCCGCGCGGGCGGCAAAGCGTGACCGGCGAGGGCTCCGGGTTCTTCATTTCAGCGGATGGCTATGCCGTGACGAACAATCACGTCGTCGATGGCGCGAAGACCGTCCAGGTTACGGCCGATGACGGAGCCGTCTACAAGGCGAAAGTTGTCGGCACCGATGCGAAGACCGACCTGGCGCTCATCAAGGTTGAATCCGACAAGAGCTTTCCCTTCGTGAAGTTCGCCGACCGCGAACCGCGTATCGGCGACTGGGTTGTCGCCGTCGGGAATCCGTTTGGTCTTGGTGGCACCGTGACGGCCGGCATCGTGTCGGCGCGCGGCCGCGATATCGGGTCCGGTCCGTACAACGACTACATCCAGATCGATGCGCCGATCAATAAAGGCAATTCGGGCGGACCGACCTTCAACATGGAAGGCAGTGTCATCGGCGTGAATACCGCCATTTTCTCGCCGTCGGGTGGTTCGGTCGGTATCGGGTTCGATATCCCCGCTGAAGCCGCAAAGATGGTCGTGGCCCAGCTCAAGGAGCGCGGTTACGTCGATCGGGCCTGGTTGGGCGTGCAAATCCAGCCGGTGACGGCGGAGATTGCCGACAGCCTCGGCCTCAAGAAGGCAGAAGGCGCGCTTGTTGCCGAGCCGCAGGCCGAGAGCCCTGCTGCGAAGGCCGGCGTTGCCGCAGGCGACGTGATCACCGCAGTCGATGGCGCGACGATCAAGGACTCGCGTGAGCTCGCCCGCAGGATCGGGATGATGGCGCCCGGTTCGCGCGTCAAGCTGACACTCACGCGCAAAGGCGAAGTCAAGACCATGGATCTGACACTCGCCAAGATGCCGGACCAGAAGCAGGCAAAAGTTCAAGACGAAAAGGAGGCCTCAACGGACGGCCCGCGGCTCGGACTCAATCTTGCTCCGGCCAAGGACGTCGGCGGCGCCGGCTCGGACGGTGTCGCAGTGGTTGGCGTCGACCCCAACGGTCCGGCCAGCGAGCGCGGCATCAAGACCGGCGATGTCATCCTCGATGTCGGCGGCAAGGCGGTCGCCAATGTGGCGGATGTTCGCAAGGCGATTACCGACGCGCGCAGCGCCGGCAAGAGCTCCATCCTGTTGCGGGTCAAGACAGCGGAAGCCACGCACTTTGTGGCGATGCCGATCGGAAAGGCCTGAGGACAAGAGCCTGATCGTCCGCAAGTAGCGTTGGTCGCGGACGTGTTGGACTGGGGGACGGCAGCCTCGCCCGTCCCCCATTTTCATTTGCATTGTCTTCCGCGTTTCAGGGAACGAAGACCAGAAAGAGGAACGTTGCAAAGACAACGAGGTGAACGAGTCCGGAAAGAATGTTGGTTCTTCCGGTTCCGAAGGTCAGAAGGCTCAGGAAAAGGGTGAGAGCAAGCAACAAGGTATCACGCCCGGAAAGGCCGACTTCGATTTGCTTGCCGATAAAGACATTTGTGATTGCAACCGCGGGTATCGTCAGGCCGATTGTCGCCAGGGATGAACCAAGCGCAAGATTGAGGCTCTTCTGCAATTCGTTACGCTCCGCCGCGCGCACGGCCGTGATGCTCTCAGGCGCCAGGACGACCATGGCGATGATGATGCCCGCAACAGCCGGGGGGGCGCCAAAGTGAGAGAGCCCAGCCTCGAGAATTATCGCGAATTTTTTTGCGGTGAGGATGACTCCGCCCAACGCGACCAGCAGCATGATCACGCTGATCGTCACAAGACGGGCTGAGGGATAGTCATGGCCCGCGTCATTGGCGTCACCGACCTCGGCACGAAAATATTCGGTATGCCGCGATGTCTGGATGAACAGGAAAGCGGCGTAGAGAATGATCGTTATGATGCTGATGAAGATGAGTTGCGGATTTGAAAAATACGGCCCGATGGTTGTGACGGTATAGTTGGGGAGAACGAGCGTGAGGATCGACAGGGCGCCGAGCACCGTCAGATAGACGCTTGCGCCGGATGTTTGATATTCCTGCTCGTGGTGCCGTAATCCGCCCCAAACGATGCACAACCCGATCAAGCCATTGCACACGATCATGACGACGGCAAACACGGTGTCGCGGGCAAGAGCCGGCGAGCTGCCTGGTGTCAGCACGATCGATTCTATGAGAGCCACCTCGATGACGGTGACGGCGAGGGTCAGAACCAGCGTCCCATAGGGTTCGCCCACGCGATGCGCAATAACGTCGGCATGATAAACCGCGGCGAACACGGCGCCGAGCATGATGACGATCATCAGCCCCGACGCCGCAAGGGAATAAGACGAGGGCGGCCGCGCGCTGGGATCGTAGCCAATGTATGGCGCGACAAAAACGAATGCGATCGCGAGAATGGGGAAAGCGATTGCCGTTGGTGGAGGACTTGAGGTGTGGGTCATTTCGCTTGCGATTCTAACGAGTTTTTCAAGCCACTAGTCACCGCTATCCTGCCCTCGCAAGCAAGCCCGCAAGACGGGGGTGGGGATAGTTCGGTAGTCCATACACTCCCTTGTTATTTTTGCGTTTTTTGGCATCCTTAGAAAAGGTACAAATGAGTGCAGGGGTCACATTCGTGCAACTGTTGACGACCGCCGAAGCCGCCGCCTATCTCCGGCTCAAAGAGCGCAAAATCTACGAAATGGTGGCCGAAGGCGCGGTCCCTTGTACAAAAGTTACTGGACGTTGGCTCTTTCCGAAGGCCGAGCTCGATCATTGGCTTGCCGCAAGTGTACTGCGCCCGCCGGGCGTTGTGCGTCCGGAACCAGCCCCGATCATCAGCGGTAGTCATGATCCGCTGCTGGGATGGGCGTTGCGCGAAAGCGGTTCAGGTCTTGCGACGCTGGCCGCCGGCAGCGAGGCCGGCCTTGCTCGTTTTGTCGCCGGCGAGACGCTCGCAGCCGCAATCCACCTGCATTCCCTTGAAGACGCGACGACCGACGCCAACACGGCGACCATCAAAAATTGCAGCGAATTGAATGACGCAGTCCTGATCGGTTTTTGTCGGCGTGAACAGGGCTTTCTCGTTCTACCGGCAAATCCGCTTAAACTTGGTTCGATCGAGGATGTGAACAGGGCGCGGGCGCGCATCGCTGTGCGGCCAAAAGGTGCCGGCGCTCAACAGCTGTTGCTCGCCTTGCTGCACCGGGCGAAAATCTCACTCGATCAACTGACCGTCGCCGCGCCTGTATGTCCAATCGGTCCGGACGTCGCCCAGGCCATTCGCGCTGGCCGGGCCGACACCGGCATCGCGACGCGCGGTGTCGCCAATAGCGCAGGTCTCGATTTCGTTCCCATCACCTGGGAGTCGTTTGATCTCGTCACACGCCAGCATGACTACTTCAAGCCATCAATGCAGACCCTTTTCAATTTCCTGCGTTCAGCAGAATTTGCAACGCGTGCCGCGGAATTTGGTGGTTACGACCTCAGCGTCGCCGGCATGGTGCGGTTTGTGAGCTGATGACCGACGCGCAAGTCTGGCCAACCGAATTGCGCCTGCACAAGGATCGCAAGACCCTGACCATTACCTACGATGGCGGTGAGCGGTTTGATCTACCCGCGGAATATCTGCGGGTGAAGAGCCCGAGCGCAGAAGTGCAGGGCCACTCGCCCGACGAACGCAAGACCGTTCCCGGTAAACGCAATGTCGAGATCATCGAAGTGTTGCCCATCGGCAATTATGCCGTACGGCTCGTGTTCGATGACATGCACTCGACAGGAATTTTCGACTGGAACTATCTGTTTGAGCTCGGGCGCAATCGCAATGCCTATTGGCAGGATTATCTCGACGAACTTGCCGCGAAGAATCTCTCTCGCGATCCGCCGCAACGAAAATAGCGGTATGCGTTGATGCTTACGCTGCGCCAAATCGAGGTCATCCGCGCGATCATGGTGACGGGTACTGTCGGTGGCGCGGCGCGGCTGCTCAATGTTTCGTCACCGGGTGTGAGTCGCGTGATGAAGCACGCCGAGACGTCCGTCGGGGTCAAGCTGTTCAGCCGCAAAGGAGGACGGTACAGCCCGACGCCGCAGGCCAACGCAATTTTCAGCCAGATCAACGGCGTATACGACAAGGTCGAAGATCTGCAATTTGTGATTTCACGGATCCAGCGCGGCGCCGAGACCGAATTGAAGATCGGTTCGGTGCCGAGCATCGCCAACATCATGGTGCCGCGCGCGATCGCCGACCTGCGCAAGGCGCTACCCAACCTGCTGATCGAGGTGGACATCCTGAAGATCGAGGATGCCGCAGACTATCTGCTGCTTGGCAAAGGGGAAGTGGTGGCGCTGAGCTACAAGCTCGATCACACGATGCTTGCCGTCGAACCGCTGGCCCGCGGTCGGTTGAAATGCATCGTGCCGGAAGGGCACCCGCTGGCGCGTCGCGCGCGCGTGACGACGGATGAAATCGTGAAGTATCCGCTCATCGGCGTCGATCCGAACGATCCTTATGGACGCATCATGGCCGGTCTCTTCGCCAGCCACGCGCTGCAGTATGAAGTCACGATCCGTGCCCGCTTCGGGTCCACAGTCTGTGCGCTGGTTTCACACGGACTCGGCATTGCCATCGTCGACGAGTTCACCTTGGCCGCTGACCAGTGGCCGCGCCTGCGCGCGCTCGACATCGCCGAGCCGACCGTGTTTCAGACCTACATCGCGCACCGCAAGGATGTTCCGCTATCGAGCCATGGTGCACGATTTGTCGCGGCTTTGCGTGGCCAGATGGAATCCGCGGCACGCGCGCGTCCGGTGCGAAAAAAATAACACCATGTTAAGTTTCCGGCACGTTTTGGTTATTGACCTTGGGCGAGCGGATTAGCAAGGTCGTCATTGGTGGTGCAGGCCCGGATATGGGGGCGCCGCGCCGCCAGAAGCCCGATGCAACGGGCCGCCGTCTACCACAGGAGGGAGCTTCCCATGTTTCGTTCAGCACTGCTTGCGTCGGTGATTGTAGCGGGGGTTGGCGTGGCCAGCCCGGTTTTCGCGCAGTCGACCGTATACATTCCAGCCATTCTCGAGCTGTCCGGCGCCGGCGCGGTGTCGGGCACCAATTTCCGCGACGGGATGCTGTTGGCGATCGATGAGATCAACGCCAAGGGCGGAATCCTCGGGCGCAAGATCGACACGCCTTTGCTCGACACCCAAAGCGACGCGGGCATTTCGCGCGCGCAGGTGCAGAAGGTGCTCGACAACAAGCCTTTCGTCATTCTCGGCCCTGTCTTCTCGGGGTCCGTGCTCGTCGACATGCTGCTCACACAGCAAGCCGAGATTCCCGAGATTGTCGGCGGCGAGGCGGCGGCCATTACCCAGAAAAGCAACCCTTACGTTTTCCGCACGTCGTTCGGTCAGCAATTCAGCATGCCGAAGATTGCTAACTACATGCGTGACGGCGTCAAGGCGAAGACCGTCGGCGTGCTGTGGGTGAACAACGACTTCGGCAAAGGCGGTCGCGATACCTTCGTCAAGGAAATGAACGCCCGTGACATCAAAGTGGTTGCCGATATCTCGACGGAATCCGGGCAGGCCGATTTCTCGGCCGACGTGGTGAAGCTCAAAGCCGCCAATGCCGATGCGGTATTCGTCTATCTCAACGAAGAAGAGAGCGCGCGCTTCCTTCGCGAGGCCAAGAAACAGGGCCTTAACAACCCGCTGATCGGGGAAACAACGTTGCTTGGGCAGAAAGTGATCGACCTGGCCGGCGAAGCGGCCAATGGCGTGCGTGGCCATGTCGGCCTCACAGTCGATGCACCGATCCCGGCCGTGCAGGAGTTCGCCGCCAACTTCAAGAAGCGGTTCGGCTATGCCTGCGATCACAACGGCATCAAGGGCTACACAGCCGTCTATTTCATCAAGCATGTGACGGAAAAAATCGGCAAGTTCGACAGTAAGGCTTTTGCCGAGGCCGCGCACGGCATCACGATCTCGCCGAAAGATGAGCCCGGCATTCTGATGGAAGCAACCTGGGACAAGAACGGCGATATCGACCGGATCAGCTTCCTAGGCGAAGTTGTTGGGGGCAAGCAAAAGATCGTCGAAACCTTGCCGAAGCTCAACAAGTAGTCTTTCTCACGTGTTCTTCCGCCCGGCGCAATCGCCGGGCGGAAGCCAAAGGCTCGACCAATGGCTTCCTTCATCCAGCTTTTGGTATCCGGCCTCGCGACCGGCGCAATCTATGCCCTGATTGCCGTCGGCTTTACGCTCCTCTGGCAGACATCGCAGACGATCAACTTCGCCCAGGGCGAGTTCGTCATGCTGCCCGCGTTCTTCGTCCTGGCGGCGATGAATTTCGGCGCACCGTTCTGGCTGGCGGCGCTGATCGGCATTGCGCTCGCGGT
>JBPYDR010000041.1:0-5495 GCA_051986235.1 Pseudolabrys sp.
GAAAACCGGTCTTGGGGAGAAACAGCGTCTCGCTGTAATCGCGCGCTTTCGGTTCGGTCATTGTCGAGCTTCTGGCCTCGGTTGCGCCTTCTAACAAGCCGGGTGCAGTGCGGAAAGGGTCTCCAAGAAAATCCGTCCGCCTCTGTCCGCGCCTTGTCCACTTATTTCGATCCGGCGGGCACTTTCTGAATTGAAATGTCTTTACACGTCCGCGCCTGTCCGTGCTATATCCGCCTTCTAGACATGGATAAGGGGGTGGAGGCGAGCAATGCGCAGGGTTGATCTTCTTACAGACGCGGAAATCAGGAGAGCCAAGCCCGACAAGGGTAAGTTCGTAAAGCGGCTCCTTGATGGCGATGGCCTCTATTTGCAGGTCACGAAATCAACGGACGGCTTCAATCGGAATTGGATATTCCGCTACGAGATGGACGGCGAGCGGCATGATCTTGGTCTAGGCCCGCTGCATCGTGTTGGCCTAGCTGAAGCCCGCCGCAAGAAAGCTGACTTGCGGTCGGCAATCGCTGACGGCGTTGACCCGCTGGCAGAACGCAAACAGGCGAAGAAAGAACGTCTGGCGTTGAAGGCGAAAGAACTGAAGGTCAAGACATTCGAGCAATGCACTGAGGCTTACCACAAGAAACACGCGCCCAACTTGAAAAATGAAAAGTATCGGCGGCAATGGCTCTGGAATATGCAGACGTATGTCTACCCGACCATCGGCAAATTGAATGTTGCCGACATCGAGACAGCCCACATCAAAGACACGCTTGAGCCGATCTGGCACACCATAGGCGACACCGCGTCAAAGATTCAGGGGCAGATCAAGAAGGTTTTCGACTACGCAATCGCGGGCAATTACAGGACCGGCGATAATCCGGCGCGGCGCGAGTACATAACGGCCCTGCTCAGCAAGCCGAGGATGGAGAAGAATCACCATGCGGCGATGAAGATCGACGACGCCCCGGCGTTCCTTGCCGAGTTGCGGCAGGACAAGCGAATCGCGGCTCGGGCGCTGGAGTTCGCCGTGCTGACATGCGGCAGGACCGATGAGATTGTGGGCGCGAAATGGTCCGAGTTCGATCTGCGCGAGCGCCAATGGGTCATTCCCCGCTCGCGGATGAAAATCAAAAGCGGTGGTAGAGGGGATCATCGCGTGCCATTATCTGATCGCGCTATGCAGATTCTCGATGGCCTGAAGCACCACCGTCACGTGTTCGATATTAGCAGCGGGGCTATGCTTGAACTTCTCAAAGAGCGACACCCCGGCCTGACCGTTCACGGCTTTCGCTCGACGTTCAGAGATTGGGCAGCGGAGCGGACCAACTATCCCGAGTTCATTGTCGAGATGGCGCTCGACCACGTTGTTGGGACCGATGTCGTGAAAGCCTACCGGCGCACCGATCTGTTCGAGCGCCGCGTTCGGCTGATGAAGCAGTGGAGCGATTTCCTCGCCAAGCCACGGCACAAGGGCAGCGGCGAGGTTCACGATCTACAGGCGGAGCGCAACCGGCGAGCGTCGTAATATTTCTACGTCGAGAAACACGCGCCCCGCTTCGGCGGGGCGTTTTTCTTTGGTGGGCGCAGGGGTACTAGCCGGAATCCAAATAACGCGTCCTGAGCCACGGGGACGAGATTGGGCGGCATGTGGACAACTCGCACGGCAGCTTTAGGGGAAGCACGGTCGGCGGTTGTGTTTGCGCATTGTCCGCGCTCTACTCCGAATCACTGCACCGCACATGCAGCAGAGAGGGGCTAACTGGCCCGCGATTTCCAAAGGGAGTGGAAATCCGAGCCAACTCTGTGAGGGTGACGTGCAGGATTCTCCTGTCGCGGACGCAAAACCGCCCTTCCATTTCCTCGTTCACGCCGTTCCGATTGATGTTGCCTGCGATGTCCTGCATCGCGGTCGCTCGTTCGTGTTCGAACTTCTCGGCAAGCGTCTGCTGAACGGCGTTAAGGACGGCAACCGCACGCTGGTGACGGTCGAATCGATACGCGCCTATCAAGCGAACATGCCGCCCGCCGTCTTTAAGGCACCGCCGCCGCCTCGCCTCGAAAATCTCGACAGACTCCACGAGCGCGAACGCGCCCGCGCAGAGCGTCGCCGCAAGGCTCGCAATAAATCGGGGGTCGGCGGATGAAGAACGCCCCGGCACTTGGGCCGGGGCAAGGCGATAAAGAAGGCTCTGGAAAAGCTTCTGCGCCTATAGCACCGCTCAGCCCTCGTCAACAACCCGTCGATCCCCGTGCCGCGCTCTTATTGAGAGCGGCGGCACGCTACGACCTATTGCGCCACGGCGAGGTGACGCTCGATCAGGCTTTCGATTGTGCGTTCGTGGATGACTTTCTGACGGCGACGAACGCCTGCCCCTGCCAATGCGCTCAACACCAGCATTTTGACCGTATCGCTCGCGAACTGCGCGACGAACGTTTGCGGCGACGGAGTCGATCATGACCGATAAGCGCCTACAGTGCGATTGCGTCGTCTGCGGCGGAACGGACAAGGATGCGCGTTGCGTCAACCAACTTTCGATTCCGGGCACCGCACCGCTCGACAATAAGACCATCGCGCAACGAGGTGGTCGGCCAGACGAAACTGGAAATCCCCGACGACCTGTCGATCCCCGATTTCATGACGCGCGAGTCATGACCGACGACAAGATCGTCAGGCAGCAGGCCGAAGTCGTGATGGTAGACGACTTCTACGCCTACATGCCGATGCATTCTTATCTGTTCGTGCCGTCGCGCGAGATGTGGCCCGCGTCCAGCGTCAATGCTCGTCTGCAATCCCCTGACGGTGAGGGCAAAGCGAGCGCGTGGCTCGACCGTCATCGTGCGGTAGAGCAAATGACGTGGGCACCGGGAGAACCGATGCTGATCGCCGACCGCCTGATAATGCTTGAGGGCGGCTGGATACATCGCCCCGGTATGAGGTGCCTCAACCTATACAAGCCGCCGATCATCGCCAGCGGTGATCCAGATAAGGCTACGCCGTGGCTCGATCACGCGAGCAAAGTGTTCGGCGATGATGCCGAACATATCATCCGGTGGCTGGCGCAACGTGTGCAGAATCCCGCCGAGAAGATCAATCACGCTCTGGTGATGGGCGGCGCACAAGGCATCGGCAAGGACACGTTATTAGAGCCGGTCAAGCACGCGGTCGGCCCGTGGAATTTCTTGGAAGTCTCACCGCAGCATGTACTAGGTCGGTTCAGCGGATTCTTGCGATCCGTCATCCTTCGCATCAGCGAGGCGCGTGATCTCGGCGATGTAGATCGCTTCCAATTTTATGATCGCATGAAGTCTTTCACCGCCGCACCGCCCGATGTCCTGCGCGTCGATGAAAAGAACTTGCGCGAATATTCTGTGCCGAATTGTCTCGGCGTCATCATCACGACCAATCACAAAGCCGATGGCATCTATTTGCCCGCCGATGATCGCCGACACTTCGTCGCTTGGTCCGATCTCACCAAGGATGACTTCCCGCAGGACTACTGGAACAGGTTGTGGGGATGGTATCGCGACGGCGGCAACGCCCACGTCGCAGCCTATCTCAAGAAGCTGGACATCACCGGCTTCGATCCGAAAGCACCGCCGCCCAAGACGCAAGCATTTTGGGACATCGTGGCGGCATCTCGCGCACCGGAAGATGCCGAACTGGCCGACGCCGTGGAATCGCTTGGCTCGCCCGACGCCCTGACGGTCAAACAGGTCATCGATCACGCCCACCCCGAATTCGCAATATGGCTCCGCGACCGGAAGAACTCGCGCAAGATACCCCACCGCTTTGAGACATGCGGCTATGTCGCCGTCAGAAACGAAACCAAGGATGGCATGTGGAAGATCGAGGGCCGTCGCCTGATGATCTACGCCAAGTCGGAACTGTCCATCAGGGATCGCATCACCGCCGCACGAGCGGTCGTCGATGGCCGTCTGCGATGGTCATCAGGGTCATGAAGGTCGTGAAGGTCGTGATTTCCTATCCCCATTAAATACAACCTCCACAACACTCCCCAATCAAAAAGCCCGCGTGCGTAGAAAAATATATGGAGATAGCGGATCACGACCTTCACGTCCCTCACGACCCGACCGCTTCAAGGGTGGGCGAGGAAAGAACGAAATTTGCGCCCGCCCTCGCCCGACCATCACCTCGATGTCGGTTTTTGTGGTGCCGAATTCTCATCACGTGACGAGATTTGCCGAGGTGACGCGGCGGAACGTCCTCCGCCGTAAATCCCGCGCCAGCATTGCGGCTTAGCGATTCGCGCCGTATTTTCCCGTTTCGGTATCCATGTTGGCGGGTTTCAAAATGGACGGTTCGGCGAGCGGTGCGGTAGCGCAGCACGATCAGCGCAGCGGTAGGTTTTTGAGCGGCAATACCGAGTACCGCGCCAAGTAACAGCGCGTTGCCGAACGCTTGCAGCGGTTGCTGGTCGATTATGCGCCAACGCCGTCGCAAGTCATGTTGCTGGCCGTCGTAGCGCGTCACCTAGACGACGCCGAACGCGCTCGCACCGCGCTCACCAGATCGCGTGCCAGCAATACCGCTCGACGCTTGCTCGACGGCATACCGCGCAAAGCCGCAGAGGCGGAATCGCCGTCGCTCAACATGGCCGAAATAGAAGGGCTGGGACGTGGCGAAAAAGCGTAACCCAACCGCCGATCAGGCAAAGCGGTTTGTCGCGATCAAGGACCGTTTGCAGGCCAGCACGGGCCTAGCGGCGCACGACGTTCGCTTAGCCTATCTGGCGGCGTGTCACCTTCGCGTCGAACAGTTGACCGTGCGGGTTATTGCTGGCGACGACAGCGTGACGCTTGGCGAGTTGCAAGCCATGCGGACGCAGATCGAGGAAATGACGCCGCCCCCGCCATGCGAGGTCAAGCTGACGATTGTTCGTGCTCAGCGTTGTGAGTTTTGCGTTGAGCGCACCATTGCGTCGGTCGGCCCCTCGACCGTCGAGCAGGCCAGCGTGGCGCGGTCGGATGTACACCAGCCCGCTGCGCCTGCGGCCAACGTTGTGCCAATAGCGCCGCGTCGTGTTGGCGGAATCCATGACGCTGTTCTGCCTGACGGCACGCCCGCGCGGATGCGTCGTAACGATGACGACAGCTTTGGCTATGCACATACGGCGTTCGGCCCCGGCGTGTTGAGCGAGCCGAATCCGTTTTCGATCTATGCGCCATACGGACATCGATTGCCGGATGGCGGCGGTTAACAGGAGGAACATCGAATGTCGGACAATCCACTTGCACGGCCAGCCAAAGGTTGGGAATTGGTCGCACGGAAGCAAATCGTCGTCGGGTCGAACGTGTACCCGCGCGGAAGCGTAGTGCCCGTCACGGGGTTGAAAAACCTACAAGTGTTGATCGACACGAAGGCGCTTGTTTGGACCGCGCCGTCAGATGCGCCGCGTCCGCAACCGCGAGCGATACCCGCGCCAGAGAAAGAGCGACCACGCCCACCCGTTGAGATAATGGGCGGCGATGATCCGGTT
>JBPYDR010000042.1:0-2249 GCA_051986235.1 Pseudolabrys sp.
GAAGCTTTCGGCATAGACCATGACCCAGCCCGGCGCGGTGGCGGACGGGTCGTCCAGTGCCAGGCTTTTTATGTAGCCGGGCACGCTCTTGGCTGCAGAATCGTCGATCGAGACGACCGAGCAGTTATAGCGGGTAGGCGGTATCTTGGGACGAGCGTAGATCATCCCGTCCACCGCCGCATCGATCCCGTAGCGTCCCTCGCCATTGACCTTGGCTGGAATGTCGAGCGCCGTGGTGTCGCCTCCGATCAGACGCCGTTCGGTCGCCGGCTTTATCGGCATCTGCTGCAGCTGGTCTGGAGTATAGCTTCGGTTCAGATCGCCCCGCGCCACGATATCCGCGTAGGCGATCGACTGGCTTCCAGAAACGACGGAACCGCTTCGTGCCGTGCATGTCTTTTGATCAACGCCGAGAAGTTTCGCGCCCTCTTCGATGAGAGCAATGCGGCCGGCGGCGCCGGCCCGGCTGAGGGTCGGGAAACTCTGCCATACCGACCAGCTACCTCCAGTCACCATGACTCCCCATTTCGGATCGGAATCGACGTGAACGATGGCCACCTTGTCCCAATCGGCCTCCAGTTCATCGGCGACGATACGGGCGAGCGCAGTGCCGACATGCTGACCCATTTCCGCCCGGATAATGTTGACGGTGATGCGGCCGTCGTGGCCAATTGAATACCAGATGGTTGGCTCAAACAGATTGCCGTAAGCGGCCCCACGCTCGGCAGTTAAGGGAAACTCAACAGCGGCAAGCACTGAGCGTGCGTATCCCAGCACAATGCCCGTTTCGACCGTCACGATCAGAAAGTTGCGCCGCGACAGTGCAAACTGCGCAGGATCGGATGAAGACGGTCTGCAGAAGAGGTTAAGCATGCGACCCTCCTCGTATGCGAGATGCTGCGAGTTTGATAGCACTCCGAATGCGCACGTAGGTCATACAACGACAGAGATTGCCCGCCATGACCGCGTTGATGTCCTCGTCGGTCGGGTCCGGATAATCCTTGAGCAGGCCAGCTGCCTGCATGATCTGGCCCGACTGGCAATAGCCGCATTGCGGAACCTGCATCTCTATCCAGGCCATTTGCAGCGGATGGCGCCCATTGGGATCTAGTCCTTCGATGGTTGTGATTTTTGCGCCCGTGACCGCGCCGACTGCGGTGATGCATGATCGCGTCGGTCGACCATCCACATGAACGGTGCAGGCGCCACACATCCCAATCCCGCAACCAAACTTGCTGCCGGTGAGACCAAATTCGTCGCGGATCACCCATAAGAGTGGCGTGTCATCAGAACTCCGCACCGAGACTGTGCGGCCATTGAGATCGAGAGTGGTCATGGTTGAAAGTGCCCTATTCTCAGTTGGAGGTCCATTGCGCGCGAGCGGCGGCTACTTTCTTTTCGATATCAGTCCACGGGGGCTTGTCGGTGCGAGTGCGCCGCAAATAAGCGGCAAGCCGTGCGATATCGGCATCTGAAAGCGCGGCAGCGTAGCTGGGCATCACCAGGTCTGGCCCACCTTCCGTTATGCCGATCCCATTGAGCACGACGTGGATAAAGTTCGTCGGCTCCGGCAGCGTCAGCGCGCTGTTGAGGGCGAGCTCAGGACGCGCGGCGAGCGGCATGGGCGGGGCATTGTAATGGCAACCGATGCAGGCACTGGCATAAAGCCTAGCGTCAGGATCATCTTCGCCGGTGGCGCCAAGGCGCGACTTCGCCAGGGCTTCTTTCACGGTTGCGTCAATGGTGCCTGTTCGGCTGTCCGCGTGGCCGAGATCCGCGAAATACACTGCTAGAGCGCGGACATCGGAGTCAGACACCGCCGAGAGACCGGCGTGCACAACCGGAGACATCGAGCCGGCGGTCACCCCGTGAAGTGGTGCCACGCCGTCGCGCAAATAGCTGAAAAGCTCACTTTCGGTCCACGGAACCGGTGAAGGATTGGCGTCTGTCAGCGCCGGCGCGATCCAGTTGTCGACCGTGGCGCCGGCGTAGACGTCAGCCTTCTTTTCGGCGCCGAGCGAGTTGCGGGGGGTGTGACAGCTGCTGCAAAGGCTAAGCCCTTCCGCCAAGTAGGCGCCACGATTCCACTCTGCACTTTTGGATGCGTTCGGCTGATAGCGGCCGCTCCTGAAGAACAGTATTTTCCAGCCTTCCTGTAGAAAGCGGATGTTGAGCGGGAATGGAATTGTGTTCGCGGGTGCTACTGCCCTGACGGGTGGTCGCGTCATCACATATGCATAGAGCGCTTT
>JBPYDR010000043.1:0-2122 GCA_051986235.1 Pseudolabrys sp.
GGCTCGGTGTGGGAAACGATCCCCCGAAGGCACTCCGCCTCTCAGAGTTCAATTTGCGAGTTCGCAAGACGCCCCGGGCATACGACTTGCTGGCGCAAGCGCTCGACGCGAAAACCGCTGGAGCAGCCTCTGCTCGCTGTTTCGGCGTGCAGCTAATCCCTAGAGCAGCAAACTAGCTAAAAGGAGAACTACCATGGACGCGAAAATGATCGAGAACGAACGTACAGCAAACGCTCAGCACATGACCCGTCAGCCCGACGGGCCGGGCAAGCGCATCGGGAAAAAGGGAGAAATTTCCTTCATCGGCAAACTTGTCCCCGGCGGAGCAAAATTGTTCCGCGACCGCGTACCGCAGATTAACGCCGAGGCGGCATATTGGGAGGGTAGAGTTGGCACCCTGCACGACTTCCGCGCGGCGCTGATCGACAACGATACCCGGATGTTGGTAACGATCGTCTACGACGGCGACTTCAAGGCCTATCTCGAGGATGTCCTGAGAGAAGCCGGCCCGTGGCTCGAGCAGATATTTGGCATGTGGGAAGGTTTCCCCCCCAAAGGCGTGAAAGATCGCAAATCCGTTGACGAGTTCGTCGCTAACACTTTGTTTGAGTGCGACGTTTTCTTTATCTCCAATCCGGACGTCACTGCTCGCGACGTCGCTAAAACGCTGCGGGTGAGCAAAGCGGTCAGCGAACTTCTTGACGCCGCAACTTGACGATCTACGTCCGATGGCCTTTTCGGTCACGCTTCAGCCAGCCGCACCTGCCGGCGGGGCGTGACCGGTCGGCATCGTCACGACCGGGGATACCGAACGCTATGTGGGGTCGTGGCCGGCAACACGGCTCCGATCGTGTGGTCCGCGGAGGCTCTCCGAATCCGACCAGTATCGGAAGTCTCAATGGTTGAGCAAAGCCGGATGGAGATTTTCGCGCTATGACCTATGATCATTTCTTTTCCGCTGCGCTTGCCCGCCTCCAGGAGGAACGGCGCTACCGCGTGTTCGCCAATCTCGAGCGTGTCGCCGGACGATTTCCCCACGCGACCTGGCATTCCCCGGGCGGCCCGCGCCCGGTCGTGATCTGGTGTTCGAACGACTACCTTGGCATGGGGCAGCACCCCAAGGTGATCGGTGCCATGGTCGAGACCGCGACTCGCATGGGCGCCGGTGCCGGTGGCACGCGTAACATTTCCGGGACCAATCACCCGCTCGTCCAATTGGAGTGCGAAATCGCCGAGCTGCACGGCAAACAAGCCGCGCTGGTCTTCACCTCGGGATATGTGTCCAACGAGACCGGCATCGCCACTATTGCCAAGCTGATGCCGAACTGCGTGATCCTCTCCGATGCGCTCAACCACAACTCAATGATCGAGGGGGTGTGCCGTTCGGGCGGTGAGAAGAAGATATGGCGTCACAATGACATCACGCACCTTGAGGAATTACTGGCGGCGGAGGCTCCGGAGCGGCCGAAGCTGATCGTGTTCGAGGCTCTCTATTCGATGGACGGCGACGTCGCGCCGGTGAACCGCATCTGCGACCTCGCGCAGCACTATAACGCGATGACCTATATTGACGAGGTCCATTCGGCCGGCATGTACGGGCCGGCCGGCGCCGGCATCGCCGCGCGTGAAGGCGCCTTGCACCGCATCGACGTGGTCGAGGGCACACTGGCGAAGGCGTTCGGCTGCCTTGGCGGATACATCGCGGCAAGCGCGAACGTTATCGATGCGGTGCGCTCTTACGCGCCGGGATTCATTTTCACCACCGCACTGCCGCCGCCGGTCTGCGCCGCCGCCACCGCGGCGATCCGCCACCTCAAGGCTTCGCAATGGGAGCGCGAGCGCCATCAGGAGCGGGCCGCGCGGGTGAAGGCTGTGCTCAATGCTGCCGGCCTGTCGGTGGTGCTTAACGACACGCACATCGTGCCAGTGATGGTGGGTCATCCGGAGAAGTGCAAGGAAGCGAGCGATCTTCTGCTCGCCGAGCACGGCATCTACATCCAGCCGATCAACTATCCGACCGTCCCGCGCGGCACCGAGCGGCTGCGCATCACGCCGACGCCCTATCACGATGACGCGCTGATCGATGCGCTCGCTGAAGGGCTGATCGATGTGTGGTGGCGTC